>NZ_JBVAYA010000002.1:379978-880922 GCF_055419625.1 Mycobacterium sp. IDUB_1 | reverse complement strand
CCAAACGGGAAAATGCGGACACAACAAAAAACAACAAACAAAAACCACCAAACACACTATTGAGTTCTCAAACAACACCGCCGTTTTCAGGCAACCCTGCCACTGTACTGCATGTGACCAGGGCGGTCAAGCTCGTCCTCAGGTCTTTCGACCGAGGCCGTTGCTTATGAATGAAATACTACGTGCTGTCGGCCAGACGCCCAAATGCCCAGCGCAAGAGGCCAAAACGAGCGCCGGACCCTAGCTGACTCGCTCGACCTCCGCGCCCAGACTGACGAGATTTTCCACGAACTTCGGATACCCGCGGTCGATGTGAAAGACGTCGTGCACTTCGGTGTCACCATCTGCCACGAGTCCGGCCAACACCAAGCCGGCGCCCGCACGGATGTCCGACGACCACACCGGTGCACTCGACAGCTGCGGTATCCCCCGCAATACGGCGTGATGGCCGTCGGTGCGGGCGTCCGCACCCAACCGGATCATCTCCTCGACGAAACGGAACCGCGCTTCGAACACGTTCTCCGTGATCATCGACGTGCCGTCGGCTATCGAGGCCAGACCGATGGCCATCGGCTGCAAGTCGGTCGGAAAACCGGGGAACGGCAGCGTCGCCACGTTCACTGCCTTCGGTCGCTCGTACTGCACAACCCGGAAGCCGTCGTCGGACTGCGTCACGGTCGCGCCGGCGTCGTGCAGTTTGTGGAGCACCAACTGCAGATGCGCGGGATCGACCCCGGTCACCGAGATGTCCCCGCGCGTCATCGCCGCGGCGATCCCCCACGTCGCGGCGACGATCCTGTCCCCGATGACCCGATGCTCGGTGGGATAGAGCCGGTCGACACCGGTGATGGTCAGCGTCGAGGATCCCGCGCCGCTGATCTGCGCGCCCATCTGGTTGAGCATCGTGCACAGGTCCACGACATCGGGTTCGCGCGCCGCGTTGTGAATCGTGGTGACGCCCTCGGCGAGTACCGCCGCCATCAGAATGTTCTCGGTGGCACCGACCGACGGGAACTCGAGCTGGATCTCGGCGCCGTGCAGGTGGTCGGCCTCGGCCACCACACACCCGTGCTCGATCGTGCATCGCGCACCGAGTTGGCGCAGACCTGCCTGGTGCATGTCCAGCGGGCGCGACCCGATCGCGTCTCCCCCCGGCAGCGCCACTTTGGCTCGTTTGCACCTGCCGACCAGCGGACCGAGCACGCACACCGACGCACGGAACTGCCGGACCGCGGCGAAGTCGGCGTCGTACTTTGGTTCGTCCGGGGAGGTGATGCGGACGACGTCGCCGTCGAGATCGACGGTCGCGCCCAGGCCGCGAAGCACCTCGGCCATCAGCGGGACGTCGAGGATGTCGGGACAATTGGTGATGGTGCTGGTGCCTTCGGCCAGCAAGGACGCGGCCATCAGTTTCAAGACGCTGTTCTTGGCGCCTCCGACAGCCACTTCGCCTGCCAACCGACTGCCGCCGGTCACCACGAAACGCTCACCCACGCGGTCAGTGTAAACAGCGGGCAGACCCATGTCAGTCTCCGCGAATCACCCCGGACACGTCCCGTACGGTTTGGGCATGGCAGTGCATCTGACGCGGATCTACACCCGGACCGGCGACGACGGGACCACAGGCCTCAGTGATTTCAGCCGGGTGTCCAAGAACGACCCGCGGCTGGTGGCATACGCCGACTGTGACGAGGCGAACGCCGCGATCGGTGTCGCGGTCGCACTGGGGCAACCCGACGAACGCGTGCTCGACGTACTCCGCCGTATCCAGAACGACCTGTTCGATGCGGGCGCCGACCTGTCCACACCAGTGGTCGACAACCCGGAATACCCGCCGCTGCGCATCCAACAGAGCTACATCGACCGCCTCGAGAAGTGGTGCGACGAGTTCAACGAGCCCCTGCCGGCGCTCAACTCGTTCATCTTGCCCGGCGGCACAGCACTGTCGGCACTCCTGCACGTCGCGCGCACGGTGGCGCGGCGGGCTGAACGATCAGCCTGGCTGGCGATCGACGCCCACGGCGACTCCATCAGCGTGCTGCCCGCGAAGTATCTGAACCGGTTGTCCGACCTGCTGTTCATCCTGTCGCGGGTGGCCAACCCGGACGGCGATGTGTTGTGGCGCCCGGGCGGCACCGCTCAGTAGCTGCGTCGACGGGCCCGGGGCGAGGGTCGCGATTCGACCCATGAGGTGAACGCGGTCAGCGCACCGCGATCCAGGGCGATCTCGTATCCCCGGCCGCGGTCAGGCACGACGTCGCGCAGTTCGAGGACGACGATCTCGTCGGTCATGATGTCGAACTCGTCACCGCGCGGTGGGCGTCGCGACACGACCTCCAAACCCCGCCGGCTGAGCGTCCGATCGGGCCACCACCGAAGGCTGGAGAGTTGGTAGAACTGCGCCTCGCCACCGCGATAACGCACTACACCGTGGCGCCAACCGTGGCCGCCGACGGCGGGCACGTCACGAAGGATCGCTGCCGTGCCGCCCACCTGGCGTAGTTTCCACAACCGGTAGCTCAGTGCGATGACGGCCAGCAGAAGCACGCTGACCAGCGCGACCATGAACACCATGGACGCGCTCATCGCCGGTCAGTCCAGCTGGCCGAGGGCGCGGAGCCGCGCCCTGCCCCATGCTGCTGTCCGCTCGTCGTCGGACTCGGAATCCTGCTTCGCGTCGTCGGCGTTGATCTCGTCTTCGAACTGTGCGTTCTCGACCAGGATGCGGACGGTCTCTTCCGTCACCGACAGGAAACCCCCGTCGACAGCGATCCGCAGATCGTCCTCACCGTCCCGCTCGACCCGCACCATCGCGTCGTCGACGAGCTGAGCGACGAGCGGAATGTGCCGGGGCAGGATGCCGATCTCACCCGCGGTGGTGCGAGTGAAGACGAAAGTCGCTTCACCCGCCCACAATTCACGCTCGACGGCGACGATCTCGACGTTCATCTCCGCCATGTCACACCGCCCTTCCCGATAGCGTCACTGGCGATCACAGCTTGGCGCCGAGGCTTTCGGCCTTCTTCGCCAGGTCGTCGAGACCACCGATCAGGAAGAACGCCTGCTCGGGCAGGTGATCGAAGTCGCCCTTGGTGAGCTTGTCGAACGCCTCGATGGTCTCCTTGAGCGGCACCGTGGAGCCGGGCTGACCGGTGAACTGCTCGGCCGCCATCATGTTCTGGCTCAGGAAGCGCTCGATACGACGCGCACGGTTGACCAGCTGCTTGTCCTCTTCGGCGAGCTCGTCGATACCGAGGATGGCGATGATGTCCTGAAGATCCTTGTAACGCTGCAGGATTCGGATGACTTCCTGCGCGACGCGGTAGTGCTCGTCACCGACGACGGCCGGGTCGAGGATCGTCGAGCTCGATGCCAGCGGGTCCACGGCCGGGAAGATGCCCTTCGAGAACACCGTACGAGAAAGCTCGGTGGTCGCATCGAGGTGTGCGAACGTGGTGGCGGGCGCCGGGTCGGTGTAGTCGTCGGCGGGCACGTACACGGCCTGCATCGAGGTGATGGACTTGCCGCGGGTCGAGGTGATGCGCTCCTGGAGCTCACCCATCTCGTCAGCGAGCGTGGGCTGGTAACCCACCGCGGACGGCATACGCCCGAGCAGCGTCGACACCTCGGAACCGGCCTGGGTGAACCGGAAGATGTTGTCGATGAACAGCAGCACGTCCTGACCCTGCTCGTCGCGGAAGTACTCCGCCATGGTCAGCGCCGAGAGCGCGACACGCATACGCGTGCCCGGCGGCTCGTCCATCTGACCGAACACCAGCGCGGTGTCCTTGAGCACGTTGGCGTCCTCGAGCTCGACCCACAGGTCGTTGCCCTCACGGGTGCGCTCACCCACGCCGGCGAACACCGAGGTACCACCGAAGTTGCGGGCGATGCGGTTGATCATCTCCTGGATGAGCACGGTCTTGCCCACGCCCGCGCCGCCGAACAGCGCGATCTTGCCACCGCGCACGTAGGGGGTCAGCAGGTCGACGACCTTGAGGCCCGTCTCGAGCATCTCGGTACGAGGCTCGAGCTCGGAGAAGGCCGGCGGCTTGCGGTGGATCGACCAGTGCTCGAAGTCCTTGCCGTAGCCCGGCTCGTCGAGGCAGTCACCCAGGGCGTTGAACACGTGGCCCTTGACGCCGTCGCCGACGGGCACCGAGATCGAGTTACCGGTGTCGGTGACCTCGACGCCGCGGACGAGACCGTCGGTGGGCTGCATCGAGATGGTCCGCACCAGGTTGTCGCCGAGGTGCTGCGCGACCTCCAGTGTCAGCGTCTTCGACAGCTCCTTGTAGGAGATCTCCGCGTGCAGCGCGTTGAACAGCTCGGGCACGGAACCGCGGGGAAACTCCACGTCCACAACCGGGCCGGTGATACGAACCACGCGACCGGTGGTCTCCTTGGTGCTTTCCTTGGACTTCTCTTCTGCGGGTGCGCTCATTTTCTTCGCTTCCTAACCGATGCTGCTGGAGGTCATTTGGCGTCGGCCAGCGCGTTGGCGCCGCCGACGATCTCGCTGATTTCTTGGGTGATCTGTGCCTGCCGCTCGCGGTTGGCCGCCAGGGTGAGGGACTTGATCAGATCGTCGGCGTTGTCGGTGGCCGACTTCATGGCCCGTCGGCGTGAGGCCGACTCCGAGGCCGCCGCCTCGAGCAACGCGGCGTAGACGCGGGTGGCCACGTAGCGCGGCAGCAGTGCGTCGAACAGCGTTTCCGCGTTGGGCTCGAACGTGAACAGGGTGCGGGGGCCGTCGTCGGGACGGTCGTCTTCGACGTACTCGACGACCATCGGAGCGATGCGGCGCGCCGCCGCGCTCTGCGACAGCATCGACTTGAATTCGGTGAAGACGATATGGAGTTCGTCGACTCCGAGCACGCCGTCGGCGCCGGCGTCGTCACCGTCGTCGTCGGCACCGGCCATGAACGCCGCCACCAGGGTCTCGGCGATCTCCTTGGCGTTCTCGTAATCCGGGCGCTCGGAGAATCCCGTCCAGGATTCGACGACCTCGCGCTGACGGAAGTTGTAGTAGCCCAGCGCTTTACGGCCCACCACGTAGACAACGGGCTCTTTGCCCTCGTCACGCAACAACGCGAAGAGTTCCTCGGACTGGCGCAGCACGTTGGCGTTGTACGCCCCACACAGGCCTCGGTCCGAGGACACCACCAGCACACCGGCACGCTTGCGGTTCTCCCGCTCGACCAGCAGCGGATGATCCAGCGCGCTGGCGCTGGCCAGCTCGGTCAGCATGTTGGTGATCTCGGTACTGTAGGGCCGAGCCGCCTCGACTCGGGCCTGCGCCTTCGAGATTCGCGAGGTCGCGATCAGCTCCTGGGCCTTGGTGATCTTCTTGATCGACCCGGCGGAACGGATGCGCCCCCGAAGCTCGCGCAGTGTTGCAGCCATCTAGCTCTCCAGACCCTTTCGGTCCAACGTCGTTGTCGGTCTTACTTCTTGGCCGGTTTGCGGACCTTGACGGACTCTTTCTCGACGTCCTCTTCGTCCATCGCCTCGGTCTTGTCGTCGACCGCGACCGAGCTTCCGTCCGTGGCGGAGAAGCCCTTCTTGAACTCGTTGATGATGTCGCTGACCTTGTCCTGCTCTTCTTCCGGGAACTTCTTGCTCTCGCGGATGCTGTCGAGGACTTCGCTGTGGGAACTCTTGATGTGCTCCAGCAGCTCGGATTCAAAGCGCGCGACGTCTTCGACGGGAACCGAATCCAGGTGGCCACCGGTGCCGAGGAAGATCGCGATGACCTGATCCTCGACCGCGTACGGGGTGTACTGGGGCTGCTTGAGCAGCTCGACCAGACGGGCACCGCGGTCCAGCTGGGCCTTCGACGCTGCGTCCAGATCCGAGGCGAACGCCGCGAACGACTCGAGCTCGCGATACTGCGAGAGCTCCAGACGCAGCGAGCCCGCCACCTCTTTCATTGCCTTGATCTGGGCGGCGCCACCGACGCGCGACACCGACACACCGACGTTGATGGCCGGGCGCACACCCTGGTTGAACAGGTCGGACTCCAGGAAGCACTGGCCGTCGGTGATCGAGATGACGTTCGTGGGGATGAACGCCGAGATGTCGTTGGCCTTGGTCTCGATGATCGGCAGACCGGTCATCGAGCCGCCGCCGAGCTCATCGGACAGCTTCGCGCAACGCTCGAGCAGCCGCGAGTGCAGGTAGAACACGTCACCGGGGAACGCCTCGCGACCCGGCGGACGGCGCAGCAGCAGCGAGATCGCGCGGTAGGCGTCGGCCTGCTTCGAGAGATCGTCGAAGACGATCAGCACGTGCTTGCCGTCGTACATCCAGTGCTGGCCGATGGCCGAACCGGTGTACGGCGCAAGCCATTTGAAGCCGGCGGCGTCGGAGGCAGGCGCGGCGACGATGGTGGTGTACTCCATCGCACCACCCTCTTCGAGGGCCCGCTTCACCGAGGCGATCGTGGTGCCCTTCTGGCCGATCGCGACATACACGCAGCGCACCTGCTTGCTCGGGTCGCCGGTCTCCCATGCCTCGCGCTGGTTGAGGATCGTGTCGACCGCGACCGCCGTCTTACCGGTCTTGCGGTCGCCGATGATCAGCTGGCGCTGGCCACGGCCGATCGGGGTCTGGCTGTCGATGGCCTTGATGCCCGTCTGCAGGGGCTCCGACACACCCTGACGCTGCACCACCGACGGAGCCTGCAGCTCGAGTGCGCGACGGGCGTCGGGCTCGATGTCGCCCTGCCCGTCGATGGGCTGGCCGAGCGGGTTGATGACGCGGCCGAGGAAGGCGTCGCCGACCGGCACGGAGAGCACCTCGCCGGTGCGCTTCACCTGCTGACCCTGTTCGATCTTCTCGAACTCGCCGAGGATGACAGCGCCGACCGTGTGCTCGTCGAGGTTCAGCGCGACACCGAGCACGCCACCGGGGAACTCGAGCAGTTCCTGGGTCATGACCGAGGGCAGGCCTTCGACGTGAGCGATGCCGTCGCCCGCATCGATGACCGTGCCGATCTCTTCACGGTCGGAGTCGGCGGCGAAGGAGGAGACGTAGTCCTCGATCGCGCCCTCGATGTCAGAAGCCGAGATTGTCAACTCTGCCATGGGTTCGTCTTCCTGCCTTCGTGTTTCGTTGCTGGGAGTTCTGGGCCGGTCAGTCCGGCAGGCCCGTGCGGGCCGCTGCCAACCGGGAGGAGATGGAGCCGTCGATGACCTCTTCACCGACCGTGATGAGGAGTCCGCCGAGGATGGCCGGATCGACGTCGAGCTGCACCGACACGTCGGTGCCGTAGATGCGGCTGAGGATTTCGGTCAGACGCGTGCGCTGAGCGTCACTGATCTCGGTCGCGGCAGTGACCTCCGCGACCGCTTCACCGCGGCGGGACACCGCCAACTCGGCGAGATCGGC
The DNA here is from genome assembly GCF_055419625.1 of Mycobacterium sp. IDUB_1. Classification (NCBI taxonomy): domain Bacteria; kingdom Bacillati; phylum Actinomycetota; class Actinomycetes; order Mycobacteriales; family Mycobacteriaceae; genus Mycobacterium; species Mycobacterium sp. IDUB_1. The sequence continues at coordinate 873,530 of NZ_JBVAYA010000002.1, read as the reverse complement.
GACGGCTGCGTCGGCGAGCCCGCCGCGCAGCAACCGGACGGTCTGAGCCAGCAGCGCCGCGGTGGTGTCGTTGACTCCCCCGCCGCCCTCGACGACCTTGTTCAGCAGTTCGATCCGCTTGTCGGCGGGCACCGTGGGATCGGACAGCAATCGGTTGAGCCGTGATTCCGCGTCGAGCACCCGGCCCACGCGGAACAGCTGCTCTTCGACCTCTTCGCTCTGCTCGTTGCGCTCCGCGCGGACCAGCAGTGCCAGCCGGGCGACGTGCTCGAGAGCATCGACGAGGTTGCCGTCATCCGACCAGCGCTGTGCCACAGCGGTTTTGAGCAGATCGACAGATGTCTCGGCGAGCTTGTCGGCGAACAGCCGCTCGACCAGACGCTCCTTGGCGGCCGGTTCGTCGGTGGGCTCGGCGAGGTGGGTGTTGAGCGCGTGCTCCTCGGTCAGCAGCGTAGCGACCGAGGTGAGCTCGTCGGCGAGCGTCGTGAGGCTGTCCGCGTCGGCACCGTCGGTGACGGACTCGAACTTCTTGACGACTTCGGCGAGTGCCTCCCGGCTGGCGGCACGCAGGTTGAGCGGGGCGCCGGCCTCGAGAACTGCCGGGGACGGTGCCATGTCGTCGAGCTGGTCGAGGAACCGGTCCACCGATGCGGTCTGTGCATCGTTGTCGGCGAGGTGATCACGGATGATCTGCTCGGCCTTGTCCACCGACTCCAACCCCAGCTGCTGACGCAGGCCGCGGATGGTCTGCGCACGGAGCAGCGAAACCTGTTGGTCGCCTTGCGCTTTGATGCGCTCGGCTTCGGTGCCGGCCTGCTCACGCAGGTGCTCGGCGATCCGCGACGAGTCGGCGCGAGCCTCCTCGGTCAACTTCTCACCACGGCTCTTGGCTTCTTCGACGGCCTTGGTGTGCTCTGCGTCAGCGTTCGCCAGCTTGTCGGCGGCGGCCTTGCTCTCCATGAGCGCGGCGCGCACCGCTTCCTGCTGGGTGTTCATCAGCTTGCGGACCGGCGGGACCACCCATTTGACGATGATCGCCACGATGAGCACGAATCCGACCAGCTGTCCGATGAAGGTGGACATCAGCGCCTCTCACTCGCGGTGCCGTTGACGTCGACGCCGAGGACGCGGCTGGCCAGGGTGGCCGACAGGCCGTCGACCGACGACTGCAACTCCTCGTTGGTCGACGCCGCGTTGCGCTCCAGCTCGGCGTTGGCCGACTGCAGCTTCTCCGACACCTCGTTACCGGCCTCGGCACGCGCCTCGTCGACCGCTTGGCGGCCCTCTGCGCGGGCCTCGTCGCGGATCGACGCAGCCTCGCTGCGCGCCTTGGCCATGGTCTCTTCGTAGTCCGCCTGGGCAGCCGCCGTCAGCTCGGCGGCTTTCCGGTTGTCGGCAGCGGTCTTGGCGAGCATCGCCTCGCGCTCGGCCAACACCTTGCTCACCGGCGGCACCACCCATTTCCAGATCACGCCGAGCACGATCAGGAAGATGAGCAGGACGAAAAAGAAGGTGCCGTTGGGGACCAGGAAGTTACTGGTCCCCCCGCCTCCTTCTTCGGCTGCCAAGACCCGTGCGGTGGTTTCACCCATGACGACGAGTTAGCCGCCGACCGGGGTGGCGAACACGAACAGCGCCATGAAGGCCAGGTTGATGAAGTAGGCCGCCTCGACCAGACCAACGGTGATGAAGAACGGGGTGAACAGCCGGCCCTGGGCTTCCGGCTGCCGGGCGATGCCCGAGATCAGGGCGTTACCGGCGATGCCGTCACCGATGCCTGCACCGATCGCGCCGCCGGCCATGATCAGACCACCGCCGATGAGCGCACCTGCAGCGATAGTGGGATCCATTGCTTATCCTCCTTGATAACTGGCTGTCGGTTGTCGCCAGGTTCTGTTGGGTCTAACGGGTACTGCGGTCTCAGTGAGCGGTGGCCGCGCCCTGCTTGGCGTGGTCGGATTCGTCATCGTGCGTGGTGTCATCGTGCTTGCTGTCATCGTGCTTGGCGTCGTGGTCGCCGTGATCGAGCTCCATCGACTGCCCGAAGTACAGGATCGTCAGCAGAGCGAAGATGAACGCCTGGATGAGACCGATGAAGAGGTCGAACGACTTCCAGATGGCGTTCGGCAGCCACAGAATCCAGGCCGGGAACAGCGCGATCAGGCCGACCATGATGCCGCCGGCGAAGATGTTGCCGAAGAGTCGCAGCGACAGCGAGATCGGCTTGGCGATCTCTTCGACGATGTTGATCGGCGCGAGGAACGCGACGTGACCCTTGGCGACCTTGATCGGGTGGCCGATGACGCCCCGGCGCCACACGCCCGCGGCGTGGTAGCAGAGGAAGACGAACAGAGCCAGCGCGAGCACGAAGTTGATGTCCGAGGCCGGCGGTTTGATCAGCTCGGTGGTGACGCCCTCGGAGTCGGTGTACTGCACTGGCAGCACCGACAACCAGTTGGCGAACAGGATGAAGCAGAACAGCGCCACCGCCAGCGGGAGCACGAACGGTGCGATCCGCATCCCGATCGCGCTCTCCACCTGGTTGCGCATCTGGATGGTGATCGCCTCGAAGAACAGCTGGACGCCACCGGGCACGCCGGTCGAGGTCACCTTGGCGCGCAGGAAGAAGGCCAGGGCGATGACGATGATGCCGGCGATCGCGGTCGACAAGACGGTGTCGACGTTGACCGTCAGGCCGAACCACTTCTGTTCGATGTGGTGGCCGACCTCGAGGGCGAGCACACTTTGAGTCATCTACGAATCAGTCCTTGAGCTATCCGTCGGTGGGCGTCGAGGTGTCAGCAGCGGGCGCCGCGGCGTCGGCAGGGGTGTCGGGGCTACCGGCGCGCAGCTTCTTGAGAACGGGCAGGGAGGTGCTCATCACGAGAACCACCTGGAACAGTGCCAGACCGAACAGCACCCCGAGGCCCATCGGCCGGAATACGAACGCGATGGTGAGCGCGACGACGGTGATCGCCAGCAGCCGGGAAGCCGAATTCAGGGCCATCTTCTTCTTCAGCGGGTGGTCGCCGGCGGTGATCGACTCGACTGCGCGGCGAACCAGCAGCGCGTTCGTCAGACCCAGCGCCATGCCGATCGCGAAGAAGGCACCGAAGAGGGGGTATCCCACCAGCGCCGCGGCGACCGTGAGGAGGCCGGAGACGACCGCGCAGATCACGAGCAGGCGGATCGGCCGGAAAGCCACGGACGGGAACACCAACGGCGCGTCCTGCGCTGGCGTCGTCACTGTGTCACCTCAATTCCACGGTCATATCGTGTGAGCGTCGTCTCGTTGATCCTGTGAGCGTCCGTAGCGTATCGGAGGGCGACGGGCGCGCGGGAATCACCCAAGAGGTAGCTCCTGAATCGGTCGATCTGTCGGTCGTGTGTCCGCCCCGATCGACGCTCAGGAATCTGAGAACCGATGGTTCGGAGGCCGGCAACCCGCGAGGTTTTTTCGGGTTCTAATTGAACCCTAACACATGGTGAGAGCCACAAAAGGGGGCCTACTACTTTTTGTCGTATACCTCGTGCGCTGGGCCGTCCGTGACCTCCTGACCGTCGGTGTCGCGCCGTCTCAGCAACGGAATCAGCGTCACCACCCCGGCCACCACGATGGCACCGGCCATGACCGCGGCGGTGTGCCGCGGATCGAAGAAGATCGTGCTCGCCGCCCCGAGGGCGACGATGCCCACCCACACGTAGATGAGCAGGACGACCCGTCGGTGCGAGTGCCCGATCTCGAGAAGACGGTGGTGCAGGTGCATCTTGTCCGGGCTGAACGGACTCAGGCCCGCACGGGTTCTGCGAATGATGGCGAGCAGCATGTCCAGCGCCGGCACGAACATCACCGCGACCACGAGCAGGAACGGCGACAGCAGGGCGAACACGTCGCGGGCACCGTAGGCCGTCTGCGAGATGGGTCCGGCCGCGGTGGTCGAGGCGGCCGCGAGCATCAACCCGATGAGCATCGACCCGGAATCCCCCATGAAGATCCGGGCCTTGTGGAAGTTGTGCGGCAAGAAGCCCAGGCATGCCCCGGCCAGCACCACCGAGATCACCGCGGGCGGATAGAACAGCACGTCGCCGCCGTGGTCGTGCAGCAGTCCCACGGAGAAGATGCAGATGGCCGACGCGGTGATCAGGCCGAGGCCGGCCGCCAATCCGTCGAGGCCGTCGACGAAGTTCATCGCGTTGACGATCGCGACGGTCAGCGCGAGGGTGAGCAGGATCGAGGCGACCTGGTCGAGCACGATGGTGCCGACCCCGCCGATCGGGATGTAGAGGACGCTCCAGGCCACGCCCATCGTGACCATCACGCTCGCCGCCGTGATCTGGCCCGCGAACTTGGTCAGCGCGTCGAGCCCCCATCGGTCGTCGATCAGCCCGACGACCATGATCAGACCGCCCGCCACGACGACGGCCGGCAGGCCGGAGGAGTACACGAATCCCCGGGTCAGTGCCGGGAGCTGAGACGCGAGCAGGACAGCGAAGACCACCCCGACGTACATGGCCAGGCCGCCCATTCGCGGCGTGGGCTGCATGTGCACATCGCGTTCGCGGGGATAGGCGACCGCACCCCAGCGAGTGGCCAGCACCCGCACCCACCCGGTGGCGAGGTAGGTGATGATCGCCGCGGTCAGGCCGACGAGTGCCAACTCGCGCAGCGGCACCCCCGCCCCCCGGTCGGTCAGTGCCAGCAACGTGGTCGACATCGTCTGTCCGCCGCGTCAGTCCGTGATCGCCGTCAGTGACGCGGCGTCGACACCGAGCACACCGGCCACCGCGTCGACGGAGACCGGGCCCTGCCGCAGGACGCGGGGATGTGCGCCGGTGAGGTCGACGATGGTCGACGCGGCCTGTTGTTCGGCCGGGCCGCCGTCGAGGTAGACCTCGACGAGATCGCCGAGTTGCTCGCGGGCCTGCTGCGCGCTGACGGAGGCGGGACGGCCCGAGATGTTCGCGCTCGACACCGCCAGGGGGCCGATCTCGCGGAGCAGTTCGATCGCCACGGGGTGCAGGGGCATGCGCAGCATCACGGTGCCGTTGGCGTCGCCGAGATCCCACTGCAGTGACGGCGCCTGCCGGACCACCAGGCTCAACGCGCCGGGCCAGAACGCCCGGATGAGTTCCTTCGCGCTCTGGGGCACCGAGTACACGAGGCCGTCGATGGTGTGCCAGGAGCCGACGAGCACCGGCACCGGCATGTCGCGCCCCCGGCCCTTGGCGGCGAGCAACGACGCGACCGCCGCGCTGTCGAACGCATCAGCGCCGATTCCGTAAACAGTGTCGGTGGGCATCACCACCAGGCGGCCGCCCTTGAGCGCGCTGATGGCGGATGCGATCCCGATGTCGCGCTGTTCGGGGTCGTCGCAGTCGAACATCTCGCTCACGTGAGCCAGCCTCTCACTCGTCGCGCACGGCCGTCACGAAGCGTGGCCGCCCGGTGAGGTCGTGTCGAGCCGTCACGTCGGCGAATCGGCCGGTGCGGAGGAACGCGTCGACCGTACGCGGGGAGGTGGTGTCGTCGTGTTCCACGGCGCAGGAACCACCCGGGCGCAACAGGCGCGCGGCGACGTCGGCGATGCGGTCGATCACAGCCATCCCGTCCAGGCCACCGAACAGTGCATGAGCCGGATCATACTGCGCCACTTCAGGTTCCAGCTGTGCGCCGGCCGGGATGTACGGCGGGTTGGCCACCAGCAGATCCGCGGTTCCGTCCAACTCGGCGAGCACACCGGGCGCGGTGACGTCGGCGGACACCACCTCCACCGAGGTGCCTGCCGTGTTGCGGCGGGCGTAGCGCAGGGCGTCGGGCGAGTCATCGACGGCGACGACTCGGGCCCGGGGGCGGCCACTCGCCAGCGCCAGCGCCAGCGCACCCGAACCGGTGCACAGGTCGACGATCACCGGCTCGGGCGGCAGCGGCTGGGCCAGCGCCCACTCCAACAGCGCCTCGGTTTCCGGACGCGGGACGAACACCCCTGGCCCGACATGCACCGACACCGGGCCGAAAGCGGCCGTGCCCGTGAGGTGCTGCAGCGGGACGCGCTGAGCCCGGCGGGCGACCAACGCGGCGAACCGTTGCGCGAAGTCGGCGTCGGGAACAGTGAAGCCGACGAGCATCCGCTCGGTACCCGCGACGTGTGCGGCGAGTAGTTCAGCGTCGACCCTCGGCGATCCGACCCCGGCGGCAGCCAACTGGTCCGCGGCGTCGTCGATCAGACGCCGCATCGTCACGGGGCCGCCGGCCACGCTCACGACGCGCTCTGTAGCTTCGCCTGCCGGTCGGCCGCGGCCAGCGCGTCGAACAGCGGGTCGAGATCGCCGTCGAGGACCTGATCGAGGTTGTGGGCCTTGAAGTTGATCCGGTGATCGGCGATCCGGTTCTCGGGAAAGTTGTAGGTGCGGATGCGCTCACTGCGGTCCACGGTGCGGATCTGGCTGGCCCGGTCGGCAGAGGCATCGGCTTGGGCCTGCTCCTCGGCCAGCGACTGCAGCCGGGCGGCGAGAACTTGCATTGCCCGCGCCTTGTTCTGCAGCTGCGAACGTTCGTTCTGGCAGGTGACGACGATGCCGGTGGGCAAGTGGGTGATGCGCACGGCGGAGTCGGTGGTGTTGACGCCCTGGCCGCCCTTGCCCGAGGACCGGTAGACGTCGATGCGCAGATCGGATTCGTCGATCTGGACCTGCTCGATCTCCTCGGGTTCCGGGTACACGAGCACACCGGCTGCGGAGGTGTGGATGCGGCCCTGGGACTCGGTGACCGGCACCCGCTGCACGCGGTGCACTCCGCCTTCGAACTTCAGACGCGCCCACACACCGTCGGCGGAATCGCCCTTGCTGCGGATCGACAGGGTCGCGTCCTTGTAGCCGCCGAGGTCGGACGCCGTCTCGTCGAGCATCGTGACGGTCCAGCCGTGCCGCTCGGCGTAGCGGATGTACATCCGGGCGAGATCGGCGGCGAACAGCGCGGACTCCTCGCCGCCCTCGCCAGACTTGACCTCGAGCACGATGTCGTCGGCGTCGTGGGGATCGCGCGGGGCCAGCAAATCGGACAATGTGGTCTCGAGGCGCGCGACCGTCTCCGTGAGCTCGTCGACCTCCCCGGCGAACGAGGAGTCGTCGGCGGCGAGCTCCCGGGCCGTCTCAAGATCACCGCGCGCAGCCTCCAGCTTGCGGTAGGTGGCCACGATCGGCGAGATCTGGGAAAACCGGCGCCCCACCTTGCGAGCCATGGCCGGATCAGCGTGCAACTCGGGTTCGGAGAGGCGCTGCTCGAGTTCGGCGTGCTCCGCCATGATGGCGTCGACTGCCGAAGCGGTGTCGCTCACCTCGCCTCCGTTCCGAATCGGTCTACCCCGGTCATGAAACGGCGCCCGGCCTGCGCGGTGTGCAGCAGAGCGGGCGCCGTTCAGTCAGCTACTTGTCGCCGGAAGCCTCGGAAGCCTCGGAAGCCTTGGTGCGCTTGCCGTACCGCTTCTCGAAGCGGGCGACGCGGCCGCCGCTGTCGAGGATCTTCTGCTTGCCGGTGTAGAACGGGTGGCACTGCGAGCAGACCTCGACGGTGATGTTGCCGCTCTTCTTCGTGCTGCGGGTGGTGAAGCTCGCACCGCAACCACACAGCACGGTGGTCTCGACGTAGTCCGGATGGACGCCTGTTTTCATGGTTTCCTCTTCGATCGTGGGCCCCGGGTCGCCCCTCCCGCGTCGGGAGGTATCGGCGTGAACCGGAACCGAGGTGTCGGCACCCGGCCGGAGGGGCCGGAAGGCTGGCCCAATTATGCCAGGTCAACCGCCAACAGCCTAAACGCGCGCCATCGGACCGCTATTCCGTGAGCCCGGCGACCCCGGAGTAGGTCCGCCCGTCCCGTCGCCAGAGCCGCCGCCCCGCCGGATCGGTGCCCATCGCGACCAGCTCGCGCTTGAGTACCTTGTTGGTCGCGGTCGCGGGCAGCGCGTCGGCCACCCAGACGTGGCGCGGCCACGCTTTCGGGGACAGGTCGGGCTGCCCGGCGAGGAAGATCCCGAACTCCTCGGGGGTCAGCGTTGCGCCGTCGGCGAGCACGACCGCGGCCATCACCTGGTCGCCGACCAGTTCGTCGGGGACCGGATAGACCGCGACCTGGCTGATCGCGGGCAGGCGGCCGAGGATTCGTTCGATCGGTGCCGCGGTCATGTTCTCGCCGTCGACCCGCATCCAGTCGGCGGTGCGTCCGGCCAGGTAGATCCAGCCGTCGGCGTCGCGGTAGGCGAGGTCCCCGGACCAGAACATGCCGTGGCGCATCCGCTCCTCGGTGGCGTCCTCGTCGTTGTAGTAGCCGGCGAACATCCCCGGCCCCTCGGTGTTGACCAATTCGCCGATCGCGGCGTCGCCGTTGCGCAGTGCGCCGTGCTCGTCGAACTCCGCGACAGCGCACTCGGTCAGCGCCTCGGGGTCGTAGATGGCCACCCCCGGGAAACCCTTGCCGATCGATCCCGGCGGGCAGCCCTCCTCCCGGGTGACCGTGACCGCGTTCTCGGTCGATCCGAAGCCGTCCCAGACCTGACATCCGAACCGACGGGCGAATTCGGCGATGTCGCGGTCGCTGGCTTCGTTGCCGAAGGCGATGCGCAGCGGATTGTCGCTGTCGTCGGGCCGCTCCGGGCGGGCCAGCAGATAAGCCAGTGGCTTGCCGACATAGTTCATGTAGGTGACGCCGTGGCTGCGGACATCGTCGAGGAAGCGCGACGCGCTGAACTGCGCCGGCGCCATGGCCGCGCCGGAGTTCAGCGCCACAGACCAGCCCGCGAGCACCCCGTTGCTGTGGAACAGCGGCATCGACAGGTAGCACACGTCTGCGGGAGTGATGGCGAAGCGGCCGGCCAGCGCGGCGCCCGCGAGCACGACCATCGCGTGCATCATCTTGACGGCCTTCGGGTCGCCGCTGGTGCCCGAGGTGAAGATCAGCATGAAGGTGTCGGTGGGGCCGACCTCCCGGTGCGGCACCAACGGTGGCGCCTGCATGGTTGCCTCTTTCCACTGCGCGCTCCCGGTCCGCAGCACCTCCACACCAGCGAGGTCCACCCCGTCGAGCAATTCCGCGTGGGCGTCGTCGGTGAGCAGGATCTGCACATCGGCGCGCCGGATGTCCCGAGCGAGCGCCTCACCGCGGCGGGTGTCGTTGATACCGCACAACACGTAGCCGCCCAGTCCGGCGGCAGCCAGTGCCGTCAGCATCTCGGGGCTGTTGCCGAGCAGCACGCCCACGTGCAGGGGCCTGGTGGGATCGGCCAGACCGATGAGGGCGGCTGCCTGCGTCTCCGCCTCGGCGAGGTGTTGGCGCCACGTCCAACGCTGCCCGTCATGGGTCACTGCGAGTCCGTCGTCATCGCGACGTTCCCGGAGGAGCTGCTGCACGGTATCGGCCATGAGCCCCGCCCTTCGCGATTGTGAACAGTTTCCGGCACTTGTCTACTCGACCGGCCGGCGAAGCGTACCAACGGCCCGGCGACCATTTGCGAAGATAGGGCGGTGAGCGTGGACACCGGGGCAGATCGTGTGACCGACCCGCAGGCGACCCCCGTGGTGCGCGGACGATCGGTTCGGGACCGCCTCATCGACGCGGCTGAGCAGTGCCTGACGGCCAAAGGCATTCGTGCGACCACGGTCTCGGAGGTCGCCGAAGTGGCCGGGGTCAGCCGGGGCTGGCTCTACCGGCACTTCCCGGACAAGGCCGAGCTTCTCGGGGCGGCGATCGTCCGGCTCAACGAGGCATTTTGGACCGAGTCGCAAGCCCGACTCGACGCGGTCGAGGGGCTCGACGAACGTATTGCCGTCGGCGTCGCACTGGCCCGCCGGGAGTCAGAGGCCCCTGGCGCGCTGGTCCTCAAACTGCGCCAGCAGGAGCCGGAGGCCTTCACCGCCTGCGCCGGCCTCGGTGTGCGCGGCCTGGTTCCGGAGATCGCAGCGTTCTGGAAGCCCTACCTGCAGGCCGCGGTCGACAGCGGCGAGATCCATCCCGCCACCGATTGCGACGAAGCCGCCGAGTGGATCGCGCGGATCATCGTGAGCCTGGCGACAGTCCCGGGCGAGCAGTGTGACCTCGACGATCACGCGTCGGTCCTGCGCCATGCCCGGCGCTACATCGTGGCAGGGTTGCGGGCCGAACCGGCGCCCTGACCTACGCGGCCGTGGCCGCCCGGCCGGTCATCTGCATCAGCAGGTCGCGGATCGGGGCGTGGTGTGGGCGCCCCTCCCCCACCTCGAAATCGACATCGGTGGCCACCAGCCGCCGCCCGGCGAGGTGCCGCCGCGCCTGGAACGGAAAGCCCATCTCCCAGACCCGATGCGCTGCTGCGACGGCGGCATCCTCGGGCATCGCGCGATCGATACCCAGGGGCACGCACAGGTCCTGACCGTGCACGAGCAGGTCGATCAGCGGCTCCATCACCGACGTGCCCGGCGGATGGCGCCGCGACTCGGCGTCGGTCCGCAGCGCCTCGGCGATACGCACGGGGGTGCGCTGGTCAGCGCGGGCCATGCGGTCGACCACGGCGTTGAACCGAAAGCCGCCGCGCGCGGCTTCCAAGAGGATGCGCGGCGCGGGCAAGGTCGCGTGGGTGAGATGCACGGCAACGTCACGGACCGACCAGCCGGCACACAACGACGGCGTCGACCAGCACTCGGGCGAGTCGGCGTCGAGCGCCTCGATCAGATCGGCGAGCTCGCGACGCTGGGTGGCGATGTGTCGCCGTGCGGTGTCGTCGTCCACGGAACCTCCCGGTTTAGTCAGGTATCCTGACGAAAATAGTCAGATCTTCGTACTAAAGTCAACGGCTGTGACCGACAATCCGGGTACGGCGGTGCTGATGTTCATCGCGCATCGCGATGTCGAAACGCGCGTGATGGCAGCCCTGGCCGCGACGGGGGTGACCGATGTGACCGTGGCCCAGTCACGACTCCTGCAGCGCCTGAGCCCGGCCGGGACGCGATTGACCGACCTCGCCGATCAGGCACGCGTCACCAAGCAGACCGCTGGTGCACTCGTCGATCAACTCGAGCGCGCGGGCTACGTCGCCCGCCGACCAGACCCGACCGATGCACGGGCGCGCCTGGTGACCCTCAGCGAGAAGGGCGTTGCGCTGTGCCGCGCGGCCGCCGACGAAGTCGCGCGGACAGAGCGCCAATGGCGCGAGCACCTCGGGGCGCGATCTTTCGACGCACTGCGCGCGGCATTGCTGTCGCTGCGTGAGATCACCGACCCATACCGCTGACGGGCCGCCACACCGTCGGGCCCGAGGTCAGCAGGTCGCCGAGCACCGTGGCAAGCGTCTGCAGCTCTGCGCTGGAGTAGCGGTCGAGGAACTCCCGCAGCGCCTCGGATTTCTCGACGTGCATTCGTCGGTGGACACGGTCGAGCAGCACGCCGTCCTCGGTCAGCGTCAGGCGCACTTCCTTGCGATTTCCGGGCACGGGGCTGCGGTCCACCAGGCCCGCCTCGACCAATCGCTGCACGTACTTGGAGACCGTGCCCTTGAGCTGGCCGGTGCGAGCGGAGAGCCCGACGATGTTGGTCGCGCCCTCTCCTATCGCCGCCAGTACGTGGATAGCGACGGTCGGCATCTGCCGGATGGCGCGTTCGAGCCGGTCCGGGCACGCCGCGACGAGGTAGTCGCGCTCGGCGTCGCGTCCGTCTTCCAGTTCCGCGAGCGCAACCAGCAGGCCTTCGATCCGGGCCACGACGTCCGCCTTGGTTGCCACGGAAACCATAGTGACACCGAACCGCCGTCGAGATATGGTTTCTATGGAAACATTCTTTCTGGAAACCAAGGAGTCGCCATGAAAGCAGCCGTCGTCACCGCGTTCGGAGAGGCGCCGCAGTACGCAGACATCGCTGATCCGCCCGAGGACGCCATGACGGGGACGGTGCTCGCCGCCTCCGTGAAGAACCTGGACAGGAGCCTGGTCAGCGGGCGCCACTACGGGAGCAGCGGCCTGACGCCGCCGTTCGTGCCGGGCGTCGACGGAGTGGTCGCTCTGCCCGACGGCCGCCGGGTCTACAGCTCCTCGGTCGGGACACACGGCATGATGGCCGAGCGCACCGTCGTCGACCCGTCTCGGATGGTCGTGCTGCCCAGCGGAGTCGACGATGCGCTCGCCGCCGCCGTCCCGAACCCCGGTCTGTCAGCCTGGTTCGCCCTCGAATACGCCGCGCAGGTGCAACCCGGCCACTCCGTACTCATTCTGGGCGCGACGGGCGTGACCGGGCGCATCGCCGCACAATTGGCCAAGCACCGTTTCGGAGCGGGGCGAGTCGTGGTCGCCGGCCGCAACGGGGAACGGCTGGCCGAGCTGAGACGCTCGAGCGCCGACGACGCCCTGACCATCGGTGACGACCTCACCGAGCAGGTGGCGTCGCGCCACGCCGAGCAGCCGTTCGACGCGGTCCTCGACTACCTGTGGGGTCCGGTGGCCGAACGCACGCTCGCTGCGCTGGGCAATGCAGGGCTGACAGCGAACTACCACAGCACCCGCTACGTGCAGATCGGTGCCATGGCCGGGGATCCGATCAGCCTGCCCTCGGCAGTCCTGCGCAGCGCTGGCGTGACGCTGGCCGGGGTCGGCTTCGGCAGCGTGCCCGCTGACGCGCATACCCGCGCGAGCAGCGAATTCCTTCCGGAGCTGTTCGCCATGGCTGCCGCAGGCGACCTCGAGATCGACGTCGTGCGTCGACCTCTGGCCGACGTCGAGACGGTCTGGACGACGCCGGCACCGTCGGGAACACGCGTTGTGCTGATCCCCTGACGGTCAGTCGTCGCCGTTGCCGCCGGGCGTGTTCTTGGAGACCTGGAGCAGGAACTCGTAGTTGTTCTTGGTCTTTCGTAGCTGGCTCATCAGCAAGTCGATCGCCTGATGCGGGTCCAGCCCCGAGAGCACGCGGCGCAACTTGTGCACGATCGCGAACTCGTCGGGAGAGAGCAGCAGCTCGTCCTTGCGGGTACCCGACGGATTCACGTCCACCGCAGGGAACACTCGGCGCTCAGCGATCTTGCGGTCGAGCTTGAGCTCGGCGTTACCGGTGCCCTTGAACTCCTCGAAGATCACCGTGTCGCCGGTCGACCCGGTCTCGACCATCGCGGTGGCGATGATCGTCAGCGAGCCGCCCTCTTCGATGTTGCGCGCCGCGCCGAGGAACCGCTTCGGCGGATACAGCGCGGTCGAGTCCACACCACCGGAGAGGATGCGTCCCGAAGCGGGTGAGGCGTTGTTGTAGGCGCGACCCAGGCGGGTGATCGAGTCCAGCAGGACGATGACGTCCTTGCCCTGCTCCACGAGGCGCTTGGCGCGCTCGATGGCGAGCTCGGCGGCCTGGGTGTGGTCTGACGGCGGCCGGTCGAAGGTGGAGGCGATGACCTCACCCTTGACCGAGCGCTGCATGTCGGTGACCTCTTCGGGCCGTTCGTCGACGAGCACGACCATGAGGTGGCACTCGGGGTTGTTGCGGGTGATCGCGTTGGCGATGTCCTGCATGATCGTGGTCTTACCGGCCTTGGGCGGGGACACGATCAGCGCGCGCTGGCCCTTGCCGATCGGCATGATCAGGTCGATCACGCGGGTGGTCAGTTTGTCGCCGCTGGTCTCCAGGCGCAGACGCTGGTTCGGGTAGAGCGGCGTGAGCTTGGTGAACTCGGGCCGCTTCCTGGCCTCTTCGACAGGCTTGCCGTTGACGGAGTCCAGCCGCACCAGGGGATTGAACTTCTGCCGGGCGTTCTGTCCCCCGCCATCGCCCTCCTTGGGCACGCGCACGGCGCCGGTGACCGCATCGCCGCGGCGCAGGCCGTTCTTGCGGACCATGTTCATCGACACGTAGACGTCGTTGGGACCCGCGAGGTACCCCGAGGTGCGGACGAACGCATAGTTGTCGAGGACGTCGAGGATGCCGGCGACCGGCTGGACGACGTCGTCCTCGCGAAGTTCGGTGTCGCGGTCGAGATTGCCGCCGCCACCACCTTCACCGCCGCGTTCGCGGCGTCGGCGGTCGCGGAACCGGCGGCCGCGCCGGCCCTGCCGGCCGTCACCGTCGTCGTCGTTGTCGCTGTCCTGGTTGCGATTGTCCTGGTTGCGATTGCCCTGGTTGCGATCGTCTTGGTTGCGATTGCCCTGGTTGCGATCGTTCTGTTGGTTCTGGTTGCGGTTGTCGTTCTGACGATTGCCGCCGTCGTTCTGGTTGCGGCCCTCGTTCTGACGATTGCCGCCGTCGTTCTGGCGTGCGCCGTCGTTCTGGCGTGCGCCGTCGTTCTGGCTGCGGCCGTCGCGGTCGGACTTCTCCGCCGTCTTTTCCGACGCGTCGCGCGCGCCGTCCTGAGAGTCCTGACGCTCCTGCTCGGGCTTGCGCTCCGGCGCCTCGGTGGCGGTCGGCGCAGCGTCGGCACGCGGAGCGTCCTCGCTCGCGGGCTGCTCAGCGGTCTTGGGTTCGCCGGTCTTGGGCTCGCCCTGCCCGCGGGAGGCAGATCGGCGCTCACGGCGCTGCGGCGGCGCCGCATCGGCCGGCGCGGAGCCCTCGGCAGCGGGTGCAGCTGCGGCGGATTTGCCGTTGCCGTCCCCGCGGCGCTCGCGGATGGCGGCGATCAATTCGCTCTTGCGCATCCCGGAGGCGCCTTCGACGCCGATCTCCTTGGCCAGCGTGCGCAGCTCAGGCAGCACCATGCTGGTGAGAGCGCCACGGCGCGCCGGCGCGGCGGGAGCGTCAGTGGTCACGGCAAGCGGCAGCGCACCATTGTCGGCGCTGGAGTCAGCCGTGATGAGGTCCGTATCGGTCACGGATTTCCTTTCTTCCCCCGCTGATCTTGGTCAACGCGAGGGTTCTGTGCGCTCAGTCCAATTTGCTGAACGCTGAGGTCACACCGCTGCCACAGCAACAGTGATCCACGGGTCCGCCGGGATGGGACACAACCGTCGGTCCACGAGTTGAGCACCTGAAAAGTGTGGGTTGTCCTGAGGTCTCTGCAGTCGACGCAGGAAGAGACGCCTGCGATTGCTGGACGATTGCGAGAATAACCCGCTTCCGGGCGGGAAGCAAGAAACACGGTGATTCATCTGGTGCGTGTGTGATTGACGCGTTTGCGGCGGTCAGGGGCGGGCGGCCACATCTGCGGACCACGTGACACCCTGTCCGACCGGCGTCTTCACCACGGTGAACCCGAGTTCTCGACCCCGCTCGACCGCCTCATGCGGCAGTTCCGCCTGGTGCTCGGCGTGAAGACCGAAGGCGAGCACTGCGGGCCCGGCGCCCGACAGCACTGCTGGTATGCCACAACGACGCAGAACATCGAGGTATTCCGCAGACGCCGGCAGCGCCGGCGCGCGCTGCGGCTGGTGCAGCACGTCCTCGGTCGCCGCCATCAGCAGGTCCGGCCGCTCGGTCAGCGCCACCACCAGCAGCGCCGCCCGGCTCACGTTGAAACGGGCGTCGGTGTGGCTGACGCGCTCGGGAAGCAGGATCCGGGTCTCGGCGGTTGAGGAGCGCACCGCGGGGATCGCGCTGAACAACACGATGTCTGGATGAAGCCGGATCGGCGCCGCGGCGTAGCGCGGCGATGCCCCCGCCCCTTCGGTCCATGACACGACCGCACCGCCCAGTACCGCGGCCGACGCGTTGTCGGGGTGTCCTTCGAACTCCGAGGACACCTGCACCAGCGTCTCGGTGCACATGGGGCTCGAACCCGCTTGTGCGGCAATGCCGTTGGCAGCCGCAAGGCCGCCGACCACCGCGGCTGCCGACGAACCGAGGCCACGAGAGTGGGGAATGCTGTTGCAGCAGCGCACGATCATCCCCGGCGCCGACACGTTCGTCTCCTGCAATCCTCGCTGGATCGCCCGCACCACGAGGTGGGTCGCGTCGAGAGGAACCTGCCCCTCCCCTTCGCCCTGCACCTCGACGACTAGACCGGAATCCGTTGTCTCGACGGTGATTTCGTCATAGATCCCGAGAGCGATGCCCATGCTGTCGAAGCCGGGGCCGAGGTTGGCGCTCGACGCGGCCACTTTCGCGGTTGCGGTCAAACCCGGGGGCAGGGCGCGGATCGCGGACACGTCGGCTCAGACCAGGCCGAGCTTGGCCACGACGGCGACCGGATCGACGGGAACCGGGATCACGGCCGGCATGCCCTTCAGCGCTGTGTCGGGATCCTTGAGTCCGTTGCCGGTGACGGTGCACACCACGGTGGAACCCTTGGTGACCCAGCCGTCTTCGATGGACTTGAGCAGGCCGGCGATGCTGGCCGCCGACGCGGGCTCGACGAACACACCCTCGGTGCGGGCCACCAGGTGGTAGGCCGCGAGAATCTCTTCGTCGGTGGCCGCGAGGAACTTACCGTCGGACTGCTGCTGGGCCTCCACCGCCTGCGTCCAGGACGCCGGCGAGCCGATCCGGATCGCGGTCGCGATGGTCTCGGGGTCGCTGACGGGCTCACCGGACACCAGCGGTGCGGCGCCGGCGGCCTGCGTGCCGAGCATGCGGGGCAGGCGCGCAGCGAGGCCGTCGCGGTGGTATTCGGTGTAGCCCTTCCAGTACGCGGTGATGTTTCCGGCGTTGCCGACCGGAAGCGCGTGCACGTCAGGCGCGTCGCCGAGCGCGTCGACGATCTCGAACGCGGCGGTCTTCTGCCCTTCGATGCGGAAGGGGTTGACCGAGTTGACCAGTGACACGGTCGGGAAGTCAGCGGTCAGCTTGCGGGCGAGCTCGAGGCAGTCGTCGAAGTTGCCGTCGATCTGAATGATCTTGGCGCCGTGCATGACCGCCTGCGCGAGCTTGCCCAGCGCGATCTTGCCCTGCGGCACGAGCACCGCGCACGTGATGCCGGCCCGCGCGGCGTAGGCGGCTGCCGAGGCCGACGTGTTGCCCGTGGAGGCGCACAGCACCGCCTGCTGACCGCGGGCGACCGCCTCGGTCACGGCCATCGTCATCCCGCGGTCCTTGAACGAACCGGTGGGGTTGAGGCCCTCCACCTTCAGATGCACGGTGCAGCCGGTGTAGTCGGACAGCCGCGGGGCGGGAAGCAGCGGAGTTCCGCCCTCCCGCAACGTGATCGGCGTCCACGAGTCGTCGATGGGCAGCCGCTCGCGATAGGCCTCGATCAGTCCAGGCCAGGGCTGGTGCACGGCGCGGGTGGTGTTCACTCTGCAGTCCCTTCCATCCGCAGCACGCTGTTGATGCTGGATACCACTTCCAGATCAGCAAGCGCGGCAACGGTTTCCGATAGTGCGGCGTCGGTCGCCCGGTGGGTGACCACGACGATGCGGGCGCCGCAACGCGTTCCGCCCTCGTCGACCATGCCTTCCTGACGCACCTCGGCGATGCTGACCTCGCGCTTGGAGAACTCAGCGGCGACGGCCGACAGCACGCCGGGACGGTCGGTGACGTTCATGTTGACGTAGTAGCGGGTCGGGATCAGGCCGATCGGCGCCACGGGCAGCTTCGCGTACTTGGACTCTCTCGGGCCGCGACCGCCTTGCACACGGTTTCGAGCAGCCATCACCACGTCACCCAGCACCGCCGATGCGGTCGGAGCGCCGCCTGCACCCTGCCCGTAGAACATCAGTCGGCCGGCCGCCTCGGCTTCCACGACCACGGCGTTGAATGCCCCGCTGACGGACGCCAGCGGATGGGTCAGCGGCACCAAGGCCGGATAGACCCGGGCCGAAACCCGCTGCTGCCCATCGTCGTCGGTGAGTCGCTCGCAGATCGCCAGCAGCTTGATCGTGCAGCCGAGCGCGCGCGCGGAAGCGAAGTCGGCGGCGCTGACCTTCGTGATGCCCTCGCGGTACACATCGTCCGCGGTGACCCGGGTGTGGAAGGCGATCGAGGCGAGAATGGCCGCCTTGGCGGCGGCGTCGAATCCCTCGACATCGGCGGTGGGGTCGGCTTCGGCGTAGCCCAGCGCGCTGGCGTCGGCCAGGGCGCTGTCGTAATCGGCGCCCGTGCTGTCCATCGCGGACAGGATGTAGTTGGTGGTGCCATTGACGATGCCGGCCACCCGCAGCACCGTGTCGCCGGCCAGCGACTGGGTCAACGGACGGATCACCGGGATCGCGCCGGCCACGGCGGCCTCGAAATACAGGTCCACGTGGGCGTTCTCGGCCGCCTGGGCGAGCTCGCCTGCCGCGACGGCCATCAGGGCCTTGTTGGCGGTGACGACGGATTTGCCCTGTTCGAGCGCCGACAGGATGGCCTTGCGTGCCGGTTCCACCGGACCCATGAGTTCGACGACGATGTCGATGTCGTCACGGGAGACAAGGCCGTCGATGTCGTCGGTGAGCAGGTCCACCGGCACCCCGCGATCATCGGCGACGCGGCGCACGCCGATGCCTCGGACCTCCAACGGCGCGCCGATGCGCGCGGTCAAGTCGGCCGCGCTGCGCTCGATGATGCGCACCACCTCGCTACCGACGTTGCCGTGGCCCAGAACGGCCACCCCGATCGCGTCACTCACCGCGTTACCTCACTTCCAGACTCAACAAGTCATCGACCGTTTCCCGGCGCAGGACCAGGCGGGTCTGCCCGTCGCGCACGGCCACCACGGCCGGCCGGCCGATCAGGTTGTATCGGCTCGACATCGAATAGCAGTATGCGCCGGTGGCGGCCACACCGAGCAGGTCACCCGGCGTCACGTCGCCGGGCAGCCAGGCGTCGCGCACCACGATGTCACCGCTTTCGCAGTGTTTCCCGACCACACGGGACAGCACGGGAGCCACGTCGGTGGTGCGCGAGAGCAGCCGCACGTCGTATTCGGCCCCGTAGAGCGAGGTGCGGATGTTGTCACTCATCCCGCCGTCGACGCTGACGTAGCGGCGCTGCCGGTCCGCCGCGATCGCCACGTCCTTGACGGTGCCGACTTCGTAGACCGTGATGGTGCCCGGGCCGGCGATCGCGCGTCCCGGTTCGACGACGAGCCGCGGCGCGGGCAGCCCGACGGCCGCTGACTCGTTCTCGACGATCGCCCCGATCTTGGCTGCGAGGTCCTCCATCGGCGGCGGATCGTCGGACGGGAGATAGGAGATGCCGAGCCCCCCGCCGAGGTCGACGATCGACATCTGCGCGGTCTTGGCGACACCGAACTCGGCGACCACATCGCGCAGCAACCCGATCACCCGGTGTGCGGCGAGCTCGAACCCCGCGACGTCGAAGATCTGGGAGCCGATGTGGCTGTGCAGGCCGACCAGCCGCAGGTGATCGGCGTCGAACACCCGGCGCACTGCCGCCATCGCGGCGCCGCTGGCGAGCGACAGCCCGAACTTCTGGTCCTCGTGCGCGGTCGAGATGAACTCGTGGGTGTGGGCTTCTACACCGACGGTGACGCGGATCAGCACGTCCTGCACGACGCCTGCGGCACCGGCGATCGCGTCCAGCCGCTCGATCTCGGTCATCGAGTCGACCACCACATGCTCTATGCCGGCCTGCACGGCTGCCGTCAGCTCGGCAATCGACTTGTTGTTTCCATGCAGCGCAATACGATTCGCAGGAAAACCGGCGTGCAGCGCGACCGCGAGCTCACCACCACTTGCGACGTCGAGGGACAGACCTTCCTCGTCGACCCAGCGGGCGATCTCAGTGCACAGGAACGCCTTCGCGGCATAGCGCACGTGGTCGCCGCCGCCGAAGGCTGCCGCGATCTCCTTACAGCGAGAACGGAAGTCATCCTCGTCGACGACGAACACCGGGGTGCCGTACTCGGCGGCGATGTCGGGCACCGATACCCCACCGATGGTCAGGACACCCGAGTCGTCGCGAACGGCGTTGCGCGGCCACACTTTCGGCGCTAATGCGGCGACGTCCGCCGCGGTCTGGGGCCGGGCCGGTGCGCCCGCGTGGTGAATCTCTTCAGCGTGACGGGGCCCGGCCGGGTGGGCGATCACATCCGCTCCGGCGCGCTGACGCCGAGGATGGTCAGGCCGTTGGCGATCACCTGGCGAGTAGCGGCGCAGAGGGCCAGGCGCGCGGCGTGCAGATCGCCGGGTTCCTCGTCGCCCTGGGGCAGCACCCGGCAGGAGTCGTAGAAGCGGTGGTAGTCGCCGGCGAGGTCCTCGAGGTAGCGCGAGACGCGGTGCGGTTCGCGGAGCGCCGCCGCGGTGGCGAGCACCCGTGGGAACTCGCCGATGTTGCGGATCAGCGTGCCCTCTTTGTCGTGAGTCAGCAGATCCAGGTGGCCGGTGTCGGGCGTGATGCCGAGGTCGGCGGCGTTGCGGGCCAGCGCGGACAGCCGCGCGTGCGCGTATTGCACGTAGTAGACCGGGTTTTCGGCCGACGCGGACGACCAGAGCGCGAGGTCGATATCGATCGGGGTGTCGACCGAGCTGCGGATCAGCGCATAGCGCGCAGCGTCGACGCCGATCGCCTCGACCAGATCGTCGAGGGTGATCACAGTGCCGGCGCGCTTGCTCATCCGGACCGGCTGGCCGTCGCGCACCAGGTTGACCATCTGGCCGATGAGGACCTCGACGCTGTCAGGATCGTCGCCGAGGGCGGCCGCGGCGGCTTTGAGCCGCGCGATGTAGCCGTGATGGTCGGCGCCGAGCATGTAGATGCACAGGTCGAAGCCGCGCTGCCGCTTGTCCAGGAAGTAGGCCAGGTCACCGGCGATGTACGCCGGGTTGCCGTCGCTCTTGATGACGACGCGGTCCTTGTCGTCGCCGTAGTCGGTGGTGCGCAGCCAGGTGGCGCCGTCCTTCTCGTAGATGGCGCCGGTCTCGCGCAGCTTGGCGATCGCCTGGTCGACGCGACCGGAGGTGTGCATCGAGTCTTCGTGGGTGTAGATGTCGAAGTCGGTGCCGAACTCGTGCAGCGAGGCCTTGATGTGGTCGAACATCAGGTTGACGCCGATGGCGCGGAACGTCTCGCGCATCTGCTCGTCGGGCAGGCTCAGCGCGTCGGGCTCCTTGGCGAGAACCTGTGCGGCGATGTCGCCGATGTAGGAGCCTGCGTAGCCGTCCTCGGGGGTCGGCTCCCCCTTGGCCGCGGCGATCAGCGAATTGGTGAACCGGTCTATCTGCGCACCGTGGTCGTTGAAGTAGTACTCGCGTACCACCTCGGCGCCCTGGGTGGTCAACAGCCGACCCAGCGCGTCGCCGACGGCGGCCCAGCGCGTGCCCCCGATGTGGATGGGGCCGGTGGGGTTGGCCGAGACGAACTCGAGGTTGACCTTGCGGCCGGCAAGCTGGGCGGACGTTCCGTAGCCGGCGCCGGCGGCCATGACGTCTCCGACCAGCACGTTCTGCGCGGCGGCCTCGATGCGCAAGTTGACGAAGCCGGGCCCGGCGACGTCGGCGGCGGCGATGCTGGGCTGCTCGACGAGTGCGGTGGCCAGCCAGCCGGCCAGCTCGCGGGGGTTGGCGCCGACCTTCTTGCCGAGCTGCAGGGCCAGGTTGGTGGCGTAGTCGCCGTGCTCGGGGTTACGGGGGCGTTCCACGGTGACGGTAGCCGGCAGTGCAGAGGTGTCCAGGCTGTGCGCATCGAGCACCGCGGCAGCGGTGCTGCGGAGCAGTTCGGCCAGATCGGCGGGGGTCACGAGGGACCATCCTATGGTCTGGGGCCCGTCTGCCCCGAATCCGTTTCCCCGTGCGGATGCGCTACGCTAGCCACGCCCGACTCGGCGCAGTGTCATCATGCGCCCCCGTAGCTCAGGGGATAGAGCGTCTGCCTCCGGAGCAGAAGGCCGCAGGTTCGATTCCTGCCGGGGGCACCGGAGGAACCGGGTCACCGGTTCCTGTAATTAGCCAGTCGAAGTCGACACCGAGCGCATCGGCGATCAGCTCAAGCTCGTCAATCGTGAACGAGCGCTGATTGCTGAGCGCTCGCCCGATCGTGACGCGGTGGATACCGGTAAGCGAGCCGAGCTGCTGCTTGCTGATGTCTCGGCCGCCCATCTTCTCCTTGATGCGCTGAGCAATCGACGGGCCGCGCTGCGCCCGAGTGGCGGCGCTGATGCTGGTGACACTTTCAGTGCTCATGAATCGGCACTCTATCAATATTGATTAGTTCTGTCACCAATTAGCGACAGTATGCCGCACCACAGAGACATCTGTTCATTTTATCGACAGTCGTAAGATTTGAAGTTCATGTCGTTCTTGACGAGTGCACATCTGAACGGCAGAGTGTTCACCTGTGAACAGGTTGCACGCATCCACGACAGTCGCAGCCAACTGCCGAGCAGAGTCTGCGCGGCACGGCTGGAACTTCACCACTCTCGCTGACGAAGCAAGTATTCATCGCGTCACCCTCGGTCGGCGCATGTCGGGGCAGTCTCCGTTCACTATCGACGAGATCGTCGCGATTGCGCGCGTCCTCGGTGTACCTCTCTCGACATTGCTCGCCGGTGTTGAGGATCAGGCCAAGGCGTCGGCGTGACCGCGCCGGACTGGGACGACGAGCTGTGGCGGGTCGTCAGCGTGCTGGTCGGCGGCGCTGCCGCTCTGGTGCTGTGGGCGCTGATCATCTGGGCCGCCGCGGCGGTGATCTGGTGAGCGCCCGTCGCGATGAGATGCGCGCCTACGCGAAGGCCCGCGGCTGGCGGCTGAACCGGCGCCCGACCCAACGGGACGTCGACTGGATGATCACACGCGGCCTGCCGCCCACCACGCGGGCCGCAGAGGTCGACGTGTTCTGCCGCGGCTACCTCCCCGCGTATCCGCCCCACGCAGTCACTCGCCTCTGCGAGGTGCGAGTCCGCTTCGGTGCCCGGGGCCAAGTGCTCGGCGTTCTGATCAACGGACACCCCGCGGATCTTCCAACCCGTCACGGCGTGTGGGCGGCACTTCGGGCCGAGTCAGACATCGAGCTCGAAGCGGGAATCGCGACGGCGGCAAGCGCATGAGCGGCACGGTGTCGGCTCTGCGCGTCCTGTTCGGGGATGCGCTGATCGCGGCCGGCGTCGCTGTCCGCGGCGAACTTGAGGGGAAATCGGCCGACCACCCCTACAACGCTGGTGGCGGCATGGAATGCGACGGCCCCGACCTGACGCAACGCATCCCGGGCGACGACGTGCGTGCCGCGCTCGACGAGCTCCCCGACTCGGCGCTGATCAACATCGCCGCGACGATCATCGCCGGCTGGAAACCGATCCTGCTGAAGACGCTCGCCGATCTCACCGACGTCGACGTCCTGGTCGCCGCGCTTCGTGACCGTGCCGCGCAGTTCGCCGCCGTCGAGGCCGACGCTGCCGAGCCGTTCCTGACTCCCGCCCATCTGGGCGCCCACCTCACCAGCTCGGCGCAATCCCGCCCCGAGTGACGGAGAGGCCGGCGCCCCGCTGCTACGGGAACGCCGGCCGCGACACCGAAGGACGTTTCGAATGTCTGACCCGATGCTACGGCCGATCTGGACACCCGACGTGTTCGACGAGACAGTGATCGACGCGCGCCGACACCAGGCGTACGCCGGTGTTCCGGCCGACGAGCTCGACGACGCCGCGTATCTCGCCTACCTCGAGACTCTGCCGCCGATCACGCCGCCCGCCGGCTGGGCGCGGCCCGAGCGGATGGGGATGCGCCCGGGCCGCGCCCGTGCGATCGGCCGGTCGTGCGTCACGGTCGCCGTCGCGATCCTGTTCGTGACCGCGTTCGTGCTGTGGGTCGTGGTGGTCCCTCGATGATCCGCCAGCTGCTCTACCGCGGTCGGCACCACGTGCGCACCGCCGAGCGCCCCGCCGATGGCTCGCTGGTCACCGTCTCGACGATCGCCGCCCGGCTGCGGCGCGAAGCCCGCGAAGCCGCGTACGGCACGGCGTCTCTCTCGGTTGCGCCCAGCTTCGAAGGGTTCAACGCCGCACTGCGCCGCGGCCTCAACGAGCTGGCGCCTGTGTTCTCGGCGCTCTCAGCGAAGGACGCCGGGTGAATGCCGCGCGGTACTGGGAAGCGGCTGGCGAACCCCCGCGATCCGGTCACCCGCGCTGCCCTCGGCCGGACATGCCCGGACTGCGGCTCGAAGCCGGACGAGTGGTGCATTGGGATCGCGGACAACAGCCGCACGAAGGGCCGGCGTCGCACCCGATTGCACTTCTCGCGCTGCACGTTCGAGCCGGTGTCGTGACGCCCGTTGCGGTCGGCGGGGCGGCCGGGACGGTGGTCGCCGCTCTGATCATCTTCGCCGGTGCCACCGCCGCGGCGTGGATCGTCGTCGCACTCGCCGCACTCGTCATCGCGCTCGGCGCCATCGACTACGTGAGGACGCACCGATGAGCGCCGCGTCCGAACACCCCCCGCTGCGCCGGTGGCTCAGCATTTGGCTGTCCGGCCAGCCCCACCAGGCGATCGGTGGTGCTGACGACCCATACCTGTTGCGCTGGTATGTCATTCCACGCAACCCGCTGCTGAACGTCTACGTTCACAAATTCCTGCGTGACGACGACGACCGCGGTCTCCACGATCACCCGTGGTGGTTCATCACCGCGATCCTGCGCGGCGGCTACATCGAGCACACCGAGTCACCTGAGCGGCGGATGGTGCTGAAGTGCCGCACGTCGGTCTTCGATGTGCGGTCGCCATTCTGGCGGCGATCGGTCGGCTTCCGGCCCGCGACGTGGCGTCACCGCGTGGCGCTGCCGCACGGACTGAACGCCGACGGACGCGCAGACAGCAGCGTGCCGCGAGTGCCGTGCTGGACGCTCATCATCACCGGCCGCAAGGTGCGCACGTGGGGCTTCTGGTGCCCCACCTACTCCGAGCAGTGGCGCCGCCGCATCGGTGAGCGGTTCGTGCCGTGGCAAGAGTTCGGCGACGCGGGATGCGGTGAGACCGATGGCTAACGGCATCCGCCCGGGCTACGTCATCCGCTTCTGCCCCGTCTGCAGCCGACGCGTCGGCACCCACCGCGAACCCGTCAAGGACGACAGGAGAGAGCTCGTCGTGTACCACGACCACGCCGACAACAGCACCGCCGCGCCCGCGCGCTGCCTGATGTCCGACCGGCGTGCCGCGCTCGCCGCGGTCGCGTTCACCGGCGCCGACACAGGAGCGCCCGGCATCCCGCGCGCTGGCCGCCCCTTCCCGGCGAGGCGGTACGCCGCATGAAAATCGAAATGTCGCACGCCGCCGCGACGCGCGCTGACGCCGCCGTGGCCGCGATCCTGCGCCTGGCCGCCGCCGTCGAAGCGAACACCGCGGCGATCGAAGCCGCCAACGAGCAGCGCGACACCGTCATGAACGGACCCCGCTCATGACTGCCTCACCCGCCGGCTCCCGCGGACCCGCGCCCGACCGCTGCGGAAACTGTGGATTCTCAACCAAATACAGCAAGCAGCGGCCCGGCGAGAAACCCGCGTTCTGCGTGGAACACAACGTGTGGCTGTGCGCTGACTGCCGCGCGGGGGTGATGAGATGCGAGGCCGCCGGGCACAAGATCGAAGCGTTGCCCGCCCGCGTCGACGTCACTGGCATCCCGCCGAACGACGGCATCTACTCGACGATTGACGACGACGTCTACCACTCCGACGTCAACTCGCTGTCCTCCAGCGGCGCGCGCGATCTGCTGTCGTCGACACCGGAAGAGTTCGACTTCAACCGGCGGAAACCGTCAGATCCGAACCGTAACTATGACTTCGGGCATGCCGCGCACAAGATGGTGCTCGGCAAGGGATCGCGCCTGAAGATGCTCGACCCGAAGATCCACGGGCTCAAGGCCGACGGGAAACCGTCACAGAGCCCCACGTCGACCGCGATGTGGAAGAACGCGGCCAAGGCGGCGCGCGCACAGGGGCTGATCCCCATCGCGAAAGCCGAGATCGAGAAAGCCCAGACGATGGCCGGGCGCGTCTTCCAGCACCGCGTCGCCGCCCGCCTGCTGTCGAAAGGCCAAGCAGAGCACTCGATCTACTGGCACGACGACGCCACCGGCGTCCGGCTCCGCTGCCGCCCCGACTACCTGCCAGACCTTCCCGGCCGCCCCCTGTGTGTCGACTACAAGACCGCGAAGTCAGCCAGCCCCGCCCAGTTTCAGCGCGCCGTCTTCGATTACGGCTACCACATGCAGCAGGCGTTCTACGAAGACGGGCTCGCCGAGCTCGGCCTGACCGACGTCGGATTCCTGTTCATCGTCCAGGCCAAAGACGCGCCCTACACGGTGTCGGTGTGCTCAATCGACCCCGACGTCGTCGAGCTCGGCCGCCGACAGAACCGCATGGCGATTGAGCTGTACGCCCGCTGCGTTGAGCAGAACCGCTGGCCCGGATACGACGGCATTCAGCACGTCGGCATGGCTGGCTGGGCGATCAAGCAGATCGAAGAATCCCTCGAATCGTTCTACCAACCCACCACCTGAGAGGCGCAAAACCCATGACCACCAACGAAATTGCCACTACCGACGGGTCACGGATCGACACGCTGCCCCCGGCGCGGCCCGCCTCGGCCACCGCCCGCGTGATGCTGCGCGAGCACGCCGAGATGATGCAAGACGCGTTCGCGCTGGCATCGAAGATGGTCAAGACCTCGGTGGTGCCGAAGCGGTACCAAGGCAAGCCCGAAGACGCGACCGCCGCGATCCTCTACGGTGCCGAGCTCGGACTGAACCCCATCCAGTCGCTGCAGCGCGTCGTCGCCATTCACGGCATGCCGTCCCTCGAGTCGCGCACGATGGTCGGCCTGCTCAAGTCGAAGGGCTACCGCGTCCGCACCGTCGAGCAGTCCGACACCAGCGTGACCGTCGAAGGTGTTGCGCCCGACGGCGAAACGTCGACAAGCACATGGACGATCGAACGAGCCATCCAGGCCGGTTACGTGCCGACACCGACCGAGAATTCTCGGCGCCGCCCAGACGTCGAATCCGACTGGGTGACCGTCACGAAGCAATGGGGCAACGAGAAACCGAAGACGTCGATCGTCGGGAACATGAAGTACATCACCGACCCGCAGACGATGCTGAAGGCGAAGGCACAGGCCGAGGTGTGCCGCGAGCTCGCGCCCGACGTGCTGATGGGAATCAGCTACAGCCGCGAAGAACTCGAGTCGGAGGATCAGCGGCAGTTCGATCGGATGGACGAGCGCGGCGCGGTGCCCGCGCGCGTGACACCGGGGCGCGTCACCGAAGACGAGATCTTTGCCGACGAGGTGCCCGTTCCTGAGCCTGTGACCAGCCAAAGTGACAAACCCGCGAAAGATTTTCACGCCGATGTCACACCTCCCGAGTCGCCGGCCGGCGACGTGACCGAGGGCCAGGGCGACGCGACCCCGGATCCGAAACCGTCGCCGGCCGAGCAACCCGACACGGTAGCAGCGGGAATCGACGCGACGCTCGACGCGATGCACGACGCCGAACACAAGGCGAAGGCCGCGTCGAAAAAGGTTGCGGCCAAGCGCACCACCGCGCCGACCGCCGACCCCGGCAAGCCCAAGACCGCGATGCGGAAAGCCCTCGAGAAGCGACTCTTCACGCTGCTCGGCGACGCCGGACTGTCCGGCGACAAGGAACGCGACGGCCGCCTCGCCGTGTACGAAGCGATCCTCGACCGCCCCGGCATCACCACCACCGACGAGCTCGACGATCCCGCCGTCACCAAAGTCGCTGACCAGCTCTACCAGTGGCAGCAGCAGAACGTCCTCGACGACGAGATCGCGGGCATCCTCTCCGACGCCGCCCGCGAGGCCGCCGAATCCACTGCGCCCGCAGCGGATCACACCACCGAAGGGAACGAGTAGATGGCACTGATAACCGACCAGCCCGAGGATCTCGCGTCGACGAACGCCCTCGACGACGTGCACGACCCCGACCAGGACGAGGACCGCGGCGAGCGCGCCGAGATCTACCTGTCCGGTGCGCACGTCTGCACACTCGACGACGCGCCCGCCGGGCTTGAGCGGATCACGCTGATGGTCGACGTCGAGGTCATCGAAGAGTCGAAGCGGTTCAACGACGGCGGTGACGCGATCATCCCGATCCGCCGCTGCCGCCGCATCGGTGACATGTACCTGCCCGGCACGCAGCGCCCGCCATCGCGGGAAGAGATCGCCGCCCAGCAGGCCGAGGCGAAGATCAAGGCCGCCGCCGAGAAAGCCGCGCAGGAAGAGGCCGAGCGCGCCGAATCCGAGCAGAACGAACCGCCGATGTTCGACGAGGACGGCGACCCGATCCCGCTCGCCACCGGCGACGACGCGTGCGTCTGCCGCGAGGACGGCAATCACGAGGACTGCCCCGTGCACCCCGGCAGCGGCGGCAGCGCGACCGATGGCCCCTGGCCCGGCGACGTCGACCACCAGGACGACGCATCGAACGTCGTGCCGTTCTCCGACGGGCCGAAGACGTGAGCGGCACCACCAGCGATCGCAACGATCCGCGCCTCACGCACGGCGCCGACACTGAACCCGGCCCGCAGGCTGACGTCTACCTCGTCGCGACGGCCGAGGAACGCGCCAAGGGCTTCGTTCGGCCGGTGCGCCGCACGTACGTCCACGACACCTGCGGGGTCGCCACCACGATGAGCCAAGACATCGCCGAGACCTACGCACGCAACCCCAGTTTCTACGGGGCCACCTACTGCGTGCGCTGCCAAATGCATCTACCAGTCAGCGAATTCCGCTGGGATGACGGAAGTCGGGTCGGATCATGAGCGAGAGTGTCGAAGTAGCGCAAGCCCGCTACGAAGCCGCCCTGCATGCCATGCAGACCGGCGTGCTGATGGAGATGGAGATCGACAGCGGGCCGACGTCACCGACGTCACCGAAGCATCTACGGGTGGGTGTGAACGCAGCGATGCTCGAGCACAGCGCCCTGATGAAACTGCTTGTCGACAAAGAGATCGTGACCTGGCAGGAGTACTTCACGTCGCTGGCTGATCGCCACGAAGAAGAGGTCCAGCGGTACGCAGAGCGATTGAGCCGCCGTTACGGACGAACGGTGAAGCTGCTGTGAGCGCGGCAGACGCCGGTCAGCACTGGTACAGCGACTGCGCGCGGTGCCGAGTGATGTTCCGCAACAGCGCCGAGTGCGCCGGCGTCTGCCCCCTCTGCGGCCACCAGAACTACGACACCGACGAGGATCAGTGACGATTCACTACCAAGACGATCGGGTGACGCTGCATCACGGCGACTCGTTAGCCATGCTGGCCGACCTGCAAACAGCCAGCGTCGACGCGGTGATCACTGATCCGCCATATAGCTCGGGTGGACAAGTGCGCGGCGACCGAATGGGCACGGCTCGATCGAAGTACGTGAGCAGCGATGCACAGCACGCGCTGGAGACCTTCGGCGGCGACAACCGCGATCAGCGCAGTTACCAGTATTGGTGCACGCTCTGGCTCTCTGAATGCCTGCGCGTGACCAAGCCCGGCGGCATCCTGGCGATGTTCACCGACTGGCGGCAGCTTCCGGCGACCACCGATGCGATACAGGCCGGCGGGTGGGTGTGGCGCGGGGTCATCCCGTGGATCAAGCCCGACGCGCGACCGCAGAAGGGGCGATTCTCGGCCGCCGCTGAATATGTCACCTGGGGAACCAATGGGCCGCGTGAGATCAACTTTCACGGCGACGATCCCACGATCGCGGGATATTTCCTCTGCGCCGCACCCCGCGATCGAGAGCACATCACGCAAAAGCCCCTCGAAGTCATGCGGCATCTGGTCGGCATTGTCAGGCCGGGAGATCTGATACTGGATCCGTTCGTCGGCTCAGGGACCACCGGGGTCGCCGCAGTGATGCGCGGCGCCCGCTTCATCGGCGCCGATCTGCACGCGCACAACCTCGCAATTGCCGAGCGCCGAATACGGACCGCTGCAGGTGAATTTGTGCCGGCCGCGACGCAGGACGTGCTCGACTTCGGCGGCACCTGATGGCTGAACGCATTCCGCCCGGGTTCAACATCCCGCTCGGCTTCTACGACGGGCCAGAGGCCAAGTCGATCCCGAAACGTATCCGCGCGCAGGCGCTCGGCGTGTGGGCGATGGCCGGGAACTACTCGGCGACTCGGCTCTCCGACGGCTACGTCGACGCGGAGACGCTCGCGGACCTCGGTTGCGGGCCGGCGATCCGGGCCGCGCTGATGAGCACACTCGGCAAAGGCGGCGTCCCTGACCCGCTGTGGGTGGAGGCGCCAGCAAACGGAATTCAGTTCACGAAGTGGTCGAAATGGCAGCGCACCGCCCGCGAGGTGACGACGTATCGGGAGTCCGAAGCGGAGCGGAAACGGGTCGCTCGAGCGGCGAAGAAGAACCAACGCATTGGCAATGCATCTGGAATGCATTCGGAATCTACTTCGAATGCATTGCCAATGCAGCCCGATCAGAGTCGAAATACGTTTGACGACAAATCGGCTCAGCCAGCGGAAACGCAGAAGCGTCCGGCGGACGTCCGCCGGACGTCCGGACAGTCAGAGTCAGAGACAGAGACAGAGTCTTTAAGTACTTACGTTGATCACGCACAGTCACGAAACGTAGACGACCAGCGCGGCCAAGAGCGCGGGCGATCAAACCCCGTCGACCCCTCCGCATCCCGGCTCGTCGCAACACTCATCCCGAGCAACACCCCCGCCCCCGTCAAGACCGCGCTACGCCTCGCCGCATCCCAGCTCATCGTCGGAGACGGCATGACCTCCGAAGTCGTCGCCGAAGCCCTGCGCCGCTGGCAGACCCGACCCGACGCCGGCCCCGGCCTGCTGCCCCACATCGCGTCCACCGTCCAACGCGAAGCCGCCGCACCCGCGGCCCCCTCAAGCAAGCTCCGCGACTGGGCCGAACTCGCCCGCGAAGCCCGCGAAGCCGAAAACGGAACCCCGACAACGAAAGCGATCGAAGCATGACCACCACCGCCGACGCCCTCGAAGTCCTCACCCTCGTCGCGGCCTGCCACCGCCGCACCGCCCCCAAGCTCGACGACCGCGAAGCCGCGATGGCCACCGCGAAGATTTGGGCCGACCTGTTCGACGCCCACCGGCTCGAGCTCGCCGACCTGCTCGCCGGCGTGAAGTTGCGCGCCCAGCACGAAGCCGACGCCCCCGAACCGGCCGAGATCATCGCGTTCGCCCGCAAGGTCCGCAAGGACCGCCGCGACTACGAAGGCCCGTCCGCGGCGTACGAGGCGCTGTGCGAATCGAAGGCCGAAGACGCGGCCGAGCTCGCCGCGATCCGACGTGCACGCGAAGCCGACCAGCTCGGCCGTGCCGAACGCAACGTCGGCGAGCTGCTCGCCGGATTCGGGCCCGTCATCGACGCACCAGAGCTCGCGCCGTGAACGCCCGCCTCGACGCCGCGCACATCTGCCCCGTGCCCGTCAACGCGCCCCGCAAGCGCCGCTGGACATGCGAACTCTGCGGCCAACTCTGGCGGCGCAACGACCGCGGCTACTGGGCCCTGGCCTACCGCGACACCGAGGCCACCTGATGCCCAAGCTGATCGCCGCGCAGATGACATCGAACTACGTCATCGACGAAGACCGACCCGTGTGCCACGGCTGCGGACTCGACCGCCGCACCGGCCGCGAGCACCGACCCGACTGCACCGTCGAACCATCCCCGCTGCTCTGCGCCGAACCCGACTGCGACGCAATGCGACTCCCATCCGAAGCACGCGACGCCCACGCCCGCGGCCAACTCTGGCAGTACCGGCCATCGCCCTACCCCGGAAAGTACTTCTGCCCCGCCCACCACCAGAAAGGCCCCACCGCATGACCGAGATCCCCGACGCCCGCGTCGCCGCCTGGACCTGCGCGTGGAATGCGCTACAAGCGGCCGGTCAACTGCGGCAGGTACCAGAAGACCTGCAGCGTCGCCGCGTAGCACCCGAACCGCTGCCCGACCAATGCTGGGCCGCAGTCGCTGAAGCAGCCATCTTCGCCGATCTCGCGCGCGCAGATGCCCACACCGGACAGCACGCATTCATGCTGATCAACTCCGTCGAAACCGCCAAAAACGCCGCCATGCAACGCCTGAGCGATGCTCTCGGCGTGAAGCTGCCAACAGACGGGGCCAGCGAATGACCGTCGACGAGCTCATCGACCAGCTGATGAATTACCCCCTCGAAACCCCCGTCCGCATCGTCGTCGAAGACGAAGTCGACAGCAGCCCACCAGCCGACATCTACGGCGTCACCCGCGTCGTCGACTCCCCCGGCGGGCCGTACATCGAAATCGGAGGCAGCCTGTGATCGCCGTCGGCGTCGACCCGTCCCTCACCTCCACCGGCGTCGCCGTTCTCGTCGACGGCCGCATCGCCCACGCGCAACGCTACGGCCGCCCCGGCCACGACGGCGCAACCTACTTCAGCCGCAACAACCGACTCCGCACCCTACGAACCGACGTCTTCAAAGCCGCCACCACCCACGGCCAACCCGACCTCGTCGTCATGGAAGAACACCCCTACGCGATCCGCGTCACCGCATCCGAATTCGACCGATCCGGCCTGTGGCACATGATCTTCGAAGTGTTCGCCGCCTACAAAATCCCCATCGTCGTCGTCGGCAACACCAAGGGCAAAGCATGGTGCACCGGTGCCGGCGGCGCATCGAAGCTCGACATGATCAACGCGATCGACGCCTGGTACGCCGACCAACTCCCCGAACCCCTCGCCAGCTGGAAGAAGAACCGCAACCCCGACGACGTCGCCGACGCCCTCGGATACGCCACCATCGGCGCCTACAAACTCGGCGACCCCATCCCGTTCGAACCCAAGGAACGCCACCGCACCGCCCTCGAGCTGCTGCCCTGGCCCAAGATCGCGACTGCACGATGAGCGAGCCGATTGATCTGGGCGCCACCGGCGCTTTCGACGAACTCGTCGAGCCATGCGAAGCGATCCCGCCCGGTGAAATCTGGGCTGGGCCGGTCGACTCCGATGCACTGCGCGCGTTCGGGCCCGGAACCACCGACGGCGGGCGCGCGGAAGCCGGCTGGCGCATGGTTGGCCGCACTACCGACGACGGACCGGCGCTTGGCAACCCCCACCGCGAACCTGGCGCCGCCGACTGGACGCTGGGCTGGAAAGCTGGCTCGCCGATCCGGCACACCACACACGACGGGAGGCCGCCGCGGTGAGCGGGATCAAGTGCCAGGTCTGCGGGCAACCGTCAGCGCACCACCTTTGCGATAGGTGCGCCGCCCAGCTTGGTCAGATGCTCGACCAAATCCCCTGGCTGCTGAGCGAACTCGACGCACGCATACAGAAACTTGATCGCGTCAACCTCGGCACCATCGGCCGCAGCCGACCCCAAGACAGCCTCGACGTCATCGACTTCGACGCCGCCGACGAATCACGCCGCGTCCGAAAACTACTCATGCTGTGGGTCGTTCGCGTCGTCGAACACCACACCGGCCGCATCCCGCCCGGCCTCGCCACCGTCGCCACACCCGACCTCGCCCGCTGGCTCCACGTCAACATCGCCGCAATCGCCGAACACCCCGACGCCGGGAAACTCTACGAAGCCATCAAAGCCCTCGTCGGCACCGACACCAACCGCACCGGAACCCTCGTCACCGCCATCAACCCCACACAACGCCACCTCGTCGGACCCTGCCCCACACCCACCGGACGCGACCACCACGGACACCCCACCACCTGCGGACGCATCCTCTACGCCGACACCTACGACGCCACGGTCACCTGCCCCGACTGCGAACACGACATCGACGTGCAGAAGACCCGCCGCGTCGCCGCCGCCGAACGCGACTATCACACCGCCGAGCAGATCGTCGACATCATGGCCAACTGCGGCGAACCCGTCGAGCTCGACAAAGTGCAGGCGTGGATCAAGGCCAAACGCCTACGGCCTGCCGGCCGACTCCACAACGGCGACATCGTCCCCACCCACACCCACGACGACAAGCCCTACGTCTACAGCGTCAAACGCGCCCGCAAGCTCCGGGCTCGAGACGCGCGACTGAAGACGAAAGCGCAGGCGGCGCAATGACGGTCATTGATGCGCGATCTCGTTTCGGCCAACCCAACCCCCGGTGTCGCGACTGCGCGCAACCAGGCGTTGCCATCGTCCTACCGCACGTTGACCACCGGCGACGCAAACCGTGGCCACAGCCTTACTGGCTGTGCGCAGATCACAGCGCCACGTGACGCAAAGGCGGGGTTATCAGATGCTCATTCCCATTTTTGGATCGCTGACCTGGTACGATCCGATTCTGTTGGGGCAGAGCTATGCCTAGCGCCCCGCCGAGGGTTTGCAACAGGTGCAGACAACCCGCCCCCAAGAACGGCCGATGCCCCTGCCGGCCAGCCTGGGAAGGCTCCACCCACATCGGCGGCAAGACCGACATGCGGATGCGCCGCAGCATGGACGCCTACCGCGCCAGCCACCCCTACTGCGAGTGGCCCGGCTGCCCCAAGGTCATGCACACCGTCGACCACATCGTGCCCCTCGCCGAGGGCGGCGACCGCTACGACTGGGACAACATGCAATCCCTCTGCGAGCCACACCACGACCAGAAGACCCACGCTGACAGCCAGCGCGGCAAGACCAGAGCGAGGTAACGATGGCACCACTCGGAACAGCTGAAGTCGACTGCCCGCGCTGCGACGACAAGATCGTGGTGTCGATCGAGGCAGGCGCATCAGCCAAGCCCAAGCCCGG
The DNA here is from genome assembly GCF_055419625.1 of Mycobacterium sp. IDUB_1. NCBI lineage: Bacteria > Bacillati > Actinomycetota > Actinomycetes > Mycobacteriales > Mycobacteriaceae > Mycobacterium > Mycobacterium sp. IDUB_1. Next base: position 839,003 of record NZ_JBVAYA010000002.1, on the reverse strand, counting down.
AGCCAAGGCAGTCAAGGTGCCCGTCCGCATCGTCGACCTCGCCGACCGCTTCGCCGAGCACTACAAGGCAGCCGGCCACGTCGCATGACGACCCGAGCGCAGCGCCGTGCAGCTCGTCAGGCATTGGCCACACGTCAGCGGATCACTCCGGCACAGGCGCCCGCGTGCCTCAGCGGCCCACACAGCCCCAGTGCGGCCCATCGCAACAGGGGTAGGGGGGTCGGAATCTCCACAGACCCCCGCCCGGCCCCCCGCCACGGTGCGCTTTCTTTTTCGCACTCAAGTTTGAAGCGTTTTTCCGGCGGTGGGCCGCGTGGGCGCTAGAGGCCCTGCTACGGCCCCAGCGGCCCTGAGGCTGATCAACGGCCGCGGCCCGGGCCGCGACAGCGGAGGCAGGCCCGTCAAGACGCCGCCGGCCTTTGAGCGCGAGGCCCCGGAGCCGCCGGAATGGCTGTCGGAGGAGGCGCGCGCCGAGTGGGATCGTGTGGTGCCGGCGCTCGAGGCGATGGATCTGCTGAAGGTGGCTGATCGCGCCGCGCTGGTCGCCTACTGCGAGACGTGGGACATGTACATGACCGCGGTGCTGAAGGTGCGCGCCGAGGGTATGACGATCATCAACCCGGAGTCGGGTCTGGAGCGCAAGCACCCGGTGCTGGCGGTGGTGAACGAGATGGCCGGCCAGCTGCGCAACTACGCGCGGGAGTTCGGGCTGACGCCGGCGGCCGAGAGCGGTCTCGGCAAGGCGGGCAAGGGCGATGGCGGCGAGGGCGACCCGTTCGCGGGCGCCGGCCAAGCCCAGGCGTAGCGCCGCCTGGGCGAAGGCTGATCTTCGGGCGCTCAAGCTCAGCCCGGAGGTCGCCTGGTACCTCGAGTCGCGCGGCTACAAGCCGCCGACGTGCCCGCCGCTGATCAAGACCCCGGAGCCGGGGCAGGGTGTGCGGGGCGCAGTGTTCGATCCGGAGCGCGTCGACCACGTTGTCGCGGCGTTTCGGCGGCTGCGGCACACGAAGGGCCGGTTCGCCGGGCAGACGTTCGATCCGGCGTGCTGGCAGGTCGCCTACTACCTGGCGCCGGTGTTCGGATGGGTCGCCAAGTCGAAAGACACCGGGGCGTATGCGCGGATCGCGACGACGGCCTACATCGACCTGCCACGCAAGAACGGCAAGACCACCTTGGCGTCGGGTACCGCGATCTACCTGACGGGCGCGGACGGGGAGCCGGGCGCGCAGGTGGTGTGCGCGGCCACGAATAAGGATCAGGCGAAATTCGCGTTCGATCCCATCAAACAGATCGTGCGGCAGTCCCCGGCGCTGGGCCAGCACTTCAGCGCCTTCCAGTCGAAGATCATCCACAAGGCGTCGGGGTCGTACTTCCAGCCGGTGGCCAATGTCGGCGACGCACAGCATGGGGCAGATCTGCACGGCGGGATCGTCGACGAGCTGCACCTGCACAAGAGCAACGATCTGATCGAAGCGATCGAGACGGGCACGGGATCCAGGATTCAGCCGCTGGTCCTGTTCATCACCACCGCCGACGCGGGCCGCCGGCACACACCGTATGACGAGAAGCGCACGCGCATCGAAAAGTTGGCGCGCGGCGTACTCAAAGATCCGACGACGTATGGCGCGGTGTGGGCCGCGGAGGCGACCGATGATCCGTTCTCCGAGGCGACGCAGCGAAAGGCCAACCCGGGTCTGGGGACATCGCCAACGTTGCGATTCATGAAGACAGCGGCGTTGAAGGCCAGGGATTCGCCGGCAGAACTGGCGTCGTATCAGCGGCTGCACCTGGGGTTGCGTACGAAGCAGCAGTTCAAGTATTTCGAGCTCGAGCCGTGGGATCGCAACGCGAGCATCGTGATTCCGGAGCGGTTGAAGGGCCGTGAGTGTTTCGGTGGCCTGGATCTCGGCTCCACGTCGGACCTGACGGCGCTGATGTGGGTGTTCCCGGATGGCGACGCATTCGATCTGCTGCTGCGCTGCTGGACGCCGGAGGCCGCGGTGGAGGCTCTGGACGAGCGCACCGCGCGGGCCGCGTCGGGTTGGGTGAAGCAGGGCTGGTTGTCGACAACGCCAGGCAACGTGACCGATTACGACTTCATCGAGGCGCAGATCGGCCGGGATCGCGACGAGTTCGCGGTGCAGGAGATCGCCTACGACCGGTGGAACGCGCAACAGCTGGTGAACAACCTGGTCGGCGATGGGGCCCCAATGATCACGATGGGCCAGGGGTTCGCGTCGATGTCAGCGCCGACGAAGGATCTGCAGCGGCTGATCCTGACGGGCACGGAGGAACGTCCGATCGTGCGGCACGGCGGAAACCCGCTGCTGCGGTGGATGATCGACAACTTCGCGGTGGCGATGGACCCGGCAGGAAACGTGAAGCCGGACAAGGCGAATGTCGGCGACAAGATCGACGGTGTGGTGGCGCTGATCATGGCGCTGTCCCGCGCGGTGGCAGCCAAGGAACAGGAGACCAAGAGTGCGTACGAAGACAGCGACTTCGTCGCAATGTGAGGTTGCCCGGTGGGCCTAGCCTCCTGGCTGGGATTCCGCCAGACGACACCGCCACCCGCGGTGTACTGGCAGCAGTCGGTCGACATCGGCCTACTGATCGACGGCATGCTGCAGCAGCCGATCGACCAGCTGTGGCGTGAGCAGCCGCATCTGCGCACGGTCGTCGGGTTCATCGCGCGCAACATCGCCCACCTCGGTCTGCACGCGTTCGAGCGTGACGCGGAGGATGGCCGCAACCGTCTGCGGAACGGCCCGCTCGTGCAGCTGCTCGACATGCCGAACCCGCAGTCCACGCTGTATGAGCTGATCTACGCGACCGCGGCGTCGATGCTGCTGTACGACGTCGGTTACTGGTATGTCGGCGAGGACAACAACGCGCCGTCGGGCTGGGTCATCCGACACATTCCGACGCCGTGGGTGATCGGCACGGTCGGCGCGTCGGCGTTCGCGGTCGAGAAGTTCAAGGTGGCGCTGCCCAACAACAACGGGCAGTGGATCGAGATCCCGGCCGCGTCGATGATCGAGTTTCACGGCTGGTCGCCGTCAGACCCGAAGATCGGCACGTCACCGGTGCACGCGCTGAAGTCGATCCTGGCCGAGCAAGTGCACGCGCAGGTGTTCCGCGATCAGATGTGGCGCAACGGCGGCCGTGTCGGCACGTACCTGACGCGGCCGGCTGATGCGCCGCAGTGGGGCAAGGGCGCCAACGGCGTACCCGACGCCAGATCTCGGTTCGTTGAGCAGTGGCAGGAATTCGCCGGGGACAAAGGACCGAAAGCCGGCCGCACACCGCTTCTCGAAGACGGCATGGAGCTGAAATCGTCGCGATTCTCAGCCAAGGATGAGCAGTACGTCGAAGGCAACAAGCTGTCGCTCGAGACGGTGGCGCAGGTCTACCACATCAACCCGACAATGGTCGGCCTGCTCGACAACGCGAACTACTCGAACGTCCGCGAGTTCCGCCGCATGCTCTACGGCGACACACTCGGCCCGTACCTGGCGCAGTTCGAGCAGCGGATCAATGCGCAGCTGGTGCGCCGTGTCGCGCGCCGGCCGGATGCGACGTACGTGGAGTTCAACCTGAACGCCAAGCTGGCCGGCTCGTTCGAGGAACAGGGCGCGGTGCTGCAGACCGCGGTGGGTGGCCCGTGGATGACCCGCAACGAGGCCCGCGCGAAGCAGAACATGCCGGCCATTGAGGGCGGCGATGAGCTGATTGTCCCCCTGAATCTGGGCCAGAACGGCGACCAGGACCCGACACCGGCCGCACCGGCCAACGAGCCGGACGATCCGACCGAGGGAGAGAAGAACCGTGGCATCCGAAAAATCAACGGCGTCCATGTCCGCATCTGAACTGGAAGCCAAGCTCGGCAAGCACGCCGAGGCGGGCGTGAAGTCCGTGACGGTCAAGTTCAAGACCGACGGCCTGGCCGAGGGCGAATTCACCGGCTACGCATCGGTGTTCGGCAACAGGGACTCCTACGGCGATGTCGTGATCAAGGGCGCGTTTACGAACACGCTGGCTGAGTGGGAGCGCAAGGGCGTGCCGATCCCGCTGCTGTGGGGCCACAACACCGCAGATCCGGATTTCAACCTCGGCGAGCTGCTGTCCGCGGAAGAGGACGAGCACGGCTTGAAGGTGCACGGCAAGCTCGACATGGAATCGCCGAAGTCGGCACAGACGTACCGGCTGCTGAAATCCGGTCGGGTCAACCAGATGTCGTTCGCCTACTCGGTGGTCGACGGCGCGTATATCCAGCCCGAAGGCGAAGGCAAGACGTGGCGCGACGCCTACTACGAACTGCGCGAGCTGGATCTGTACGAGGTGTCGATCGTGCCGATCGGCGCCAACCAGGAGACCGAGATCCTGGCTGTGAAATCCGTCGTGGGGTCGCTGGCCGCGAAGGCCGGCCGCACTCTGTCGGCGAAGAACGAGGATGCGATCCGCGGCGCCCTGGCGCAGGCCGAAGAGATCGTCACCTCACTCAAGAGCGTGCTGCCGGAGGACGATTCGGCAGACGAAGAAGACCAGGACGACACCAGCGGTAAGGAACCGCCGCCACCCGACACCAAGTCGGCCGCGGCCACGCCGAGCCCGTCCGTGTACCTGGCGCTGCTGGACCTAACCGAAACCGCCTGAAAGGGGCAACTGGGATGAATCCCAAGGAACAGCTCGCAGCGCTCATCAAGGACGCTCGCGGGGTCGCAGAGAAGGCGCGCGCCGAGGGGCGCGCGCTCAACGAGGACGAGCAGAAGGATCTCGACGCCAAGATGGCCGAGATCGACCGCCTGAAGGCCCACATCGCCGCGGGCGAGAAGTCGGCGGCGACACTGGCCGCGCTCGACGCGATGGCGCCGCCCGAGCAGAAGCGCGACGAGGGCAATGGCGGCGGCAAGCCGCAGGCCGCGAAGTCTCTCGGCGAGCACTTCGTCAAGCACGCGCACGCCCGCATGCTCGAGATCAAGGGCGTCAACGAGGCATCGGTCGCCGCACCGGAATTCAAGGCCGCCGGTGACCCCCACGTGGTGGGCGGCTGGACGGCTGGCGTTCCGCTGCTGACCGACTACGACCGCACCGTCGTTCAGGCGTTCCGGCCGCGACTCACCGTCCGCGATCTCCTGGGCGCGGGCACCGTGTCGGGCAACGCGATCAGCTACCTCGTGGAAGGTGCTCGCGAGGGCGGGTTCGCGACCGTCGCCGAGGGCGGCCTGAAGCCGCTGATGCACTACGTCAACCCGACGGCGGTGGTCGACGCCCTGAAGAAGATCGCCGGCCGGATCAAGCTGACCGACGAGTTCATCGAGGACGCCGAGTTCCTGAAGTCGGAGATCGACACCCGTCTGCTCTACGACCTCGGCTGGTTCGAAGAGCAGCAGATCCTCAACGGCAACGGCACCGGCCAGAACCTGCTGGGCCTGATGAACCGATCCGGCATCCAGACCGAGACGGGGGCGTCGATCGCCGACAACGCCGACGCGATCTTCCGTGCCATCACGAAGATTTCGGTCAACTCGGGTCTGCCCGCCGACGGCATCATCATCCACCCGACCGACTACCAGGCGTTCCGCTTGAAGAAGGACGGCAACCAGCAGTATTACGGCGGCGGATTCTTCGCTGGCCAGTACGGCATGGGTGGTGTCCCTGAGAACCCGCCGCTGTGGGGTCTGCGCACGGTGGTCACACCGGCCATCGCCGCGGGTACGCCGTTGGTCGGCGCATTCGCGTCGGCGGCCACCTTCTACCAGAAGGGTGGCGTCCGGGTCGAGTCGACGAACTCCAACGTCGACGACTTCGACAACAACCTGATCACCATCCGTGCGGAAGAGCGTGGCGCGCTGGCGCTCCGTAAGCCGCTCGGGTTGTGCAAGGTCACGCTGGGCACGACGTAAGTCGCGCGGAACCGGATCACCTGAGAGACAAGGGAGAACACAGCGATGCGTGAGTACAACGTCATGGGCCCCGCGGGCCCCTACACGGTGCAGCTGTCCGACGAGGACGCGAAGGAACGCGGTTTGAAGGCATCGGATTCGGTCGAGGCTGTCCAGGCCAAGGCCGCCGAGGCCGAAGCTGCCGCAGCTGAAGCCGAGGCCCGCCAGGCCGAGGAAGAGGCCAAGGCGAAAGCCGCGGCCGAAGCCCGGGCGGCCGAAGAGGCCAAGCTGGCCCAGTCCACCAACAAGCAGGCCACTCCGGCGAACAAGTCGGCGACGCCGGCCAACAAGGGCGCCGAGGACAACAAGTCCTGATGCCTGAGCTCACCCCGGAAGACGTCGCGCAGTACACGTCAGGCCGTTTGGCGAAAGACGATGCGGAGACGCAACGTCTGCTGTCGTTCGGTCTGGCGGCTGCGCGGCGCTTCTGTGGGTGGCAGGTCACCCTCGTCGAGGACGACGAGGTGACGTTTGACGGGCCGGGGTCGGGGCTGCTGGTGCTGCCGACGCTGCGCCTCGTCGAACTGAAGTCGGTAACCGAGAACGGTGTCGAGCTCGACGTGGACACCGACCTGTATTGGTCGGCCCGCGGCCTGGTGCGCAAACGCTCATGTGGATTGTGGGCCAGCAACTATGGCGCGATCACGGTGACGATGGACCACGGGTTCGATGATGCCGCTGACTTCAACGCCGCGGTGTTGTCGTTCATCGACCGCTCGTCACACGCGCCAACCGGCGGCCGGCCCAACGTCATCGGCCCCGTCCAGTGGCCCGTAGAGGCGCTGGCAGCAGGCTCGGCGTTCAGCGTCGTCGAACGATCATTGCTCGAGCAGTACCGACTCGAGGCGCCAGCATGACCGAGAAGGTCATCCGTCACCGCGGCCGGACCCGCGACAACGACGGCAAGCTCACACCCGAGGTGCCCGACCTGCCGCTGACACCGGTGGTCGTCGCCCCGGGTGGCGGGTCGGAGTTCGTCGAGCGCGGCCGAGACGGTGAATCGACCGCCTACACCGTGTATTTGCCGCTGGGCACGGACATCAAGAACGACGACGAGCTGACGGTGCGCGGCGACCGGTTCAGCATCGTCGTCAACGGCTGGGAGCATTCCGGCCGGGGCGTCGTCGAGGTGCTGTGCAACCGGGGGCAGGGATGAGCTTCGAGCTCGACGAGGCCGGCGGCGCCGAAGTGCTGAAAGACATCGCCGCGAGGTATGTGCACGATGTGGCCCGCAAGGTCGGTGCTGCCGCGGGTGAAGACGCCGTCGTCGACTTCTACACGACCGACCGCGCTGCCGCGGCGATCAGCGTCCCGGCTGAGCAGCAGGCCAAGGACGGCGTACTGACCCGCGCCGCCGCTGCAGTCGGCCTTGAGGTGCACCCCAGGTGACAAGCCGAGAGCCGATCGACGTGGCTCAGGTCATCAAGGACTGGCTGAAAGACGATCTGGCGACACGGTTTCCGAACCTGATTGTCGCTCTTGAGCTGCCGGCGAAGTGGACGGTGGATTCTGAGCCAGCGCTGATCGTGGCCGACGACGGCGACCCGCTGACCGTGTGGCCGGTCGGGACGTCGCCGACGATCCGCGTGACGTCGTGGACGGGGGGTCGTGACCGCACCTACGCGCACGCCGCGCTGGCCCGGCTGCTGACCGCCCGCATCCCCGGTATCGCCGCGGTCCTGCCCGGCACCGGCGTGCTTGACGCCCGCGACCCAAAGACCAAGGGCGAACTTGCGTCGTTCACCGTGCGGACACGCGCCCGCACCGCTGTGCCGCAGTAGCGCGCACTGATCTGCCTCGCCCGCCCGGGTGGAGGTGTCGAAGCCCGCGAGGGCAATTCGCAACGCCCTTGAAGGAGGGAATTCGCATGCCGAATGGAATCATCAACCCCGATCAGAGCCTGATCCCGGATCAGGCCGAGGTGTGGCTGCTGCTGAAGTCCGACGTCCCGAACAACGACATCACGCCGTTCATCCCTACCTCGGTGACGGCAGACCTCTCGACCCTCGGCTGGGGTCATTCGGGCCTGGTCGACGACAAGAAGGGCATCCCGCTCGACCCGTCGATCGAGGTCAAGGAGTACGACGCGTTCGGCCACCCGAAGTTCCGGACGAAGCTGCGCAACGGCAAGCTCAACACGGGCTTCACGGTGCTCGAGACGAACGCGGTGACCAAGAAGGTCGTGCTGCCCGGCTCGGCGCCCAACAAGATCGGCAACCCGCGCAATGTCCAGGTCTACGTGCTGTACAAGTTCGCCGACGAGGACCGCACCATCATCTGGACCGCGCTGCGCCCCGCGGCGGCGGAGCTGAAGGGGCACGGCGGCATCATCGACGGCGAACTGTCGTGGGCCGACATCACCTTGCACCACAGCCCCGACGCCAGCGGCGACATCTTCCAGGTCACCGATGCGTCGACTGACGACGTGGCCAAGACGTACACGATCGCCGCGGGCGTGACGTCCTACACCACCACCGTCACCGGCGTGACGTCCGGCGCCATCAACGCCAAGACCGCTGCCGCGCTGCAGACCGCGCTGCGCGGCCTGTCGTCGGTGCAGGCGCTGCCCGCGCCGGGCGCCACCGTGACCGGCCCCGACGGCGGCCCCCTGGTCGTCACGTTCACCGGCCCGGTCACCGGCGTCGCCGCGGCCGGCACCGGCGGCACCGTGAGCGTCGCGTGAGCGCCCCCGCGAAGCGGACGCCTCCGGCGAAGCGGACGTCTCGCATTCCGGATCACGCGCCGAAGCCGCAGGATCGCAAGCCGCGCAAGGCGCCGGCCAAGAAAGCGCCGGCCAAGACGGCTGCAGCCAAGCAGCGTGAGGCCGAGGCGACCGATGGGTACGTGGCTGTTGAGGCAAGGTGCGGGATCACCCTGCAGATCCCCGTGGGCGAAAACATGCCGCTGGACGCATTCTTAGTCCTTAACGGTGACGAAGAGGCGTTGGCGCGCCTCGAGATTCGCCCAGAGGATGCGGAGACGGCCGGGCTGCGTCTGCTGCTCGGTCCGGAGCAGTGGGCGGCTTTCGTTGCGCAGCGGCCCACACTCGGCGACTTCGCCGATCTGGGCCGGAAGCTTGAGGAGCTCGGGGGAAACTAGCCGGCCTCTATCACCTGCTCAACGAGCACGGTGACGCGATAGAGGCTGACCTGTTGCGGTTCTACCAAGTCGACTTGCTCGACCTGTATCGCGGCGCATTGTCGCTTCGCCGGGTGCGTGTGCTGGTGCGGCAGCTGCCGGTCGAGTCGGCAACGGTACGAGCTCTCAACGATGGCCGCATCCCGTACGGCAATGAGGCGAATCTGCTCGCGGACCTGTGGGCGCAGAAGGCCAACGAGGGCCGCCGGGGCGGGTTCGTCGACCATCCGGTTCGGGCGGCGGCGCAAGCCAAAGCCCGCAACGACGCGAAGCAGGCGCGGCTCGCCGAGCTGCGGGCCACGTACGAAAAGCGCAAGAAGGCATACGGATTGGGGTGATGTGAAGTGACGACTATCGGTTACGCAACATTGCAGCTGATCCCGTCGCTGCGCGGGGTGCGTGAGTACATCGCTCGGCAGGCGCGCGACCTGTCGATCGATGTCGACGTCGATGTGTCCGGCGCGCGCGCTGCGGGTGTGCGCGCCGGCCGCGACATCAAGCAGGGCATCGCTGGCGCCCGCATCGCCAGCGGTCTGCATCGCCAGGTTGAGGATGAGTTGTCCTCGGCCAACGCGTCGCGCACCGGCCAACGCTTTGGCTCGAGCCTCGCTGCGGGCATCGCGTCCGGCATCAAGGGGCTGTCGTCGGGGTTCGATTCCGCGGTGTCCAGCGGCGCGGCGATCTTGCGCAACGTTGGTGCCATCGCCACGGGGACGAAGCTGGCTTCTGCTGCGGCACAAGTGATGTCGCGGTCGCTGCTTGCTGCTGGCGGCGCGGTGGCCATGCTTGGCGGCGGCGGTGTCGGCCGCCTCGCCGCCGGCTTGGGGTTGGTGTCGCGTGCAGCTGGCGGCGCGGCCCGCGACATCGGACGCGTCACGTCGTCGCTGATCGTGCTCTACGCAGTCGGCCGCGGCCTGTCGATCCTGAACAACATCGGCAAGTACGCCGCTGTCGGCACGATCGGCCTGTCGGCGCTGCTGGGCGTGGCTACCGGCGTGACGGCGCTGCTGGGTGGGCCGATGGTGTCGGCGCTGACAGCACTGGCTGCCGCGATGGGCGTGGCCGCCGGCGCGGCGTCGGGCATTCTCGGACCCGCGCTGCTCACGCTGGGCCTGGGCGTCAAGGGGCTGCAGGATGCTGTGAAGGCATACGAGTCGAGCGACGGCGGGGTGTCGCAGGCCAAGGCGGTGGCGTCGGCCAGCAAGCAGGTTGAGACCGCTGAGAAGTCGGTGGAGCGGGCCAAGCGCGATTCTCGCGATGCCGAGCGTGACCTGACGCGGGCGCGGAAAGATGCCGTCGAGCAGATCGAGGACATGCGGCTGACGCTGGCCGGTGCCGCGCTGTCGGAGAAGGACGCGCAACTGTCTCTGATCGAGGCGCGGCGCGACCTGAACAACCTTGGCAAAGACGGCCAGTCGTTCGACATGATCGACCGCGAGCGCGCGATCCTGCGCGTTCAGGAGGCCGAGCAGCGTCTCGCCGAAGTGCAGGAATCCAACGGCGATCTCGCCGACAAGGCTGCCGAGCAGAACGCCAAGGGCGTCGAGGGTTCCGACGAGGTGGTGGCCGCCAAGCAGCGCGTCGCCGACGCCAACCAGGCCGTCATCGACTCTCAGAACCAGCTCGCCGACGCGATGCAGGCGGTCGCCGACGCACAGAACCAGGGCCAGGCGGGCGTCGACCCATTCGATCTGATGATCGGGCAGCGAATCGCACCAGTGCTCGACTCTGTGAAGGGTTTGAGGCAGACGATCACCGATAGCCTGACCACCGCGTTGGAGCCGGCATTCGGCACGTTCAGCGGCCTGATCGACGGTATCAAGCCGAAACTGGCCGGCCTGTCCACCCTGTTCGGCGGCATTGGCGTCGACATCGTCAACACTCTGGCTGGGCCGCAGAGCCGCAAGGCTTTTGACGACATGATCGCGGCGACGGGCACGTTCTTCTCAGCGTTCAAGGGCCCCGACTCCGGTCTCAGCGGCCTGGTGACGGGTCTGCTGTCGTTCGCTGGCACCGCGGGCAAGACGTTCGCCGATGTGGGCACGGCCATCGACACGCAGCTCGGCCGGCTCGGCGACTGGCTGGCCAACATCAGCCCCGGCCAGATGGAAGCCACTTTCGCCGCAGTGAAGTCGATCATCTCGAGCGTCTCCGACGTGCTGAGTCCGATCTTCAGCACCCTGGCAGATCTCGGCAAGATATCGGCTCCCGCGCTGGCGCCCGGTTTCCGAGACATCGGTGACGCGATCGGCCAGGCCACGCCCGGCATCATGGCCATGGCGCGCGAGCTGATGCCGGCACTGAGTCAGGTGATGTCGAACCTGGCGCCGATCTTGCCGTCGATCGTTGATTCGTTCCGGCCGTGGTCAACGGTGCTCGCCGCGATTGCGCCGTCCCTGGCCACCATCGTGTCGCACCTGGGGCCGATGGCCCCGGTGATCCTTGCGGTCACTCTGGCCGCCAAGGGGATCGGCGCGGCGATGCTGGTGTGGAACACAGCTATGGCCGCGGCGTCGGTCGCTCAGGGTGTGTTCGCCGCGGCAACGGGCGCGGGCACAGCATCGCTGGGAACCAACGCGATCGCACTCGCTGCGCACCGTGTCGCGCTGCTGGCCGGATCGGCGGCCACCGGCGTCATCACCGGTGCACAGTGGCTGCTCAACGCGGCGCTAAACGCGAACCCGATCGGCCTGATTATCCTGGCGCTGGCGGGCCTGACCGCCGGCCTGGTCTACGCCTACAACCATTCCGAGACGTTCCGCAACATCGTGCAGGGCGCGTGGGCCGGCATCAAGACCGTCGTCTCCGCGGTGTGGGACTGGATCTCGCAAACGCTGTGGCCAGGCATCAAGGCGGCGTTCGAAGGCATCGGCGCTGTGGCGATGTGGCTGTGGAACAACGCCCTCAAACCCGCCTGGGAGGGAATCAGCGCCGGTTTGCAGACCGCCTGGACCGGCATGAAGATCGTCTTCGACCTGTGGGCGGGTGCGTGGCGCACGGTCGGCGACGGCGCAATGTGGTTGTGGAACAACGCGATTACGCCGGCGTGGGAGGGCATCAAGACGGCGTTCAGTACTGCGTGGGACTTCGTTAGCGGCATCTTCGACCGCTTCAAGTCTGGCTGGGATGCACTCAAGTCCGGGGTGGTCGGCGGCGCTGACGCGATCAAGACCGGTGTCACACAGGCATTCTCGGGCCTGGTCGATGTAATCAAGGCGCCGCTGAAGATGCTCGGCAGCTTCCTCGAAGGCGTCCCGACCGAGGTGTTTGGCTTCAGCGTTCCCGGCGCCGACAAGCTCAACAGCTGGGGGAAGACGCTGAAGGGTCTGTCGGCCGGCGGCTACACCGGCAGCCTCCCCGTCGACAAGATCGCCGGCGTCGTGCACGGCAAGGAGTACGTCATCAAGGCGCCGTCACAGACGAAGATCGAAAACGCGTACCCCGGCCTCCTCGACTTCATGAACAACAACGGCCGGCTCCCGCTGCCCGGCTATGCCGGCGGCGGCCTCGTCGAAGGCACGTCAGAGCTCCGCGACATCATCCGGCAGCGGTTCGGCATCAGCGACATTGGCGGGTACCGGCCGGGCGGTGACGGCTTCAACGAGCACTCCACCGGCCGCGCGCTCGACGTCATGGTCGGCGGGAACAAGTCAGCCGGCGACGCCGTCAAGGACTTCGCGCTGTCCAACGCCGACGCCATCGACCTGAAGTGGGTCATCTGGCGGCAGCACCTGTACTACCCGGGCGGCGGCGGCTACGACATGCCCGACCGCGGCAGCCCCACCGACAACCACATGGACCACGTCCACATCTTCTCGGGGCCCGGCATCGCGAACGGTCTCCGGGGCGCGCTGCAGGGTGGCAAGTCCGGTGGCGCGCTCGGCGGAACGGTGCCGGATTGGGACGCCATCGCGCAGAAGGAGTCGGGTGGCGACTGGCACATCAACACCGGCAACGGCTACTTCGGTGGGCTGCAGTTCACGCAGTCGACGTGGGACGCGTTCAAGCCGCAGGGCGCGCCAGCGCGCGCGGACCTGGCGAGCCGTGAGCAGCAGATCGCGGCGGCCGAGGCCACGTTGCAGGTTCAGGGCCCGGGCGCGTGGCCGAACACGTACACCACCAAGCAGGCGAGCGCACCGGCTGATGCGTCCGGCCCGGGCGTGATCAACCCGGCGACTGCTGACGAGACAGCAGCTGGCCAGTACTCCGATGCGAGCCTCGCGCCCATGCCCGGTCCGACGGCGTCCGGCGCGAAGGGACCGGGCATGCCGTCGTCCATCTCGGAGGCCGCGGCGCTGCCGCTGTCGGGGCTCGGCACGGCCCTTGCCGGCGGCGACGAACGCGCCAGCGACCTCGGCCCCGCGCTGGGCGAGCTGGCCGGCGGCCAGGTGAAGTCCGCGCTCGGGGTGCTGGGCGTCAACGATGCTCCCGGCTGGCTAAAGGCGGCATCGACGTTCGTCAGCGGCCTGAGTATCAGCGACAGCGCCGGAAACAAGATCTTCGACGGCTCGAACCCGCTCGGTTCCTTCGGCGGGGGCGGGGGAGGCTCTGCCGCGCCGCTGTCGGCGACGCCGGCCGCGACACTGCCGCCCTTGGACAACGGCCCCGAGCACGGCCGCCGAGCCGGCCAACAGCCCGGACCGGCACCGACCACCGTGTGGAACATCCACGCCCGCGACACCGAGGACGCGTTCGTCAAGGCAACTCGTCTTGAACGTGAGCGCGCCGCAACGAAACTGGACAGGTTCTAGATGCCCGTCAGCACCATCACGCTCGAGTCGGACAACGGCGATTCCGTGGTGATCTCCGCGCCGACCGATGACTATCTCGAAGACGACATCATTCTCGACACCGACCCGCAGGGCATGTACGACACCGCGTTCAAGCTCCGCACGCAGTCGGGTGCATTCGAGACCGGCGGCCGAGCGGTCGGAATTGAGGTGCCGATCCGTGAGCCGGTGCTGCCGTTCTGGCTCACTCCCGAGAGCCGCAAACGGTTTCAGCGCCTGTGGGGCACTCCGCACAACCTGCGCAAGGTGAAAGCCACCTGGGACGGCCCGTCGGGGCCGAGGTCACTGACGCTGCGCCTGGCCAAAGAGATCGTCTACACGACGACGGACGGCTTCGACGCCGACATCGACTACGAGTACCACGCGGTGGCGTCGTGCGTGGCGCTGAACCCGATGTACGAGGGCCGCGAGGACGCGTCGCAGTGGAAGAACCCCAACGACCGGTTCACTGTCGCCGTGGTGGCCACCGGCGGCCGTTTCCCCCTGACGTTCGGCGGGCAGACCACCAACGACCGGTTCAGCCTCGTGGTGACGGGATCGGGCGGCACGTTCCCCCTGAGTTTCGGCGGGCAGACCGCAACCGGCCTTCCCTACAACGCGCCCGTATCGGCGGTTCAGTCGGCGCTCGCCGCCCTGTCGTCGGTCGGTGCCGGGAACGTCACCGTGACCGGTACGCCCGGCAACTACGTCGTGGTGTTCTCCAACGTGTCGGGCACTCTCACCGGATCGGCGGGCAGCCTGACCGGCATCGGCAGAAGCCTCACGATCACCCCCGGCCTGGCGTACAACGCGAGCGCGGCCGAAGTGCAGGCGTCGCTCGAGAAGCTGCCATCGGTGGGCGCGGGCAAGGTCACCGTGACCGGCACCCCGGGCAACTACCTGGTGGTGTTCGCCGTCGGCACCAACGGCGTGCTGACGAGCTCCACAGCGAACCTCGACGGCTCAGGACTGTTCGGCCAGACCAAGAGCGTCACGATCGACTACGCGCCATCTACGGGCTGGTTCGAGGTGTGGAACCCCACCGACCAGTTCGAGTGGTTCGAGTGGGAGTTCGATCCGGCCGACCAATGGCAGTTCCCCGACTTCGGCTTCGATCAGGAACGGAAGTGGAACCGCGCTGTCGGCCAGGACGCGGCACGCATGATCGTCACCCCGAAGCTGACACAGCTGCTGTCGGTGATGGTCGACCCGTTCATGGACACCTACGTCAGCGCGGACCTGTCGAACGCAGCTGGCCTGTTCAACGGTGTCGAGCCGCTCTACGCGGTGCCGCCGTACACGGGCACCGAAGACGATCCGGTGCTGATGCCGGTGATCTGCAAGGGCCCGGCCGGATCCAAGGCGACGCTACGTCAGCGCCGGTTCTGGTCGGCTGAAAGCGGGCTCGAGGCGTGACCGGCGCGACCTTCGCCGAGCCGTTCACCGGCACCGACCACGACGACTTCTCCGAGTGGGCTCGCGAGGTCCGCGAATACCGCATCGAACGCGCCTACGACCGGCCCGTCGTCAAGCTCTACGACGGCGACTGGGTGTACCGCGGCACCGTCTACGGGGAGAACGCCGGGAACCTCGTTCAGGAGATCAACGAGACCGGCCTGATCACGCTGCGCCTGCCGATCGACCTCGACGATCCGCGGCGCACGTGGGCCGCGTTCTGGGCGCTCGACGAAGAGTCCCGCGGCACCAGCAACATTCACATCATCGTCGAGACAATGGGCGCCCGAATCGGCGGCCGGATGCGCTCGAAGAACGGTGTCAGCGTCACCCGCGGCCCCGACGGCGACGAGGTGACGATCTACTTCCTCGACGACATCGAAGAGCTGAAACACGTTCACACAGCAGGTAATCCGTTCCTGCCGATCAGTTTGATCCAGCAGCCCAAGGCGTGGATGCTGTACCTGCAGGCCGATCAGGCGATCCTGCTCACGATGGTCGCGAACCTGCTGCGGCTGAAGCTGACGAACCTCAACATCGGCGAGCTGCTGAAGCTGCTGAATCCCGCGAACTGGACGGTTGAGGGCGTCGTCGACGCGCTGCGCGGGTTCTGGCAGCAGTCCCAGATCGTCGTCGCGCCGCGCATCTTCAACCCCACCACGGCGCCGCTCGCCCTGGTCGTCGGCAACATCAAGACCTCAATTCACGAAGTCGCGGCGCCGATCATGGAGGACGCCGAACTGCAGTGGGATCTGCGGCGCTGGCTCGACGGTGATCCTGAGCCGTGGCCGGGCGCCGGCACGGGCTGGCGCAGCGGAACACTGATGGTCCGCATCGCCGACAAGTCGGGGTTCCGGAAGAAGACCTCGCTGGGCGGAAACCTGTTCACCGGCCTCACGCGCACGTTCGCTGATCTGCTGTCGAACCACGTTGAGGACAGCTACGATCTGTTCACCGGCGAGACGATCGACGAGACCGGCTACCGGCTGCCGGGGTTCCTCGGCACGCAGCCCGAAGACCCCTACGTGGTGTACCGCGACGGCGACATCACCGGCATCCAGACCAGCGAGTTTTCCCGCTCGCCGGGCGGCCCGGGCCGCATCACCGTGGGCGGGCAGTCGATGCCTGGCGTGAACGAGCTTATCGGGGCGGCCATCAACTACGGCGGCGACGTTCTCGGCGACAACCTCTCTGCCGTAATCAGTTTCGGCGCCGGCATCAACATCACCGTCGGATCGCTCGGTGGCGCGATGAACGCGTTCCTCGAGCCGATCTACCGCGACTCGATCCTGGCCTATATCAGCGTGCCGCTGCTGCTGCGCGTGTCGAAACAGGGCTGGGGGCACTACCTCGAGACGGCCAGCACGAACGTCACGCAGGCGTTCACCGCGGCCAGCATCATGGACCTCCGCCGCCGCCGCCGCGAAACCGACCCCGACACGTCGTTCACGATGCAGGTCGCCAACGCCAGCCCGTGGCTGATCGGCGCGAACGGGCACGGGCACTGGTGGAACGGTGACCGCGTCGGCGGCACCTCCAAGTACCTGATGCCGCGAGTGTTCGTGCGCCGCAACCGGAAACTCATCATCGACTGGGGCACCTCACAGGGGCTGACGATCGAGGCCGAGTTCGGCGACACCCGACCGAAGAAAGACGCGATCGAGCGGATCGCCGAGCTGACCGCCCGGGCAATGGGCGGCCTCAACCAGATTGGACTGTGGTGAGCACCGAAAACCCCATTCCCACACCGGAGTCGGCCGACGTGCTGACAGAGGCCGCTGTCGACGCGACCGGGCAGCCGGTGCCGAAGAAGATCCCGCCGATGGACGACATCGACGCGCAGACCAAAGAGATCGGCGGCGCGCTTGCCTCGGCGCTGCTCACTGCGACAGACATGCCGCTGCACATGCTGCAGCCCGTCATCGGCGATCTCGCCGCCCAGCTGGTCGCCTACGGGGTCCGGCAGACCGAGCACGTCGACGCGGACGCGGTGCACGTGCCGGCGTGGATCAAAGACGGTGTGCGTCAGGAGTCGGTGAAGCTACCCGAGCAGGTCGCGCACACCGAGGCTGAGCCGTACGCGGCGCGCACCGCGGAAGCGCCGACACCTCCGAAGCGGATCGCCGCGCGGGCCCGGGCGGTCAAGAGGTGACCACACCGGGCGGTGTGCCGAACCTGCCGAAGGGCGCGCTGACCCTCGACGACATCGAGGACAAGACGCAGGACATGAGCCCGGCGGCGATGAAGCGCCGCGCGGCTGACCGGTTCTCAGGCATCTTCGAGGGCTCGACGGGCGGCAACCCCGAGAACGACATTTCGCCGTTCGGCGTGCTGACCCGGTTCTTCGGCAACTTCAGCTCGACGGTCGCCAACGCGGACCCCGCCGACATTCAGGGCCCCGAAGATCTGCCGAACCTGCTGCTTGAGTTCATCGAAAGTCTGCCTGTCATCGGGCAATTCACGTACTTCGTTGAGGCGATCTTCGGCACCTACGACGGCGATACCCAACTGTGGATCACCATCCAGAACATCTTCGCTCCGCTGCGTCGGCTGCTGCAGCTGCTCACCGGCAAGGGCGACGGGTTCCCGACCCGCGCCGAGCTCGAGGCGGGCAACGGCGACGGATTCGCCGACCTGTTCGGGTTCTTGCGCGGCGACATGGTGCCGCTGTCGGCGCTGACGCTGAAGTCCCCGAATGTGCAGCGCAACGGCGCGTTCGTAACCCTGCCCGGTGATCGCACCGCCGGCTGGTCGCTCGACCCGACGCTGAAGCGCACGCTGCTGGGCAACGGGTTGCGCGCGGTCGGCAACGGCACTGACCAGATCATCAGCCTGCCGTCGACCCGGGTCAGCGAGAAGCAGGGCGTGAAGGTCAGCGTCGGTGTCTTCTGGGCTGGCGTCACCGGCCCCGCGGTCGCATCGCTGGACCTGCTGGCGTTCTCGTCGGGCGGCGTGCTGATCGAGCAGAAGACGATCGGTTCGGTGTCGGCCACCGGGACGGCGACGATGACGTGGGCCGAGCTGACTGGCGACTACACGGTCACCTCGGCCGCCGTCGACTACGTTGTGCCGCAGCTGTCGTTCATCGGCGCGACGGCGGGCGCTGCGACGTTCACCGATCTGCGCACCGTCAAGCAGACCCCGGCCAACGTCATCCCGTCCGCGCTCGTCGACGGTTTCCAAGAGGGTCTCGACGTGGTCGGCGAGTTCGCGCAGTCGATCGGCATGGTCATCATGAAGGTGTTGACCGGGCTGCCGCTGGTGGGCTGGCTGTTCGAAGACCTGGAAGAGGCGCTCGGCGACTTCTTCGACGACACGCAGACGACGGCGGGTGAGGCCAGCGACGCGAAGGGCGGCCTGGCCGACCTGATCGCCGCGTTCCTCGCCTCGTGGAATAAGCAGGACGCGCCCGATACCGGCTGGGCGTTCCCCGGTCTCGGCGACTTCTTCGAACTGGGTCTGGGCAAGTCGAAGGAGCTGACGAACCTGGCTGCCGGCGTCGCGCAGCTGCAGGCAGACATCGAGGGCGCCAGCAACTCGGGTCGCTCGTTCTCTGTGACGGTGTCGGACACCACCGCGCCCAGCATTCCGCCGCAGTTCACGAAGTTCGCCGATAACGACACAGCCGAGCAGATCACCAACGACGGCGACACCCTCGAGTTCGCGAACGTCACCGGCCGCGAGCTGTTCATGTACAGCGTCGACTCGCTCATGACGCACTACCCGAAGGTGTCGCTGGTGGTGCCGCGCCAGGCCGCGATGTACGGGCTGAGCTACCACAATCGGGGCGTCTACTGGGTGTTCCGCGCGAACCATCCGACCAACCCGACCGAGTACTGCATCGCGTGGCTCAACGGGAAGTCCATCCGATTCGGGTGGGTCGGGGGCACTTACACTCTCGACGCGCCTTACTGGTTCGGCGTCGCTCAGACGATCACCCCCAACAGCTACATGAGTGTGGTCGCCGGCGTGGCGGACGACCCGCGGTTCTTCCAGTTCCTCGTCAACGGCCAGGTGGTCGCCAACGAGATGGACGAGATGAACGTGTCGGCCGTCAGCGACGCACACGTGTGGACAGGGTTCGGAATCTCCAACACTGCAAACGATCTGATCACTACCCGCGTGCCGAATATCTCGCACTTCGTCGCCAACGACAACACACCCGCCCCGACGGTCGGCACCTTCTGCAAGCTGGCCCGGCTGTCTACCTCGGGCACAGTGACTTTGACGTCGGGGCAGAAGTTCCCGTCGACGTACATGGACACGCCGCTGCGGTTGTCGCAGAACTTGACTCCGAATAACGGCGGAGTGAAGGTCTCCGAGCCCGGCGCGTACAACGTCGAGATCGCGGTAAAGAAGAACAGCGCGACCGCGGCCGGCGGCGGCGATTACGCGCTCACTGTCTGGATCGACGCCGAGCTCGCTGGCCGCGGCGGTTCGCCGAACCCGGTGAAGCTGCCGTCGTACAACGGTGGCGGCAACGGCACGCTGACCAACTACCTGCCCGGTCTGATCTTCCAGACCCGCGTCTACTGCGACGCCGGCGACACGATCTACGGCGGCTATGAAGGCGACACGTTCCAAACCATCGGCAGCGCAGACGGTTTGAGCACCTACATGACCGTGACGAAGGGATAAAAGCTATGGGCGCTGTGCTCTATGGCGACGGTGTGTTCGCCGGCTGGACGGGCGGCCTGGACATCAAGTACGTCCTCGGCGGCGAGCTGGTCTACTACGACCCGAGCAACCCGAGCGCCGGGGAGCGCAGGCTCGTGCACGTCGACTGGCCAGGCTCTGGCGGCGAGGTGAGCAACCCGTCCGCCCACGAAGGCATGACCAACCTCTACAACGCGATCAATGCCGAGATCGCGACAGCGACACCGGAAGACCCGATCATCATCGTCGGACACTCCGGTTTCGCGCAGGTAATTGCGAAGCTGTTTCGCGAGCGCATGGCTGACCTGTTGGCCGCGCTGGCCGCGGCCGGCAAGACGACGGCCTGCATCCGGGCGGTGCTGCTCGGCTTCCCCGAGTCGAAGTTCACCGGTTCGTGCTACCTCTACCCGACTCAGGACAAGCCCGTCTATCCCGGCGACGGCACGAAGTGCAGCGCGAAGAGCGACCCGCACAACTCGACCTGCCCGACACCGCTGGCCAATCACGGCGGCTGGCAGGTCGGCTACGGGCTCCCCGCCGACATGCAGGGCATCAAGACCGACGTGGTGGCCAATCAGTACGACGGCTGGGCGCACGCGCCGACGAACCCGGGCTATTCCGAGCTGGCCCGCATCTTCGACCTGCTGTTCGGCCTCATCGTGCGGAAGGTCTGGGCAACTGGGCTTTTCGCCTACCTCAAGTCGACGTCGGGGCCGCACGCACACTACGACGTGAAGGGCGCTAAGGGACTGACCAGCCCGGACGCGTTCAGCTACGTCGACCCCGCTCAGCCCAGCGTGACGTACTGGATCATCCGCACCTACCCGTTCCCCGGGTTCGACAACATCAAGGCGCGGTTCATGGCCCGCAACGTCGACATGAGACGGCGTGCCGGCATCGACGCGGCCTACGTCCAGAACGCTTCACGCGGACAGCAGGTCACCGTGCCCCCGCCCGACTACACCGCAGTTCCGACGTGGTTCCCCCTGACGTGAGAGAGAGCTGACCAATGCCGCTGCCCAAGTTTGCCGTCACCGGCAACCTTCGCGAGATCCTCGACACGCCGCAAAGCGGCGAGATTGGCGAAGCCGTCTGGCACGACGCGTACGTCATCCTGAAGTCGAACATCGACAGCATCCTGACCTGGCAGGGACAGATCTACAGCAAGCCCGGCTCGCCGAAGGTCACTGTCGATCCCGTCACCGGCGACCTCGAAGTGTCCGACGCGACAACGAAACTGCTGGCCAACCATCCCGGCCTGCCTGTCACCGGGATTCAGTGGCGATGCCAGATCAAGACGTCGCCGAACAACGTGCTCGCCGAGTTCTGGTTCGACGCGCCCGCCGACGGCGGAACGGTGAACCTCGCGACGGTCGCGCACGTTCCACCGCTTGTGCCCCACCCGGTGTCGGCGATGTCGATCAACGATCTGATGGCGCTGATCAATGATCCGGGGTCAGCCTTCCGGGCCGCTCTCCGCGCGCAACCGCTGTCGTCCGCCCAAGCCCTCGCGCTGGCCGCCACACCTGACGCGATAGCGGCGGGAACGATCACGCGGTCGGCGACGGGGGCTGCTACCGGCTTCGCAGTGGTGTGGCCCGACGGCGCCAACGGCACCTTCACCGGCACCGAATCGGGCGCGGTTCCCGGCGCTATCGACTCCTACACAGTGACCCGCGTCGTCAACGGCGTGACCACCACCTACACACAACCTGCCTTCACACGTGACGCCAGCGGCGCGGTGACGGCCCGACCCGCGATGACGGTGAGCTGATATGGGACTGATTGATCCACCCGCATATTCGAGAGTTGACGCCGACAAGAAGTTCACGAACGCCGCAAAGCTCACCAAGAGCGTCGCGGGAACAAACCCGATCACATTGACGGCCGCGGAGTGCGCGTCGCGGATCGTCGAACTGACCGGCGCAACTCAGACCCTGGTCATCACTGTGCCAACCGGGCGGTCGTTCCTGCTCACCAACAGCACCGACTACAGCCAGACCGTGAAGCGTGCCGGCGCAACCAAGACAGTGACGCTCGGCCCGGGGGGAAGCATGGAGATTCAGTCGTGACCACCATCTACGTTCGCACCAACGGCAACGATTCGACCGGAACCGGCGCGACTAACGCGCCATACGCCACGATCAAGAAAGCGATGTCAGTCGCCGTCGGCGGCGACCTGGTACTGATCGGCGACGGCACCTACGCCGAAGATTCCGGCTCTGGCTACCTCCTGGCCAACGCCGCCTACAGCGCGGCGGGCGTCACATTCGCGCCAGAATCGGGGCTACCGGATCGCGTCGTCGTCACCGGTACAACCGCCGTCTACGTGATGGTCGTTTCGGGCCAGCACATGCGGTTCGATCAGATCACCTTCCGCGCTCAATCTGACACCGTGCAACGGGTTGTGCGCCTGCAATCGAACAACACCAACGACATCGAGTTCCGCCGGTGCCGATTCCAAGCGCTCTCGACCGGCACAACAAACGGCTGCGTAGGCTCCAACTTCACCGCTGGCCAGAATGCTTTCGGGTTCCGCTTCGTAGCTTGCTCTTTCGAGCAGATGGGTCCATTCCCATCGTTTGGCCTCGCAATCGATGGCTCGTCGGCCGCATCGGTGACCGACGTGCAGATCCGCGACTGCACGTTCATCGTCGGCAGCTACGGCATCCGAATGCTCGGGATAACCGCGATCCAAGTGCACGAGAACGTGATCGACTGCATCGATCACACGATCAGTGTGCACGCGTTGCAGATCGGCATCGACGGCCCGACTGGGGTTCTGGTCACTGGCTCGGTCATCGGGAACCGTGCGCGGACCATCAACGGCCACGCTGTCGTTGTCGGCGCCGGATGCGACGGCGTGTTCGTCTTCGGTAACCGGATCTACGGCGGCGCGAACGCAGGCAGCGGCCAGGGCCTCGTCGTCAAGCAGGCCCTCAATTGCCGGATCGAACGCAACATCATCTACTCCGGGTATTTGTCGGGCCTGTACTTCAAGGCCGCTCAGGACTGCCAGGCGTTCGACAACATCGTCTTTAACGACTACGCCAACAGTCCCGCTCTGCGCGTGCAGCAGAACCCCGACAACAACAACACCAACGCTCGACTGACTGTGCGTCGCAACCTGTTCGTCGCCAACGCCGGCCAAGCCATCTTGTGGGGGGCCGCCGCCGACGACAGCGGCGGTTCGCACTGCGACGAGAACGTCTACGTCGTGCGCGGATCAGCGACCCTCGGTGCAGTGCGGGGGAACACCGTGACCAAGGTGTCCGATCTGCGCGCCGCCTGGTCGGGGTACGACAGACCGGTCAACGACCGCAATAGCCGCATCGGCGCCACGCACGGCGCCTTCGCCGGAGTGCCGTTCGTCGACCTGCCCGCCTGACGTCGCGCTGACGTCGGCCTTTTAATCCACACCCCGCCTGCCATCCGGCAGTGCGGGCCACAGCCATGCCCGAAGGAGACCGACATGCCCATACTGACCCGACGGAACGTCGACTACGCCGCCAACAACGCCCGCATGCGTGACAACCGCAGCTACGGCTACGGCGGCCAGTGGCGCCGCGACGACCCCCGCCCCACCACGGACTGCTCGGGCATCGTGACCCACACGCTCGACGGCACCATCAACGGCGTCGCGATGACTTACTCGCGGCACGGCCTGTCCACCGAGGCATACCGGTACATCCCGGTCGGCGGGAAAGGACCGTTCGGCACCATCAACGTCGGCGGCAACCGCGCCGACGTGCCCAACGGCAGTGTCCTCGTCATCGGCCTGATGCACGGACCCGGCGGCGGCCGCAACAGCCACATGGCATGCGACCTCGAAGGGATCGCGATCGAGTCGTCGGGCAGCTACGGCCAGCAGTACGGCGGCCCCGGCCGGCACTGGAATCACCCGATCTTCCACCAGTTCTTCTACCTGCCCGGCTCGATCGACGGCGCGGCGATCCCGTACAACCCCCCGCGGCCGCCGGGAATCGACTTCATCGACTTCGGTGACGTCGGCGACAAGGTCAAGGTGGTTCAGGCGCGCCTCAACCGCGACTACTCGCTGTACTCAAAGCTCGCCGTCGACGGCGAGTTCGGCCCGCAGACGCTGTACGTGGTCAAGGAATTCCAGCGCCGCGCCGGCCTGGTCGTCGACGGCATCGTCGGCCCGGCCACCCTCGTCGCCCTCGGCCTGTCAGCGACCCTCTGATGCCCGAGCTGAAGTCCGGCTCGCAGGGCGCCGAGGTCGGCCGATTCTACGACTACTTCCAGAAGTGGGCGCCGGCGTACGCGTTCCTGCTCGGCAAGCGAGATCTGTACTACGGCAACGACGAAGCGGCGTTCACCCGGGAGCTGCAGCGCCGTCTCGGCGTCCCGATCACCGGCGTGTTCGGCGACCTCGAGGCATCGCGCACCGGGTATCGCTGGACAGGCACACCGACACCACCCGTGCAGGAGCGGCGCCGGCCGATCTGGATTTACACCATGCCCGGCTCTGGTGCTCCCGGGAATGTCGGGCCGTCGTACCAGCTCGGCGAGCGGGCGCAGAAGGTGCTGAAGATCAACCACCAGTGGGTCGGCTACCCGATCGGTGGCTACCTCGGATTCATGGGCGGTGACCCGAAATTCAGCTACAACGACGTCATCGGCTTCGCTGACCGCGAGTGGGAGCGGCTGCTGTGGCTGAACCCTGACGTGATCCGCGCGATGGACGCTCGTCGGGTGAATCCGCGGGCGGCTGTCGACGTCGAGCTGTGGGGCAGCGCCTACTCCCAGTCCGCGGACGCGATGCGCCGCTCGGCGGCCCGCCTGTTTGGCCCCGCGGGCCCGTTCGAGCTGATTCGCGACCGCCTCAACGGTCTGATCCTGTTCGGCGACCCCGGCACCCCGAAGACCGGTATTTCTCGGCTCACCTACGACCCGTGGCTCGAGAAGCTGGTCACAGACATCAATTACCCGAACGACTTCTACGCCGTCGCGCCGGACACTATCCGGCCGACCATGTTCGGGATCATCGTTGAGGCCGAGATGGAACTGCCGTTCTTCGTGCACGTGCTGCGCCTGGCGATGCGGATCATCCCGAGCTGGCTGAGCCTGTTCGGCGGGCTGGGCACAGGACTCGCCAGCGCCGGCGGGCTGCTGTCGCAGGCCAACTCGGCGGCCGACCGCGACGTCGACGACCAGCTCTACCGACTGCTGTCGCCGACCGGTGTGCTCACCAACATTCCCGGCATGATCCAGCTTCTCGCGGCGCTGCCCGGCCTGCAGGCGCACGGCGGATACGAATTCGATCCCGTGATGATGCAGCGCGCCTACGACGTGATGGCCGGTTTCCGGCGCTGATCGAAATCTGTTGCACACCCACCTATCCCGAAAGGAATTCTTCAATGAATCTGCTCAGCATCCGTACCTTCGCCGACGCGCGCGCGTTCCTGCACGTGGCGCTGCCGGCCATCGCCGCGATCCTCGTCACGGCGAGTTACCTGACCGCCACCGATGCGAACCTGTGGGTGGCCGCCGCCCTGGTCGTCGTCGACGCCGGCCTCTCGACGCTCAACACCGCGAGCGGCTTCCGGAAGTTCCTCTACCCGGCGCTGGTCGCGGCCGGTGCGCTGCTCGTCCGCTACGGCTTCACCACCGACGAGACGTGGGCTCTGTGGACCGGCCTCGCACCTGTGCTGTTCGGTGGCGGCGTCGCCGCGGCCAACACGCCCACTACCGGCCCGACGAGCGAGCTCGCGCGAGCCGAGTGACGCGCTTCGCCGCGCTTGCGCGCCTGCGCATCCCGCGAGTGCGGGGCCACCACGTCGACCCCGCCAAACGGGCATCGGCCGACTGGGTGCGCTCCGCACTGCTCGTCGCGTGGGCGCTGATCGTCGGACTGTTCCTCACCGTCAACGGCGGCTCAGTGTTCCAACGCGAAAGCTATCGGGCGATGATGGAAGCCGTACCCCACCCGGCGTTCATCGGCGGCAGCCTGCTCACCATCGGCGTGCTCGGCGTCGTCGGCGAGTGGGCAGGCTTCCGCCGCACGACGAAAGTGTTCTACCTGAGCGCTTCCGCGTGGCACGGCCTCTACTTCGGTTACACCATCCCCGGCAACCTCGGCGCGTTCGGCAACACGAACATGGTGTCGCTGTTCGCGCTGCTCGTCAGCCTGATCTACGCGGTCCAGCTGATTGAGATCTGGCCCCGACCCGACAGGAGTCAATCGTGAAGTGGGCGCAACGTGTGGCGCGCGCGGAATGGCTGTGGCTGCAACGCATTGCACGCGTCAGCGGCCACTCGGTGAGCGCCGAATGGTTGTGGGCTGTGCAGTGGATTCTCGGCGTCGTCGGCGTCGTCTGGGCGCTCGGCCTCGGTCTGTTCGTGTCGCTGGGCGGCGCTGAGCGTATGACCGGCGAGCTGTACCAGCCGCTGATCGCCACGTTCGCCGACTACCACGTCATCGGCGCCGTCATCGGGTTCGGTGGCGTGCTCGGCGTGATCGGGCTGACGCGGGACATGCGGCGCGTCAGCATCGCCTCGTCGCTGATCTCCGCGGTGTGGAATGGGCTGATGGCGCTGTTCACGATCCCCGCGAACTGGGCGGTCCCTGGCGGCGGCAACTTGCTCGGCTTCTACGCCGCGTTCGTGACCGTCGTCTACCTGATGCGCTTCGTGCTGCTCACCGCCGACCCGGGTGACGACGCGGTGAACCTACGGCCGCGACGGCAGCCGTGATCGTCACGCTGGCCGCCGAGGGCACCGACTACTCCGCGCTGTGGGGCCCGCTGGGCACGATCGTCGTCCTGGTGCTCGGGTGGCTGCTACAGCAGTGGACGAAACGCGTCGAACGGAAAAACCAAGAGCGCGAGGCAGCGAAGAAAAAGGCAGAACAGGAACGCAAAGAGCGCGAGGAATGGGAAGAGCGGCGGGTCGACGTCGCCCGCGACGTCTCCGAGGCGTGGGACCCCGTGCTGAAGGGCATGAGCCAGGAGATGGGCCGGCTCAGCGAGAAGTGCGACAACTGCGCCCGCCAGCTCGGCCTGGTGCGCACCGACTTCGGTCAGTTCATCGACAACATGGAAGCGTGGGCGACCGAGCTCAGCGCCGAGATTCCCGTGCCAGCCAACCTCGAGCGCCGGGCCCGCATCATGTTCGCCGCCGCGCGCCGGTCACACCTGAGCCACGACGGCGGTTAGCCGCCGATGTATCCGGGTTCGCCTGGGGGAACAGTCGCGGGCGTGAGCACGTACTTGTCGACGGCGCTCTGGTAAGCCGGTGTGCGCCGCTTCGCCCATTGCGGGCAGTCGTCAAACCCTGCGTAGACGCCGTCGCACACGCTGCTCACGTATTCGGGATGCCAGAACCACCGCCACCGCTCCCATGTCCCGTCGTCACGCATCGGCAGATCGCAGATCTCGCGGATCTGCGGGTTCAGGCCGAGTAGCGGTATCCGTTCACAGCCAGGCGGCGGCGGGTCAGCGGCGGCAATGGGCGCCCACGATGCTGCAGCGGCAGCCGCCAACACCCCCGCGAGCATGAGCTTCCCCCTCATGCTGGCGCAGCCTACAGCGCCGCGGCGATCAGCCGCGTAGGTTCAGCGTGAGCACGTCGTCGCGCGACAGGCCGGGCGCGACCTCGCCGAGTAGGTTCTGCGTC
Organism: Mycobacterium sp. IDUB_1; assembly: GCF_055419625.1. NCBI lineage: Bacteria > Bacillati > Actinomycetota > Actinomycetes > Mycobacteriales > Mycobacteriaceae > Mycobacterium > Mycobacterium sp. IDUB_1. Next base: position 811,402 of record NZ_JBVAYA010000002.1, on the reverse strand, counting down.
AACGTCCGGGCCGCGGCCCGCGAGTCGAGCCGGTGCCGCTGCTCACCGCGACCGCTGATCGTCCACTCCACCAGCCACGGATCAGGGCTGGCGTCGTCGGGCTCAAGCTGCGTGACGACGACGCGAGTCACATGTCGGGGCATCGCGTCGACAGTAGCCGTCAGGCGGCGCGACCTCGGAACGGATCAAGCCTGTTGATCGCGTCGTGCCGACGTCGATCGGGAACCTTCGTGTAGATCTGCGTCGTGTTCAAGGAGGCGTGTCGTAGCAGCTCTTGCACGGTGCGGATATCGGCGCCGTCGTCGAGCAGCGTCGTTCCGAACCAGTGTCGAAGCTTATGCGGCGTGCCGGCTACCTTGGCTCGCCGCATGACAAGGCTGATGATGTGCGACACCGATTTGCCGAGGATCTGCTCCCCTGGCCGGGTCGAATTGGCCGGAAACCAGTCGCCATGCGCGGGCATCGTCGCCGCCGCCTCGACCAGCAGCGGGTGAAGCGGAATGGTACGAGCCTTTCGGTTCTTCCCGTCAACCCAGATCGCCGGAACCGAAAGGTCGACGTGCTCGCCGCGAACCGCGGCGATCTCGCTTACGCGCAGGCCGGCGAGAACCGCCAGCAGAATCATCACGCGGGTTCGGTGATGCATCGGCGTTTTCAGCAACGTCAATAGGCCGGTATCCGAAACGGGTCGGGGTTCGCGATCGGGCGTCCTTGGCCGTCGTACCTTCACGATCGGATTATCTACGCGACGGTCGTCGAACTGTAGCCAGTGGAACCACGCTTTGAGGTAACCGTGGTAGGTGCCGGCTGTTCCAATGGACCAGTCGGTACGGTGCGCTGCGAACCAGCTGACGATGTCCATGGCTGTCGCATCGCAAGGCTGAATGCCCTGCTCAGCCGCGAATTGCCGGACTACTCGGACACGTTCAGTGATGACGGCGAAGGACCGCCGCTCGCTGTGCATGGACAAGATCCAGTCGTCGAGATGATGCAGGTGATCTGTCATACTGCTACTCCCCCATTGGGCTTTGCTGATAGCGGAAGTAGCGGGGCTCGTCTTCGACCTTCTCACGCCGGCAGGTTCTGTCGGATTTTCCGGGGCTTGCGACAGACTTTCGTAATTTGCACCACGTCAGCTAATGTTTCCGACTGTCCGTCTATGGAGCAGAAGGCCGCAGGTTCGAATCCTGCCGGGGGCACCACGTCAGAATCTCCACCCGATGCGCCCGGGATCTTCCCGGCGGACCACGACCTAACCGATGGGCTCGGGCATCGCCTTGGTTCGGTAATGGCACGTCGAAGTGAATCCTGTTGCTGGGTCCGACAATTCGACCTTCCACGCGTCGGCGAACTGGTTCACGTCGGGCAGCATGGTGATGGTGCCCGACAGCAGCACGGTGCCGGGACGGAACAGGCCGCGCTCGCGCAGGACGCCCACCCAGTAGTCGGGACCCAGCAGGTCGGCCATCGTGCCGGACTGGATCAGCGTCTCGTCGGCACCCACCCAGGCCTTGAGGGTGATCGCGTCGAGCCGGTCGGCGATGTCACGCAGGCGCCACGCCTTGGTGCCCAGCACGTCGGGGGCGGCGTTCTTGCTCCACGCCACACTGTGGGTTTCCAGGGTGCGGTCGGTGTGGTCACACGCCACCGTCAGGAGGACGTCTTCATCGTCGGTGATCACCAGCGCCCACTCGGCCTCCCCCGAGGTGTGGTCGTGCTGGGTGTGCACGGTATCGGTCTGCTGTGCCAGGTAGGGCGAGACGGGGTATAGCGCGGGTGTGACAGACGGGGCAGGCACTCCGAGCTCGGCCAGTTCCGCGATGTGCGCGGCCACCTCATCCTGGTTACGACCCGCATATCCGGCGTTGAGGACCGTGGTGGGCTCCACCGTCACCGTGGATCCGTCGGGCAGTTCGAACGTAAGCATCACGCCTGCTCCTTCTCGTAAATTTTGCGTTTCACCGCTTGACCGTCATTCGGCATACATGTTGTATACGAAGAGTATGGTACGTCACATGGTCGCCTGACGCGCGGCCCACACACGAAGAGGATTGGTTCGATGACGGCCCAAGCAGCCGATAAAAGGAGCCTGACCAAGGCTTTCGCCGCCAGCCTCACCGGCACAGCGCTCGAGTGGTACGACTTCGCGGTCTACTCCGCCGCCGCCGCGCTGGTGTTCCCGGTGGTGTTCTTCCCCGAGAGTGACCCTCTGACGGGCACGCTCCTGGCGTTCTCCACCTACGCCGTCGGGTACGTCGCACGGCCCATCGGCGGATTCGTGTTCGGCCGTCTCGGCGACATCATCGGCCGCAAACAGCTTCTGGTGATCACCCTGCTGCTGATCGGCGTCACCACCTTCGCCATCGGCCTCATCCCCAGCTACGCCTCGATCGGCATCGCAGCGCCCATCCTGCTGGTGGCCATGCGATTCGCCCAGGGTGTTGCCGTCGGCGGTGAATGGGGCGGTGCGGTGCTGCTCTCCAGTGAGTACGGCGATCCGAGACGACGCGGCTTCTGGGCCTCAGCGGCTCAGGTGGGCCCGCCCGCCGGCAACCTGCTGGCCAACGGCGCCCTGGCCGCGTTGACCCTGGCCTTCTCGGAGGAGCAGTTCGAGGACTGGGGGTGGCGCCTCGCCTTCCTGCTATCCGCAGTTCTGATCGGCTTCGGGCTGTGGATCCGGCTCAAGTTGGAGGACACTCCGGTGTTCAAGGCGCTCCAGGAGAGCGGAGACCGCCCCGAGGCACCCATCAAGGACGTCTTCACCACCCAGACCCGGCCGCTGATCGCGGCCATCCTGTCGCGCATCGCCCCGGACGTGATGTACGCCTTGTTCACTGTCTTCTCCATCACATACGGCACACTGGAGCTCGGCATGGAACGCAGTCAGGTGCTGATCGCCATCCTGATCGGCTCGGCGTTCCAGCTCGGACTCATCCCACTGGCCGGCGCGGTGTCCGACCGGTTCAACCGGCGCATGGTCTACGGCGTGGCCGCCGTCGGCGGGGTGATCTGGACGCTGATCTTCTTCCTGTTGATCGACACCGCCTCGTTCCCGCTGCTGGTGCTCGGCGTGGTGATCGGCTTGGCGTTCCACTCGTTCATGTACGGCCCGCCGGCCGCCTTCGTCACCGAGCAGTTCACGGTGCGGCTGCGCTCGACAGGCGCCTCGCTGGCGTACACGATCGCCGGGGTCTTCGGCGGTGCCATCGCTCCGCTGCTGTTCACCTACCTGTTGGACGCCACGGGCGGCTGGCCCGCGATCTTCGGCTACATCGCGGTGGTGGGCGTGCTCACCGTGATCGGCTTGGCGCTGGGGCGTGACCCCGACAGCTCCGAAGAGGAGCACTACCGGGAGATCGCCGAAACCACTACGCCTGCAACAGAATCTGCAAAGTGACCCGCAGATGCTCGTCGATGGCGCGATGAGCCTGGTGCTCGTCGCCGCCGGCCAGCGCATCGACGATGGTGCGGTGCTCGGAGCAGACGTCGCGCCGGCGCTCGTGCCCGTGCAGCAACGCGGTCAGTCCGACCCGCAGCTGCCGGGCACGCAGCCCGGCGTAGGTACGCGAGAGCAGGTCGCTGCCTGCGGCGTCGATGAGGATCTGGTGGAACCGGGTGTCCAGTTCGATGAAACGCTGCGCGGCACTGTCGTCGTCGGAGGCGCACAGGTGGGACTGATCGATCAGAGTGGACTCCATCTGTGCCACCGGCGCCCTGTCTGCGCGTAAGCAGGTCGACGCCGCATGGCGCTCCAATGCCCCACGCAGATCCATCAATTCGGTGATCTGGCGGCCGGACATCGCGGGCACGAACACCCCGCGCTTGGGCACCATCTCGACCAGACCCTCGGCCTGCAAGGTCAGCAGAGCTTCCCGGACCGGGGTGCGGGACACACCGATCTGCGTGGCCAGCTGTTGTTCGTTGAGGAACGTTCCCGTTGCGGCCGGCGAACTGAGCACCTGGTCACGCAAATATGCATACGCGCGATCCCGACCCGACAGGGGTTGCATACTGAATGTATACCTCATCCATCGGGCGAATCGGCGGCCTCGTCGGCGGCGTGACGTCTTTGGAGGAAGACCACCATGAGCAGTGCCGATCGATTCGACGTGGTGGTGATCGGCGGACATGAGCGGGCGGCGACCGCACCTCGGTCATCGCCGAGCAAGCAGCTCCTCGTACGCCAACCGCCCGCGCGTGAACGTCAACGCATCGCCACCCCGGTCGGGATGGTGACGGGCGGCATAGCGCCGCCAAGCACGGTTCAGGTCAGCCGCGGTGTGGACCTCATCGAGCCCTAGCACCGACAGCGGATCACTCGGTGGCGCAGGCAGTTCCGGCACCTTCATCCTCGGCGGCGCATCGGCTCCCCCGGAGTGCGATGCCGCAAAACCACTGGACGCCTTCTTGCCCGGCGTTTTCTTGCCGGGCACCTTTTTCGCAGCCTTCTTACCTGGCGCTTTCTTGCCGGGCGCCTTCTTGCCCGGCACTTTCTTGCCGGGCGCCTTCTTCGCCGCGGCCTTCTTCGCCGCGGCCTTCTTGCCGGGCGCCTTCTTGGCGGCTTTTTTGCCTGGCGCTTTCTTGCCCGGCGCCTTCTTGGCGGGCATGTTCCCGCCACTCCCAACCAACTCGCTCATCGGCTGCTCCTTCACACGCTGGCTCGGGCAACCGACGCTATCGGTGAGGGCTGAAGTAAACCTGAAGACCGCGCCGTGAGAACGCGACACGAGTACTGAACCGCTTCGACCACGTGTCGCGGAGTCCGGCGAAACCGTCGAGCGGATCGCCATTCTCGAGGTTCTCATCCCCGGGTCGTCGACGAACCCAGCCGTCAGGCCCCCGGGTTCAGCGCTATCGCGCGTATCCCCATGTCGGCGACCACGCGCGCTTCGGCGTCGTCGAGTGGCCCCAAGCCGTTGAACATGCGAAACACCACGGGCCCGAACAAGAAGTCGACAGTAAGGTCCGGATCGAGGTCGGGTCGAAGCTGGCGGTTCCCCTGCCCTTTTCGGATGAGCGCGACGGTAGCGGTCCGCCGTTCCGAGAAATAGGCGTCGCGCAGCGTAGCCGTGCCCTTGTCATGACTCGGGGCGGCGCCGAGCACCTGCGCAACCACCCGGCCCCGCGCGCTGCCGTAGAAGCGGGCCAGCCTGACGACCTGGTCGAAGAGATCGTCTACAGCGTTGCCGGTATCGAGAACGGGCACAGCCCCGGTGACGATGTCACCGTAGGCCGCCGCCGCGAGATCGAAACCGTTCGTCCAGTGCTTGTAGATGGTGGCCTTGCTGACACCGCTACGACGAGCGACTTCATCGATGGTGAAGCCTGCCACTCCACGTTCATCCAACAGGCCGACGGCGGCGTCGAGGACGGCCTGCCGCGATTGGGCGCTCACCGGCCGGCCGCGCTTGCGAGGAGGAAGGGCCGGATCGGCACTGGCTGGCGCCTTCGAAGCTGACATGCGCCCATCGTAAAACTGAACGATGCGTTTGCTTGAGATGCGCCGTGTCTCTCGTGGGTCACCCCGACGTCGGCCTGCTTTCCAGCGCCGAGATGGTCGACCAAGCGCACGATGTGCGCGAGCGGTTGTCAGCGGCGAGCGTGCGCCGGTGCGCGGTGGCCACATTCAACGTGCGCGGATTGCGTCGGCAACCGCGCGCGGCGCCTCGTGCTGGGGGAAGTGGCCGACACCGGGGAGTTCGACCACCTCGGCGCGCGGCAACACGATTCTGGCGTGTTCGAGTACGTGACGACCCGACACCGGATCGTTCAGTCCCCACACGAGTTTCAGCGGGCCGGGCCACTCGGCGAGCGCGGCCTCCCACTGCTGGTGGTGCTTCGCGCGTTCGGCGTTGTATTTGATGTGCGCGTGGGCGAGCTTGTGACCGTCCAGGTAGGACATTCCGACCCAGAGGTCGTCGAATTCGGCATCGATGAGGCCGGTCCCCCGCACGGCGTCCAGTCCCGCGCGTGTCCGGTCCGCCGTGATACGACCGGCGACGAACTTGCCGATGACCGGCATGATGAGCAGCTGCTGCAACCGAGTGGGTCGGTAGGCGCTGTAGACGATGCCGCAGTTCAACACCACGACCGACTCGATCGTGAACCTGAGGCGATGCGCGGAGATGCGTTGCAGGAGTTCTTGACCGACGATTCCCCCGTAGTCGTGAACGACCAGACGCACCGCGCGGACGTCGAGGTGGGCCAGCAGGTCTTCGACAATGTCGGCGGACTCCGTCACCGTGTAGCGGTAGCCCCGGGGTTTGTCCGATACGCCGTATCCGAGAAAGTCCATGGTGATCACGTCGTGGTCGCGCTCCAGGTCCACAGCCACGGCCGCGTAGTCGTAGGACCAGGTCGGAAAGCCGTGCAGCAGAAGCAAAGTCGGCCCTTCACCATGACGGCGGTAGGCGATGCGGTGTCCGCGGCGGCTCGTGAACGTCTCGTTGTCGCCGATCCATTCTCGCGCCGTCGGCACGCTGGGTACGGAGCGTTCGTCGTCGGTCATGCGCCGGCGGTCCTTGTCGAGATGATCGTCATGGCTTCACACTTCCTCGGACCGGCGTGCGTTGATATGCAGCATCTACTTTAGATACATAAACGTATCAGAATGCAGACCTGTCGAATAGATTTCGATCCTGGGATACGCTGATCGGCAGGCCGGACGGAGGGAGCAGGGATCCATGCCCCGCTTGACGCGCGCCGAGCAACGGGCGGTGACGCGCCAGCGCCTCGTCGAGGCCGCGGGCCGTGTGTTTTGCCGGGTGGGTTTCGAAGCCGCGCCAATCGACGTCATCGCAGAAGAGGCGGGCTACTCGCGGGGCGCCTTCTATTCCAACTTCGAGTCGAAAGACGATCTGTTCGTCGAGCTCCTGGGCCACCATCTCGACGTCGAGGTCGCCACCCTGAGCCGCGCCCTCGACCGCATCGAGACTGCCGCCGATCTCGCTCCCGCGATCGAACGGCGCTATCAGGTGCTCGGCAACGACAGCAGCTGGTGTCTGTTGACCACCGAGTTCCAGCTGTACGCGATGCGCGGCGGCCCCAAAGCCGTTCAGTTCTCCGAGATCTACGAAAGCTACCGACAGCGCCTCGCCGAGCTGATCGCCAGCCATTTTGATCGCCTGGGCATCACCTCCGACCTGAGTCCGTACGAGTTCGGCGTCTCGCAGATCGCCCTGTCCCATGGACTGGCGCTCCAACGAGCAGCGAACAGTTCCCTGGATTCGAGCCTTCCCGCCCGCGCACTCGCGATGTTCATCCGGGGGGCTATCGCCCAACCCGCCGACACTCCACACACTCGCTAGGCGCAGCACGCAAGTTCGCTCAGGCCGACGCGAAGTCGGTCGCCGCTGCGCGGGTCCGCTGAGCCTCGACGGTCTCCGCCAGCGACGCCGCTTTCTGCTCGAACAAGGCGACGCTGTCACTGCCGAGCGGCAGCCGAAGCGGCGGATCGTCGGCTACAGCCAGCGCACGGATGGCTGACACCGCTTTGACCGGGTCTCCCGGCTGCTTGCCGTCGAGGCCATTGATGGCGTTCTGCAGTGCGCCCACGGTGTCGGCGTAGGCGTCGGTGGACTTTCCTGGCCGACGCTGGTCGTGGTGCGCCAGGAAATCGGTGCGGAACGATCCGGGTTCGACGACGGAGACCTTCACGCCCAAAGGCGCGAGTTCTGCGCGCAGCGCCTCGCTGATGGCCTCGACAGCGAATTTTGTGGCTCCATAGATTCCGCGCCCCGCTCCGACCGCGATGCCGGCGCTCGAGCCGATGTTGATGATTCTGCCCGACCCCTGCACGCGGAGAGTGGGCAGTACAGCGCGAGTGACGTTCAGCAAGCCAAAAACGTTGGCATCGAATACCGCTCGCACCTCCTGGTCCGAGACCTCCTCCACCGCGCCGAAGATTCCGTAGCCGGCGTTGTTGACCAGAACGTCGATGCGGCCGAATCGCTTCAGCGCGGCGTCGACCGCCGCCACTGCCTGCGACTCGTCACTGACGTCGAGGGCGTGAATCAAGAGTTGATCGCCGGCGTCTGGGAACGCCGCAGCGATGCCCTCCGGCCGGCGCGCAGTCGCGACGACCTGGTCGCCCGCCTCCAGTGCCGCCGCCACCATCAGATGGCCGAAGCCACGAGATGTCCCCGTGATGAACCAGATTGACACAGTCCTTCTCTCCTTCAATTCTTCGATCGACACCGGTTGCATTCGTCGGCGTCAGGACGGCCGTCCTGCGACCGCGTCCGCGACAGCCGCGGCGAACTCGTCCGGCGCCTCCACCGGGGTGAAGTGGCCGCAGTCGACGAGGCGGAAGTCCACCTCGACGAAGTAATCCTCCAGGTGGTCAGCCCATTCGGGCCGTATCAGGGCGTCCGCACCCGGCCACAGCACGATTGTCGGTGCAGTAATGCGGGCGTCGCGTCCGGGTGGCGTCTCGTGCAGCGCCTGACTCACCGCGCCGGCTCCGGCACGGTAGTACTTGACCGAGGCCACCATCGCCCCCGGCTCGGCGTAAAGCATTGTCAGACGCGAGATCTCGGCATCGTCAGGACGATAGTCCGGCCTCGTCCAGTGATTCCAGAAGTAGCTTAGGTACGAGTGCACGGCGTCGGGCCGTGCGTCGAGTGTCTCCTCGATCAACGGGAGTTGATGAAAGTTCTGATACCAGTACTCGCGTTGCACGTCAGGGTCGAGGATGCGGGTGCCGACCCCCGGCAGCGGGGGTGACACTACGAGACGGTCGAGACTGGCGATCTCGGCAGTCTCCTCCACCGTCGAGGCCACCGGCCATTCGGTGATGACGTGTTTGCCGGCGCGAAGGGCGGCGACGATCAGCTCGTGATGGGACGACACGGTGGTGGCCACCGCCACGATGTCCACGGCCCCGTTGCGGATCAGGTCGAGCGGGTCCCCATATGCGGCGGGTGCGTCGAAGGCGGCGGCGGCTGCGTCGGCGGATTCTTGGCGCCTGGTGGCCACTGCGGCCAGTTCCAGGCCTGTCAGCGCCGCGATGGCGGGTACGTGGGCAGCACGTGCCCATCCGCGCTCCGCATTCGCCCCGATCAACCCAACTTTCAGATCTCCGGTCACGAGTGCCTCCCTTGGTTCCATAATTCTAAACGATTCGTTCAGTTTATATCTCTTTGGTCCTTAACAAAACGATCCGTTTAGAAATTTCTCGATGTTGGCCTGCGGACGCAGGTCGGAGCGGCGGGAATAAGCTCCCGACCACCAGGTTTGAAGCAAGAATGCGTGCTGTCGTCTACGACCCGGACCAGCCCTCCAAGCTCCGCGTCGCCGATGTCGACGAGCCCGTCACCGGTCCATCGGAGTCGCTTGTCGACGTCCGATCCTTCGCCCTGAACTTCGGGGAGCTGCACTGGATCGACGGGATGCGTCAGCCAGGGGAGGTACCCGGGTGGGATTCCGCCGGAGTGGTGTCCGTTGCCGCGGCCGACGGTTCCGGGCCTCCCGTCGGCGCTCGGGTGGTCGGTTTCGGCGGCCAGGGCGGGTGGGCGCAACGCCGCGCGATCACCACTGACAACCTCGCACTGATTCCCGATCCGGTCGACTTCGGCACCGCGGCAGCCGTTCCCGTCGCGGGTGTGACGGCCCTGCAGGCCCTGCGCGCGCTGGGATCGGTGGTCGGCAGACGTGTCCTGATCACCGGCGCGTCCGGTGGCGTCGGCAGGTTCGCAGTCCAGTTGGCCGCACGCGCGGGCGCTCACGTCGTCGCGGCGGTCGGCTCGCGGCCGCGTGGTGCGGGGCTCACAGAGCTCGGCGCGGCCGAAGTGGTGGTCGGACTCGACGGTGTGGCTCCGGCGTTCGGGGTCCTCGAGAACGTGGGCGGCTCTCTGCTCACGGAGGCCTTCGGTCTGCTGTCCGACGGTGGATCACTGCAATCGATAGGTATGGCCTCCGGCGCCCCGTCGACGATCGACTTCGAGGCCGCCCGCAGAACGGGTGCGCGAAAGCGTCTGGAAACTTTCATGATGCGTGCACCTCTCGCACCGGATCTGGAGTACCTGCTGGGGTTGATCGCATCGGGCGACATCGATCCTCAGGTGGGGCTGCGCAGGTCGTGGGACGAGGTGTCCGACGCCGCGACAGCACTGCTCGGCCGGCAGGTGGCCGGCAAGGCAGTCCTGGACATCCCCGTCGAATAGGTTCGCCGCCGAGCACGGGCACACCGCGTGAACCGTGCCCGGCCGGCGCTCCGCGTCTTCGTGTCCGCCGATCGGTGGACACCCTGCTCCCCCGCTACTCCGGCTGATCGGCGGATACGCCCGCGGTCAACATCAGGGCATCGTCATCTGCAGTGCCACAGCAGGTTACGACACGACAGGGAGCCCGTGATGACATCGGCGAACAACGGCAGCGGGAGAACGTGGACCGTGATACTCAATTGCTACGCACAGGCTTTCGGCGTCATCCCCGCACCCGCGGACGGCGCCGACGTCCTTCATCCCTCGCCCAGCCCGAGCCGCGTTGCGGCGTCATGTAGATCGACGCGGAACTGATCGAGGCTCGCGAGTGTGTACATACCGTCGATGTGATCGTTGGCCCACAAACTGTGGATCTTCTTCAGGTCGGATTTGCGCCGATGCCAGCCGATGCCATCGATGACCGCGAAGACGTACTGGCGCGGCAACCGCACCTCGGCCATCTCCTCGATCTCACGCACCGCATCGGTGAGCTTGCTGCCCGTCGAGTCGAAGCCCTTCGCCGCCACGACGATCGACGCGTTGTCAGCGTCGGGGACGATCAAATCGGCCGGCGCCGTACGCCCCTGGCGCCCCGTGAACCGCGAGCGCTGCGCGTGCGGCAGACCCAGATCGGCTGCAATCGCTGAGATCTCGTCCTCGATCCGGCGACCCGACGCCTGCCCCCCTGACGCGGTCGCCCGCGGCCCGGCCCGCGCGATCAACACATCAGCCAAGCCATAGGTGCGGTTGCGCTGCATGCGCAGCAGCCGCAGCAGATCGAATTGCTCGTCGAGCATCGCGACGAGCTCCGCCGGCCGTTTCCGCGCCAGCGTGACGAACCCGGCCGTGCCGAACTCCGTGGTCAGCGCCGCCTTGAGCTTCTCCTGGCCGAGCCCCACGGTCAGACCCAGCACGTGCACCGACTGAGGATTCCGCTGTGTCCACTCGGTCAGCGAGGCCGCGTCGATCTCGGCGAGCTGCTCCAGACTGGCCACCGCCTCGCTGATCGCCTCGGCTTCGGGCGTCGACGCCGTCGGATCCACGATCGCGGTCAGCCGCCCCAGCGACGCCACGTAGTCGTCGAAGGCGACGGCACTGCTCATCAGTCCCGCCCGATGAACAGGTACTCACTCACGTCGCGCCGGGCGGCCGCCACATGCGTGCCGAAGCTGTACTTGTGATCGATCGCGATCACCTCGACCGACGGCTTGACCTTGCCCAGCAGGTCACGGATGCGCGCCGCCCCCGGGATCGCGTTCGACGAGTACGACAGCACGATCGCGCCCGCGTCGGCGAAATGCTCGAACGACCGCAGCAGCGCGTCTTCGATCGTGCGTTTGTAGGCGAACGGCGTGAAGCGCTTCTCCAGCTTCTTGGTCTTGGTGTGCTCCATGATCGTCACATCACGCCAGTACACGGACAGGCCTTCGAGGAAGTGGTAGCGCTTGATGTAGTCGTTGTCGTCGCTGGGCGGGGCGTACGGCGGGTCGAGATACACCAGATCCGGTGTGTTGTCGGGGATTTCGAACACATCACCGCGGCGGGCCCGGCTGCGTGTGCCGTTACTGAACACCGTCGCGTTGTAGTCGAGCGCGCGTTCGCGGAAGTGGTCGCGCAGCGACAGCTTCAGATCGCGGCGCCCGTCGGCGTACTTGGTGCCGTCGGTGAAGGTGAAGACTCCGCGCGGTTGCTTGCGCGCCGCCGACAGCACCAGTGCGGAGATCGCGAGATTGCGCCGATGGCCCGTCAACGTGTCGATGTGCGACCACGCGGAATCCAGGAACTGCCGATCCTCGGGCGTGAAGTACAGACCGTCGAAGGTGCTCTGGATGAAGTCACGGTCATCAGCCGGCGGCCCGCAGATCGCCTCGATCAGATCCTGGTCGAGTTTGACCGAGGAGTTCTGCACCGTGGCCGCTGCGATGACGGCCGGGAAATTCAGGAAGTCGTTCGAAGTGACCGCGAAGCCCTGCACCTTGAGCAGATAGGACACCACTCCGGACCCCGAGAACGCGTCGACGGCGGTGTCCCCGCCGATCTCGGCGAAGACGCGTTCCAGGTGCGGCAGGAGCCGATACTTGGATCCCATGTAGCGCAGCCGGGGGAAGCGCTGCGCCTTGGCGACGACGTCCGAGGACGTCAGATCAGATGCGCGCGCCACGGACACAGATTCCCACACATCGGCCCGCTTTCCCGGCACGCTCACCGCCGCATGTTCGCGAACGCGCTGAGGTCGATCGGTTCATTCATCACAGTGCCGGTCACCCTAGCGGTGACCACCGTCAACCTGTGCTGTCGCTGGAGTCCGTCCCCGCCGAACTCGCATCCGCCGTCGAGTCCGCCGACGCGGTCGCAGCCGTCGTGGGATCCGCGGTCGCCACCGTCGACGTCGACCCGCCGTGGTCGTCGGTGCGCTCGACGTCGACGGAGCCGCCGTCTCGGTCGCCGACGCCTCGGCCGCCGCGCTCGGTTCCGGCTCGGCACCGGTCGGAGTGGCCGTCTCCGACACCGTGGGAACGGCGCTGGTCGACGTGGCGGTCGTCGGCGGCGAGGACGACGTCGCGGCCGCCGTCGTCGGGGTCGCGAACGTGCCTGGCTGGTCTTCCTCGACGATCGCCTTGATCTCGTCGGTGTAGGCCTCCAGCTGCGGTTGGATGTCGGCGAGCTTCACCTGCCCGGCCTCGATCTGTGCCTGGAACGCCGCCACCCTCGACCACACCTCGTCCATCTTCGTCATCGCCGCCGGCGAGAGCGGCTCGTCGATGGTGATGAACAGCTGCTGCGCGAGCCCATAGGTGAGGCAGTTGATGCAGTCGTAGTTCAGTGCGCCCGCCAGGTTCTGCGGGGTGGCGACGTTGTTGTTGGACTCGTCACCGTCGATGACGAACACCACCTGGTACGCCACGGCCACGGCACCGCAATTCCGGCACGAGGCATAGGCTTCCGCGTCGTTGATGTTCTCCGCGTACTCCTCGTCGGTCTGCCACACCAACGCGAAGGCCGTGTCATAGACGACGGTGTTGTTCGTCGTGTTGACCGCGAGTGCCTGGTTGTCGTCGGGCCCGGGGGTCAGTGGCTTGTCGACGGGGAAGACCCACCCTTTGTCGGCGACCGTCGTGATCGGAGCCGAGGACCCCGCCGCGCCCCCGGAACGCAGAATCCGCGGGATCAGCACGACCATCAACCGTGGTTGCCCCGCTGTCGGCAGCGGGCTGCGGGTGTCCCACATCGCTCGCATCACGCCGCGCTGACCGGGGCTGATCGTGCGGGTCGCGGCGACCGGCCGGGTGGGCGCAGACCGCTGCGGCGGCGGTGAACCGAGCCGCTCGAGCCCGACCGCGTAGGCGATGTCACCGATGGTGCCGCGTTCGTAGGGCTGGATCGGCCGGTACGTCGATTCCCCCGGCCACCACGCGTACGCCACCCCCGTGGCCATCGCGGTACCGGCAAGCAGCGCGAGCATCCGCATCGCGGGCTTCCCCGTGGTGGCCTTCCACGTGCCGAGTGTGGTCTGCCTCAGGAACCGCACCAGCATGTAGAGCACACCCGCAACCGGGATGACGATCGCAATCATGGCCAGCATGCGGGCGGCCATCTGGATCACGTCGCCGCCATCCCACGCCGCCAACAGCACGTCCTTCTGGGCATTGAGCGCCGACCACGCCGAGCCGAGCAGCCGGGGCAGCGCGAGGACAGCGCCCACCAGCGCGATCAACAGCATCGGTACGACGACCATCACCCAGACCGTCACCAGCATTCGCGCCCAGGGCTTGAGCATGCCGGCGTGCGGGTCGCCCCACCGCCATGGCAGCAGGCCGAGCAGAGTGGGCTTGATCCGCGAGTAAAGATCGGGCACCCCGGTGAGGTCAGCCAGTACGTGGTAGCCGTCGAAGCGGACCATCGGCGCGAGTTGCCGCAGCATCTGCAGAATCTGGGTGGCGACCACGAGCAACAGCGCGTCGTAGCGCAGCCACAGCCACAGACCCGTGATCGCCACGGCGACAATCGCATTGAAATAGAGCCCACCGAGATCGGTACGCACCCGAGCTCGGCGGCCCAGCCGGTAGGTGTCGGTGACGTCGGTGTAGAACGCTGGCCACACAAGGTAAACGCCGAAACCCATGGCCCCCGGTGTCGCACCGCCGTATCGGGCCGCGGCGGCGTGGCCGAACTCGTGAAAGCCCGCCGAGAGTACGGTGACGACGAAAACCAGGATCAGCAGGCCGGGCCGTTGGAATGCGTCATAGGCCGCGTGCGCCAACCCCTTTCGGAGAAAGACCCACCAGCAGACGACGGCGAAGACGACGAGCAGCGGCACGACCATCCACGGCCGGAACAGGAAGCGGAAGGGGTCCGTCAGCCGACGGGTGCGCTCCGGCTCGGTGACGGCGTAGCGAAAGCGCAACCCGAGGAGAGGGTTTCGCTTCTTCGTCGCGGGCTGCGTCCCGTCGGGTAGCACCAGCAGGCCCAGGGGCCGCAGCTGCTTGTCGACCAGATGGCCGATGTTGTCGGCCGAGACATCCCGGCCGGTCTCCTCTGACACCGCGTTCGCCACCTCGTCGGGTGTGCGGGACCCGTCGATCGCCCGCAGTGTCGCGTACAGCAGTGGTGTGAGTTGGATCGTCTGCCCGTCGGCCCGGAGGACCAGGGAGGGCGGGACCTTGTAGCCCGACCCCGCCATCTCCCCGATCAGCCCGACCCCATCGGCGCGCTGCAGTACCTCCTGTGTGGGCACCGACCCCTCGCTCGTCACGGTCACTGTTCGAACCTTTCGCCGTGAGGAGTGTGTGCGCGCCTGATCAGGCGGCCGAACTACTATCGCTCCCTGCAGAACTCGTGCCGGCGCTGGTGCCACTGGAGGTGGCGCTCGAGGCGCTGTCGGCCGTTCCGGGGGTGCTGCCCTGGGCGATGCTCGACGTCTGATCGGAGTCGGCGGTCGCGTGCACGTCGTTCATGGTTTGCGTGATCGTGGCGTCCTGGATGGACACCGCATCGGCCGTGGAGTCCCACGACCCGATGTTCGCGGCGACACCGGCGTTGATGGGCGCGGCCACGTTGGCGTTGGCCGCGACGCCGCCAGCGATCGGTGCGGCGAGATCGGCGTTGAGGTCGACGTTCACATCGACGTTGAGCAGCGCACCGTCGGCGAAGGTGCCGGTTCCGGTGTCGACCGTCGCACCGGTGTCGGCGTCGGTGTCTGTCCCCGTGTCCGCGCCGGTGTCGGTGACCGTGCCGGTCGACGTGTCGCCGGCCTGGTCGATGGCGCTGTCCTGAATCGACGACGCATCCGCTGTGACATCGTCCATCGATTGCATGATCACCACGCCGCCGTCGGCGGAGTGCGTCACCATGGCGTCGGCGCCCGACCCGTAGGTCAGTACATTCGCCCCTGCGCCCGCTTGGATGGGGGCGGCGACATTGAGGTTGGCGGCGGCCGACAGGTCGATCGGCGACGCGGCGTCGATGCCCACGTTGATGTCGGCGTTGACGTCGATGATCGAGACGACTTCTTTGTCGGGAAGCGCGATGCCGACCTCGGCCTGCAGCTCCTCGGGGGTCAATCCGTGATTAGCCATGGTTTCTTCTCCTGCGTTCAGCGCCGTCCCCGCCGCGACGATGCGGGGTCATTCATTCGTGCGCTGAGTGCTCTATTGACAGCGATGTCAAACCGGTTTCGGAGAAAATTCTCAGAAATTAGCAATTCTACAGAATTGCTGTCGACAGGAGTCGATGGATAGAAATACCTGTCAGACAGGTGATTCCGTGTTCAACGAATTAGCAGTTCGTCGAAAAAATTTCTGGGTGCCCCCGCGGTCACGTTCTCACGTCGGGTTAGCTGATCTCGGTCGCGCTCCCGTCCGCGCGACCTCAGCGTGAGCCAGGAGTGGACTTTGCCGCCGAGTGTTCGCTTTACGACGTGACTCGCGAGTGGACAGATCAGAGTGCGTGCACTCGGCGCCCTATCGGGACCCCTATCGCCTCGTCAGTGAGCGCCTACGCCCCAACCAAGTACCCGAGACGTCACCAGCACCAGAGCCAGCGACACCGCCGCCACGACGACGAGTCCGATGACCGCCACGACCAGCGGGCGCCATCCGGCCCGTGCCAGTTCGCGGAAGTTCGTGTTGAGTCCGACGCCGGCGAATGTCAGCAGGAACGCCCACTTCGACACGTTCCCCAGGTTGGTGATCTGCCCCTTGTTGATCAGGTGCGCGGTGGCCAGTGCGGACACCACGAGGAACCCGAGGACGAACTTGGGGAACTTCTCCCACACGAACGCGGCCTTGGCGCGCACCCCCGGAGCGATGTGGTCGGCTTCCCCGCGCGCGGCCCAGTAGAGCGCGAAGCCCAATACGACGAAGCCGATGAGCGCATTGCGCACCGACTTCACCAGCACCGCGATCTTGCCGGCCTCGTCGGAGTAGAGGAACCCCGTCGCCGTGGTCTCAGCCGTGTTGTCGACGGCGAGCCCGGCCCACAGTCCGAACTCGTGATCGGTGAGCCCGATCGCATGGCCGAGAGGCGGCAGCGTGAACAACGCCACCGCGCCGAGTGCGAGGATCGCGGCGATCGCGTAGCTCACCTCGGAGTTGCGCGCGCGGATGGCGCCCTTGGAAGCGATGATCGCCGAGACACCGCAGATCGACGTACCAATGGCCAGCAGTGACCCCAACTTGCCCGACAATCCGAACAGTCGGGCAGCGAGAATGATGATCGAGCCGGCGATCGCCATGTCCAGCACGATCTGCACCAGGGAGACGCCGCCCAACTTGATCACATCACCCAGCACGAAGCGGGCCCCCAGGGCGACGATGCCGAGCTTGAGCCAGAACTCGTAGGTCTGCACGCCGGGTCGGAAAACGCGATGCACGCCAACGGTATTGGCGATCACCAAACCGATGACGATGGCCCACAGGACGTACTCGATGTCGGGCACGGTCCAGTGCTCGTGCTTTGCCAACGCGTTCCACCCCACCTGCGCATACTTGCCCGCCACGCCGACGGCGACGAGCAGCAGCAACCCCGGTAGGTAGGTGAGAGGGTTACGACCGGCTGAGGCGTTCCGCTGGTGGCCGGCCTCCTGAACGACATTGCTCATCGGTTCACCACGGAACTTTCGGGAGCACGTCGGCCACCGCCAGGGCGACGATGACGCCTGCCACGATGGTCGCCCACCAGTCGAGGCTCAGACCTGCGAACCTCTGTTCATCTGTTGACTGGGGTGCGTCGGGCGCCCCCTGATCCGTACCGGTCACCAGCAAGGTGTAGCCCCGGCAGTCTCACATCGACCAGGAAAAGACTCGGCGTGATCCGAGAGGACTGGCGCGTCGGGGCTAGGAACCCAGCTGTTGATCCAGCGCGGCCACCTGGTCCTTGCCGTACTGCGTCGCGAGGTCGGCAGGCACCGGATCATTGACCGGACCGTCGAACTCCACGTCGACCGCGGCGTTGCCCCGCGTGAACATCAGCACGCCGACGGACTGCGATCCGTTCGGCGACAGCCCGGTCGTCCACATCGCGCCAGGAGCGACGTCGACGGGCCCGGGCTGCGGATTGGCGACCACAGCACCGAGGCCGTCACGCCAGGCGTTCATCGCATCGGTGGCCGCCTGCGGCGACGCCAGCACCAGGATCTTGGTCGTGATGCCACGAGTGCCGTCCCGGTGGTTGAACACCTGCTCGACGCCCTGTTGACCGCCGGGATCGAGCACCGGTGGCACGGCCACGTAGGCCGTGGAGTCGGTGGAGGTGTTCGGATTGACGGGCAGTGTGTCGTAATTCGGTGCGGCCGAGGCTGTTCCGAGTCCGATGCTGAGTACGGCCGACGCGGCGGCCAGTCCCCCGAGGGAGATAGCTGGAAGTTTCATCTGTTTCTCCGCAGTGTTCGAGGGTCGTCGGGTCAGCAGGGGTAGCAGGCGAAGCCGCGCCAGCCGTCGCGCCACGTCCAGCCGGGGCCGCAGCCCATCCAGCCGGTGGACCCGTAGCAATCGAGCAGCTGCACCGTTGGACGCTCGGGGACGGGCGCGGGAGCCGGCGCGGGAGCGGGGTTGGCGAGCTGTGCCGCGGCGGCGGTAGGCGCCCCCAGTAGTGAGCCGACGATCAAGGCCGAGGCCCCGACTGTCCTCGCGAGTCTGCGCATGTCTAATCCCCTCTTCAGACGAGTTGCGAACACCTGCAGAGGTTACGCGTCCATTTGACGTCGCAAGCAATAAAACGCGCGCAGAAATGACATCGCCAGCACTGCGCGAAGGGGGTGCCAACCAAGTGGTTAGTCTGCAGGGAGTCCACCGATGGAGCAGGAGGCCGCCATGCAGCTGGCACTGACACCCGAGGAAGCCTCGTTCCGCGACGAGCTTCGCACCTTCTACCGGACGGAGATCCCCGCCGAGATCCGGGAACGCAGCCGCGCCGGCACGGAGATCACCAAAGACGACATCGTCACCACCCACAAGATCCTCAATGACCACGGCCTCGCGGTGCCCAGCTGGCCGGTCGAATGGGGCGGCAAGGACTGGACGCCCACCCAGCACCAGATCTGGTTGGACGAGATGCAGTTGGCGTGCGTGCCGGAGCCGCTGAACTTCAACGCCAAGATGGTCGGTCCGGTGATCGCCGAGTTCGGCTCCCAGGCAGTCAAGGAGCGGTTCCTGCCGCCGACGGCTTCCCTCGACATCTGGTGGTGCCAGGGCTTTTCCGAGCCCGAGGCGGGGTCGGACCTGGCCTCCCTGAGGACGACCGCGCTGCGAGACGGCGACAGCTACGTGGTCAACGGACAGAAGACGTGGACGACGCTGGGCCAGTACGCCGACTGGATCTTCTGCCTGGTGCGCACCGATCCGAACGCGCCGAAGAAGCAGGCCGGCATCTCGTTCCTGCTGATCGACCTCGACACCCCCGGGATCACGATGCGGCCGATCAAGCTCATCGACGGCAGCGTCGAGGTGAACGAGGTGTTCTTCGAAGACGTCCGGGTGCCCGTCGAGAATCTCGTCGGCGAGGAGAACCAGGGCTGGTCGTATGCGAAGTTCCTGCTCGGCAACGAGCGCACGGGCATCGCCCAGGTCGCCCGGACCAAGGTGCGCCTCGCCGAGGTCAAGGAGCGCGCGAAAGCCAGCGGCCTGCTCGAGGACCCGCTGTTCGCCGCCCGGTTGGCCGAGGCCGAGAACGACGTGCTCGCGCTGGAATTGACGCAGATGCGGGTCGCCTCGGGCTCCAAGGGCGGCAAGCCCAACCCGGCGTCGTCGGTGCTGAAGCTGCGGGGCAGCCAGCTGCAGCAGGTCGCCACCGAACTGCTGATGGAGGTGGCCGGGCCCGACATCCTGCCGTTCCCGACCGACGCCGACATCGCGTCCCCCGAGTGGGCGCAGCACAGTGCACCGCGCTACCTCAACTACCGCAAGACCTCGATCTACGGCGGCAGCAACGAAGTGCAGCGCACCATCATCTCGTCGACCATCCTCGGACTGTAGAGACAAGGCGAACTCATGGACTTCCAGTTCAGCGAAGAACAGACCCTGCTGCGTGACACCACCCGCGAGATGCTCACGCGCGCTTACGATGTCGAGAGCCGCCTCAAGGTCCTCGACACCGACCAGGGCTGGAGCCGCGATGTGTGGGGCCAGCTCGCCGAAACCGGCGTGCTCGGGCTCGGTTTCGACGAAGACGCCGGTGGTCAGCTCGAGATCCACGCCGTGCTCGTCGAAGTCGGCCGCCGGCTGGCTCCCGAGCCTCTCCTGCACGCGGCCCTGGGCCCGGGTGCGGTGATCGCGGAGGTCGGCACTGCCGAGCAGCGCGCGCTGCTCGACGAGGTCGCCGCCGGCGAGCGGCTGCTGGCGTTCGCCCACAGCGAGCCGGGGATGCGCCGGCCCACCGCGACGGTTTCCACCACCGCCGCACGCGCGGGGGACGGCTGGACGGTCAGCGGCACCAAGAATCCTGTGCTGGCCGGT
Source organism: Mycobacterium sp. IDUB_1 (assembly GCF_055419625.1). Classification (NCBI taxonomy): domain Bacteria; kingdom Bacillati; phylum Actinomycetota; class Actinomycetes; order Mycobacteriales; family Mycobacteriaceae; genus Mycobacterium; species Mycobacterium sp. IDUB_1. Next base: position 791,250 of record NZ_JBVAYA010000002.1, on the reverse strand, counting down.
GATTGCGCTGACACCCTGGTGGTGTCGGCCGCACTGCCTGACGGCGGCACCGGGCTGTTCCTGGTCGACGCGGGCGCCGTGTCACGCAAGCCCTACAAGACCTTCGACGGCCAGCGCGGCGCCGAGATCGACCTCGACGGTGCCGCGGCGGAGCCGCTCGGCGATGCGGTCGACGCATCGGCGGCCGTCGAGCGCGCCCTGGTGCGGTTCTCGTCGGGTCTGTGCTCCGAGGCGCTCGGAGCAATGGAAGAAGCGCTGCGGTTGACCACCGAATACCTCACCCAGCGCAAGCAATTCGGCGTCACACTGAGCAAGTTCCAGACGCTGACCCAGCGCGCGGCAGACATGTACGTCTCGCTCGAACTGGCCCGCAGCATGGCGCTGTACGCGGCCATGTCGATCGCCGACGGTGACACCAGTGCGACGATCGGTGCGCGAGCGAAGGTGCAGATCGGCCGGTCGGGCCGTCACATCGCCCAGGAAGCGATCCAGCTGCACGGCGGCATCGGCGTCACCGCCGAGTATCCGGTGGGCCACTACGCCGCCCGGCTCACCGCCATCGAGCAGACGCTGGGGTCGGCTCAAGATCACCTGCACACGCTGGTCGGCCAGCTCGGCGAGTACGAGGTCGTCACCGTCTAAATCCTGCCGGGCAGCGCCACATTGCGTAGCCTGCTGCAATGGTCGGCCACACCATCGTCAGCGGCGGCGACGCGCTGGCGATGCGCATCGCCGAGGAGTTGCGTGGCGCCGGCGCGACGGTGACGGTGATCGATCGACCCGATCAGCTCACCGCTGCCGGCGTCGCGACCGCCACCGCCGTCGTGTGCGCAGGGCCGGATGACGCGGACAATCTCGAGATCGCGCTGCTGGCACGCCGTTTGAGCCCCACGGTGCGGGTCGTGGCCCGCCTCGCCAACACCGTGCTGCGGGAGGCGATGGCCGCCGGCAACGGTCCAGGTGCAGTGCTCGACGTGGCCGATCTCGCCGCCCCGTCGGTGGTGGAGCGATGCCTCGCCCGCACCACACACTCGATCGCGGCAGGCGATCTGCGCTTCGTGGTCTCCGGCGCGGCGATGCCCCGCGCCGGCACGCTGCGCGAGATCCACGGGGACCTCGCCCCGGTGGCCGTCGTGCACGGCGACCGGAGTCCGACACCGGGAGCGGTGACGACGTGCCCGGGACGCGATGTGCACGTCGACGAGGGCGACTGGGTCGCGATGATCGGCACCGCGGGAGAACTCGACGAACCGGACACCGCTGCCCGGCCCCGCCCCCGGCGTTCCCCGATGACCCGAATGGCAAATGCGGTGAGAGCTTTTCGCGAGGACGTCAACCCCAACTTCTATCGCGCGCTGTCGGTGTCGATGAGTCTGCTTCTCGGGTCGACGATCCTGCTGTGGTTCTCCTACAACAAGCCGGGGATGAGCTTCGTCGATGCGCTGTACTTCTCCACCGAGACCATCGCCACCGTCGGGTACGGCGACTTCAGCTTCAGCGATCAACCGACCTGGCTGCGTCTGTTCAGCATCGTGTTGATGTTCGCCGGCATCACCACCACCGCGGTATTGATGGCGTTCGTCGCCGACCTGTTGCTCTCGCGGAGACTGGCGTATTCCGCGGGCCGGCGCAAGGTTCGCGAGCTGCAGAGCCACATGATCGTGGTGGGCCTGGGGTCGTTCGGTATTCGGGTGGCGACCGACCTCAAGGCCGCCGGCCACGACGTCGCGGTGATCGAGCTCAACGACGAGAACCGCTACCTCTCGGCTGCTGCCGACCGCGGCATCCCAGTGATCTTCGGCGACGCCACGCTGCCCTCGACACTGGAAGCGGCGCGCATCGACGAGGCCAGGGCGGTGGCGGTTCTCACCGACGCCGACGTCGTCAACATCGAGACGGCCATCGTCACCCGCGAGCACCTCAAGGACCGCGCCGGGGTACCGGTGGTCCTGCGAGTCTTCGACCGCGCGCTCGGCGCGGCGGTGGCGCACCGATTCGGCTTCGACACCGTGCTGTCGACCGTCGAGTTGGCGGCGCCCTGGTTCATCGGAGCGGCGCTGGGCCTCACCGTCTTCGGGACGTTCTCGGTCGGCCAGGCGTCGTTCATGGTCGGCGGAGTCCGCGTGGACCCCGGAAGTGAGCTCGATGGCATCCGGATGGCGGAGCTCTCGACACAGACCCGGGTGATCGCCATCGTCGGCGGCGACGGCGCCCGTGAGCTACACCCACGACGGGACTCGCAGCTGCAAGCCGGCGACACTGCTTATCTGGTCGGCCCCTACCGCGAACTGCTCGCCACCCTGAGCAAGGGGCGCGGCCGGTCGCCCGCCGGCACGCCGGCGCTCAGCTGAGGTCCGACACCACCTCGGCGACCTGCCGCAGCTGCTCGAGGTCGTCACTGGTGGGGATCAGATGGATCTCGTCGGTTCCGATGTCGGCGAATCGGCGCAGAACAGTGCGCAATTCGTCCTGCGTGCCGGCCCAGCCCGTGGTCGGGGCCATCGCGTCGACGATCTCGGCCGGTATCCAGTTGATGTAGCGCCGCAGGTGCCGGTGCACCTGCTCGCGCGGGGCGGTCCCGTCACCGATCGCGAACCAGAACGAGGTGGCCAGGTGCGGTGCCGGCTTGCCCGCGTCCCGCCACGCGGCGCGTGCGACGTCGAACAACTCGTTCTGGGCGGCCGTGTTCAGATCCAGGCTGGTGCCCGCCAGGCCGGCAGCCCAGCTCGCAGCACTGCGCAGCGTCTTCGGACCCGTTGTGCCGACCAGCAATTCGGGCCCACCCGACTGCACGGGTGGTGGCCCCACCGGCAGCGTCGCACCGGTGACGTTCTCCCCCGCCCAGACCCGCTGCATGACAGCGACCCGGTCGGCGAGCTGTCGCATCGTCTGGGTCGCCGGGTCGGCGCCGACAGAGCGGTAGTCCTCGTGTCGCCCGCCGACACCGATCCCGACCGTCAATCGGCCATCGCACAGCAGATCGCCGGTCGACAGCGCCTTGGCCAGCATGACGGGATCGTGCAACTGCGGGATCACCACCGTCGTCACCAGGCGCACCCGATCCGTCCACGCGGCCAGGGCTCCGAGCAGTGTCAGGGTCTCCGGATTGTCGAACGCGATCCGCTCACCCCAGCACAGCGAGGAGAACGGCCCGTCGTCGACCACCCGCGCCCACGCCCGCAGTGTCGCTCTGTCCAGGTCGGGTTCCATCACCGGCATCGTCATCCCGATACGCACGCCGGAATTCTGACATGCGGGTTGTCACGATCTACGCCGGTTGGCCGTGCAGGTTCTTGGCGGTCGGCGACGTCTCGACGGCCGCGGGGTCCGGACAGGTGCCCAGCACCCGGTCGGCGGTGCCGGCGCTGGTGACGGTGAACCAGTAGTGCTCGTTCTTGAAGTGGTGCTGGCGATGATTGCGCCACACCGCGCGAAACACAGCGGTTTTGGGCTTGTAGTCGGAGTGCACCAGGTAGTGGCACCACTCGTAGCACAGCCCCAGCACGGCCAGGAACGTGAGGAATGTCAGGCCCAGGGTTGTCCGGGGAAATGCCGACAGCGCGACAGCGACTGACACCGGCAACACCCACAGCAGCGCAGGCCACGGGATGAAGATCAGTGCGACGTGCCGCGGATCGACGTGGTGTTCCCGGTGTTTGCGAGCGAGCAGGGAGTCGACGCGTAGACCACCGATGCGGCGGGGCTTCCAGTGCAGGATGCACACGTGGACAACCCATTCGAAGAAGGGGAACACGGCGAGCATCACGGCGGGCACGACGGCGTCGGCCCAACTCCACTCGCCGAGCCACAGGCGCGCGGTGGCCGCGACGACGAGGGTCGTGCCGATCATCCACGGGGACGGGTGCCGTACGAATTCGCGTACGGCGTCCCCGAGGGTGAACTGCCGGCGGGTGGGTCGGACGCGTGCGCTGGTCAAAGCTTCTCCTCCAGATGGGCCAGGGCGGTGAGCAGGGCGGTGGTCGCCGGTTCGAGTAGGCGACGGGCGTGGGTGGTGGCCGCGTTCGCGTCTCCGGCGATCACGGCGTCGGCGAGATCGCGGTAGTCGTCGACGCGCTCGACTTCGGCTGCCATGACGGCAGCCAGGGCGGGCAGAACGGGTTCGTAGGTGGCGCGCAGTGTGTTGAACATCAGCCGGAACGCGATCGAGTCAGCACAGTCGACGATGTGATCCCAGAAGTCGAGCGCATACCGTTGCGCGGCAATGGGATCGGCTTCACCGGATAGCGCGGCCAGAGCCTGATCGAGGGTTTCGCGCGCGTGTGGGCCGCCGCGCTGGGCAGCGAGTTCGGCGACCTTGGGCCCATTGTGCAGCCGTGTCTCCAGGATGCTGCGCACGACATCGAGGTCCAGCTCTCCTCCGCGCATCAGCAGTGTGGGAAGCAGGTCGAGGCCCGCGGTGCGCCGGAAGTTGCGCACGGTGGTGGCGTCGCCCTGGCGCACCTCGACGAGACCTGCGGCGGCCAGACGCTTGAGCGCCTCGCGGATCGCGGGACGCGAGACGCCCAGCACTTCGGCGAGCCGCCGCTCGCTGGGCAGGGCCTCTCCGGGTTGCATCTCGCCGCTGAGCACGTCGGCGACGATCTGGTCGAAGACGTCTTCGGGTACCGAACGACGGTTCACGGGGCGCAGCGCCATGCCCCCACCTTGCCCTGCTGACGGCCAGGCGGTCAAGTGGTCAGACCAGCAGTCTTCGGCTGGCCGGGGGTTATCCCCCGCTGGACTGGCGGGAAAACGCCGTCCCGCCCTCGCGTTGTGATCCCTAGGTTGGTGGACATGACCGCACCAGCTGCCACGATGATCGAGCCGGCACCCGACATCGCGACGCCACCGCCGGCTCCGCGCACTGCCACCGTCGGCGTGGTACCCACCGCCTCGATGATCACCGGCGCCGCGATCGCCACCGTCTGGTTCTGGATTCCGTTGACACTGTTGATCATCGGCGTCTCGTCGATCCCGAGCGTCATCGGCTTCGTCCTCGCCGCCGTGGTGTTCACCTACCTGATGCGCGGTGTCGAGCGAGTCGAACGGGTGCGCAGCGAGGCAGTGTTCGGCATGGGCATCGGCATCCCGCCGCGCCGACTCTCCCCGCACGCCGGCTTCCAGCGCTGGGCGCACCAGATTCTGCTCGACCTGGGCAGCGCCCGCTTCTGGAAGGCCGTGGCCCACCACTACCTGCGCATGACCTACGACATCCTGGCCACCGGCCTCGCGGCCGCGCTGTTGGTGTTCGCGTTCCTCGCACCCGCCGCCGCGATCGCGATCGGCAACAGCGACGCCGACGCCGGTCTGTCGTTCCTGCCCACACCGGTGGCCCTGCTGTTGGCGGTGGTGGCGCTCGCCGCGGCGGGCGTGCTCCTGGTCTACGCCCCTGCCCTCGACGCCACGATCGACCGCTGGCTGCTGACCCCGTCGCCGACCGCGCACCTGCAGTACCAGGTCAGCGCCTTGGCCGATGCGCGGCAGGGCGCGGTCACCTCCGCCCAGACTGAACGCCACCGCATCGAACGCGACCTCCACGACGAGGTGCAACCGCGCCTCGTCTCCCTGGCCATGACGATCGGACTGGCCCAGACGAAACTCGACACCGACCTGCCCGCCGCCAAGGCCCTGATCGCCGAAGCCCATGACGAGGCGAAGAACGCCCTCGTCGAACTGCGCAACGTGGTGCGCGGCATCGCGCCGACGATCCTGGCCGACCGCGGTCTCGACGCGGCACTGTCTGCGGTGGTGCAACGCGCGACGACCTCCGGTGTGCCGACCACGTTGAGTGTGCACCTGCCCCGCCGCCTGCCCGACGAGGTCGAGGCGTGCGCGTACTTCGTCGTCGCCGAGGCCTTGACCAACGTCACCCGGCACGCGGGCGCCAACCAAGCCGCCGTCACGGTCCGCCTGGACGGGGCCGCACAGCAGCTCCACGTCACGGTTTTCGACGACGGGCGCGGCGGTGCGCAGATCACCGGCGACGAGAACGCCACCGGACTACGCGGCCTCGACGAGCGGGTGCGCGCGGCGCGCGGCATGTTCACGGTGTCCAGCCCGGTCACCGGTCCGACGATCATCACCGCGGTGCTGCCATGCGCATCGTGATCGCCGAGGACTCCGCGCTGCTGCGGGCAGGTATCGAGCGCATCCTCACCGACGCCGGTCACGACGTGGTGGCCGGGGTTCCCGACGCGACCAACCTGCTGCGCCTGGTCAACGACACCCGGCCGGATCTCGCGATCCTCGACGTGCGGATGCCGCCCACCTTCACCGACGAAGGCATCCGCGCCGCAGCGCTTCTGCGCAGCCAGAACCCGGAATCCCCGGTGCTGGTGCTCTCGCACTATGTCGAGGAGCGCTATGCCGCCGAGCTGATCGCCTCGGACACCCGCGGCTTCGGCTATCTGCTCAAGGACCGGGTGGCCGACGTCCCGGCCTTCCTCGACGCGGTGGCCGTCGTCGGAGCCGGAGGAACCGTGCTCGATCCGGAAGTGGTGTCGCAGATACTCGTTCGCTCACACCGCCGTAACACCCTGGACGCGCTGACGCCGCGCGAACACGAGGTCCTGCAGCTGATGGCCGAGGGCAAGACGAATTCGGCGATCGCCACGGTGCTGCACATGTCGGTCGGTTCGGCCGAGAAGCACATCGCCTCGATCTTCGCCAAACTCGGCCTGGCCCCCGACGACAGTGGCAACCGGCGCGTTCTCGCCGTCCTGCGATACCTCGAATCCTGAACGCGTGAAAGGACTTTCCATCATGACCACAGTCGCCACCCCGCCCACTCCGCCACCCGTCGTGTCTGCCGGCGGCCGCACGGCCATCCGCTCCCTGCTGATCGTCGCCGCGACGGTCCTGGTCGTCGGAACGGTGGCGTCGCTCGGCGTCACCGCCTGGGGCGTCAGCTCGTTCCGGGTCGTCGCCGACAGCGCTGCCCTGCCCGCCGCTCTGCGCTCGGTGACCGTCGACACCGGTTCCGTTCCCGTCGTCGTGCGCATCAGCACCGATCGGGAGGCTACGACACCGCGCGTCGACATGAGGATGGTCAATTCAGTTCGTGCAGGCTCGGATCCGCTCTCCGTCGCAGCCGACGGCACGTCGGCCCGGGTGACGATCGACGCCGAGCCGTCCGCGCTGCTGAACTGGGGCCGCGCATCGCAGATCACGGTGGTGCTCCCCCCGGAGCAGGCCCGCCGCACCACGGTGACCACCCAGCAGGACACCGGCGTGGTGATGCTCGAGGCCGACATCGACCGACTGGTGGCCCGCACCCGCGACGGCGCGGTGGTTCTCGGGGGCGCCGCGCGCGACGTCGACATCACCGCGCAGAACGGCGACATCGATACGCGCGCCGCGGTGTCGGTGTCGGAGACCTTCAAGGCCACCACCCAGAGCGGCGACATCGACGTCGAATTCTCCGGGGCACCCAAGACGCTGGACGCAAGTACCGAGAACGGCGACGTGACGATTGCTCTGCCGCCGCCCGGACCGTACGTCGTCGACGCGACGACGGGCCAATCCTGGGGTTCCACCGTCGTTCGCGTACCGCAGACCCGGGATCCGAACGGCGCCGCCTCTGTGGTGAGCGTGCGGTCCGAGACCGGTGACGTCACCGTCGATCAGCTGAACTAGCCGCCCGCGAGCTTCTCGATGATCGCGGCGACCGGGGCGGGTTCGGCGAGGCGGAATCCGGTGCCGGCCCAGATGTTGGTGCCGTGCGGATCACCGGCCCGCACCGCGGCTGCCCGCAGCGGACTCGTCAGATAGTGCACCTGCGGGTAGGCCAGCGGTGCCTGCTCATCGTGGTCGTCGACGAAGCGATTGCGCAGGCCGCGCGCGAAGCGTCCCGAGAATGCCTTCGTGACAACCGTTTCGGTGAAATCAGGGCTCGTCAGCGCGGCCCGGTGCACCGGCGTGCTCCCGGCTTCGTCGGCCAGCAGGAACGCCGTGCCCAACTGCGCCGCGACCGCCCCGAGGCGCCGCACCCGCGCGATGTCCGAGGCCGTCATCAGGCCGCCCGCCGCAACCACGGGAAGCTCGAGAGCGGAGCCGATCTCGACCAGCAGATCGTCGAGTGGCTGCTCGGCCGGGCACGCCTGCGAATCGAAGGTCCCGCGATGCCCACCGGCGGCGGGTCCCTGCGCGACGAGAACGTCGACGCCGCGGTCGGCAGCCGCCCGCGCCTCGGCCACTGTGGTGACCGTGCCCGCGACGGTGATGCCGGCGCCCCGCAGGCGCGCGATCTCGCCGGCGCTCGGCAGCCCGAAGGTGAAGGACGCCAACGCCGGCCGCAGATCGAGGAGCACGTCGAGCTTGCCCTGCCACGCGTCGTCATCGATGCGTGGCGCACCCGCCGCGACGCCATAGCGCTCGGCATCGGGTCCCAGCTGCGCGGAGTATCGCTCGAGGGCATCCGCACTGCCGGTATCCGGACCGGGCACGAACAGGTTCGCGCCGACGGGCCCTGACGCCAAGCGCATCGCCGCCCGGAGCCTTTCAGCGAACCCATCGGGGGTGAGGTAGCCGGCCGCGACGAACCCGAGTCCGCCCGCGTTGGTGCCTGCCGCGGCGAGCTCAGGTGTCGATGGCCCACCCGCCATCGGGGCGATCGACACCGGTGCGGTCAGATCACGAAAATCGAAGACCATCAGTGCTCCTCCGGTCAGGTCACGGCGCGCCCGCGCTGCTCTTCCTGCGCGCGGTAGTCGTCGGCCAGGCCACGCACGTGCGCCGGTAGTGCACCGGCGGCCACGTCGGCCAGGCTGGTGGTTTCGAGGACCGAACGCATGCTCGCGCGCAATGCCCGCCACACATCGGTCAGCGCGGCGGTGGGTCCGCTGTAGGGCAGGTCACCGAGCCCGATGTCCCGGACGCTGGCAAGCGGCCCGTCGATGCTGCGCAGTACGTCGGCGATGCTGATTTCGGCGGCGCACCGGGCGAGTTCGTACCCGCCGTCGCGGCCACGGTGACTGCGCACCAACCGGTCGGTGCGCAGATCGGACAGGATGTCGACCAAAAACTGCGAGGGAATGCCTTGCGCCTTGGCCAGATCCTCGGTCTTGACCAGAGTGCCCTCGTCGGCAGTGGCGAGCTCGACCATCGCGCGGATGGCATACTCCGCCTTCGCCGACATCCGCATGCGTGCAGGCCTACCCGGGGATGTCGGCGGCGTCGGGCACGACGACGGCGAACAAGTCGGCGATCCCGGCCAGGCTCGCGGCCTGGATCGCGGCTGCGGACACGGACTCTGATCCGATCCCGGGCAGGGCACGCGTCGCAGTCGCCGTGGCCACGACTGTCGGCGCGTAGCCGAGGTTGAACGCACCGCGCGCCGTCGAATTCACGCACATGTGCGTCATGAACCCGGCCAGCACGAGATTCTGCCTACCCAGTGAGATGAGCCTGTCCTGCAACTCGGTCTGCACGAACGAGTTCGGGTAGTTCTTCACCACAACCGGTTCGGTCTCCAGCGGAGCCACGCGCTCGACGAACGCGCCGGTGTGCCCACCGATGTCGTACAGCGAGCCGGGCCCGTCATCGTGCTGGACGTGGATGATCGGGGCACCGGCCGAGCGCGCACGCTCCAGGAGCAACGCTGCCTCGTCGAGAGCGGCCTGCACCCCATCGAGCTCCAAAACCCCTTCGGTGTAGGTGTTCTGGCAGTCGATCAGTACGAGCACCGATTCGCCGAGAGGGGCAGGCTCGAGCGGCAGCCCCGACAGGGCCCGCAGCGTGTTGGGTTCAGCCACGTCAGCAGCCTACCGCCGGGCCGTGACCGCCAGCACCGCATCGGCCAGCTCGGGCCGGCACACGATGAGGTCGGGCAGCTTGGAGTCCCGCTGGTTGTAGATCAGCGGCGAACCGTCGATACGCGAGGTGAACAACCCCGCCGCGCGGGCCACCGCGACCGGCGCGGCCGAGTCCCACTCGTACTGCCCGCCGGCGTGCACGTAGACATCGGAGATGCCCTGCACCACCGACGCGACTTTGGCTCCCGCCGAACCCATTTCGACGAGCGTCCCCTCGAGTGCGTCCTTGACCTCCAGCGCGACGGCCGGCGGTCGGGTGCGCGAGACGACGATCCTCGGCGCCCCGGGCTGCGCCGGTGGCGCGGGCACCGTGGGCGTCGCCAGCGTGACGCCCTGCGCGGGCAACGCGACGGCACCGGCAACGAGTTCACCTGCCTGCCAGAGCGCGACGTGTACCGCCCAGTCGGATCGCCCGGCCTCGGAGAACTCACGCGTGCCGTCGAGCGGATCGACGATCCACACCCGTTCGGCCGAGAGCCGAACCGGGTCGTCGATGCCCTCCTCGGAGAGCACCGCGTCGTCGGGCCGCACAGCAGCCAGCGCCTCCATCAGGAAGTCATGAGAGCGCTTGTCCCCCGCTGCTTTTCGCTCCGCAGCGTCTGCTTCGGCGAACTCGGAGCGCACGTCCAGGAGCAGCGCGCCCGCTTCGGTGGCCAGTCGGGCCGCGACCTGGTGGTCGGATTCGGTCATGGTGTGCACTCCAGCAATTCGATCACCCGGTCGGCCAGTGCGTCGAGGGGTTCGTCCGGTGTCAGCTGCAAGTCGGGGTCCTTCGGTCGCTGGTAGGGGCTGTCGATTCCGGTGAAGTGGGTGATCTCACCGGCGCGGGCCTTCGCGTACAGGCCTTTCGGATCGCGACGTTCGCAGTCCTCGATCGGGGTGTCCATGAACACCTCGAAGAAATCCAGGCCGGCCGCTGTCGTCACCTGCCGTGCCAACGCCCGGTGCTCTTCGAGCGGGCTGATCGCAGGCACGAGCACCACCTGGCCGGAGTCGGCGAGGATGGCTGCGATGTGGGCCAGTCTTCGCTGGTTCTCCGCGCGGTCGGCCATCGAGAATCCGAGATCGGCGTTCAGTCCGTGCCGCAGGTTGTCGCCGTCGAGAACATAAGCGGGTACGCCCTTTTCGAGGAGTTTCTGCTCCACCAGCATCGCCACGGAGGATTTGCCGGAACCCGACAGGCCGGTGAACCAGACCGTGCGACCCTTCGACAGCCGGTCCTCGGATGTGCACAGCGACTGGTGGCGCACGGTGTTGGGGCTCGATGTCCGCGCCGTCACGTACGGCAGGATCATCCCCGCGGCGACCGTGCCGTTGGTGTTGGGGTCGATCAGGATGAACGAGCCCGTCGCCGCGTTGCGGCTGTACTCGTCGAGCAGCAGCGGCACCTGGCTGCGCAACGACACCCGGCCCAGCTCGTTCAACTTCAGCGCGGTCGCCGTCTTGTCGCGGTGCAGCGTGTTGACGTCGAGCCGGTAGTCCAGGGCCGTCACTCGCACGCGCGTGGTGCGTGTCGTGTGCTTGATCAGGTAGTCGCGACCGGGCTCCAGGGAGGCCTCGTCGGCCATCCAGCACACCGTGGCGTCGAACTCCTGGGTCACGCGCGGCTGGTTGTTGGGCCGGGCGATCAGGTCACCGCGGCTGATGTCGATGTCATCGGCCAAACTGACCGACACCGCCATCGGCGGAAACGCTTCCTGCACAGGGCCGCCCGGCCCTTCGATGGCGGTGATGCGGGAGGTCTTGCCGGTCGGCAGCACGACGACCTCGTCACCCGGACGCATGACACCGCTGGCGACCGTGCCCGCATAGCTGCGGTGATCGGCGTGTTCGCGGGTCTGGGGTCGGATGACGTACTGCACGGGGAACCGGACGTCGACCAGGTTGCGGTCACCGGCGATGTAGACGTCCTCGAGGTGGCTCAGCAGCGACGGTCCGTCGTACCACGGCGTGACATCGGACTTGGTGACCACGTTGTCGCCGTTGAGGGCCGACAACGGGATCGTCGTCACGTCCTGGACGTCGAGGCGTGCGGCGAATTCGTAGAACTCGTCGCGGATCTCGTCGAACCGCTCCTGACTCCAGTCGACCAGATCCATCTTGTTGACCGCGAGCACGATGTGCCGAATCCCGAGCAGTGAGGCCAGGAACGCGTGGCGCCGGGACTGCTCGAGCAGCCCGTGCCGGGCGTCGACGAGGACGATCGCCAGCTGCGCGGTCGACGTGCCGGTGACCATGTTGCGCGTGTACTGGATGTGACCCGGAGTGTCGGCGATGATGAATTTCCGCTTGGCCGTGGCGAAGTAGCGGTATGCCACATCGATCGTGATGCCCTGCTCACGCTCGGCGCGCAGGCCGTCGGTCACCAGAGCCAGATCGGTGTAGTCGTTGCCGCGTTCCTTGGAGGTGCGCTCCACCGCGGCGAGCTGATCCTCCATCACAGCCTTGCTGTCGTAGAGCAGCCGGCCGATCAGCGTGGACTTCCCGTCATCGACCGAGCCCGCGGTCGCGATACGAAGCAGTGTGGTCGCCATCAGAATCCTTTGTTCTTCGCGCAAGCTTCAAGATTTCCCGTCGCTTCGCTCGCCCAGGCCATCAGAAATACCCCTCGCGCTTCCGGTCTTCCATCCCCGCCTCTGAAATCCGGTCGTCGGCGCGCGTCGCCCCACGCTCGGTGAGCCGGGATATCGCGGTCTCCGCGATGACCTCGGATACCGTTGCCGCCGTGGACTCCACGCAGCCGGTGCACGTGACGTCGCCGACGGTGCGGAACCGCACCGTCTTCTCGATGATCGGCTCGTCCTTACGCGGCTGCATGAACTTGTGCACGGCCAGCAGCATGCCGTCGCGCTCGAAGACCTTGCGCTCGTGCGCGTAGTAGATGGACGGCAGCGCAATCTTCTCGGCGCCGATGTAGGACCAGATGTCGAATTCGGTCCAGTTCGACAGCGGGAACGCGCGGATGTGCTCACCCTTGCGGTGCCGACCGTTGTAGATGCTCCACAACTCGGGCCGCTGGTTTTTCGGATCCCACTGGCCGAACTCGTCGCGGAAGCTGAACACCCGCTCCTTGGCGCGTGCCTTCTCCTCGTCGCGGCGCGCACCACCGAACGCGGCGTCGAACTTGTTCTCCCGGATGGCCCGCAGCAGCGTGAACGTCTGCATCGGATTGCGGGACGGGATCGTCTCGACCACGCGGCCGGCGTCGATGTCGTCCTGCACCTTGGCCACCACCAGGCGCACACCCGACTGGGCGACCAGCTCGTCGCGCGCCTGGAGCACCTCGTCGAAGTTGTGGCCCGTGTCGACGTGCATCACCGGGAACGGCAGCCGCCCCGGCGCGAACGCCTTGAGCGCCAGGTGCAACATCACGATCGAGTCCTTGCCGCCGGAGAACAGCAGCACGGGCCGCTCGAATTCGGCGGCCACCTCCCTGATGATGTGGATGGCTTCGGCCTCCAGCGCACGCAGGTGGCTCAGCTCGTAGCGCCCCGCGTTGACCGCGGTGTCTTCGATCGTCGTCATGGCTTCCCTGGAAAGTTGGTAGATTTGACCGGATTTACGATCATCATCGCGCAATGTAGTCGCCGACCGGCGGACGTGTCAACGGTTCAGGCGGGTACCAAGACGCGACCGTGGGCCCTGTGCACGCGAAACGGGCGATACGCGTGCACAAGGCCCACAGTCGAACGGCTACAGCGTGACTTCTGAGAGCCTTCCCGTCGCGACGTCGAAGACGAAGCCGCGCAGCGATTCGTGCTTGGTCACGAACGGACTGGCGTCGATGCGGCGCAACGACTGCCGGACGTCCTCGTCGAGATCGCCGAAGGATTCCGCGGCCCATTCCGGCTTGATGCCGGTCTCCTCCTGGATGTCGCGCTTGAACTCGTCGTCGGTGAACGTCAGCATGCCGCAGTCGGTGTGGTGGATCAGGATGATCTCGCGGGTGCCGAGCAGGCGCTGGCTGATCGCCAAGGATCGGATCTCGTCGTCGGTGACGACGCCGCCGGCGTTGCGGATGACGTGCGCCTCGCCATCGGCAAGACCGAGGATGCGGTACACGTCCAGACGCGCGTCCATGCAGGCGACCACGGCGACGTGCTTGCTGGGTGGCAGGGGCAGCGGCCCGGAGAACGACTTCGCGTACTCCTCGTTGTTCTCCAGGTACTCGTCTGTCACGGACATGGCGCGACCGTAGAGATACCGCGCCGCGCCGTCACTGATAAGAATCAGTCAGCGCGCAAAGTGCCGAGTGTGAAGGTGCCGTCACACTGGCGGCCCAGCATGACGGCACCTTCACACTCGATCAGCGGGCCAGGTCGTAGACCGTCGCGCCGCCCACATCACGCGGGGTGAAGTTCTTCGTCACCCACGCGGTGATCTCCGCAGCGGACCCGGTGTCTCGACCGGGGCCGCGGTGCTCGCCGGCGATGAAGTAGCGGACCTGACCGTCGTCGACGTATTGCTCGAACTGCGCCAGCGTCGGCGACGGATCACTGCCCATGAAGCCACCGATCGCCATCACCGAGGTGCCGGTGCTCAACTCCAGACTGCTCGCGGTCATGGAGCCGACAGTGGCTGCGGCCCAACGGTTGTCGGTGGCCTTGACCAGGTTCTGCAGGGCGGTGTTCTCCGATGCCCGCACCGGACCACCCGGCCCGCCGAACCCACCGGGGCCACCCGGACCGCCGAACCCACCGGGCCCGCTGAACCCGGCGTGTGCCGCCGCCGGGCCTGCCATCGCGCCCGGGCCGCTGGCGGGATGGGCGGCCGTCTCGATCGCGTACGCCGCGGGTGCGGCGGCGCCGAGGATCAGTGCGGCGCCGGCCACCGCCGCGGTGAACCGGCCCCACCGCTGCACGCCCGCCACCAGCAGAGCAGCCACCACCAGCAACCCGATGAGCACCACCCAGCGCAGCCACGGCTGCCATCCGTGTGCCCGGCCGAGCAACGCGAACGCCCACACTCCTGTGCCCGCCGACATCACGGCCAGCACCACCCGCGCCACCAGGGACTGCCTGTCCCGCCACAGTTCAGCTGCACTGATTCCCACCAGGGCGGCGACCGCGGGCGCCAACGCCAGCGTGTAGTACGGGTGGATGGTGCCGTCCATGAAGCTGAACACGGCGGCGGTCACCAGCAGCCACCCGCCCCACAGCAGCAGGCTGGCCCGCAGCGGCGCCGTGCGCTCGGCGCGCCGGGTGAACCACACGAGCGCCACCAGGCCGATCAGCGCCGCAGGCAGTAGCCAGGACACCTCGGCCCCGAACGACGGCCCGAACATTCGGCCGATGCCCGGTTTACCGCCGAAGAAGACGTGCGCCTCCCCACCCAAGTCGCCCATGCCACCGTGGTCGAGGCCCCCGCCGGGACCCTCCCCCCGACCGGCGATGCGCTGAATACCGTTGTAGCCCAGCGCAAGCTGAAGCAACGAGTTGTCGGTGGACCCACCGATGTAGGGCCGTGAGTCGGCGGGCCAGAGGCTGACCAGCGCCAGGAACGGACCCGCCGTCGCCACCATCGCGATCCCACCGGCGAGCAACGCGCGGACTCGCGGCCAGAACGCGATCGGCGCAGCGACCAGGAACGCGAGCGCCAGCCCGGGCACCACGAGGAAGGCCTGCAGCATCTTGGTCAGGAACGCCACGCCCAGCACCGCGCCTGCGCCCACGACCCAGCGGGTGCCGCCGGTCTCGATGGCGCGCACCATCAGGTAGGCCGCCACCACAAGCAGCAGCACCAACAGCGCGTCGGGATTGTTGTACCGAAACATCGACGCCGCCACCGGCATGACCGCCAGCGCGGCACCGGCGATCAGACCCGCACCCGGCCCGCTGACCCGGCGCACCGCGGCGTAGAGCACGCCCACCGATGCGACTCCCATCAGTGCCTGCGGCAGCAGCATCGTGAACGGGGTGAAGCCGAACAGCCTGCCGGACAGGGCCATGAACCAGATGGAGACGGGCGGCTTGTCGACGGTGATCGCGTTGCCCGAATCCAGCGAGGCGAACAGCCACGCCTTCCAGCTCTGGGTGCCGGCCTGCGCGGCAGCCGCGTAGAAGTCGTTGGCCCAGCCCGACGAGCCCAGGCCCCAGAGGTAGAGCACCGCGGTGGCGGCGAGCAGAGCCGCCAGCGCGAATCGGGGCCACCTTTTCGCGGGATCGCGCGGCGGTACGGACGTGGTGTCGACGGAGGTGTCAGCGGTCAGCGTCATCGAACGGTTCCTTCGGTGGCGGTGCGACGCGGATGAAACACCCAGCCGCGCAACAGGACGAAGCGGACCACGGTGGCCAGCAGGTTGGCCGCGATCAGCACCGCGAGTTCGACGATGCGGTGCGGGGCCGCGGAGGTGGCATGGAGCAGGCCCAGCGATCCGCTGGTGATGCCCAGCGCGATACCGAACACGATGAGCCCTTCGAGGTGGTGGCGGGCCAGCTTCGACTGACCGCGCACCCCGAAGGTGAAGCGGCGGTTGGCCGCGGTATTGCCGATCGCGGTGAGCAGCAGGGCGGTCAGGTTGGCCAGCTGGGCACCGATCTCGCCCTGCAGCAGCACGAACAGCGCGATGTAGGCCAGTGTGGACGTGACCCCGATCGCCCCGAAGCGCACCACCTGCCGCAGCAGCGACCGCGGCGGCGCCGTCTGCTGGGACGAACTCAGTTGCGCAGCGATCATGTTCACCGGGATCGCGCCGCTGGCGAAGCCGCGCAGCAGCCGGCCGATGCCGCGCAGGTCGGCCGCCGCCGTGGCGATGATGTCGACGCGGCTGTCGGGATCGTCCACCCAGTCGACCGGAACCTCGTGAATGCGCAGTCCGCTGCGTTCGGCGAGGACCAGCAGCTCGGTGTCGAAGAACCAGCCGGTGTCCTCGACGTAGGGCAGCAGTTGGGCCGCGACATCGGCGCGGATCGCCTTGAAACCGCACTGGGCGTCGGAGAATCCGGCCGACAGCGTCGACTTGAGGATGAAGTTGTAGCAGCGGGAGATGATCTCGCGTTTCGGGCCGCGGGTGACGCGCGCGCCACGCGCCAGCCGGGTGCCGATCGCGAGGTCGGAGTGACCGGAGATCAGCGGCGCCACCAGAGGTCCGAGCGCGGCCAGATCGGTCGACAGGTCGACGTCGGTGTAGACGAGAACAGCCGCGTCGGAGGTCGACCACACGTGGTGCAATGCCCGACCGCGCCCCTTCTCCTCCAGACGCACCCAGCGGACGTCGCTCAGCTCGGCCGCCAATTGTGCCGCGATGTGCGGTGTGTCGTCGGTGCTGGCGTTGTCGGCGATCGTGATGCGCGCCGCGAACGGCACCGCATCGTGCAGGTACCGGTGCAGCCGGTGCACCGATTCGGCCAGCACGGACTGTTCGTTGTAGACGGGGACGACGACGTCGAGCACGGGTGCCCCGGTCATGCGAGCGGTGCGCGCCGCATGGGGTCGGCGCTCGACGGGAATTCGGCCACAACGTGTCTCGGCCACGATGTCGGTGTGTGTCATGGGGTCCATGTTCTGTTGTGTATGTGTGCTCATCGTTGGCCCGAGCTATGTGCCGGCTGTGACTCGGTCAGGTCGTAGATGACGGTGCCGTCGACGGTTTGCGCGACGAAGTTCGCGCCCACCCAGTCGCGGATCGCCACCGACTCCTTCGATCCGCTGGCGGGGGCCCGACCCATGGTCATCATCCGGCCCGAGACGAAGTAGTGGATGCGCCCGGCAGCGACGTCGTCGACGAACTGCGCCAGCGTCGGCGACGGGTCGGTGCCGTTGAACCCGCCGATCGCCATCACCGGAGCGCCGATCGCGAGCTGATAGCCCGCGGCGTTGTTGGAGCCGACAACGGCTGCGGCCCAGGTGAAGTGGTCGGCGTCGGCGGCGAGCACCCTGACGAGTTCCGCACGTGGTGTCGGTGAACTCAGCAGACCGCCGCCGGGAAAGCCGGGGAAGCCGCCGCCCGGGAAGCCTCCTGTGCGCGCGGGTCCGACCGACGGGATGGCACCGGTGTGCGGCGTCGCCGCGGTGGCCAGCGTGTAGGCGGCGGGCGCGGCCAGGCAGCACACCACGGCGACCGCCGCGACCGCCCGGCTGACGCGGGCCCCCAACCGCCAGCCGATCAGGATCAGCGCTGCGGCTCCGACGCCCCCGATCACGACCGCGAACCGCAGCCACGGCAGCCACTGCGCTGTACGCGAGAGCAGTTGTGCGGCGAGGGCCACCGTGACCACCGTGGTCGAGGCCAGCGCGCTGGCCGCCCGCGGATCGCGACGGTGTCGCCACAGCAGGGGCGCGCCGATGCCGATGGTCGCGGCGATCGCCGGCGCCAACGCCACGGTGTAGTACGGATGCACGATGCCGTTCATGTAGCTGAACACCACAGCGGTGACCGCGAGCCAGCCGCCCCACAGCACCAGCGTGGCCCGGGTCGCATCGGTGCGGGGCGCCCGGCGGGTCAGCACCAACCCGGCGACGGCGCAGACGAGCGCGGCGGGCAGGAGCCAGCCGATGTCGGCGCCCATCGAATACCCGAACAGCCGACCCCAGCCGACATCGTGGTTGAGATTGCCCAGCCCGCCGGGCTCGTCGCCGGTGAGCCGTCCGAAACCGTTGTAGCCCAGCGTCAATTCGAGGATGCTGTTGTGTTGCGAGCCCCCGATGTAGGGCCGCGCATCAGCGGGCCACAGCTCGGCGAGCGCGAGGTACCAGCCTGCCGACACCACGAGAGCACCCGCGGCGAGCCCGAGGTCCAGCGTCCGCCGTCGCAGCGTCGACGGCCCGGCCATCAGGTAGGCCGCGGCGAACGCGGGCAGCACCAGCAGCGCCTGCAGCATCTTGGCGAGGAATCCGAATCCCACAGCAGCGCCCGCCGCGATCAGCCACCATCGGCTGGCGTCCTTTTCGCAGGCGCGCTGGGTGCAATAGGCGGCGAGCACCAGCATCAGCACCAGCAGTGCGTCCGGGTTGTTGAACCGGAACATCAGCGCAGCCACGGGTGTGAGCGCAAGGATCCAGCCGGCCAGCAGGGCGGCACTGGGACCGGCGGCACGGCGCACCGACGCGTAGAGCACGCCGACGGCGGCCACTCCCATGAGCGCCTGGGGCACCAGCATGCTCCACGGCGAGAATCCGAACGCCCGCGCCGAGAGGTCCATGATCCACAGCGCGGCCGGTGTCTTGTCGACGGTGATCGCGTTGGCGGCGTCGCTGGAGCCGAACAGCATCGCGGTCGCGTTGCTCGAGCCGGCCTGGACCGCCGCGGCGTAGAAGGAGTTGGCCCACCCCGAGGCACCGAGGTTCCACAGATACAGCACGGCCGTGCTGAGAAGGAGCGTCACCAGCCCCGGCGAGCAGACGCGAAGTCGCGCCAACACGCCGCGAAAAGGCCCAGTTCGCGTCTGCTCGCCGGGGTTGGGCGCAGCCTCGGGCCCCGACGTCAGCACGGTCACCGTTCGATCATCGGCGGCCCTGCTAGGTGCCCGATTGGCCTCCGCTGTGCTTTGGCTGTGAATTCACAGGAAGGCTCACCTCGAATTCGGTGCGCCCGGGCACGCTGCGCACCACGATGGTCCCGTCGTGAGCCCGCACCACCGCGGCCACGATCGCGAGCCCGAGACCGGTGCTGCCCCCGCGGCGGGAGCGCGACGAATCGCCGCGCGCGAAGCGTTCGAACACCTCCGGCTGCAGCGACGCCGGGATGCCGGGACCGTCGTCGACGACGGTCAGCACCACATTCTTCCCGAGGTCGTCGCCGGTCGCCGCCAACGACGTCGTCACCGTGGTGCCCGGCGGTGTGTGGATGCGCGCGTTGGCCAGCAGGTTGGCCATCACCTGGTGCAGCCGCGCCTCGTCGCCCGGCACGGCGACCGGTTCGTCGGGCAGGTCGAGCTCCCACTCGTGGTCGGGCCCGGCGACGTGGGCGTCGCTGACTGCGTCGACGACGAGCCGGGTCAGGTCGACGGGTTCGCGCTCCAGCGGGCGGCCCGCGTCCAGCCGGGCCAGCAGCAGCATGTCCTCCACCAGCCGCGTCATGCGTTCGGTCTCGGACTCCACGCGGTTCATCGCGTGGGCGACGTCGTCGGGTAGCTCGGCATGCCGGCGCTGCGCGAGCTCGGTGTAACCGCGGATCGCGGCGAGTGGGGTGCGCAGTTCGTGGCTCGCGTCGGCGACGAACTGGCGGATCCGGGTCTCGCTGTCATGCCGCGCCGAGAGCGCTCCCGCGATGCGGTCCAGCATGCGGTTCAGCGCCGACCCGAGCTGCCCGACCTCGGTGTGGGCGGCGGCCGGGTCGACCACCACGATCGGTGTCGGCAGGTTCACCTCGCCGCGGTCGAGCTCGAGGTCGGCCACGTCGCGCGCCGCCGACGCCACCCGGGACAGTGGCGCGAGTTGCCGTCGGACTATCGCGATGCCGGCGAAGGCGGCAGCGATCAGGGCGAGCACGGCGGCGACGCAGAACATGCCGAGCACCCACAGCAGGGTGTCGTCGACGACCGACAGCGGCAGCCCGGTGACGATCGTCTGGGACCCGCCGCGGCGGTCGTGCAGCCCGATGACGCGGTAGCGACCCAGCCCGTCGAGGGTGACCGTCCGTGGGACGCGGTCGGGCGGCACCGCGGCCAGCTGCTCGGTGGCGGCCTCGCTGATCGTCGTGCGGCCGCCGTCGGCGGTGATCACGCCGGCGTCGGTGCCCCGTCCCGGCGTGACCACGGCGCCGACCGTGCGGGTGGCCTGGCCGGGGGCGTTGAGGAACCCTGGACCGGGACCGACCTCCGGGTCGAACCGCTTTCGGTCCTCCCAGCCAGGGGTGCCCGGCGCGAACACCGGCGGCGGCAGGTCGAAGATCGCCGCCGACCGCCGGCCGGCCTCGACGAGTTGCTCGTCGAGCTGGTGGGACAGGAAGCGCTGCAGCGCGAACTCGGTGGCGACGCCGATGCCGGCGATGACGACGGCCAGCAGGACCATCTGGGTGACGATCAACCGCACCCGCAGCGACCACGTCCGGGGCGAGAAGACGCGGCCCCGCGTGGCCTGCTTCCCGTCAGCGTGCGGGCTTGAGGACATACCCGGCGCCGCGCAGCGTGTGGATCATCGGCTCCCGGCCACTGTCGATCTTCTTGCGCAGATACGAGACGTACAGCTCGACGATGTTGGACCGTCCACCGAAGTCGTAGCTCCACACCCGGTCCAGGATCTGCGCCTTGCTCAGCACCCGCTTGGCGTTGCGCATCATGAACCGCAGCAACTCGAACTCGGTCGCGGTCAGCGTGATCGGTTCCCCTGCGCGCGTGACCTCGTGGCTGTCCTCGTCGAGCACCAGGTCCCCGACCACGATCGTCGCGCCGGCGGCCTCAGTGCTCACCCCGGTGCGGCGCAGCAGCGCGCGCAACCTCAGCACGACCTCTTCGATGCTGAACGGTTTGGTGACGTAGTCGTCGCCGCCTGCGGTCAGCCCGGCGATGCGGTCCTCCACCGAATCCTTGGCGGTGAGCAGCAGCAGCGGCAGGCCGGGGATCTGCTCGCGCAGGCGGTGCAGGACGTCCAGACCACTCATGTCGGGCAGCATCACGTCGAGCACGACCACGTCGGGCGGGTTGTCGCGCGCCGTCGCGATCGCGGTGGCACCGTCGCCGGCGGTCGAGATCTCCCACCCCTCGTACCGCAGCGCCATAGACACCAGCTCGGCCAGCACCGGTTCGTCGTCGACGACGAGCACGTGCACCGGGCTTCCGTCGGCGCGGCGCATCACCACCCGTGCGTCGGTATCGCTGGTCGAAGGGGCCACGAGCCCCATTATGGGCGCCGGTCGTGGGCCCCGGCTGTGCCGAAGCTATGCGCCCGCTGTGAAGCGGGCGCACAGCCGGCGCTCATGTGCGTGAGTCATCCTGGCGTCATGACTGACTCTTCGGCTGGTCTCGAGAAAGCCGCTTTCGATGACGGGGTCTGGACCCAGCCTCCGGAGCCACGCCGCTGGGGAGCCCGCCACATCGCGGCCGCGGTGGCGATCGCGGTGGTGATCGGCGGGTTGGGCGGCGCGGCAATCCATGCCGCGAGGGGCAACGCACCCCATTTCGGTCCGTTCATGAGTGACATGTCGCATGACGCCGCGCCGGAGGGCCGCCACGTGGGAGGACCCGCGATCTCATAACCTGTGCGCATGCAGCGCCGAGGCGGTCCCGCCGGATGACCCGCTTCCTGGCGCGGCGGCTGCTCAACTACCTGGTCCTGCTCGCCCTGGCCTCGTTCCTGGCGTTCACGCTGACCTCCCTGACGTTCCATCCGCTGGACAGTTTGCTGGAGCGCAGTCCACGCCCGCCGCAGGCGGTGATCGACGCCAAGGCGGCCGAGCTGGGCCTCGATCAACCGATCCCGCTCCGGTATGCGCACTGGGTGTCGGCGGCGGTGCGCGGCGATTTCGGCACGACGGTGACGGGCCAGCCGGTGACCGACGAGCTGTGGCGCCGCGTCGGGGTGAGCCTGCGGCTGGTGATCATCGGTTCGGTGCTCGGCACGATCATCGGCGTCGTGGTGGGCGCCTGGGGCGCGGTCCGGCAGTACCGGCTGTCCGACCGCGTGATCACCGTGGTGTCCCTGCTGATCATCAGCGCCCCCACGTTCGTGATCGCCAACCTGCTGATCCTCGCTGCGCTGAAGGTCAACTCGGTGCTCGGCCTGCGACTGTTCGAATACACCGGGGAGACGTCGACCGACGCGGTCGGCGGCGGCTGGAACCAGTTCGTGGACCGGCTGCAGCATCTGGTGTTGCCGACCGCGACGCTGGCGCTCGGCTCGATCGCGGGTTTCAGCCGCTACCAACGCAATGCGATGCTCGACGTGCTGGGTCAGGACTTCATCCGGACCGCAAGGGCCAAGGGGCTGACGCGGCGCCAGGCGTTGTTCCGGCACGGCTTGCGCACCGCGCTGATCCCGATGGCGACGCTGTTCGCCTACGGCATCAGCGGTCTGGTGACGGGCGCGGTGTTCGTCGAGAAGATCTTCGGCTGGCACGGCATGGGTGAATGGTTCGTGCAGGGCATCGCCGCCCAGGACACCAACATCGTGGTCGCGTTCACCGTGTTCTCCGGGACGACGATCCTGCTGGGTGGCCTACTGTCCGACGTCCTCTACGCCGCCCTCGACCCGCGGGTGCGTGCCTCGTGACCGTTCAGGATTCGAGCCAGCACTTCGTGTCGCGACGAGCGCTGGTGTGGCGCCGGTTCCGCCGCAACCGGCCCGCGATGGTGTCGGTCGTGGTGCTGGTGCTGCTGTTCGTGAGCTGCTGGGCGCTGCCGCCGCTACTGCCGTACTCGTACACCGACCTGGACTACTACGCGTTGCAGCAGCCGCCATCGCCACAGCACTGGTTCGGCACCAACGCGCTCGGCCAGGACCTCCTGGCACAGACGCTGCGCGGCATGCAGAAATCGATGGTGATCGGCGTCTGCGTGGCGGTCATCTCGACGCTCGTGGCCGCCACGGTCGGCGCGGTCGCCGGATATTTCGGTGGCTGGCGCGACACCGCGCTGATGTGGTTCGTCGACCTACTGCTCGTGGTTCCGGGGTTCATCCTGATCGCGATCGTCACCCCCAGTACTCGGGGCGCGGGCACGGTGGTGTGGCTGATCGTGCTGCTCGCCGCGTTCAGCTGGATGATCAGCTCCCGCATGGTGCGTGGGCTGACGATGAGCCTGCGCGATCGCGAATTCGTCGCCGCCGCACGCTATATGGGAGTCAGCAACACCCGGATCATCGCCCGGCACATCGTGCCCAACGTGGCGTCGATCCTGATCATCGACACCACGCTCAACGTCGGCGTCGCAATCCTCGCCGAGACCGGCTTGAGCTTCCTCGGCTTCGGCGTGCAGCCCCCCGACGTGTCCCTGGGCACGCTGATCGCCGCAGGCACCGGGTCGGTGACGACGTTCCCGTGGGTGTTCCTGTTCCCCGCCGGGGTGTTGGTGACGATCGTGTTGTGCGCCAACCTGATCGGCGACGGTTTACGCGACGCGCTCGACCCCGGGGTGCGTCCGGCCCGTTCGAGGGCGCGCCGATGACGCTACTGCAGGTGCGTGGTCTGACCGTCACGTTCCCCACCGACACCGAACGGGTGGCCGCGGTCCGCGGGCTGGACTACGACGTCGCCTCCGGTGAGGTCGTCGCGCTGGTCGGCGAGTCGGGGGCGGGCAAGTCGGCGGGCGCGATGGCGGTGGTCGGTCTTCTCCCCGAGTACGCCGAGGTGTCCGGCTCGGTGCGGCTGCACGGCACCGAGTTGTTGACGGCCTCCGACGCCGAGATGTCGCGGGTGCGCGGCGCTAAGATCGGCACCGTTTTCCAGGACCCGATGTCATCGCTGACGCCCGTCTACACCGTCGGCGACCAGATCGCCGAGGCGATCCGCATCCATCGCCGCGATGTCAGCCGCCAGGCCGCCCGCGCCCGCGCCGTCGAACTCCTGGAACTGGTCGGGATCGCCCGACCCGCCGAGCGCGCGGCGGCGTTCCCCCACGAACTCTCGGGCGGGGAACGCCAGCGCGTGGTGATCGCCATCGCGATCGCCAACGACCCCGACCTCCTCATCTGCGACGAGCCGACGACCGCGCTCGACGTGACGGTCCAGGCGCAGATCCTCGACGTGCTGCGCACCGCGCGCGACGTCACCGGCGCGGGCGTGCTGATCATCACCCACGACCTCGGGGTCGTCGCCGAGTTCGCCGACCGAGCACTGGTCATGTACGCAGGCCGCGCCGTCGAGACCGCGCCGGTCACCGACCTGTACACCCGGCGCCGAATGCCCTACACCGCAGGTCTTTTGGGGTCCGTACCACGACTGGACGCCACCCAGGGCGCGCGATTGGTGCCGATCCCGGGCGCTCCCCCGTCGTTGTCCGCGCTCCCCGACGGATGCCCGTTCTCGCCGCGCTGCCCCCTCGTCGTGGCCGAGTGCAGCAACGCCGAGCCGGAGCTGACGGCGGTCGGGCCGGATCACCGGGTCGCGTGCATCCGCCACGAGGAGGTCGCCGGCCGCAGCGCAGCCGACATCTACGGCGTCAGCACCGAGCCCGCGCGACCCGCGACCGACGTCGAGACGCCCGTCGTCGTCTCCGTGCGCGATCTGGTCAAGACGTTCCCGCTGACCAAAGGTGTGGTGCTGCGGCGCCGGGTCGGCGAGGTCCGCGCCGTCGACGGCGTCGATCTCACGGTGCGGCAGGGCCGCACGCTGGGCATCGTCGGTGAGTCCGGCTCCGGCAAATCGACCACGCTGCACCAGATCCTGGGACTGACCGCGCCGCAGCAGGGCAGCATCGAGGTGCTCGGCACCGACGTCGCCACCCTCGACCGCCGAGCACGCCGAACGTTGCGGGGCGACCTGCAGGTGGTGTTCCAGGACCCCGTCGCCTCGCTGGATCCGCGGCTGCCGGTGTCCGATGTCCTCGCAGAACCGTTGCAGGCCAACGGTTCCGACAAGAAGCACATCACCGACCGGGTGGCCGAGCTGCTGACGCTGGTGGGCTTGCGCCGCGAGGACGCCGCCCGCTATCCGGCCGAGTTCTCCGGCGGACAGAAGCAGCGCATCGGTATCGCCCGCGCGCTGGCGCTCCAACCGAAGATCCTGGCGCTCGACGAGCCCGTCTCAGCGCTCGACGTGTCGATCCAGGCCGGCATCATCAACCTGCTGCTCGACCTGCAGGACCGCTTCGGGCTGGCGTACCTGTTCGTCTCGCACGATCTGTCGGTGGTCAAACACCTGGCCCACGATGTCGCGGTGATGCACCGGGGCCGGATCGTCGAGCAGGGCACCAGCGCCGAGGTGTTCGGAAACCCCCGCGACGAGTACACGCGGCGGTTGCTGGCCGCGGTTCCGCGGCCGCCCGGTTAGCCGAGAACGCCGACGGCTCGGCAATGCTCACAGATTCGTCAAGCCCACCAGCACGTTCGGCTGGCCGGGGTACACCAAGGTGAGGACGAGCGTGGAGTTGTTCAACGTTGCCGACGTTCCGTCCGGGCGCTGGCTCACCCATACGTCACCTTGGCGCTGCAGATCCCAACCGGGACCCGAAGTCGCCAGGTGAAGACAATCAGTGCCGCAGGGAGCCAGGTTCCACGTCGTGGTGCTGCCTGGGCGCTTCCCCGAGGCTCCGGGATCGAGCATCGTCGCGGTGTAGCTTCCGGGCACGGGATCGGCAGCGGCCGGCGCCGCCAGTGCGATTACCGCGCTCACGCCAGCACAGGCAGATCCGATTGCAACGATCAGTTTCATGAAATTCTCCTCTTCGGTGTGCGCCTCTGATGCGAAAACATCTCGGGCAGAATTGCGATGGCGTCGGCCCAGTCGGAGTGACGGCAAAGGTTCGTGGGAATGCGTGCGTCATTCACTCAGTCGAGAAGACCGTCGAAGAATGAGGTCACCTTGTCGCCGACCTGGGCTCCGATGGCGCCACCGATACCGGGTATAGGAATCAGGAGACTCGTGAAATTGCCTGCCAGGTCGCCCAATTCGTCGCTCACATCCGCCGGATCATGTCTGATGATCGCGCCGAAGAGTTGGAACGTGTCGACGCCGATCGCGAGGACGTTCGTCAACTCGCCGACAACAGGGATTTCGCCGATGAGTGCCGTCGCGATCTCGAAGTTCTCCTCCCAGGGCGGATTGCGATCGCCGCCGCCGCCGTTCCCACCGCCGTCACCGTCACCGCCGTCACCGTCACCGCCGTCACCGTCGCCGTCACCGCCGTCACCGTCACCGTCACCGTCACCGTCGTCCTTCACCGTCGGGGTCGGTTTGGGAAGAATGCCGGGTAGGTCCGTGACCACATTGGGGGCCTCGGTCTTCTTGTAGAGGAAGACAAGGCTCAAGTAGTTGAGATGCGTTGTCTGGTCGTCCTCGACGAGATAGCTTTCGTCGCCGAGTACGAGCTTCTTGGCAGCGACCGCGTGGTAGGCGTCGAATATCGGCACGCCCGCCTCCAGATCGGCGGGGTCAGCGGCGAACGCGACAATGTAGTACTGATACTTCGCCAGTTCGACGGCCCCGACGTCCCCGAGCGCCGAACGCGGATCCGGAGCTTGTGTCAATCTCCACGCGTACGGAAGACCCAGGGAATCGACGCGAATGGGTGTCCATTCGCCTTCGCCGGCCTCGACATCGACAGCTGGCTGGAAGAAGTCGTAAGAGGCCGCGCCGAACAGCACCTGGTTGATCGAGGGCCCGGACGGAGCTACCGCAAGAGCCGAACTCGCCGATGCCGCTTGCCGATTCTTCGCCTCGCGGGCCGCCTTGATATTTTCGAACATCCCGCCGAACGGTCGGATCGACGCGAATGGCTCTGTCGGCGAGGCGTCTTCGGGTGCCGCCGGGGAGACGTTATCCGGACGCGATCGGTCTGCGCCCACGACGACGCGATGACGCAGCGGCGCGAATGGTCCGCTGCGCGGCGGCATGGGCGATTCGGAGGCGCCGCCGTCCTTGGCGCCGTCGACGCTCACCCCTGGAGATGCCTCGTCGGGCACGGTCGTACGGACGAAACGGGTCTGCCGGTGCCGGGGTGTTTCTCGTTGAGCGGAACCAACCGACAGTTTCTCCTGTGAGCCCGGGCGATCAGCGTGAACGCGGACGATCTTCCCTTCTGACCGTTGTCGATCCGCGACGCGCGCTGTGAGCTCTTGGCGTCGATTCGACTGTCGCGGAGTGGTTGCGGCGGTCGACCCGGCACCGGAGCTCGCTGTAGGGCGGTTGTCGCTCGGCCCCTCGTCGGCGTTGGCCGACCCGGCACCCACCAGGACTGCCGCGCCGAGACCCACGCTGAATGCGCCCGCTCCGAGCCAAGACACCACCGCCGGCGTCGGCTTCCGACGGCGGTGGTTACCGGCACGTCGGTGTGAGGTGTGCTGTGAAGAGTATTCGCTCATTTCTAGTTCCCCCGAAGATCGTCAGGTGTATGTCCAGCAATTTGGTGATGCGACGTGTTGTCGACATTCGATGTCAGGCGTGTGCTGAGGTCGCCTCCCGCGCACTCGACAAGGCGATCGCGCGCACCTGGGCTCCGCGCGGAAGTGCACTAGCGCTGTTCACAATGTCCCCCGCTGCCTGGACGCCCCCGGCACCCGTCAGCAGGAGTATGGCACTGAGCACTTCGAAGCGTTGCGGAATAACTGTGACATTTTTGGCGAATCTCCGACGCCTGCCCGAGCTGCCCAGGGCCATGCTTTTCCGGAGCTCTAAGGTGCGCACGACTCGCCAATGCGACCGTATGGCAAGAGTCCCGGACTTTGCTTGTCTCTGCGTTTGCAAGTAATTCTGCCGTGGCGACGACGGCATGATGAGTCGAGACCGGAGAGCCTGACGCGTTGCGATGCTCACGACCGAGAGCCTCACCCGCGGGTCTTGGAGAGTTCTTGGAAGCTGGCCGGCCGGATACTGCGGTGCGTCGATAGCAGACCCGTTCGTGGCGTCGCGACGCCGCCGGCCGGCAGCGAGCGGGCTGCTTGTCAGCCACTCTTGTGGTGTCACACCCAGCGACACCCCAGCCGCTGATTACAGTTTCGGCATGACATTCACAAGGCTCCCGGCTCTGCTCCTGACGGCGGCCCTGGTGCTCACCGGATGCTCGGGTTCGCAAGACCCGGCCCCGCCGGCCGGCGGCAGCGCCGAGCTGGGTGGCACTGCCGACATCAACCCGCAGGACCCCACCTCGCTCCAGCAGGGCGGCACGCTGCGGTTGGCGCTGACCGGTTTCCCGGCCACCTTCAACAACCTGCACATCGACGGCAATCTCGGTGAGATCGGCGCGATGTACAAGACGATGCTGCCGCGCGCGTTCTTCATCAAGCCCAACGGTGAGATGACGGTCAACAGCGACTACTTCACCAACGTGGAGCTGACCAGCACCGATCCGCAGGTGGTCACCTACACGATCAACCCGAAGGCGGTGTGGAGCAACGGCCGACCGATCACGTGGGAGGATCTCGCGGCCGAGGTGAACGCGACGAGCGGCAAGGACAAGCGCTACCTGTTCGCCTCCCCCAATGGCGCCGACCGTGTCGGCTCCGTCACCAAGGGCGTCGACGACCGGCAGGCCGTCATCACCTTCGCCAAGCACTACGCCGACTGGAAGGGCCTGTTCGCGGGCAACGGCATGCTGTTCCCGAAGGAGATGACCGGTACGCCGGAGGCGTTCAACACCGGCTTCCGGGACGGGCCGCCACCCACCGCGGGCCCGTTCATCGTCACCAACATCGACCGCGGTGCGCAGCGGATCACGTTGGGCCGCAACCCGAAATGGTGGGGCACTCCCCCGCTACTGGATTCCATCAGCTACACCGTGCTCGACGACGCCGCCCGCATTCCGGCACTGCTGAACAACTCGATCGACGTCAGCGGTGTCGCCACGCAAGACGAGCTGAAGACCACCCGATCCGCCCCTGGCATCGCGATGCGGCGCGCACCATCGGCGCAGTGGTATCACATGACGTTGAACGGGGCGCCCGGATCGGTCCTCGCCGACCCGGCGCTACGCATGGCCATCGCCAAAGGCATCGACCGGCAGGCGATCGTCACCGTCGCCCAGAACGGCCTCGTCGACAAACCTGTCCCGTTGAACAACCACATCTACGTGGCCGGCCAGGAGGGCTACCAGGACAACAGCATTCCCTTCGATCCCGAAGCGGCCAAACGCGAACTCGACGCGCTGGGCTGGCGGCAGAACGGCCAGTTCCGGGAGAAGGACGGGCGGCGGCTGACGATCCGCGACGTGTTCTACGACGCGCAGAGCACGAGTCAGATCGGGCAGATCGCACAGAACAACCTCGCGCAGATCGGCGTCGACCTGCAACTGGTGCCGGCCGCCGGCGGCAAGCTGTTCACCGATTTCGTCACCCCCGGCAACTTCGACATCGTGCAATTCGCCTGGGGTGGTGACGCTTTCGCATTGTCCAGCCTCACCCAATCGTATGCGTCGGCCGGCGAGAGCAATTACGGAAAGATCGGCAGCCCGGAGGTCGACGCGAAGATCGAGCAGACGCTCTCCGAACTGGACCCGGCCAAGGCCCGCACACTGGCCAACGAGCTGGACACGATGATCTGGCAGGAGGTGCACAGCCTGCCGCTGTTCCAGGCCCCCGGCAACGTCGCGGTTCGCGCCACGCTGGCCAACTACGGCCCTGCCGGGATCGGCGATCTGAACTACAGCGCGATCGGCTTCATGAAGCAGTGATCTTATGAAGCGGTGACCTGCCGGACCGCCCGCGGCACCACGTCGGGCACCGTGCTCTCGGCCCGGGCCGCTACCCGGATCGCCGCGACCATCAACCGCACCGTGAGGTTCGCCGGCAGCTTGTCCAGTTCGTTTCCGCGCGAACCCAGTTCGGCGATCTGACCGGCCGCGGCCGCGCGGCACACCTGCAGCGCGGCGTGCTCGCGCGTGTCGAGCATGCTGTGCCCCGCGGTGGGTAGATCGACGAGCACCGCGTCGGGTACGAGATCCGCGACCCGCTGGGCGATCCCGGGAGGCGTAGTGAGGTCGCGGCCGCCGGAGAGCACCGCGGTGGGCCAGTGAAATCCCGGCATGGCGGAGACGAGATCGTAGGGCTCGGCCTCGAATTCGACGTTCCCCAGCGCCATCTCGCGCAGCGCGACGGCCGGATCGAGCGGCAGGCCATCGGGCTCGGCGCCGTAGTTCAGCTCGCGGTAGGCGATGCGCTCGACGAGGTCGGGCTCGTGCTGATACGGCGTCTTGCGCTCGAGCAGGTTCCTCTCGCCGAAGCCCACGGCCGCCCACAGCCAGTCGTGGCCGGCGAGCAGCAGGTCGAGCTGCCGGCACAGCACTTCCGGGCCGGCGACGCCGTACATGTCGCCGATCAGCTGCACGTCCTTGCTCGTCACCACCCCGGCCTGCACCAGCCGGCGCACTTTGGCCGCGAGCTCCGCGGTCCCCGGCTCGGTCCCGTCCCACAGCACGCGGCGGGTCTGGGCCCGAACCTCGGCGATGTCGCCGGCCGACAGCAGCGGCGAGTCGAGCACCATCGCCTGGACGCGCTCCGGATAAGAGACCCCCAGTCCGGCGGCCAGGTAGGTGCCGTAGGAGGCGCCGTAGACAATCGCCTTGTCGACGTGGGCGTCGTCGAGGACCGCTGCCAGGTCGTCGACGACGGCGCGGACCGTCATCGCCTCCGGCGGAAGATCGTTGCCGTCGCCGTCGTGCCGGGAGAGCCCGACACCGCGATGCTCGACCATGATCACGTCTAGCCCGGCCAGCGCGGCACGCCGGCGAAACGCCCGGTACAGGGACACCGACGCGGCCCCCGGACCGCCCGGGATGATCAGCAGCGGATGCGCGGACTTACGCCCGGTGCGCACGTAGTAGACGTCGAACTCGCCCGTGCCGAGCGGCCGCCGCACCGGCCGCACGCCCGGAAGGGCGGCCAGCTTCGCGTGCACCCGCCGACGCTTGGCGTTCATCGTCATCGCGCCCCATTGTGCCCCCGGGCCGCGGTGCCGGCCATTCCGCCCACGGTTCGGTTCGAGCTGAGCGAAAGCAGTGGCGCCTGTGTCGCCGGCCGGTAGACATCACCGTCATGACCTCTGTGGACCATCTCACCGCCCTGCTGCCCGACTCCGACGACTTCGCCGCGTTGCTGCGCGACATCGCCGCGGGCGCCGCCGACCGCGACCGCAACGACGAGAACCCCACGGAGCAGGTGGCCGCGCTCAAGCGGGCCGGCTTCGGCACGCTGCGGCTGCCCGCATCGTTCGGCGGCCCCGGACTCACGGTGCCGCAACTGTTCTCGGCGGTCATCGACGTCTCGCGCGCCGATCCCATCGTGGCGCACATCTTCCGGACGCACTTCTGGTTCGTGGAGGAGAGACTGCGCACCGTCCACGATCCGCTCTCGGCGGAGTGGCTCTCGAAAGTCGCTCAGGGAAAGACGTTCGGTAACGCATTCAGCGAAAAGGGCGCCCACGCGGTCGGCAGCCTGGTGTTCAACACCCGCCTGCTGCCCGCCGAGCAGGGCTACCGGCTCGACGGCGAGAAGTTCTACAGCACCGGCACGCTGTTCTCCGACTACCTGACCGTCACGGCCACGACCGATCACGACTCGGTGGCCACCGTGGTGGTGCCCGCCGACCGGCCCGGTGTGCAGATCATCGACGACTGGGACGGCTTCGGTCAGCGCCGCACCGGCACCGGCACCACGGTGTTCACCGGGGTCGAGGTGTCCGAAGACGAGGTGCTCAGCGACACCCCCTATGACGCCGAGCCGCAGCCGACGGTGCAGTACGCCTCGCTGCAGCTGTTCATCCACGCGGTGGTGGCAGGGATCCTGGAGTCGGTGGTCGACGACGGAGTCACGCTGCTGCGCTCGCGCGAGCGCAGCTTCAGCCACGCGGTGACGGAGCGGCCCACCGACGACCCGCTGCTGCAGCGTCAGCTCGGCGAGATCGCCAGCACCGCGGCCATCGCCCGCGCGGCCGTCCTCGATGCGGCCGCCGCGATCGGTGCGGCCACGGACTCCTACGGCGAGGACCGCGTGCCCGACGCCGCGTTGGCGACCGAGGCGCAGCTCAAGGTCGCCAAGGTCAAGGTCCACCTCGACGCGGTGGCACCCGAGGCCGCGACGCGCCTGCTCGAGCTCGGCGGGGCCAGCGCGGCCAGCCGCAGCCGCAACCTCGACCGGCACTGGCGCAACATCCGCACGATCACGCTGCACAACCCGGTCGGGCTGAAGGCACGCGCGATCGGCCAGAACCTGTTGCACGGCACGGCACTTCCGGCCAACGCCTACTTCTGATCGCCTACTTCATCGGAGCACCCATGACTCGTCAGCTGCACCT
Organism: Mycobacterium sp. IDUB_1; assembly: GCF_055419625.1. Classification (NCBI taxonomy): domain Bacteria; kingdom Bacillati; phylum Actinomycetota; class Actinomycetes; order Mycobacteriales; family Mycobacteriaceae; genus Mycobacterium; species Mycobacterium sp. IDUB_1. The sequence goes on along the minus strand of NZ_JBVAYA010000002.1, from coordinate 758,625 downwards.
GGGCGGTTTTCAGATCGCGTCCCAGGTCACCCATTCGCACGCGGCGTGGCGTCACCCCGCCAGTGACACCCGGTTCACCACGCCGGACTACTACCACCGCATCGGACGCATCCTGGAACGCGGGAAGTTCGACTTCGTGTTCTTCGCCGACCTGCTGGCCGCGCCGGTGCGTTACGGCGACGACATCAGCGAACCGCTGCGCCGCGGCACGCAGGCCACCGCGACGCTGGACCCGTCGATCGTGGCGGCGAGCATCGGGGCCGTCACCTCCAAGCTCGGGGTCGCGATCACCAAGTCCGCCACCTACTTTCACCCCTACGAGTTGGCGCGCATCTTCGCCAGCCTCGACCACATCACGGCGGGTCGGGTGGCGTGGAACATCGTCACTTCGCTCACCCAGAGCGAGGCCCAGAACTTCGGGCACGAAAGTCATCTGGGTCACGACGACCGCTACCTACGGGCCGACGAGTTCGTCCGCACCGCGTTGGAGTTGTGGTCGAGTTGGGATCCCGACGCGCTGGTCCTCGACAAGGAGTCCGGGGTGTTCGCCGACCCGGACCGGGTGCGCCGCATCGACCATGTCGGCGAGTACTTCCGCACCCGTGGGCCCCTCAACGTGCCGTACTCCCCGCAGGGCCGGCCGGTGCTGATCCAGGCGGGGTCGTCGCCGACGGGGCGGGATTTCGCCGCCCGGTGGGCGGAGGCGATCTTCGAGATCGATCCGACGCCGGAGGGCCGGCGCGCGTACTACGACGACATCAAGTCCCGTGCGTCGGACGTGGGACGCGACCCGGACAAGGTGCTGATCTTCCCGGCGTTCCTGCCGTTCATCGGGGAGACCGAATCGATCGCCAGGGAGAAGCAGGCCTTCCACAACGAACTGGCCGACCCGATATCAGGGTTGATCACGTTGTCGGTCCACACCGATCACGACTTCTCCCGCTACGACCTCGACGCTCCGGTCGAGGACATTGCCGTCACCGGCACGCAGGGCCTGTTCGACACGGCTCGCCGGGTGGCCGACCGGGACAACCTCACGCTGCGTGACATCGGCAAGTGGTACGCCCAGGGGGTGCTGCTCCCGCAGTTCGTCGGCACCGCCGCCCAGGTGGCCGATCAGATCGAAGAGTCGTTCCGGGCCGGCGAAGCCGACGGTTTCATGGTGTCGGCGGCCCAGACTCCAGGCACCTTCAACGATTTCGTCGATGCGGTCGTGCCCGAGTTGCAGCGGCGCGGATTGTTCCGCACCGAGTACACCGGGACCACGCTGCGGGATCATCTCGGTCTGGGGCCTGCGAGCTTCGACGCCCCGCACCGGCTGCAGTCGGCGAGCTGACCTCTCTTTCTCAGGACGCCAGTTCGATGTGGCGCGCCGTCTGCACTCCGGCGTAGCGCTGCGGACTGCACGTCAGGATGATCACCTGCCCGTCACCGGCCACGGCGTCGAACACCTCGGCCATCCGGGTCAGCCGGTCGGGATCGGTGAAGCCCAGCGCATCATCGATCACGACCGGCACGGTGTCGTCCTGCGCGACCAGGGCCGCGCCGGCCAGCCGGGCGACGATGCCCAGCTGCTCTTTGGCACCGCCGGACAACGAGTCGTAGGGCACCGTGCGCCCCGACAGGGTACGGTGCCCGATGCGCAGGTCGCTGTCGACGTCGACCTCGAAGGTGTCGCCGAAGACGATGCGGCCCAACCGTTCCACCTCGCCGCGGAACGGGTCGACGTAGCGCGACCGCATCGCGGCGCGGTGCCTGCCCATCACGGTGCGCAGCAGCTCCGCCGCGCGCGCCCGGCGCTGCACCCGCTCGTGCTCGGTCGCCGCGTGTTCGCGCTCGGTCTCCGCGGCGTCGAGCCGGCCCTTTCGGCCCTCGGTACCGAAGACCTTCAGCTGGGCGGCGACGTCGCGCAGCGCCTCGACGACCTCGCCGCACCGCGCGACCGCACCGTCGGCGGCGCTGCGCGCCCAGGCGAGGCGTGCGCTCACCTCGTCGGGATGCTGGGCCGCCAGTTGCTCGCCGAGCCGGTCGACCCCAGCCTGCGCCGCGGCCGCCGCCTCGGCATGCGACTGCACGGTAAGGGCCAGCTCGTCGTCAGTCACCGTGGCGCGTGCCTGCGCGAGACGCAGCTGGGCGGCGGCAAGCTCCTCGGTCACGACCGCGAGCTTCTCCGACAACCGCGCGGCACGCATCTCCCGCTCGGCGAGGAGCGTCGCGGCGGCCTCGGCGACCTTGGCGTGAGTATCGCAGTCGCGAAGCGCCTGCTGATGCGCCGCCGTCGCTTCAACCAACTCGAGCCGCTGAGCCTTCGGGTCGAGAGGGGTCTCGGCCACGCCGGCGTCGAAGAGGCCCACGTCGGCGGGCACCCGCGCCTGCACCGCGGCGAGTCGGGAACGCAGGATCTCCACCGAGTCGTCGGCGGCGAGCGCCTCCAGCACCGCGGTGATCTGCTTACTGCTCGCCAGCAGCTCCTGCCGACGGGTGCCGAGCGCCCGCGCCGTCTCGAGATCGGGTGCCCCCACCTCACGCAGTGCCGCGGCCAGCGTCTCGTGCGCACGGTCGAGCGTGGCCTGGGTACCGGCGGCCGTCGCGCCCGCGACCACGCGCAGCGAGAGCACTCCGGGCACGTCGATGCCCGTCGCACCCGACACCGACATCGTCCACGTCTGGCCTGCGGTCAGCGGCACCGAGGTCCCGTCGATCGCGACATCGACGTCGACCGCCGCAGCGACCTCGATACGGGCCGAGGTCTGCTCGAAGGCCGCCGCAGCCCGCTCGACCGCGACCGCGGCCTTCTCCAGGACCGTCATCGATTCCGCGGTCACGCGGATGCCGGCGAGGTCGCGGCGAACGGCATCGAGTTCGCGCTGGTGCCGCTCATAATTGGCGATCCGGGCGGCGAGCTTGTCGGCCTCTTCTCGATCGGCCAGTAGCGCGACCGCGGCATGAGCCACGTCGACGCGTTCCTTGCACCGGTGAAGGTCTGCTTTGGCGGCCGCAGCGGTGACATCAGCGGCTGCCCGCATCTCCCGCGCGGTGTCCGCCTCCTCGGCGGCCGACTGGGCGTCGGTGCGCAGACGCGCCACGGCGGCGACGCGGTCGTCGACCTCGGCGCGGATGCGCCGCCGCTCGGTGAGCGTCGCCAGCGACGCCGCGTGGGTCGATGCTGCGGCCTCCGAGCGGGCCCGCGCCTGCTCGAGCTGGGCCGTCAGCACATTGATCGCCTCGGCGTCTTGCTGTGCTGCTGCCAATTCCCGTGCGGTGACGTCCTTTTCGCGCGTCACCGTCTCCAGGTCGGCGGTGAGCGTGGCGTGCCGACGGACCGCCTCGTCGACTTCGGCGATGGCCGCCGCACAGCGGGCCACCTCCCCGTCGGCGGCCTTGAGCCGCGTGATGGCGGCCAACCACTCCCCGCTGGGCCGCCCGGTGGCGGTGAAGTAGCGGCGGTACTCCTCGTCGATGCGGTCGACGAGCAGGGCGTCGGCGGGCCCGGCTGCGGCGGCTGTGTCGTCGACCTCGCCGGCGACGACATCGAGGGCGCGCGACAGCGCGTCGCATCCCGAGAGCTCCGTGGCCGATGTGGACGCCGCCTGGATGACCCGCTGCGCCTGCCACAGATCGAGGTCGACCGTCTCGGCGAGAATGGCACGCACCCGCTCGTGCGCCTCGTCGCCGGTGAGCTGCTCACGCCGCGGTGCGAGGATGGTCAGCTCGGTCTCGGGCTTCTTGTGGAACCGCTTGCGATAGACGAATCGGTAAGCGCCGGTCGACATCTCGGCCGTCACCTCGGCGCCGACGTCGGCGTGGGTGGGCTTGACCTGCTTGACGTCCCTCTTCGTGGAGCGGTCCTTGGCTTCGAGCAGCAGGTCGAGCGCCTCGAGCATCGACGACTTGCCGATCTCGTTGGCGCCGCTGATCACGATGACACCACTGTCGGGAAACGTGATGTCGCGGTGGGTGATCCCGCGGTAGTTGGTCAGCGTCAGCCGGTGCAGCTTCACGCCGCCCCTCCCTCGGTCAGGCGAAGCAGCAGAGCCAGCGCTGCACGGGCGTCCTCGGCGTCGTCCCCGGACGAGCGCGCGGTGGACACCAGCTCAGCCACCGCGGAGGCGGCGAACCCGCCGATGCCCAGATCGTCGAACTCACCGTCGGCGGGCATCACCGCGATGTCGGTGTGCCGATCCCAGGGGATCAGTGCGGCGAACAGGCGGGCGTAGCGGTCCAGGCACAGGTCGAGCGCGGCCTTGTCGGTCACGGTCAGCGAACCGGTCAGACCGTGCCGGATCACCGTGCGGTCCTTGTCGACCATCAGATCGAGGTTGATGTCGAGATCGGCGATGTCGCGGCTGTCGTCGACGCCGCGCCGCAGCGACAGGAAACGCCACGTACCGACGAGCCGCGGCTCGACCCGCACCGGCCGGTGCGCCGTCACCTCGTCGATGTCGACGACCAGCACATGACCCGGTTTCGGTTCGACATCGTCGAAGTTGGTGACCTCCGGGGATCCCGAATACCAGATGCGGCCCGAGGACCCGACGTCGAGCACAGAGTGCTTGTCCCCCAACGCCACATAGTGCACCGCGCCGCGCGCGATCGCGCTCTCCAGGGCGGCCAGTGCGATCAGTGACGGCCGGTCTTTGTCCGGCACCAGGATGTCGACCGCACCGTGGCCGACGACGATGCGTGTCACCCCGTCGGCGGGTAGTCCGTCGAGCACCTGGGCGACGAGATCGGTGGTGGGGAACTTCGACGACCACGGCGCGGCGACCAGCTCCAGACCCGGCTGCACCTGGTGCACGCCGGGGCGGTCGAGCACGATCACGTTGTCGGGGCATTCGGCGGTGAACAGCGCGCTGGTGTAGACCGATGCCGCGTCGAGCGGATCGTGGTTGCCGGGCAGCAGATAGACCGGCACGCCGATGCCGCGCATGGCTTCCAGCGACTGGCTGACCTCCCGCGGCGCCAACTGGTTGTGTTCGAACACGTCGCCCGCGACCACGACGAACTCGGCACCGGCCTCGGCCGCCAACGGCCCGAGCGCGGTGACGGCCGCCCGGCGGGCCGCCGAGTAGCGGGGCTGCGCCTCACCGCTGAGGAAGTGCCGGGTCATGCCGAGCTGCCAGTCGGCGGTGTGCAGGAATCGCATGCGGATGACCGTCCTTTCCTCGTGTTCGGCGGGCTCGTGGCGAGTGCATCGGAAGTCTAGGTCGGGCCGCCGACAAGTCCGGGGATGCGCACCGACATGGCCTACGGTTATCTCCCATGAGCGACGGAACGCGCACGCTGGTGCTGATGCGGCATGCCAAATCGGACTATCCCGACGGGGTGTCGGATCACCGGCGGCCGTTGGCGCCGCGCGGAGAGCGCGAGGCAGTGCTGGCCGGAGAGTGGATCCGCAGTAACGTCGGAGCGGTCGACGCGGTGTTGTGCTCATCGGCGACGCGAACCCGCCAGACCCTGGAGCGCACAGGCATCACCGCGCCGGCGACGTACTCCGACCGGCTCTACGAGGCCAGCCCGGGCATCGTCATCGAAGAGATCAACGGCGTCGAGGACGACTTCGCCACGCTGCTGGTGGTCGGCCACGAGCCGGTGATGTCGTCGCTGGCTCTCGGCTTGGCGACCGAGTCCACCGCCAACGGCGATGCGGCGCAGAGGATCTCGGCGAAGTATCCGACGTCGGCGATCGCGGTGTTACGCACCGGCGGGTCGTGGGCTCAGCTGCAGCTGGGCGGCGCGGAGCTGGTCGACTTCCACATCCCACGCTAGGCCTGAGGCTCGCCGAGCCCACTTCGGGCGCGCCGAGATCGACGAAAAGGCGCGATCTACTCGCACTTTCGCGCCCAAACGTCGGTTTGGGCGTATCAGGCGCGGGTGGCGAGGGTGAGCTCCATCAGCTTGATCGCCATGCCGCACGCGTCGATACCCGGGGACTGCGGATTGATCCACCAGCCCACGACACCGGCGGCATCGCTGGCCACACCGCACGCACCGTTGGGGTCGTTGGGCCGCATCACGAACGACTGAATGCCGGCGATCGACCGGCTCTCGATCTGATAGTTCAGCTGCTGAGCGGTCTTGCGCTCGTTCTCCAGATCGCCCTGCTCGTACCAGAAGCGCGTGATGTCCACCAGCCCTGCGGGATTGGCCGCCTGCCAGCGGCACACCGCACCGACGAACGTGCTCTGGATGTCGAGCGGATCAGCGCCGACCGTCTGAGCCAGGATGTCTTGGGTCAACACGTCGCACTCTTTGAGCAGGTTGGGGTACTGACGCTCGGAGTTGTTGTTGCGAGGCACATCGCCGGAGCCCGACTTGGCCGCCGTGCCCTCGACCGTCTGCGTGCATCCGGTCAGCAGCATCAGCGCTGCCACACCGGCCGCGGCCATCGCTCTCCGTCGCACGCTCATTTGGAGTTCACAATCGATTGGCGGGTGAGTTCCTTGGCGACATCGCACGGATCCGGGAACGGCTTGGCCGCGTAGCTGATCGACCACTCGATGAAGTCATCGTCGAAGCCGATGCCGATCTCGCACAGGTTGACGCCCAGAATCGGATCCTCGTTGGAGGCGATGAAGCCGTCGTGGCCCTCGATGTTGATGTCCTCGACGCTGGTGCGCGAGAGCTCCTCCGTCTTGCGCTCCCGCCCGATCGGGCTGCCCCGGAACCAGGTGAACGAGAAGTGCGGACCGACGATGCTGCCGTTCGTCAGCCACTGACACCCGGCGGAGTTCGCCGCGGTGTTGACCAGGCCCGGGACCTGCGTCTGCTTCTCGATCTCCTGATCACTGATGCCGGCGCACTGCGGGAAGAACGGGCCGTGTTTGGCGGCCGCGGCCGGCGCGTCGGTCGACGGCACCGTCGGCGAGGTCGGCTGGTCGTTGGAACACCCGGCCAGCACCGGAAGCACGGCCGCGGCAGCAACGGCGAGCGCTTTCGCGGGCCGTCGAATTCTGCGGGGGCTGCGGGTCACGCCATGCACTGTAGCGGCAGCCCATCGGGTCAACCACCGACAGGCCGACTGACCTGCGAATTCACAGTATTCTCAGGTACCCGGCCGCAGCCGGGCATTCGTCGGAGGGTGTGCGACAGTAGCGGGATGCTCTGGGGCCTGCTCCGCCGGCACACCCGGCCCTACCGGCCGCTCCTCGCGGTGGTCGCCGCCCTTCAGCTCGTCAGTACCCTGGCCACGCTGTATCTGCCGACGGTCAACGCCGCGATCATCGACGACGGCGTCGCCCAGGGAAATCTGCGCCGCATCGTCGAGCTCGGCGTGGTGATGCTCGCGGTGACCGCGCTGCAGGTGGCGTGTGCCGTCGGCGCCGTGTACTTCGGCTCCCGCGCGAGCATGGGCGTGGGCCGCGATCTGCGGTCGGTGATCTTCGGCCACGTCACCGGGTTCTCGGCCGAGCAGACCGCCCGGTTCGGGGCGCCGTCGCTACTGACCCGCACCACCAACGACGTCCAGCAAATCCAGCTGCTGGTGCAGTTGACAGCGACCATGCTCATCACCGCACCGATCATGTGCATCGGCGGCATCGCGATGGCCGTCCACCAGGACGCGGGCTTGTCGTGGCTGCTGCTGATCAGCGTGCCGGTGCTGGCACTGGCCAACTACTGGATCGTCTCGCACCTGCTGCCGGTCTTCCGCCGCCTGCAACGCCTGATCGACGGCGTCAACCGGGTCATGCGGGAGCAGCTGACGGGGCTGCGGGTCGTGCGCGCGTTCGCGCGGGAACCCTACGAGCGCACCAGGTTCGCCGCGGCCAACACGGCGCTGGCTGACGCCGCGCTGGAGGCCGGCCGGTGGCAGGCGGTGATGCTGCCGGTCACCACGCTGGTCATCAATGTCTCGAGCGTGGCGTTGATCTGGTTCGGTGGCCACCGGATCGACGCGGGTCAGATGCAGGTCGGGTCGCTGATCGCGTTCCTGTCGTACTTCATGCAGATCCTCGTCGCCGTGTTGATGGCGACGTTCATCCTCGTGATCATCCCCCGTGCGTCCGCGTGCGCCGAACGCATCACCGAGGTGCTCTCGACCGAACCGACGATCGTCAGCCCCGCCGAGCCGGTCGTGCCGGAGCACATCGTCGGGGAGGTTCGGTTCGCCGGCGCGACGTTCTCCTACGACGGCGCCGACCGCCCGGTGCTGCAGGACATCTCGCTGATCGCGCGTCCGCGGGCGACGACCGCGATCGTCGGCTCGACGGGATCGGGGAAGTCGACGCTGGTCTCGTTGGTCTGTCGGCTCTACGACCTGACGGACGGGGCGGTCCTGGTCGACGGTGTCGACGTCCGCGACATGGACATCGAAACGCTCTGGGCGGCGGTCGGATTGGTACCCCAGCGCGGCTACCTGTTCGCCGGCACGATCGCCGACAATCTGCGCTTCGGGAAATCCGACGCGACCGACGACGAGATGTGGGCCGCGCTGCGGGTCGCGGCCGCCGACGACTTCGTCGCCGCGCACCCCGACGGGCTGGAGCAGCGCGTCGCCCAGGGCGGCATGAACTTCTCCGGCGGTCAGCGTCAGCGGCTGGCGATCGCGCGAGCCGTCATCCGCAATCCCGCGATCTACCTGTTCGACGACGCGTTCTCCGCGCTCGACGTGCACACCGACGCCACGGTGCGCGCGCGGCTGCGCGAGGTGGCCGCCGACGCCACGGTGATCGTGGTCGCCCAACGCATCTCCACGATCGCCGAGGCCGACCACATCGTCGTCGTCGACGACGGCCGGGTGGTCGGCGCCGGCACCCACGACGACTTGATCGCCGGGTGTACGGCCTACCGCGAGTTCGCGGACTCGCAGTCGGTGGGGACGCCGTGAGCGGGCCGCTGGGCCGCTCGATGCGGATGAACGAACCCCCGCAGGCCCGCTCGCGAGACTTTCGGGCTTCGGCCCTGCGGCTGTTCAGAAGGCTGACGCCGCAACGGGGTATGACGGTGGCGGTGATGCTTCTCGGCATCGGGGGCATCGCGATCGGCGTCGTCGGTCCGCGCATCCTCGGCCACGCCACCGATCTGCTGTTCAACGGTGTCGTGGGGCGGGAACTCCCGGCCGGGTTGACCAAGGAACAGGCGGTCGACGCGGCACGGGCGCGGGGTGACACCACGTTCGCCGACCTGCTGTCCGGGATGAACGTGGTCCCGGGTCAAGGCGTCGACTTCGCCGCGGTGGCGCGCACGCTGGCCCTGGCGCTGGGCCTGTATCTGGTTGCGGCACTGATGGTCTGGCTGCAGGCACGGCTTCTCAACGTGGTCGTGCAGAGGACCATGGTGGCGCTGCGCGCCGACGTGGAGGACAAGATCCACCGGCTACCGTTGCGCTACTTCGACACCCGGCAGCGCGGCGAGGTGCTCAGCCGAGTGACCAACGACGTCGACAATCTCGCCCAGTCGCTGTCGATGTCGATCACCCAGCTGCTCACCTCGGTGCTGACCGTGATCGCCGTGCTGGTGATGATGCTGACGATCTCGCCGCTGCTGACGCTGTTCACGGTGGTGACGGTGCCGCTCTCGCTGTGGGTCACCCGCTCGATCGCGCGCCGCTCCCGCCGTCTGTTCGTCGCGCAGTGGACCAACACCGGAAAGCTCAACGCGCACATCGAGGAGACCTACAGCGGCTTCACGGTCGTCAGCACCTACGGACACCGGGCTGCGGCGCAGCGGCAGTTCGCCGAGCTCAACGACGACGTCTACCACGCGAGCTTCGGGGCGCAGTTCCTCTCCGGCCTGGTCTCCCCCGCCACGATCTTCGTCGGTAACCTCAGCTACGTGGCCGTCGCGGTGGTGGGCGGAATTCAGGTCGCCACCGGGCAGATCACCCTCGGTGGCATCCAGGCGTTCATCCAGTACGTACGGCAGTTCAACCAGCCGCTGACCCAGATCGCCGGCATGTACAACACCCTGCAGTCGGGAATCGCAAGCGCCGAAAGGGTTTTCGAGCTGCTGGACGCCGAGGAGGAACCACGGGCGCCGGATCGGGATTTCCCGCCCGTGGGATCACCCAACGGCCGTGTCGAGTTCCGCGACGTCCGTTTCGGTTACCGCCCCGAAGCACCGGTGATCGAGGAGCTCAGCCTGGTCGTCGAGCCGGGCACCACGGTGGCGATCGTCGGCCCGACCGGCGCCGGCAAGACGACGCTGGTGAACCTGCTGATGCGGTTCTACGACGTCGATGCCGGTCAGATCCTGCTCGACGGCGTCGACATCACCACGGTGAGCCGGTCGGCGTTGCGCTCCCGGATCGGCATGGTGCTGCAGGACACCTGGCTGTTCGCCGGCACCGTCTACGAGAACATCGCCTACGGGCGACCCGATGCCGACCGCGACGAGGTGATCGAGGCCGCCACCGCGGCCTATGTGGACCGCTTCGTGCACACGCTGCCCGACGGCTACGAGACCCGCATCGCCGATGGCGGCACGAACATCAGTGCCGGTGAGCGCCAACTGATCACGATCGCTCGAGCAGTCCTCGCGCGCCCCCAGCTGCTCGTCCTGGACGAGGCGACCAGCTCGGTGGACACCCGCACCGAGGTGCTGATCCAGCATGCCATGACCTCACTGCGTCGTGGACGCACCAGTTTCCTGATCGCACATCGCCTGTCGACGATCCGCGACGCCGACCTGATCCTGGTGATGGACGCGGGCCGCATCGTCGAGCAGGGCACCCACGACGAGCTGATGGCTCGCCGTGGGGCCTACTGGACGATGATCCAGGCGTGAGGTCAGACCTGCGGGCCTTGCGCGCGCAGGTCGTCGACCTCACGCATCGCGTCGCGCAGCTTGCCTAGCCACTCGTCGGCGTGCTCGCCGACCAGACGCACCGACCACGCCAACGCGTCGGAGCGCGACCGCGCCACCCCGGCGTCGACGAGGGTGTCGAGCACCTGACGTTCCGCCTGCCGTAGCCGGGTCATCACCGGAACCGCCATGTGGGTGAACAGGATTCGTTCGTCACCGACCGTCACACCCCACGAGACCTTGCGTGCGTAGCGCGCTTCGGCTTCGTCGGCGATGTGCATGCGTTCGGCGCGGGTCTGCTCGCGGAATCGGGCGGCCCGCCCGGACGCGCGGGCTTCGCTCTCGGGTTCGTCGCCGTCGGCGTCGGGAAGTGCTCCGATGACGGTGATCTCTTCGCGGTCGACGATGACCTCCGGGTCACCGGCGAACCACTCCTCGGGCAGCCGACCGGCGAACCAGTCGGCGGCGTCGCGGGCATCGGGTTGATCGGCCTGCTGCCAACCGCCGGAGCGGCCGGCTCTCTTATGTGGATGGTGTCTCATGATTACATGATTACACCGTTGCACCCTCGAGGGAACGGGGTTCACCATCGGCGAACGGCACTAGGGTGAGGCCCATGAGCGCACCCGGACACGGCACGTGGCAGCCCGACCCGGAGGGTCGCTACGACTACCGATGGCACGACGGGCAGCAGTGGACAGACCAGGTGTCGGCCGGCGGTCAGGTGATGCGTGCGCCGCTGGGCCAGCAGCCGGTCGGCCCACCGCCGGTGGCGCAGCAACCGCCGCAGGCGCAGGCCCAGGCGCAGGCGCAGGCGCAGCCCCTCGGAGACGGCGGATTCGCCGGCATCAGCGGCGATCTCGTCGACGGACGGTTCAGCGAGAAGGAAGCCAAGGCGATCGGCAACCAGAACGCCAAGCTGCTGCGGGTCCGTCTGGGCGAACCGTTCATGGCACGCCAGGGCGCGATGGTCGCCTACCAGGGCAACGTCGACTTCTCCTTCGAGGGCGGCGGCGCCTCCAGGTTCATCAAGAAGGCGCTGACCGGTGAAGGTCTGCCCCTGATGCGCTGCGCCGGGCAGGGCGACGTGTTCCTCGCCGAGCGCGCCTACGACGTCCACCTGCTGAACCTGACGAACTCGGGCCTGTCGATCAGCGGCAAGAACGTGCTGGCGTTCTCCTCGAGCCTCGACTGGAACATCGAACGCGTCAAGGGCGGCAGCATCGCCACCGGCGGCCTGTTCAACACGACGCTGCGCGGCACCGGATGGGTCGCCCTGACCACCGACGGACCGCCGGTGGTACTCAACGCGGCAGAAGCGCCCACGTTCGCCGACACCAACGCCGTCGTCGCCTGGTCGGCCAACCTGCAGACGCAGCTCAAAACGAGCTTCAAAGCCGGCTCACTGATCGGCCGAGGCTCGGGCGAAGCGGTGCAGGTGTCGTTCCACGGCAACGGATTCGTGATCGTGCAGCCGTCCGAAGGCGTGCAGATCACCACTGCGCAGTAGAGCGTCAGAGCTCCAGCATCACTGTCACCGGGCCGTCGTTGACGAGTTCGACGGCCATGTCGGCGCCGAACGCACCGGTCTGTACCGACGCGCCCAGCGTCCGCAACGTAGCGCAGAACTCGTCGACCAGCGGCTCGGCGACTGCACCGGGTGCCGCCGCATTCCACGTCGGCCGGCGCCCCTTGGTGGTGTTGCCGTACAGCGTGAACTGACTGACCACCAGGATCGGCGCACCGATGTCGGCTGCGGCTTTCTCGTCGTCGAGAATCCTCAGCCGCCAGAGCTTTTCGGCCATCCGGGTGGCCGTGGCCGCGTCGTCGTCGTGGGTGACGCCGACCAGTGCGAGCAATCCCTGCGTAGCGGGCCGGATCTCGCCGACGGTGTCCCCGTCGACGGTGACCCGCGCCGAGGTGACCCGCTGCACCAGCACCCGCATCTAGAGAGATCCGAGAATCTGCTTCATCGTGGCGATCTCGCGCTGCTGTGTGTCGATGATGGTCTGCGCCAGCTGCTTGGCGTCTGCCGCCTCACCGGAATCCAGCTCGGTCTGCGCCATTCTCACCGCCCCTTCGTGGTGAGCGATCATGCCGGTGAGGAACTGGCGCGCCGCATCCACGCCCTGCGCCTGCCGCAGCTGGTCGAGCTGCTGGTCGCTCATCATGCCCATGCTGGACATGTCGTGGCCCTCGTGATTGACCGGCGCGGCATTCCAGGAGGTGAGCCACTGCTTCATCGTCGCGATCTCGGGACCCTGGGCAGCCTTGATCTGGTTCGCGAGCTCGACGACGCGAGGATCGATGCCCTGCTTGCCCAAAATGATGTCGCTCATCACGATCGCCTGCTCGTGGTGGGGCACCATGCCTGCGGCGAACGACACGTCGGCGTCGTTGTGGCCGGCGGCCGGATCGGCGCTCTGCGACATCGATCCGTGGTCATGACCGTCACCATGCCCCGCCGCGCTGCTGGTGGTGCCTGCACTGTCCTGGGCCGAATTGCTACAGCCGCTCAGTAGCACCACCAGGGCGGTTCCCGTAGCCGCGATTGCCGTCGTGAAAGTGGACACCGTTGTCGCTCCCGTCTGTAGCTTTTAATACCCTAGGGGGGTATGGTACACATGGCGGGTGGGTGTGTCACACCGCCCCGGAGAGGATTCCCATGACTACCACCACGATCTCGGTCGAGGGTATGACGTGCGCCGGCTGCGCCTCCTCTGTGCGTGCTGAACTGTCACAGCTGCCCGGGGTGGACGCGGTCAGCATCGACCTCGCCGGCGCCACGGTCACCATCGCCAGCACCGGGCCCGTCGACCCCGACGCCGTGCGCGCCGCCGTCGAAGAGGCCGGCTACCAGTTGGCGAGCTGATCCCGTGCCGACCATGACGTCGCTGGAGCTGTCGATCGACGGCATGACCTGTGCGTCGTGCGCTGCGCGCGTGGAGAAGAAGCTGAACAAGCTCGACGGCGTCGCCGCGACAGTGAACTTCGCGACCGAGAAGGCGCGCGTCGAGTACGACGGACACGTCACCACCGACCAGCTCCTCGCAGCGGTGGAAGCCGCGGGTTACCACGCATCGCTCCCCCAGCAGACGCCCACCGAACCGGAGACGGAGGATCCCGCGGCCGCGCTGCGCCGCCGCCTGCTGATCTGCGTGGTGCTGTCGGTGCCGGTGGTCGCACTGGCGATGGTGCCGGCCTGGCAGTTCACCTACTGGCAGTGGCTGTCGCTGACGCTGGCGGCGCCCGTGGTGGTCTGGGGCGGCTGGCCGTTCCACGTCGCGGCGTGGACGAACCTCCGGCACCGCGCCGCGACGATGGACACGCTGATCTCGATCGGCACACTGTCGGCATTCGGGTGGTCGGTCTACGCGCTGTTCTGGGGTCACGCAGGCATGCCGGGAATGACTCATCCGTTCGAGCTGACGGTCGGGCGCACCGACGGCACCGGCAACATCTACCTCGAAGCCGCGGCGGGTGTGACCACCTTCCTGGTCGCGGGGCGCTACCTCGAAGCGAGGGCCAAACGACAGGCGGGTGCGGCGCTGCGGGCTCTGCTCGACATGGGTGCCAAAGACGTGTCGGTACGCAGAGGCGGTACCGAGCAGCGCATCCCGATCGAGCACCTGAGGGCAGGCGACGAGTTCGTGGCGCGGCCCGGGGAGAAGATCGCCGCGGACGGTGTTGTGCTGGAAGGCGATTCCGCGGTCGACGCGTCGATGCTGACCGGCGAATCGGTCCCGGTCGACGTTCACCCCGGTGACGACGTGATCGGAGCGACGGTCAACGTCGACGGGCTGCTGGTGGTGAGGGCGCGGCGGGTGGGCGCCGACACGCAGCTGGCGCAGATGGCGCGCCTGGTGGAGAACGCGCAGAACGGCAAGGCGTCCGCGCAGCGGTTGGCCGACCGCATCTCGGCGATCTTCGTACCCGTCGTGATCGGATTGGCCGTTGCGACACTGGGCTTCTGGCTGATAGTCGGAGCGTCGGCAGCCGCCGCGTTCACTGCCGCGGTGTCGGTCCTGATCATCGCGTGCCCGTGCGCGCTGGGCCTGGCGACGCCGACGGCGCTGATGGTGGGGACCGGACGCGGTGCGCAGCTGGGCATCCTGATCAAGGGCCCGGAGGTGCTGGAGTCGACGCGGCGGGTGGACACCGTGATCGTCGACAAGACCGGGACCGTGACGACGGGGACCATGACGATGACGGGCGTCGTCGCAGCGGACGACGAGCAGCCGGACGAGGTGCTGCGGATCGCCTGGGCCGTCGAGGCAGCGTCGGAGCATCCGATTGCACGCGCGATCACCGCGGGCGCCCGCGACAAGCTTCCAGACCTGCCCTCGGTCACGGCCTTCGAGAATCTGCGCGGCCTCGGCGTGCGGGGCGCGGTCGACGGTCGGAGCGTGCTGCTCGGCCGGCCCCGACTGTTCGACGAGCATGGCTTCGAGGTTGCCGCCGATGTTCGCGCCGGGGTCCACCAGGCGGAGACCGAGGGCCACACCGCGGTCATGGTGGGCTGGGACGGCCGGGCGCGTGGCGTGGTGACTGCCGCCGACACCGTGAAAGACACCTCTGCTGAGGCAGTTTCGCTGCTGAAGGAGCTCGGCCTGACGCCGATCATGGTGACCGGCGACAACGAAGCTGTTGCCCGCGCCGTGGCAGGTTCGGTCGGCATCGAGCAGGTGATCGCCGGTGTCCTGCCACAGGAGAAGGTCGACACCGTGGTCCGGCTGCAGCGTGAGGGCAAGGTCGTTGCGATGGTGGGCGACGGCGTCAACGACGCGGCTGCGCTGGCACAGGCCGATCTCGGCCTCGCGATGGGCAGCGGCACCGATGTCGCGATCGAGGCGAGCGATCTGACGCTGGTGCGCGACGACCTGCGGGCCGTGCCCGATGCGATTCGGCTGTCCCGCCGCACTCTGAGCATCATCAAGGGCAACCTGTTCTGGGCGTTCGCCTACAACATCGCGGCCCTGCCGCTCGCGGCGGCCGGCCTGCTGAATCCGATGATCGCAGGGGCGGCAATGGCTTTCAGCTCGGTGTTCGTGGTGACCAACAGCCTGCGGCTGCGGGGATTCACTCCAGCGCGCTGATCACGGCCCCTGGTCGTCTTCGGGCAGGAGGTGGCGCTCTCCGGTGGCGGCTGTCCGTGTGGTCCCGCGCTGCCAGGTGTCGAGGCCGGGCGGGAAAGCAGGGCAACCGTGGCGGAACCCCCGAGCCGTTCAGGCTGCTTGACAGGTTGACAATGCATCGGAAATGGCAGACTTCCAGCCATGCCAATCTCGCAGGGGGCGATTCCGACACCCCCGCAGCCTGGGCTCGATCCCGTGGCGGTGGTATCGCTGGTGACAGCTGTCCTCGGCTGCGCCGTGTGGTGGTCGATCGGCGGGTGGGCCCTGTTCGCGCTTGCTACGGTCTCGCTGGTGTCGGGGTTCGTCGCGCTCTTCCGAATCAAGAACAACGGGCGTACAGGCCGCCTGTCCGCGGTCCTTGGAATCGGCTTCGGCATCACGTACTACGTGGCCGCCACGGTGGCCGTCGTCCGGGCCCTTCAGCCCCTCTTCGAACCTGGGGGACCGCTCTCTCAAGCCACCACCCGCCTTTGAGCGGGTGTGCACTGATGGGCCCCGCTCCTATCCCCAATGGCGTCCCGGCAGCGAGTCGAATCGTCTATTTCGACACTCGCGAAGGACGCTCTGTCCGGGGCCGCCCTGGTCGATCATCGCCGCGTTCACTCCCCGTCCGGGTCGGCCCGGCGCGCGCGGAAGAGCTTGACGTCTGACTTGATGCCTTTGAGGCGCCTCGCCCCCGCAAAGGACCACGTGAACTTCTCGTCGTCGCCGATCGCCTCGCGAGCGCTCTCGGCAACCAACACCGAACCCGGCCGGGCTGCGCCGGTCACGCGGGCAGCGAGATTCACCGAGCTCCCGAACCAGTCCCCTTCACGACTCACGGCCATCCCGGTGGCCAGCCCGACGCGCAGCCGCGGGAAATCCTCGTCGTCATCGGTCGCGTCGACGAGGCGAAGCACCGCCTCCAGCAGCGGCACCGGTTCAGGACTGACGAGCATCACCTCGTCACCGATGGTCTTGATGAAGCGGACCGGCGCGACCGCGACCTCACGTGTCATGTCTGCCAGTCGCTGCGCCAATCGCTCGAGATCCTCCGGCGGCAGAGCCTCACCGAGTCTGGTGAACCCGACCAGATCCGCGAACGCGATCGTCACCTCTCGCGCACCCGGGAGATGTTGCCCCTCTGCACGTTCGGTCGCATTCACCGCCTGCGTTTCGATCGCATGCCGCAACTGCAGCAGTAGTACGTCCTGGACCATCGGCCCCAGCAGTGGCGCCAATCCGGCGACGAGCTTCTCCGACGCCTTTGCGATCTCCACTTCCGTTGCGGCCGGCCGCAACACGGCCGCCAGCGCGGCATAGCGCATCGCCTCGGCCGCCCGGGCGATCCCGTCCCCGAGCAGCCGTGTGATCTGCACCAGCTCATCGGGATCGATGCCCGCGGCCAGGAAGTCGCGGGTGAACTTGGCCGCCTCCGCGTCGGCGCGCAGCAGCACCGCCGCATCCGGATCCTCGATGCGCGGCAAGCCCATCGCCCGCTGGATCCGCTCGAACAGCGCCAGATCGACGTCGTACTTCTCGGCCGCTTCCCGCGCCGATACGTAGACACCGTCGTCGCCGATGACCCGCCGCGAGGCGAGCAGCAACGGCGACGAGCTCGCGCGGATCTGCTCGAGACTCACCCCACGCTCCAACAGCCACGGGATCAGCTCGGCGCGCTCGGCACGCGCATCGCCCTCGAGCCCGTCGAGCAGCCCGGATGCCTCCACATCGACGTCATCGGCCACGGGCTCAACCTACCGTGCGCTACACAGGGAGCATGGCGTCTCCGCTCGTGCACAGCTTCGCACCGCTCATCGGCGATCGCGCCGACATCGTGATCCTCGGCAACATGCCCGGGGTCGTGTCGCTGAACCAGCACCGGTACTACGCCCATCCGCGCAACGCCTTCTGGCCAATCATGGCCACACTGTTCGGATTCGATGCCGCGGCACCTTATAACGAGCGTGTCCGCCGGCTCACCGACGCCGGGGTGGCCGTCTGGGATGTGCTGGCCGCGTGCCGCCGCCCCGGCAGCCTCGATGCGGCAGTCGAGCCGGCCAGCATGGTTGCGAACGACTTCGACGCGTTCTTCACCGCACATCCGGGCATCGAGCGCGTGTACTTCAACGGCGCAGCCGCGGCGAAGAACTACCAGCGTCTCGTCCGCACGCCGCATCCGGTGCGCACCGTATTGCTTCCGTCGACCAGTCCTGCCCACACCGCACCGTTCGCGGTGAAACTGGCGGCGTGGCGCCAGATCACCGAGTGAGCGAACCGTACTGCGCCGCATACTCGCCGGGGGTGGTGCCGAGCATCGCGCGGAAGTCGTTGCCGAAGTGCGCCTGGTCGTACCACCCCAATCGGACCGCCAGGTCGGCGAAGTCGACGTCACCGTTGGTCTCGATCTCCCACGCGGCGTTCTGCAACCGGAACCGGCACAGCACCCACTTCACCGGCACACCGACGTAACGGCGGAACACCCGCTGCGTGGTCCGCACGCTCCACGGCGAGTACGCCATCACCTGTTCGACGCGCTGCAGTTCCGGATCGTCACGCATGCGGTCCAGCAACTGCGTCAGGGGCGACAGAACCGGATCAACTGTCGGGCAGTAGCTGATCAACCGGTCGAGCTGCGCGGTCGCCGTATCTACGTCGTCGTCGAAATCCACTGTGTCGCCGATGATGTCGGAGGTGGCGACGACGACCCGGCCTGTCAGCGAGGCTGCGTCACCGCCGAAGCGTGCGACGAATCCGCCGGGTACGAACCGGGCGCCGACGACCGCGCCGCGTCCACGCAGCGTCGTGCGGAACACCTGCTCGACGACCCCGTGCACGAGCGTGTTCGGTAGCACCATCCCGTGGCGCTGCCGGTCGGTGCCCCACTCGCGGGTGAGGTGCATCGACGGGAACGTCAGGACGGTGCTGTCGAACGACGGCTGGTCGCGGAGGTCCCACGTGACCGACCAGAAGTGTTCGACGAACCGAGCCGTCGCCGGGCTCGGCGCCCGTCGCTGCAGGTCGAACGCCGACGAGCTCGCGGGCCGGCCCACGATGCCGCGCATCGGCTCATCCACTGTCGCCTTTTTCCAAGCCCCCACCCTGTCGAGGCTACGAAACTGAGGCGCATGTCCACATCCCCCATCCCACCCGGATACACCTCCCTGACTCCGTTCCTGTGCGTCGACGGAGCAGCAGCAGCGATCGAGTTCTACGGCACCGTCTTCGGCGCAGCCCTGGTCGAGAAGATGGACGGACCCGACGGGACGATCGCGCATGCCGAGCTCGACTTCGGTAGCGGCCGGCTGCAACTCGGCGACCCCGCCGACGCGTACGGCATCACAGCACCGTCCACCGACGACGACGTCGCAACCCACTCGGTGGCGCTCTACTGCGCCGATGTCGACGACGTGGTCGAGCGGGCCCGGCAGGCCGGCGCGACGATACGCGAGGAACCCCAGGATTTCGCCACCGGCGACCGGTTCGCCTCCCTACGGGATCCGTTCGGAGTGCGGTGGACCGTGATGACGCGCGTCGAGGACGTCTCCGCCGAGGAGCGCGAGCGCCGGCTGGGTGAATGGGCGGCGAATAACGCCACCTGAGATGCGGCTACCGTGACGTAGATGTCCTGCGTTTTCTGCGCCATCGTCGCGGGCGAGGCCCCGGCCATCACGATCCACGACGACGACGACCACCTCGCGATTCTCGACATCCGCCCGTTCACCCGCGGTCACACGCTGGTGATCCCCAAGCGCCACACCGTCGACCTGACCGACACCCCGCCCGCCACCGTGGCCTCGATGATGCGGCTGGGCCAGCGCATCGCCAAGGCGGCGCGGGCCTCGGGCCTGCACGCCGACGGCAACAACATCGCGATCAACGACGGCAAGGCCGCCTTCCAGACGGTGTTCCACATCCACCTGCATGTGGTGCCGCGCCGCGACGGCGACAAACTGTCGTTCGCCAAGGGCATGCTGGTGCGCCGGGACGCCGACCGGGAGCAGACGGGACGGCTGCTGCGCGAGGCACTGGCGCAGATCGACACGGCCGAGTTGGATTGAGCAGATGAACATCGCCCAGTGGGTCGAGCAGAACGTCGGTGTCCGGTTACTGATGCTGCACGATTCCCTCTACAAGCGCACGAATGGTCGCGTTGGCCATCGCATTCCGTTGCCCGGTGTGCCGCCGAGCCTGCTTCTGCACACCGTGGGCGCCAAAACCGGCGCACAGCGCACCAACACGCTGTCGTACTTCCCCGACGGCGGGCACTACTACGTCGTCGCCTCCAAAGGCGGTGATCCACGCGCACCCGGCTGGTATCACAACCTCAAGGCGAATCCGGACATCGAGATCAACATCGGGCCGCGCAGAGTGGCGGTCACGGCGACGCCGGTGCTCGCCGACGATCCCGACTACCCGCGGCTGTGGGAACTCGTCAACCGCGACAACAGCAACCGATACAACGGCTATCAGCGCCGCACGAGCCGTAAGATCCCGCTCGTCCGGCTCACCCCGAAGGCTTAGAACAGCTCTTTGGCCAGCAGTTCCAGCGTGGCTTCGCGCGCCGGGGAGGTCGCCGGGACCACACCGCGGTGGGCGGAGGCGACCGGGTGGATCATCACCTCGTCGACGTCGAATTCGGCCGCCAGCTCGCGGACCTGCTCGGCCGCTTCCGACGGGCTGCCCACCACAGCCTGGCGCAGGCCGTGGTCGATGACCGATTGGGCCCTCGGACCCATGTCCAACGCTTCGGCATCCTCGACCAGGTCGACGGCCGCCATCGGCGCTCCCGTGCGCAGCCGCGCCATCATCTGCAGATTCGGCAGCACCAAACGCAGTGCCTCGTCGCGGGTTTCGGCGACCACTGCGTTGACGGTGAGGAACGTGACGGGCTCGGGGGTCAGCTCGCTGGGCCGGAACTCGTCGCGGTAGGTCTGCAGAGCCTCCGCCGTGCCCTGTCCGGAGAAGTGGTGGGCGAACACATACGGCAGGCCCTTGGCTGCCGCCAGATGCGCCGAGTACATCGACGAGCCGAGCAGCCACAACCTCGGTTCGGACGCGGCGGCCGGCGTCGCCTTGAGGATGTAGTTGTCCCGCATCAGGTCGCGGGGCAGCGCGACGCGCACGCCCTTGCGTCCCATCAGTGCGACGACGTCGTCGAGGTATTCGGGGAACGCCTCGATGTCGCGGTCGTCGCGGCCGGCCGCGCCCCGCAGCGCCATCGAGGTGACCGGGTCGGACCCGGGCGCGCGGCCGATACCCAGATCGATGCGGCCGGGATGAGCGGCTTCGAGCAGCGCGAACTGCTCGGCCACCGCCAGCGGGGCGTGGTTGGGCAGCATCACCCCGCCCGAGCCCAGTCGCAGCGCCGAGGTGTGGGCCGCCAGGTGGGCAAGCAGGACCGGCGGGCTGGTGGCCGCGACCGACGGCATGTTGTGGTGCTCGGCCACCCAGTACCGGGTGTAACCGAGCCGGTCGGCGGTCTGGGCCAGGCGCGTCGTCGCGGCCAGCGCATCCGAGGTCGTCTGGTCGGAGCGCACGGGAACGAGGTCGAGGACAGAGAGACGCATTGAACGTGCAACGCATCAGCGCCGCGGGACGTTCCCTTTGTGCGATTTCGGTGTGATGATCGTCGGTCAGCGACGGCAATCACGCCGAAATCGCGCGGGCGCGGGTGAAAATGTCGTCCATCATGGCCGGGATCAGCCGGCCGGTGAAGGTGTTCTGCTGGCTGGGGTGATAGCAGCCCATCAGCACGACCTCACCCGGCGGGGTGTCCAGCCGCGCCGTCACACCGTGGCCGAAGGTGGGGGCAGGCGTGCCGACGACGCCACCCGCGCGACGGATCATGGCCAGCGCGGCCTGCCATGCGAAGCCACCGAGCGCGACGATCACCCGGACGTGGGGGCCGACCAGGCGCCACTCGGCGTCCAGCCACGGCGCGCACACGCTGCGCTCGACCGGCGTGGGCTTGTTGCCCGGCGGGGCGCACCGCACCGCAGCCGCGACGCGAACATCCTTGAGCGACAGTCCGTCTCCGCTGTCGACGGCGTCCGGCTGATTAGCCAGACCGGCGCGGTGCAGCGACCCGAACAGGAAGTCACCCGACCGGTCACCGGTGAAGACCCGGCCTGTGCGGTTGGCGCCGTTGGCAGCGGGGGCGAGGCCGACGATCAGGATGGCCGGCCGCGGTGAGCCGAAACCGGGTGCGGGCCTCCCCCAGTACGGTTCGTCGGCGTACGACTTCCGCTTGACCACCGCCACCTCTTCGCGCCACGCGACCAGACGCGGGCACGCCCGGCACACCGACACCTCGGCGTCCAGCTGCTCCACCGTCGCGGCGGCAGACGCGAGCGCAGCCACTTCCGCCGGTGAGCCGGCCACCGGGGTGCGCGTCGTCGCCGGGTCTCCCGGCCATCCCGACCCCGGGCGTACCGGCGAGGAGAACCGGCCGCCGATGCGAGGGTGAGGCAAACTCACCGGTCGACCAGTTCGTTACCAGAAAGCACGGTTCATCGTTACCACGAAACACCGTGTACCTCACCCGTGTGACCGGCGGAACGGCTCACCATGGATCGCCTGGGAACCCGAGCGAGGTGGGGAGAATCATGCGACGAGCGAAAGCTGCCGTCATCGGTCTGTGCGTTGTGGTGACGGGGTGCGGCGCGACCGTCAGCAACGCTGAATCCCCCGTACCCACCAGAACGATGATCCCGCGTCCGCTGACCGAGCGGGAACTCCCCAAGCTGCTGCTGACCCCTGAACAGGTGGCGCAGGCCATGGGGTCACCGCCGATGACCGTGACCGAATCGCAGTCGGCGATGTCCGACAACAGCGCGATCATGGCACCCCCGGAATGCCTCGCCCTCGACGGTGCCGCCGAGGCGGCCGTCTATTCGGCCAGCGGTTTCACCGCCGAACGGGACCAGAGCCTCAACGACGGCGATGCGTTCAAGCACTACTCCAAACAGGCCGTGGTGCTGTTCCCGTACCTCGAGAAGGCCACCGCGTTCTTCGACGCCTCAGTTCAGCAGTGGCCGGCCTGCCACCAGTACACGCACACACAGAGCGGAACGCAGTGGACGGTCGGCGAGATCACAGCCGCCGACCACGTCCTGAGCACGGTGTCGACCCTCAACGAGGCCGCAGCCCCGGGTTGGGGCTGCGGACGGGCGCTGGCCCAGGCCAACAACGTGATCGTCGACGTCAACACCTGCAGTGCGAATCCGGCCGACACCGCAGCCACGATCGCCCGGCAGATCGCCGCCAACGTCGCGGCGACGTGGTAGCCGACCACAGGCTTGCTAACCTGCGGCGATGAGCCGGCGCAGGCCCCTGCTGCTGATCCTGTTCGCCGCGTTGATGGCGGGCGCTGGGAACGGCATCTCGATGGTCGCCTTCCCCTGGCTGGTGCTGCAGCGCACCGGGTCGGCGCTGGACGCCTCGGTGGTCGCCATGGCCGGGACACTGCCGCTGCTGGCCGCGACGCTGATCGCCGGCGCCGCCGTCGACTTCCTCGGCCGCCGACGCGTGTCGATGATCTCCGACGCGCTGTCCGCACTGTCGGTGGCGGCGGTCCCGGTGATCGCCCTGCTCTTCGGCGCGCACGCGATCAACGTCGCGGTGCTGGCCGGATTGTCAGCTCTCGGAGCGCTTTTCGACCCGGCCGGCATGACGGCGCGCGAGACCATGCTGCCCGAGGCAGCACAGCGCGCCGGCTGGACTCTCGATCACGCCAACTCGTTCTACGAGGCGGTGTTCAACCTGGCCTACATCGTCGGGCCAGGAATCGGCGGTCTGCTGATCGCCACCCTGGGCGGGATCAACACGATGTGGGTGACCGCGGGCGCCTTCGTGTTGTCGATCGTCGCGATCGCGGTGCTGCGCCTCGAAGGCGCGGGGACACCGGAGCCGTCGGCGCGCGCCGGCGGCGTGTGGGCCGGCATCGTCGAGGGCTTGCGATTCGTGTGGCACCACCGGGTGCTGCGCACGTTGGCGTTCGTCGACCTCACCGCGACGGGGCTCTACATGCCGATGGAAAGCGTGCTGTTCCCGAAGTACTTCACCGACCGCAACGAGCCCGCGCAGCTGGGTTGGGTTTTGATGGCGCTCAGCATCGGCGGGCTCATCGGAGCCCTGGGCTATGCGGTGCTGTCCCGCGTCACCCGGCGCCGCACCGTGATGATGACCGCGGTGCTGACGCTCGGGGTGGCGATGACGATCATCGCGTTCCTGCCGCCGCTGCCGCTGATCCTCGTGCTGTGCGCGGTCGTGGGTTTCGTCTACGGCCCGATCGCACCGATTTACAACTACGTCATGCAGACCCAGGCTCCGCCACATCTTCGCGGCCGTGTGGTGGGCGTGATGGGATCGCTGGCCTACGCGGCAGGCCCGCTCGGTCTGATCGTGGCCGGGCCGCTGGCCGATTCGGCTGGACTGCACGCGACGTTCCTGGCGTTGTCGCTGCCGATGTTGGCGCTCGGGGTGGCCACGGTGTTCCTTCGGCCGTTGCGCGAGCTCGATCGCGGGCCGCAGGCCGCACAAAGCTCGTAGCATCGATCGTGTGGCTTCCGATGTGCTCGACGAACTGACCGCCGCGCTGCCCGAGGGCACCGTTGTCACCGATCCCGACGTCGTGGCGTCGTATCGGCAGGACCGCGCCGCCGATCCGAGCGCAGGAACACCGATGGCCGTGGTGCGGCCCCGACGTACCGACGAGGTGCAGACGGTGATGCGCTGGGCGAGTTCCCACCGGATCGCCGTCGTCCCGCGCGGTATGGGTACCGGATTGTCCGGCGGCGCAACAGCTCTCGACGGCGGCATCGTGCTGTCGACCGAGAAGATGCGCGACATCTCGGTCGACCCGGTCACGCGCACGGCCGTCGTCCAACCCGGCCTGCTCAACGCCGAGGTGAAGAAAGCCGTCGCCGAGCACGGACTGTGGTATCCCCCCGACCCGTCGTCCTTCGAGATCTGCAGCATCGGCGGCAACATCGCCACCAACGCGGGCGGCCTGTGCTGCATCAAGTACGGGGTCACCACCGACTACGTCCTCGGCATGCAGGTGGTGCTCGCCGACGGCACCGCCGTGCGTCTCGGCGGGCCCCGCTTGAAAGACGTTGCGGGACTGTCGTTGACGAAGCTCTTCGTGGGCAGCGAGGGCACCCTAGGAGTGGTCACCGAGGTGACGCTGAAGCTGCTGCCGGCACAGCACGGTGCCTGCACGGTGGTGGCGTCCTTCGATTCGGTCGAGGCGGCCGCGCGCGCCGTCGTCACGATCACCGGCAAGATCCGGCCGTCCATGCTCGAGTTCATGGACGCCGTGGCGATCAACGCCGTCGAGGACAAACTCCGGATGGGTCTGGACCGCAACGCTGCCGCCATGATGGTCGCCGCCAGCGACGACCGCGGACCCGCGGGTGCGCGCGATGCCGAGTACATGGCCGAGGTGTTCACCGAACACGGTGCCACAGAAGTGTTCTCGACCTCCGACCCCGAGGAGGGCGAAGCCTTCGTCGCCGCCCGGCGGTACGCGATCCCCGCGGTCGAGGCCCGGGGGTCGCTGCTGCTCGAAGATGTCGGCGTGCCGCTGCCCGCCCTGGCCGATCTGGTCGGCGGCGTGGAGAAGATCGCCGCCAATCACGACCTGATGATCTCGGTGATCGCCCACGCCGGCGACGGCAACACCCACCCGCTGATCGTCTTCGATCCCGCCGACGCGGCGATGGAGCAGCGTGCGCAGCAGGCGTTCGGCGAGATCATGGACCTCGCCGTCTCGCTGGGCGGCACGATCACCGGTGAGCACGGGGTGGGGCGACTCAAGCGACCGTGGCTGGCGGGTCAGCTCGGGCCTGAGGTGATGGAACTCAATCGGCGGATCAAGTCCGCGCTCGATCCCGACGGCATCCTCAACCCCGGAGCCGCCTTCTGACGCAGCTTGCATAACTGCAGTTACATCACACCCGCTATGTAGATATCACCGTCAACGAAAATTAGATCCCGCTGGGCAACCCACGGCTCGCGACTACATAACGGCAGTGATATATATAGCCCGTGCCTGACCGCGCCGCTCCCGCCGCAGTCGACAGCATCGGTTCTCTCGTCGACCATGCCGCCGACCTTCTCGTCCGCCACCTCAGCGACCGTGCCGACATGACCGCGTCCGCCGGCTTCGTGATGAACCGGCTGCACCGTGAAGGTCCCACTCGGCTGACCACGCTCGCCGCCAAGGAAGGCGTCAGCCAACCGTCGATGACACAGCTGATCCAGCGCCTCGAACGCCGCGGTCTCGTGGCCAAGGTCGCCGATCCCGGCGACGGCCGCGCCGCGCTGATCGGTGTCACCGACGACGGGCTCGCGCTGATGGAACAGCGGGCGGCCGCACGCCGCGAACGGCTCGGCACGCTGCTCGACACACTCGGCGACGACGAGCGCGATGCGCTGGCCTTGGCCGCCCGCGTCGCGTTGCCCGTGCTGCAGTCGCTGGCGACCACTGCCGACGACACTCTGGGCGCCGCAACCGATGAACGGGGACTGGCATGAGGGTCGTCCGGAGAGGACTGAAGAAGGTGTGGATTCCGCTCGTGCTGATCGTGGTGCTGTCCGTGTCGGCCTTGGTCGTCTCGCGGCTGCACCGCCAGTTCGCGTCCACCGATCTCAACGCGAATGCGGGGGCGGGCATCGAGATCGTGCAGTTCAACCCGAAGGTCATGGTCTACGAGGTGTGGGGTGCACCCGGCTCGACCGCCGAGATCAGCTACTTCGATCCCGACGCCAACGTGCACACGCTGACCGCGCCGTTGCCCTGGACCGTCTCGCTGTCGACGACGCTGCCGACGGTCAGCGCGAACCTGATGGCCCGCGCTGACGCCGACTCGATCGGCTGCCGCGTCACGGTCAACGGCACCGTTCGCGACGAACGTCAGGCCGACGGCGTCGACGCCCAGACCTACTGCCTGGTGAAGTCCGCATGAGCACCCACACAAAGCGCTTCGCGCACCGCCCGGAAAAGCACGCCAAGGGCCACCCCGTGGCCCACCTTCTGCGGATCCTGTCCGTCCCGGTCATCCTGGCGTGGATCGCCATTGCCGTGGTGGTGAACGTCGTCGCCCCGCAACTCGAGGTCGTCGGCGAAGAACACTCCGCTCCGATGACGCCCAACGACGCGCCGTCGGTGCAGGCCATGAAGGAGATGGGAGCGAACTTCACGGAGTTCGACTCCAACAGCACCGTCATGGTGATCGTCGAGGGCCAAGAGCCGCTCGGACCGGACGCGCACAAGTACTACGACGAGATCATCACGAAGCTGCGCGACGATCCGGAACACATTCAGCACATCCAGGACTTCTGGGGCGACACGCTGACCGCGGCCGGCGCGCAGAGCTCGGACGGCAAAGCCGCCTACGTGATGCTCAACCTGGCCGGCGAGCAGGGCCAGACGTTGTCCAACACCGGTGTCGAGCACGTGCGGGAGGCGATCGCGAACACCCCCGCACCCCCGGGGGTAAAGGCCTATGTCGCCGGCCCTGCGGCACTGACCGACGACATGCACGTCATCGGCAACGCCAGCCTCGGTCAGATCACCGCCTACACCCTGCTCGCGATCTTCTTCATGCTGCTTGTGGTGTACCGGTCGTTCGTGACGACGCTGGTGCAGCTCTTCCTCACCGCGATCGGGCTGCTGACCGCCCGCGGCGTGGTCTCGGTGCTCGCCGACAACGGCGCCTTCGGGTTGACGACCTTCGCGGGCAACATCCTCACGATGCTCGCGATCGCCGCGGCCACCGACTACGGCATCTTCATCTTCGGCCGCTATCGCGAAGCGCGCAGCGCGGGTGAAGACCGAGAAACCGCGTACCACACCACGTTCCGCTCGGTGACCCCGGTGATCATCGGTTCCGGGTTGACGATCGCCGGTGCCACCTACTGCCTGTCCTTCGCGCGGCTGCCCTACTTCTCGACCATGGGAGAGCCCGTGGCGATCGGCATGGTCGTCGTCGTCGCCTCCGCAGTCACACTCGGGCCTGCCGTTCTGTTCCTCGGCAGCAAGATCGGCCTGTTCGAGTCGAAACGTGATGCGCGCAGCAGGTTCTGGCGCCGCGTGGGCACTGCGGTCGTGCGCTGGCCGGGGCCGATCCTGGTGGCGAGCGCATTCATCGTGCTCATCGGGCTGGTCGCGATCCCCGGCTACAAGCCTGCCTACAACGACCGCTACTACCTGCCCGACAGCGCACCTGTCAACATCGGATACGCCGCCGCCGACCGGCATTTCACCCCGGCGCGGATGAACCCGGACATCATCATGGTCGAAGCCGACCACGACATGCGCAATCCCGGGGACATGTTGGTGCTGAACGCGATCGGCCGCAACGTGATGCAGGCGCGCGGCATCGCGATGGTGCAGAGCATCACCCGTCCGCTGGGAATCCCCATCCAGCACAGCTCGATTCCGTTCCAGACCAGCGTGTCCGGCCAGGTACAGAATCAGAACCTGCCGTTCCAGCGCGCTCAGCTCGACGACATGAAGAAGATGGCCGAGGCCACCCAGGCGAACATCGACATCATGGAGAAGCAGTATCAGCTCTCGCTCAAACAGACTCAGCTGACGCAGGATTCGGCGCAGAAGTCCAAGGAGCTGTTGCAGATCACCGAACAGGTCCGCGACAACATCGCCAACTTCGACGACCAGTTCCGGCCGCTGCGCAACTACTTCTACTGGGAACCGCACTGCTACGACATCCCGATGTGCGCGGCGATCAGGTCGCTGTTCGATTCGCTCGACGGTATCAACGAGCTGACCGACGCCCAAGGTGCGGTGCAGGGCAACACCGATCAGCTCGCCGACCTGGCTCCGCAACTGACCGCCCTGCTCCCCCAGACCATCGCGACGATGAAGCAGACGCTGGCTCTGACGTGGGCGTCGTACAACTCCCAGAAGACGCTGCTCGATCAGATGGGTGCGATGAATGACACCGCACTGGCCATGGGCGCGGCGTTCGACACCGCCAAGAACGACGATCTGTTCTTCCTGCCGCCAGAAGCGTTCAGCAATCCCGACTTCGAGCGCGGACTGAAGATGTTCATGTCCCCCGACGGGAAATCGGCGCGCATGTTCGTCACCCACCAGAGCGATCCCGCGACGGTGGAGGGCATCTCGCGCGTCGACGCCGAGCGGGAGGCCGCGCAGAACGCGATCAAGATGACCTCGCTGTCGAATGCCAAGATCCTCATCGGCGGGACCGCGGCCACCTACAAGGACATGGCCGACGGCGCGAAGTACGACCTGCTGATCGCCGTGGTCTCAGCGCTCACGCTGATCTTCATGATCATGCTGATCCTGACCCGCAGCGTGGTGGCGGCGGCGACGATCGTCGGCACCGCGGCCAGTTCGATCGCCGCGTCGTTCGGCATCTCCGTGCTGATCTGGCAGGATCTGTTCGGCATCCAGATCCACTGGCTGGTCATGCTGATGTCGGTCATCATCCTGCTGGCCGTCGGCGCGGACTACAACCTGCTGCTGGTACACCGTTTCCGCGAGGAGATCCACGCCGGGCTCAAGACCGGCATCATCCGGTCGATGGCCGGCACCGGCGGTGTCGTCACGTCGGCGGGCCTGGTGTTCGCCGCGACGATGGCGGCGATGCTGGGCAGCAGTCTGACGGTGCTGGCCCAGATGGGGTCGACGATCGCGATCGGCCTTCTGGTCGACACCCTGGTGGTGCGGTCGTTCCTGATGCCGTCCATCGCGACCCTGCTCGGTCGGTGGTTCTGGTGGCCGCAGGTGGTCTACCCGCGCGGGGACAACCACTTCCTGCCGCCGGCGCCGCCGGCCCGGGATGCTGACACCGCCCCGGTCCCGGTCGGAGGCTGAACAGGGGCTGAGTCCCTCCCGTCCCGCGTGGCACCACCGTGATCAGGAGTCACACGGTTAACATCACGCCGTGTCCGATCTGCCCGACGCCCGGCGCACCCGGGCGGTATCCCGCCGTGACGCGTTGCGCTTCGCCGCTGCCGCAGGCGCGGGCGTCGCTGGTCTCGGCGCTGCCGCTCTCGGCGCCGGAGCGCCCACAGCATCGGCGGCCGCTCCCACGCTGATCGATTTCGCGGCCGCGCAGATTCCGGCGGAGGCCATCCGCGCCGCCGGCCATTCCGGCGTCGTCAACTACGTGTCGCTGTCGCGGCCCGGGTCGAACTTCGGCGCCAAGCCGATCACGCTGCCGTACGCGCGCTCGCTGAACGCCCAGGGCCTCGTCATCGTCAGCAACTATCAATACGGAAAGCCCGGCGGCACAGCGCCGTCCGACTTCACCCGCGGGTTCGCCGGCGGTGTCGCCGACGCGCGCACCGGCTGGGGTCTGCACACCGCCGCCGGCGGTGGGCGCAGCGCACCGATCTTCTTCACCATCGACGAGGACATCAGCCGCGACACCTGGAACACCGTGGCGCTGCCGTGGTTTCGGGGGATCAACTCGGTGATCGGCGTGCAGCGCACGGGCATCTACGGCGGCATTGACGCGTGCCAGTGGGCAATCGCCGACGGTGTGGTCGGCGCGTCCAGCGTGCCCGGTTACCGGTGGGCGTGGCAGACCAAAGCGTGGTCGGGAAACAAGATTCATCCGCAGGCCGTGCTGTACCAGCGCATCGTCGACACCGCGTCGAACCCGGGCCCGCTGGTCGGCGGGATGCGGGTGGACGTCAACGACGTGATGGCGCGCGACGTCGGGCAGTGGAACCTGCATCAGTGAGCGACTCGGCGCTCTGACCCGCACCTGTACCGGATGCTGTAGCCGAGATTGCCTCCAGGGTTGCCGCAACGACCCTGCACGCAATGTCGCGTGCAGCATCGAGCAAGCGGTCGTTTGACGCGTTGTGCGTTGACACCGGCCTGCTTATGTCGTATGCATGAGACATGTCGGCTGTTTTGTCTCACGGTTCCCCAGTGGCGTTTCGCCTACCGACCGCATCTACCTGGCCGGACCCGTGGCCGATGTACCGCGCGCTACGCGACCGCGACCACGTCCACCACGTCGTGCCTGCCGACCGGCCCGACCACGACTACTACGTGCTGTCCCGGCACGCCGACATCTGGTCTGCGGCGCGCGACCACCAGACGTTCTCCTCCGCCCAGGGCCTGACCGTCAACTACGGCGAGCTCGAGATGATCGGCCTGGCCGACAATCCGCCGATGGTCATGCAGGATCCGCCGACGCACACCGAGTTCCGCAAGCTCGTGTCCCGGGGTTTCACACCACGCCAGGTCGAGGCGATCGAGCCGACGGTGCGCCAGTTCGTCGTCGAACGCATCGAGGGGTTGCGTTCGCGCGGCGGCGGCGACATCGTCGGCGAACTGTTCAAACCCCTACCGTCGATGGTGGTCGCGCACTACCTCGGCGTGCCCGAGGCCGACCGCGGCAAGTTCGACGGATGGACCGAAGCGATCGTCGCCGCCAACACCACCGACGGTGGGATCGGCGGCGCGCTAGACACCCTCGGAGACGCACTCGGCGAGATGATGACCTACTTCACCGCACTGATCGAGCGCCGCCGCGTCGACCCCGGTGACGACACCGTCTCCCATCTCGTGGCCGCCGGTGTCGGCGCCGACGGGGACATCGCCGGTGTGCTCTCGGTTCTCGCGTTCACCTTCACGATGGTCACCGGCGGCAACGACACCACCACCGGCATGCTCGGCGGCTCGGTGCAGCTGCTGCACCAACGCCCCGATCAGCGCCGGCTCCTCGTCGACGACCCCGGCCTCATCCCCGGCGCCGTCGACGAATTCCTGCGGCTCACCTCCCCGGTGCAGGGACTGGCCCGCACCACGACCCGCGACGTCACGATCGGCGACCGCACGATCCCCGCCGGCCGCAAGGTGCTGTTCCTCTACGGTTCGGCCAACCGCGACGAGCGCGAATACGGCGATGACGCAGGCGAACTCGACGTCACCCGCAACCCCCGCAACATCCTCACGTTCAGCCACGGCGCCCACTTCTGCCTGGGCTCGGCCGCGGCACGGATGCAGTCCCGAGTCGCACTGTCCGAACTCCTGGCCCGCATTCCCGACTTCGACGTCGACGAAGCCGGAATCGTCTGGGCCGGCGGCAGTTACGTGCGCAGACCGCTGACGGTGCCGATCACGGTGACCCGGTGAGCGGCAGGGACTGGCTCGCCGCGCACCGCACCGAAGTCGCCGCCGAACGCATTCTGGACGCAGCCGGTGGCTTGTTCGCCGAGAAGCCCGCCGCGACCGTCGGCATGAACGACATAGCCGCGGCGGCGGGCTGTTCGAGAGCCACGCTGTACCGCTACTTCGAGAACCGCGACGCGCTGCACACCGCCTACGTCCACCGGGAGACCCACCGGCTCTACCGGGAGCTGACCGACCGGCTCGTCCCGATCGAGGATCCGCGAGAGCGGCTCGTGCAGGGCATGCTCGGATGTCTGCGCATGGTGCGCGAGAACCCCGCGCTGGCCTCCTGGTTCACCGCGTCAACGCGACCCATCGGCGGTGAGATGGCCGAGCAGTCACCGGTGATCGCCGCCCTGACCGAGATGTTCGTCGTGAGCCTGCAGGCCGGCGCCGCCGACCACGTCGAACAGCGGGCCCGCTGGTTGGTGCGGATCCTGACCTCGCTGCTGATGTTCCCCGGTCGCGACGACGCCGACGAGGCCGCCATGCTCGCCGAATTCGTCGTCCCGCAGATCGTTGCGGTCACACCCGGGTGAACCGGTGCAGTAGCCACGCCAGCGGCACGGTCACCAGCATCGTGCCGAAGAACAGCAGCCACACCGAACCGTTGTAGATCGGGTACCGCAGCACCTCGACCATCACCAGTTCCATCGTCACGAGGTGGATCAGGAAGATCTCGTAGGAGATCTCACCCAGGAACACCATCGGTCTACTCGCCATGAGCTTCGCGTACAGACCGGTGTTACCCAGCGCCAGCGGAGCCACGACCAACGTCGCGATCACAGCGTAGAAGGCGCTCTTGGCCAACGCTTCCCACAGCAGAGCCGGAGACGTCGTCGGCTCTCCCCCGATCGGCGTGGACACGATGAAGTAGCAGATCACCACAACGGGCAGGCAGGCCAGCGCGTACGCGCGAACACGCATTGCCGCCAGTACCGCGAGCACCATGCCGCCGACGAACCATGACAGATAACCCGGCAACCACAGCCGGGCGCCGTCGGGCAGAAAAGACGTCTTGTGCACCAACGTGAGCCAGGCCGGGGACAGCGCCGCCAGCGCAACCAGACCGGCGAGCAGCAGCCACGGCCGCCAGCGCCGGCGACACAGCACGACCAGCAGGAGGTAGGCCATCAGCGGTAACGCCACATAGAAGGCCGCTTCGACGGCGAGGCTCCACATCTGCGTAAGACCCTGGTGCAGAAAGGAATACAGATAGTTGTCGGTGTAGATCTGGGTCAGCGTCAGGTTGCGCACCAGCCCTTCCCAGGTGTGACCGGGATTCGGACCCGCCGTGCGGAAGTGGTAGACGAGATATGCCGCCAGGACGGTGACCACATAGGCCGGCATGATGCGCCGGACCCGGTGCCACGCATAGCGTTTCACCGAGGGCGCGGGAGAACCGCTGGCGCACGCGGTCACCCAGGGGCTGAACAGCAGGAAGCCGGACAGCACGAAGAAGATCGGCACCCCGATCTCCATGCGGGAGAACATGAGCCCGACGTAGCCCTGCCCGTAGCGACCGGTGGTGTAGGCGGCGTGCGTCAGCACCACGAGAAGTGCTGCCACGGCCCGGATACCGGTCAGTGAGTCGACCCGGCCGGTCGCCGTGACGGATTCCAGCCCGCCCTGCGCCTCGGTGCCCGAAGCCATCCCCGAGGACAGGGTCATGACGCGATCATCGATCTTTGTAGCGCGCCTTCGGCCCGCGATCGGGTTCCAGATGGATCAGCTGGCCCTGGATCTTGGTGTTCTCCAGCTTCTTCAGCGTCTCCCGCGACAGGTTGGCCGGCAGCTCCACCAGCGAGTAGTCCAACTTGATCGCGATGTGGCCGAAGTCGCTGCGATGCAGGCCGCCCTCGTTGGCGATCGCGCCGACGATCGCACCCGGCATGGCCTTGTGCTTCTTGCCGACCGCGATGCGGTAGGTAGCC
Organism: Mycobacterium sp. IDUB_1; assembly: GCF_055419625.1. NCBI lineage: Bacteria > Bacillati > Actinomycetota > Actinomycetes > Mycobacteriales > Mycobacteriaceae > Mycobacterium > Mycobacterium sp. IDUB_1. Next base: position 724,648 of record NZ_JBVAYA010000002.1, on the reverse strand, counting down.
AGGTCGCTGCGGCGCTCCCGCTGCTTACGCGGGCCTCGACCGTCACCGCCGTCACGGTCGGGACGATCCGCGCGGTCCTTCTTCTCGCGGCGCTTCTCCGGCGGCGGCTCGGTCATCAAGAACGCTTCGCCGTCGCGACTCTGCAGCGCCAGCGCGGCGGCGATGTCGGCCATCGGCACGTCGTGGTCACGCTCGTAGTTCTCGATCAGCGTGCGGAACAACTCGATGCCCGGCGCGGCGAGCGCCTCGGTGATCGAATCGCGGAACTTCTGCACGCGGCGCTCGTTGACGTCCTCGACCGACGGCAGCTCGATCTCGACCAGTTTCTGCCGCGTCACCCGCTCGATGGCACCGAGCAGATGCCGTTCGCGCGGTGTGACGAACAGCAGCGCCGTCCCGGAGCGTCCGGCCCGGCCCGTGCGACCGATCCGGTGCACGTAGGACTCCGGGTCGTGTGGGATGTCGAAGTTAACCACGTGGGAGATGCGCTCGACGTCCAAGCCGCGTGCAGCGACGTCGGTCGCGACCAGGATGTCGATCGAACCGTCCTTGAGCGCGTTGATCGTGCGTTCACGCACCGCCTGCGGGATGTCGCCGTTGATCGCCGCCGCCGCGAACCCGCGGGCCTTGAGCTTCTCGGCCACCTCCTCGGTGGCCTGCTTGGTGCGGACGAACACGATCATCGCGTCGCCCTGCTCCACCTCGAGCAGCCGGGTCAGCGCGTCCATCTTCCGCGGATAGGAGACCTGGATGTAGCGCTGGGTGATGTTCTCGGCAGTCTGGGTCTTCGACTTGACCGTGACCTCGACCGGATCGTGCAGGTACTTGGCGGTGATCTTCTTGATCGCCGGCGGCATGGTCGCCGAGAACAGCGCGACCTGCTTGTACTCGGGCGTGTCGGCGAGGATGCGCTCGACGTCCTCGGCGAACCCCATCTGCAGCATCTCGTCGGCCTCGTCGAGCACCATGTAGTCGAGGTGGCTGACGTCGAGCGTGCCCTTCTCCAGATGGTCGATCACACGGCCGGGCGTGCCGACGACGATCTGGGCGCCCCGCTTCAGGCCCGCCAGCTGGGGCCCGTAGGAGCTGCCGCCGTACACCGGCAGCACGTTGACGTTCAGATGGGCGCCGTACCGGCTGAACGCCTCGGCGACCTGCAGCGCCAGCTCACGGGTCGGGGCCAACACCAGCGCCTGGGTGGTGCGGCTCGAGGTGTCGATCTTGCTCAGGATGGGGATGGCGAACGCGGCGGTCTTGCCCGTACCGGTCTGGGCCAGCCCGACGACGTCGGAACCGGCCAGCATCGCGGGGATCGTCGCCGCCTGAATCGGCGACGGCGACTCGTAGCCGACGTCGCTGACCGCCTGCAGCACGGAGGGGTGGATCTGCAGGTCGGCGAAGGTTGGGGCGACGGGCAGATCCGTGCTGGCGGGGGTCACATCCGAGGAGGTCATCGTGGTGGCAGTCTAGTGCCCTTTCCGGCTCCGTCCTGCCGCGCGCCTGATGGCCGGTGTCGGCGCAGTGCCGGTACGGTCGCCTGTTGTGAAGTGGGCAGCAGTGATGGGTGCCGCAGCCCTCGTCCTCGCGGGCTGCGGCTCAGGTGATTCGACCGCATCGAAAACGCCGGGTCCGACGGCCTCGGCGGCTCCCTCGGCAGCACCTGCGCCGACCGTGGCGCCGGTCGGGCCGCCGCCGGGACCTGCGCCCGCCGCCGATCCCTGCGCCACCGACCTCGCCGCCCCCGAGATCGCGAACGCGGTGTCCCAACTCCCCCGCGACCCGCGCAGCAAGCAGGCGTGGAGCCCCGAACCGGTGGCCGGCAACTACAACGAGTGCGCGCAGCTGTCCGCGGTGATCGTCAAGGCCAACACCAACTCGCAGAACGCCAACACCCGGGCCGTGCTGTTCCACCGCGGCAAGTTCATCCCCACCGGGGTGCCGGACACCTACGGCTTCAACGGTCTCGACAGCACCGGCACCACCGGCGACACCGTCGCGCTGAAGTACTCCGGCGGCACGCCCGGGCTGGACAGCATCGTCAAGTTCCGCTGGAACGGCAGCGGAGTCGAGCTGATCGGCAACACGCCGCGCTGAGGCGTACGGGCGCGGTCTGCGGCGGGGTGCGGCGTCGGTGGGCTGCCCTACAGTGGCGGCGTGTTCGTCATCGACGGCCGGGTCGTCTACAGCGCCTCCGATCTCGCCGCGGCCGCCCGCTGCGAGTACGCGCTGCTGCGCTCGTTCGACGTCAAGCTCGGCCGTAGCGCGGCGATCGCCAGCGATGACGAGATGCTCGCGCGCACATCGCACTTGGGCGACGAGCACGAGCGCAGGCACCTCGACGCGCTGCGTGCCGACGCCGAGATCACCGTCATCGGTCGGCCCGACTACACCCTCGCAGGGCTGACCGCGGCGGCGGAGCAGACGCTGCGGGCGATCGAGCGGCGCGCACCGGTGATCTACCAAGCCGCGATGTTCGACGGCCGGTTCGTCGGGTTCGCCGACTTCCTGCTGCTCGAGCAGTCCGAGAAGGGCCCCCGCTACCGCCTGCGCGACACCAAGCTGGCCCGCTCGGTGAAGGTCGAGGCCCTGCTGCAGCTGGCCGCCTACGTCGACACGCTGGCCGCGGCCGGGGTGCCCGTCGCACCCGAGGTCGATCTCGTTCTCGGCGACGGGGCCACCGTCAGCTACCCCGTCGACGAGCTGCTACCGGTGTACCGACCTCGCCGCGCCGCGCTGCAGCATCTGCTCGACCGGCACGAAGCCGGAGGGACTCCGGCGACGTGGGAGGACGAGTCCGTGCGCGCTTGTTTCCGGTGCGCCGACTGCGAGGAGCAGGTCCGCGCCCACGACGATCTGCTACTGGTCGCGGGCATGCGGGTCAGCCAGCGCGCCCGGCTGCTCGACGCCGGCATCACGACCGTGCGCGAGCTCGCCGCCCACGAGAACGCTGTGCCCGACCTGTCCCCCCGCGCCGTCGGCGCACTGACCTCACAGGCACGCCTGCAGATCGCCGACCGGGTCGACGGCAAGCCGCCCTACCGCGTCGTGGACCCGCAACCGCTGATGGTGCTGCCCGACGCCGACAAGGGCGACCTCTTCTTCGACTTCGAGGGTGATCCGCTGTGGACCGCCGACGGCCGCGAGTGGGGCCTCGAATACCTGTGGGGTGTGCTGACCGTCGCCGACGAGTTCTCCCCGCTGTGGGCGCACACCCGCGCCGACGAACGCGCGGCGCTGGTCGCGTTTCTCGACCTGGTCCGCAAGCGGCGGCGCCGCTACCCCCGCATGCACATCTACCACTACGCGGCCTACGAGAAGAGCACGCTGCTGCGGCTGGCCGGCCGCTACGGCGTCGGCGAACGCGACGTGGACGAGCTGCTCCGCGAGGGCGTGCTGGTCGACCTGTATCCGTTGGTGCGCAAGAGCATTCGGGTCGGCACCGAGAACTACAGCATCAAGAGCCTGGAACCGTTGTACATGGGCAACGAGTTGCGCGACGGTGAGGTCACCACGGCCACCGCGTCGATCACCGAGTACGCCCACTACTGCGAACTGCGGGATGCCGGCCGCGTCGACGACGCCGCGACGGTGCTCAAAGAGATCGAGGAGTACAACCGCTACGACTGCCGCTCGACGCGCCGCCTACGTGACTGGCTGGTGGCGCGCGCGATCGAAGCCGGGGTGCCGCCCCGCGGGCCCGTGCCGGTCGACGGCGCGACGGTACCGGCGGTCGAGCCGGATGCGGTCGAACGGCGGTTACTCAAGTTCGCCGGTGACGGCGTGGAGCCGCGCACGCCCGAGCAGACGGCTGTCGCGATGATCGCTGCCGCCAAGGGCTTTCACCAGCGCGAGGACAAGCCGTTCTGGTGGGGACACTTCGACCGGGTGAACAACCCCGTGGAGGAGTGGGCGGATAGCAGCGGGGTGTTCCTGGTCGACGACCACGACATCGCCGAGGATTGGCACCAGCCGCCGCGGGCTCGGAAACCACAGCGCCGCTTGGTTCTTCGCGGCGAGATTGCCAACGGTGATCTGGACCGCGACATGTACGCGCTCTACGACCCGCCCGCACCGGCGGGCCTGGCCGACGACCCCGACCGGCGCGGCTTCGCCACCGTCTCGGTGGCCGAGTGCGACAACATCGACGCCCCCACCGAGGTGACCGTCATCGAGCGGCAACCCAAGGACGGCGACGTGTTCAGCCAGGTGCCGTTCGCGTTGACACCCGGCCCGCCGATCAGCACCCGGCCGCTCGCCGACTCGATCGCGGCGATCGCCGCCGACGTCGCCGATGCGCTGCCGCGGCTGCGCCCGGGCGCGATGACCGACCTGCTGCTGCGGCGGGCGCCACGCACCCGCAGCGGCGCCACGCTGCCCGACTCCGGCGTCGTCGTCGACGACATCACGGCCGCGCTGCTCGATCTCGACGCGTCCTACCTCGCGGTGCACGGCCCGCCCGGCACCGGCAAGACGTTCACCGCCGCCCAGGTCATCGCCCGGCTGGTCAACGACCACGGCTGGCGGGTCGGGGTCGTCGCCCAGGCGCACGCGGTCGTGGAGAACCTCTTCGCCGGAATCCTCGCGGCCGGGGTCGACGGCGCACGGGTGGGCAAGAAGAAGTCCGTCGGCGCCCCGTGGCAGGAGGTCGACGAGAAGGACTACCCGGCGTTCGTCGCCGAGCACGACGGTTGCGTGATCGGCGGCACCGCGTGGGACTTCGCCAACGAGCGTCGTGTCCCTGCCGCATCGCTGGACCTGCTCGTCGTGGAAGAAGCCGGCCAGTTCAGCCTCGCCAACACGATCGCGGTGGCCCGAGCGTCGCACAACCTGCTGCTGCTCGGCGACCCGCAGCAGCTGCCGCAGGTCAGCCAGGGCACCCATCCGGAACCGGTGGACGGCTCGGCGCTGGCGTGGCTGGTCGACGGCCACCACACCCTGCCGCCCGAGCGCGGCTACTTCCTGCACTGCTCCTACCGGATGCATCCGCAGGTGTGCCGCGGCGTGTCGCGCCTGTCATACGACAACCGGCTGCAGTCCCACGAACCCGTGACCGCCGCGCGCCGGCTCGCCGGCGTCGCACCCGGTATCCACACCCTGGCCGTCGAGCACCACGGCAACGTCACCGACAGCCCGGAGGAGGCGGCGGCGATCGTCGCCGCGATCCGCGACCTGCTCGGTGCGGACTGGACCGACGAGGACAGCACCCGCCCGCTCACGCAGGACGACGTGCTCGTGGTCACCCCGTACAACGCGCAGGTCGTGCAGGTGCGCGGCCACCTCGACGCCGCCGGGTTCGCCGACGTCCGGGTGGGCACGGTCGACAAGTTCCAGGGCCAGCAGGCCACGGTGGTGTTCGTGTCGATGACGGCGTCCTCGATCGACGAGGTTCCCCGCGGAATCGCGTTCCTGCTCAACAGGAATCGCCTCAACGTCGCGATCAGCCGCGCGAAGTACCTGGCGGTGGTCGTGCGCTCACCGCAGCTCACCGAGTACCTGCCCAGCACGCCTGACCGCCTGGTCGAATTGGGCGCGTTCCTGTCGCTCTCGTCGTGTGATACACCGGGCCCATGACCGAAGCGCTGACCGAACACCTCGCGGCGATCGTCGGCGCCTCGCAGGTGAGCACCGATCCAGACGTGCTCGAGGGCCGCAGCGTCGACCACACCGGGCGCTATCGCGGCCGGGCCGCGGTCCTGGTGCGCCCCGGTTCCGCCGACGAGGTCGCCGCAGTGCTCACCGCCTGCCGCGACGCGGGAGTCAGCGTGACCGTGCAGGGCGGCCGGACGTCGTTGGTGGCGGGCACGGTGCCCGAGCACGACGACGTGCTGCTGTCCACCGAGCGGCTGCGCGAGATCGGCGAGGTCGACGCCGTGGAGCGGCGGGTGCACGTCGGGGCCGGGGTGACGCTGTCCGAGGTGCAGCGGGCCGCGACAGCCGCCGGCCTGGTCTTCGGCGTCGATCTGGCCGCCCGCGATTCGGCGACCGTCGGCGGGATGGCGTCGACCAACGCCGGCGGGCTGCGCACCGTCAGCTACGGCAACATGGGCGAACAGGTGCTGGGCCTCGACGTGGTACTGCCCGACGGGTCGATCGTGCACCGGCACAGCCAGGTACGCAGCGACAACACCGGCTACGACCTGGCGTCGCTGTTCGTCGGCGCCGAGGGCACGCTGGGCGTGATCACCGGGCTGGATCTGCGACTGCACCCCACGCCCCGCCACCGCGTGACCGCGATCTGCGGGTTCACCGACCTCGACGCGCTGCTGGCGACCGCCCGGGTGTTCCGGGACACCGACGGCATCGCGGCACTCGAGCTCATCGACGCCCGGGCCAGCGCGCTGACCGCCGAGCACGTCGGCGTCGCCGCCCCGGTCGGTGGTGACTGGTTGCTGCTCATCGAGTTGGCCGGCGACACAGACCTGACCGAGCGGCTGGCCGACGCGCTGGCCGACGCCGACCTGTGCGGCGAGCCCGCCGTCGGTGTCGACGCAAGCGCCCAGCAGCGGCTCTGGCAGGTCCGCGAGGCAGTCGCCGAGGTACTCGGCGTCTACGGCCCACCGCTGAAATTCGATGTCTCACTGCCACTCTCGTCGATCACACCGTTCGCCGCCGAGGCGGTGACACTGATCGCCGACCATGCGCCCGACGCGATCCCGGTGTTGTTCGGACATGTCGGCGAAGGCAACCTGCACCTCAACATCGTGCGGTGCGCGCTCACCGGCGAGCCCGAGCACGCCCTCTACACCGCGATGATGGCGCTGATCGCGCGCCACGACGGCAACGTCAGCTCCGAACATGGCGTCGGGACCCGCAAACGCGACTACGTCGCGATGTCGCGCACCAACGCCGACATCGCGGCGATGCGGGCGGTGAAGGCCGCGTTCGACCCCACCGGGTATCTGAACCCCGCCGTGCTGTTCAGCTGAGTGCCAGGCGTCACGTAGCGTGGCGGCGATGACGAGCATCGAGGCCGACTACCTGGTGATCGGCGCAGGCGCGATGGGGATGGCGTTCGTCGACACGATGCTCACCGAAACCGATGCCACGATCGTGCTCGTCGACGAGAACCACCAGCCCGGCGGGCATTGGAACTGGGTGTATCCGTTCGTCCGGCTGCACCAGCCCTCGGCCTACTACGGCGTGAATTCCCGCGCGCTGGGCAACGAGGACTGGATCGACGAGTCGGGGCCCAACGAGGGTTTCTTCGAGCTGGCGACCGGTCACGAGGTGTGCGCCTACTACGACCAGGTGATGCGCCACCAGATGCTGCCCACGGGCCGGCTGTCCTACTATCCGTCCTCGCACTACCTGGGCGACAACAGGTTTCGCACCCTCGACGGGACCGAGCACGACGTCACCGTGCGGCGGAGGGTGGTCGATGCGACCTACCTGCTGACCGTGGTGCAGTCGATGCGCTCGGCGCCGTTCTCGGTGGCCGACGGCATCGACGTCGTCACCCCGAACGACCTGCCCCGCCGCGCAGCGGGCCGCGAGCACTACACGATCGTCGGCGGCGGCAAGACCGGCATGGACTGCTGTCTGTGGCTGATGCGCTCCGGCGTCCTGCCCGAGAACCTCCGGTGGATCATGCCGCGCGACTCGTGGCTGCTGAACCGGGCGAACATCCAGCCGGGCGAGCAGTTCGTCAAGACGATGCGGGAGTCGATCGCCTCCCGGATGGCAGCGGTCGCCGAGGCCACCTCCGTCGACGATCTGCTGACCCGGCTCGAGGCCGACGCGACCCTGTTCCGGCTCGATCCCGACGTCACCCCGACGATGTACCACTGCGCGATCGTGTCCTCCGGCGAGCTCGAGCAGCTGCGCCTGATCGACGACGTGGTGCGGCTCGGCCATCTCCAACGCGCCGAGCACGACCGAATCGTGTTGCGCGACGGCGAGATCGCGACCGCCACCCCGTCGCTGTACGTGGACTGCACGACGCAGGGACTGCCGCGTCCGCCGTCGGTGCCGGTGTTCGACGGTGACCGGATGACACTGCAGAGCGTGCGGGGATGCCAGCAGGTGTTCAGCTCGGCGTTCATCGCCCACGTGGAGGCCGCCTACGGCGACGACGACGTCCGCAACGATCTGTGCGCACCCATCACCCACCCCGATGCCCCGGTGGACTGGCTTCGAATCCTGCTGTCCGACAACACCGCTCAAGTGAGATGGCTACAGGACCCCGAATTGATGGACTGGCTCAAGGCCTCGCGACTCAACGTGCTGCGCGACCTGTTCCCCGACTTCGGCGACAAGGTCCGCGTGCGTGACCGCGCGTTCGGCGCCCTGACCACGGCGCTGACCAAGACCAATGCGCAACTGAGTGCGCTGATGGAACGCGGCTAGCCCCGCGCGTGCCGGCCGCCGCCGCTGTCGGTTACCCGCTCCAACACGTCGGTGTCGGGCTCGTGGGGCTCCCAGTCGACGACGTACTCCACGTAGTCATCGTCATCAACCCAGTCACCGTCGTCGTCGGCATCGGCGTCTGCGTCGGCCCCGGTGTCGGCCGGCGGCGCCCAGCGCCGGTGCACCCCGCCCGTCAGGAAGAGCGCGGCGACTACCCCGAAGAGCGCGATGAACGCCGGCAGCAGCATCGCCTGCGACATGGCTGCCGAGAACGGGGCGTGGAGGAAGCCGGGTAGCTGCCCGACGCCGCTCTCCGACGCTCCCGCACCGCCGGGCGCGCCCGGCATCTCCGCTGACAACCGCGACGCCAGGAACGCGGCCATACCCGCGCTGCCCAGCACCGAGCCGACCTGGCGGGTGGTGTTGTACACCCCGGAGCCGGCACCGGCCACATGCGGCGGAAGGTTCCGGGTGGCCGTCGCGGCCAGCGGCGACCAGATGAACGCCATACCCACACCCATCAGGGTCAGCGGCACCACCAACCGCCAGATCGGAGTCGTCGGCGTCATGTCGAACGACAACCAGGTCAGCGCGATGGCCAGCATCGAGAACCCGAACCCGATCACCGGGCGGGGATGAGCGCGATCCACGATCTTGCCGACGATCGGCGCCAGCACGCCCGTCGCCACTGCCATCGGCGCGGTCAGCAGCGCCGCGCGCGTCGGCGTCAGACCGCACACCGCCTGCGCATAGAACATCAGGGGCAGGATCATCGACGTCGCGACGAACCCCATCGTCGCGATGCCGAGGTTCGACATCGAGAAGTCACGGTCACCGAATATCGACAGCGGGATGAGCGGCTCACCGCGGGTGACCGACTGCCACATCACGAACACGGCCATGACCGCGACCCCCACCCCGATCGCCGCCCAGATCCACGGCGCCCAGTCGTGGGCCTGCCCCTCTTGCAGACCGAACACGATCAGGAACAAGCCCACCGCCGACAACGCCACGCCCAAGACGTCGACGCGTGTGCTCTGGGTGGGCAGCGCGGGCACCAGCCGCAGCGCCAGCACCAGACCCAGCACGCCGACGGGAACGTTGACGAAGAAGATCCACTGCCAGCCCAGGTGGTCGACCAGCACGCCACCGGCCAGCGGGCCCACGAGCGTGGCCACCCCCGCCGTCGCGCCCCAGACGCTCATCGCGACACCTCGCCGCTCGGCGGGGAACGTCCGGGTGATCACCGACAGGGTCTGCGGCGTGAGCAGCGCAGCACCGACACCTTGCAGGACCCGAGCCGCGACGAGCATGCCGATGCTCTCGGCCAGCCCGCACCACAGCGAGGCCAACGTGAACACCGACAGGCCGACCAGGTAGACGTTGCGCGGCCCGTAGCGATCACCGAGGCGACCGGACACGAGCAGCGGTACGGCGTAGGCCAGCAGGTAGGCGCTGGTGACCCAGATCACGGCGTCGTACCCGACGCCGAGTGCGGACATGATCGCGGGATTCGCGACGGCGACGATCGTCGCGTCGACCAGGATCATGAAGAAGCCCACGAGAAGCGCCCACAGCGCGTGCCATGGATTGGCCGGTCGGGAGCGTGGCGTCACGAAATCGAGCATGGTGGAAGACATTCAGCCATCGACGTCAGGTGTGGAAACGGTCCGCGCCGACGCTACGGATCGGCACGAGTCACGACAAGTCGGGTGCGGGCGCCCGGTGCGCGCCGGTCAGCAACAGCGCGACCAGAGCGACCACCACACCGGTGGCCATCACCCCGGCCATCGCCAACTCGTCGTTGCCCAGCACGCCGACCAGGGGCGCAACGGCTGCGCCCAGGCCGAATTGGAAGGCACCGAGCAGCGCCGCCGCTGTGCCCGAGGCATCCGGATGCCGGGTGAGTGCGACCGCCGGTGCGTTCGGGATCACCAAGCCCATCGCCGCCAGGATCGCCCACACCGGGACGACGAATCCGAACAGCCCGCCCACGTGAGCGGCCGCCAGCGCGACGAACACAGCACCGAACACCGACGCCACGGCCAACGCCCACACCATGATCTGCTGCGGCGAGAACCGGCGCAGCAGCACGACGTTGAACTGCGTCGAGCCGATCAGCGCGATCGCGCCGGCGCCGAACACCAGCGCGAACGCCGTCTGGTCGATGCCGTAGCGGCCCTGCAGGACGAACGAGGCACCCGCGATGTAGGCGAACAGACCGGACATGCCGAGCGCCGCGACGAGGACGAGGATCACGAAGCGGGTGTCGCGCAGCAGTTCGACGTAGGTGCGTGCGATACCGACCACCTTCAAGGGCCGGCGATGCACGACCGGCAGCGTCTCCGGGAGAGCCAGCACAGCCATCACCAGCAGCGCAGCGGCGAGGACGACCAGCGCAGCGAAGATCCAGTGCCAGGACGCGTGGAGCAGCACCGCCGCACCCAGCGACGGGGCCAGCACCGGCGCCACACCGAGGACCAGCATCAGCCGCGACATCACCGTCGCGGCGACGTTGTCCTTGTACAGATCACCGACCACCGCGAGCGCGACCACCATGCCTGCGGCCGCCCCGACACCCTGCAGACCGCGCGCAACACCCAGCACCGCGATGTTGGGTGCGAACAGACACAGCACCGACGCCAGCATGTGCAGCACGATGCCGCCGATCAACGGCTTGCGACGGCCGAGCGAGTCCGACAGCGGCCCGATGATCAGCTGCCCCAGCGCGAGGCCGGCCAGCGTGCCCGTCAGCGTCAACTGCGCCACAGACGACGACACCGACAACTCGTCGGCGATCCCCGGTAGCGCCGGCAGGTACATGTCGATCGTCAGCGGACCGAGGGCGACCAGCAAGCCCAGCACCACGATCATGCGCAGGCGGCTGGAAGCGGTCGGGGGTTCGGGAGCCACTCCACGGGTGGTGTCGAGCGGCGTCAGGTCCACATCAGGGGATACTGCCATGCACATGGTTAGCGTCGCTTCCCAATAAATCCTTCCCCTCTCGGCGAACAGTGACCGCCGTCACCTCGGGCACCCTCACCGGGTCGTCATTCGTTTTCCGGGTGTCAACAGGGATTAGCCTGGGAATAGATCCACTCGATGAGAGGCCGATCGATGAGTGCATGGTCACGGGCGAAGAGCAAGGAGCCCGCAGTACGCGAGGACGATCCCAGCGCTGCCGCCAAGGCGCTCAGCCAGATCATCGAGCGCGGCGCCCGGGTCCAGGCACCCGCCGTGCGCGCCTACGTCGGCCGACTCCGGGAGAGCACTCCGGGCGCGACGCCGGCCGAGATCATCACCAAGCTCGAGAAGCACTACATGGCGGCGGTGATGGCCAGTGGTGCGGCGGTCGGCTCCGCAGCGGCCTTCCCCGGCATCGGCACCCTGGTCGCACTGTCCGCGGTTGCCGGAGAGACCGTGGTGTTCCTGGAGGCCACCTCGGTGTTCGTGCTGGCCGTCGCCGAGGTGCACGGCGTGCCCGCCGAAGAACGCGAACGGCGCCGCGCCCTCGTGCTGGCCGTGCTCGTCGGCGACGACAGCAAGGGCGCGATCGCCGACCTGCTCGGCCGTGGCCGCACCAGCGGCGGTTGGCTGTCCGACGGTGCAGCCTCGCTGCCGCTGCCCGCTGTGTCTCAACTGAACAACCGTCTGCTGAGGTACTTCGTCAAGCGCTACACCCTCAAGCGGGGCGCGATGATGTTCGGCAAGATGCTGCCCGTCGGCATCGGCGCCGTCGTCGGTGGGGTCGGTAACCGAATGATGGCCAAGAAGATCGTGCAGAACGCCCGCGACGCCTTCGGCGCTCCGCCGCCGCGCTGGCCGTCGCAGCTGCATCTGCTCCCCGCCCCGCCCTCCTGAGACGGCATTCGCGTGTTCGCGTGAGTGTTCGCAGATGTTCGCGTGAGTGTTCTCTATGACCACAACGACCCATACAGACGTTGCCTGGTCCCCCCGGTCGCGGAAGCGCTAGCCTTGATGCGGCGGAATTGCGGGTGACCGCACACCGGGTTCATTAAGGGGTGGCCGGCTGCCGCGGAGCACTGGCCGGAAACGAAGAATTGAGGCGAACAGCAGCCGTGAATTCACCTTCACCATTCGGTCAGAACGAGTGGTTGGTCGAAGAGATGTACCGCAAGTTCCGCGAGGATCCCTCGTCGGTGGACCCGAGTTGGCACGAGTTCCTCGTCGACTACTCCCCCGAACCCACCACCGACGCCGCCAGCAGTGCCCCGGCGCGCGCGAACGGTTCGTCGGCGCGCTCGTCAGGTCCGATGAGCCCGCCCGAACCCGCCAAGGCGCCGCCGCCGAAGGCCGCGAGCAGCAACGGCGCCGCGGCCACGAAGGCCCCGGCGAAGCCGGCCCCGCCCAAGGCCGAGCCCGCCGAGAAGGCGACCGAAAAGGCACCTGAAAAGAAGAAGGAACCCGCGGCCAAAGCCCCCGAGAAGGCGCCGCAGAAGAAGGAACCGGCGGCCGCCGCTTCAGGGGCCGCTTCAGGGGCCACAGACGATGGCGGCGACGAAACGCAGGTGCTGCGCGGCGCCGCCGCGGCCGTCGTCAAGAACATGTCGGCGTCGCTGGTCGTGCCGACCGCCACCAGCGTGCGGGCCATCCCGGCCAAGGCGATGATCGACAACCGCATCGTCATCAACAACCACCTCAAGCGCACTCGCGGCGGCAAGATCTCGTTCACCCATCTGCTGGGGTACGCGATCGTGCAGGCGGTCAAGAAGTTCCCGAACATGAACCGGCACTTCGCCGAGATCGACGGGAAGCCCACCTCGGTCACACCCGCGCACACCAACCTCGGCCTCGCGATCGACCTGGTGGGCAAGAACGGGGGCCGGCAACTGGTCGTCGCGTCGATCAAGAACTGCGAGACCATGAGTTTCAGTCAGTTCATCGCCGCCTACGAGGACATCGTGCGCCGCGCGCGCGACGGCAAGCTGACCGCCGAAGACTTTGCCGGCGTGACGATTTCGCTCACCAACCCGGGCACCATCGGCACCGTCCACTCGGTGCCGCGGCTGATGCAGGGCCAGGGCGCGATCATCGGCGCCGGCGCAATGGAGTACCCCGCGGAGTTCCAGGGCGCCAGCTCGGAACGCATCAACGAGGTCGGCGTCGGCAAGCTGATGACGCTCACGTCGACCTACGACCACCGCATCATCCAGGGTGCCGAGTCGGGTGACTTCCTGCGCACGATCCATCAACTGCTGCTCGACGACGAGTTCTACGACGAGATCTTCCGCGAGCTCGGCATCCCCTACGAGCCGGTGCGCTGGCGCATCGACAACCCCGACTCCATCGAAGACAAGAACGCGCGCGTCATCGAACTGATCGCGGCGTACCGCAACCGCGGCCACCTGATGGCCGACATCGACCCGCTGCGCCTGGACAACACCCGCTTCCGCAGCCACCCCGACCTCGACGTCAACACCCACGGGCTGACGCTGTGGGACCTCGACCGCGAGTTCAAGGTCAACGGATTCGCCGGGCAGACGCACAAGAAGCTGCGCGACATCCTGGGCCTGCTGCGCGACGCCTACTGCCGCCACGTCGGCGTCGAGTACACGCACATCCTCGAGCCCGAGCAGCAGCAGTGGCTCCAGGACCGCATCGAGATCAAGCACGAGAAGCCGACGGTCGCCGAGCAGAAGTACATCCTCTCCAAGCTGAACGCCGCGGAAGCCTTCGAGACGTTCCTGCAGACCAAATACGTTGGGCAGAAACGCTTTTCATTGGAGGGCGCGGAGACCGTCATCCCGATGATGGACGCCGCGATCGACCAGGCCGCCGAACACGGGCTGCACGAGGTCGTCATCGGCATGCCCCACCGCGGCCGGCTCAACGTGCTCGCCAACATCGTCGGCAAGCCCTACAGCCAGATCTTCACCGAGTTCGAGGGCAACCTGAATCCCTCGCAGGCGCACGGCTCCGGCGACGTCAAGTACCACCTCGGCGCCACAGGCACCTACATCCAGATGTTCGGCGACAACGACATCGCGGTGTCACTGGTGGCCAACCCCAGCCACCTCGAGGCCGTCGACCCGGTCCTCGAAGGCATCGTGCGCGCCAAGCAGGACTTGCTCGACACCGGCGAGGAGACCAACGGCAGCAACGACTTCACCGTCGTGCCGATGATGCTGCACGGTGACGCTGCATTCGCCGGGCAGGGCGTGGTCGCCGAGACGCTGAATCTGGCGCTGCTCCGCGGGTACCGCACGGGCGGCACGATCCACATCATCGTCAACAACCAGATCGGCTTCACCACATCGCCGTACGACTCGCGCTCGTCGGAGTACTGCACCGACGTGGCCAAGATGATCGGCGCGCCGATCTTCCACGTCAACGGCGACGACCCCGAGGCCGCGGTGTGGGTGGCCAAGCTGGCCGTGGACTTCCGCCAGAAGTTCAAGAAGGACGTCGTCATCGACATGCTGTGCTACCGGCGCCGCGGGCACAACGAGGGTGACGACCCGTCGATGACGCAGCCCAACATGTACGACGTCATCGACACCAAGCGCGGAGTCCGCAAGACCTACACCGAGGCGCTGATCGGCCGCGGCGACATCTCGATGAAGGAGGCCGAGGACGCGCTGCGCGACTACCAGGGCCAACTCGAACGGGTCTTCAACGAGGTCCGCGAACTCGAGAAGCACGCCGTCGAACCCAGCCATTCGGTGGAATCCGACCAGATGGTCCCCGCCGGGATGAACACCGCGGTCGACAAGTCGCTGCTGCAACGCATCGGCGACGCGCACCTGGCGTACGGCGAGGACTTCAACGTGCACCCGCGCGTCAAGCCGGTGCTCGAGAAGCGCCGCGAGATGGCCTACGAGGGCAAGGTCGACTGGGCGTTCGCCGAGCTGCTGGCACTGGGCACCTTCCTGGCCGAAGGCAAGACGATCCGCATGACCGGCCAGGACACCCGCCGCGGCACGTTCACCCAGCGGCACTCGGTGATCATCGACCGCAAGAGCGGCAAGGAGTTCACCCCGCTGGACCTGCTGACCGTCGACTCCGACGGCAACCCGACCGGCGGCCGGTTCATGGTCTACGACTCGGCGCTCTCGGAATACGCCGCCGTCGGCTTCGAATACGGCTACTCGGTGGGCAACCCCGATGCGCTGGTGCTGTGGGAGGCCCAGTTCGGCGACTTCGTCAACGGTGCGCAATCGATCATCGACGAGTTCATCAGCTCCGGTGAGGCCAAGTGGGGTCAGCTCTCCGACGTCGTGCTGCTGCTGCCGCACGGCCACGAGGGCCAGGGGCCTGACCACACGTCGGCCCGCATCGAGCGGTTCCTGCTGCTGTGGGCTGAGGGCTCGATGACGATCGCGATGCCGTCCACACCGGCGAACTACTTCCACCTGCTGCGTCGCCACGGCCTCGACGGCATCCAGCGGCCGCTGATCGTCGCCACGCCGAAGTCCATGCTGCGCAACAAGGCGGCGGTGAGTGATCTCAAGGAGTTCACCGAGCAGAAGTTCCGGTCGGTGCTCGAGGAGCCCACCTACGACGAGGGCGACGGTGACCGGTCGAAGGTCACGCGCATCCTGCTGACCAGCGGCAAGCTCTACTACGAGCTGGCGGCGCGCAAGGCCAAGGACAAGCGGGAGGACGTCGCGATCGTGCGCGTCGAGCAGCTGGCGCCGCTGCCCCGGCGGCGGCTGGCTGAGACGCTGGACCGCTACCCGAACGCCACCGAGAAGTTCTGGGTCCAGGAAGAGCCGGCGAACCAGGGTGCCTGGCCGACGATGGGGCTGACGCTGCCCGAGCTGCTGCCCGACCACCTCGCCGGGATCAAGCGGATCTCGCGGCGGGCGATGTCGGCGCCGTCATCGGGTTCGTCGAAGGTGCACGCCGTCGAGCAGCAGGAAATCATCGACACCGCGTTCGGCTAGCTTCGGTTCGGCGAGCGTCGGTTGGCGAGCGCGCGGGTTTGTACGCCGACGCGCCGCGAACCGCGTGCACTTTGCGCGCGGTCGCGGCCGTCGAGCGCTCACCGCATGAACGAGAACGGCACCCCATCGGTGAGCGCGCTGACGGCGCGCGGGCACATGATCTGAATGGCCAGACCGGTGAACATGGTCGCCGGTCCGAGCGGTCGGCCCAGCTCGTCGGCGACCTTGGCCGCGACGTTCGCCATGTTCTGCCCCGGCTCGGAGAGCATCGGACACACCTGCTCGCCCACGCGGACCGCGGTGGCCGGATCGATATCGCCCAGTCGGTAGTGGTCCAGCGCGGAGAGGAACACGTCGACGCCGGGATCGGCCTGGGCGGGTGCTGCGGCGGTGGTAGCGGCGACCGGTGCTGCGATGGCGAGGGCGGCGCCCAGTGCGGCGAGGACGGAGATGCGAGACGTCACGCTGTGATTGTCGCAATGGACGCCCCAGGTATTACTGCCGGTGCTACGCAGCGGCGCCTCTTCTCGCCGCCTACATCCAGAGCGCGAAGCCGTCGGGTCCCGCCTTTTCCGCGTCCGCGACCGTCCTGACATACAGGGGACCGCGGGTACCGGTTAGGCTCGGGATCACTCAGCACGCGTCCAACAACTCGAGGGAGTGCACATGCAGGGCTTCGCCGGAAAGGTGGCCGTCGTGACCGGCGCCGGCTCAGGCATCGGTCAGGCGCTGGCCATCGAACTCGGCCGCTCCGGCGCCAGCGTGGCGATCAGCGATGTCGACACCGAAGGCCTGGCGGCCACCGAGGAACGCCTCAAGGCCATCGGCGCACCGGTGAAGGCCGACCGCCTCAACGTCACCGAGCGGGAGACCTTTCTGCTCTACGCCGACAGCGTCGCCCAGCACTTCGGCAAGGTCAACCAGATCTACAACAACGCGGGCATCGCATTCACCGGCGACATCGAGATCAGCCAGTTCAAGGACATGGAACGGGTGATGGATGTCGACTACTGGGGAGTGGTCAACGGCACCAAGGCCTTCTTGCCGCACCTGATCGCCTCCGGCGACGGCCACGTCGTCAACGTCTCGAGCGTGTTCGGGCTGTTCTCGGTGCCCGGACAGGCCGCCTACAACGCGGCGAAGTTCGCCGTCCGCGGGTTCACCGAGGCGCTGCGCCAGGAGATGGCGCTGGCCGGCCACCCGGTGAAGGTCAGCTGCGTGCATCCCGGCGGCATCAAGACCGCAATCGCCCGCAACGCCACCGCCGCCGAGGGTCTGGATGCCGAGCAACTGGCCAAGACGTTCGACAAGAAGCTCGCCAACACCAGCCCTGAGCGGGCCGCGCAGATCATCCTCGACGGGGTCCGCAGGAACAAGGCTCGCATCCTGGTGGGTAACGACGCGCGGATGTTCGAGTACGTCATCCGGTTCGTCGGAGCGGGCTACCAGGGCCTGTTCCCGCGTGTGGTGTCGCGGCTGACGAAGTAGTCCGTCGGGAACCGCGGATGGCCCACACGACGACGAGTAGGGCGAGCGCGGTCAACGGGTAGCCCATCGCGATGCGGGCGACAGCCAGCCAGGCCACCGAATGCTCGCCGTACAGCCAGAACTGCACGATGAAGCGGGCAGTGAACACGACGGTCAGAGCGGCCGTGGCGATGTCGTACCGCAGGCGTGTGCTCCGATGGGTGCGCCATGCCTGTCCGCTGCCGGTGAGGGCACTCCAAACCACACCCACTAGAGGTTGCCGAATGATGATCGATGCCGAGAACATCACGGCGAGAAGCAAACTCGCCCAGATACCGACCACGTAGTAATCGCGCGCGTCGCCGGTCCAGAAGGCGATGACCGCACCGACCGCCACCCCGAACAAACCGGAGAAGGCGGGGGCGAGTGGCTCACGCCGGGCCAGCCGCAGTGCAGCGACCCCCGCGGCCGCGCCCACCCCGAGCATGACCGCGAGGTGAAGCGGAGCCGCGGCGTCGACCGCGGCGAACACCACGGTGGGCAGACTCGCATAGAGCATCCCCGACCAACCGCCCATGCGGGCGAGCAGGGTCGGCGTCACATCGGATTCCCCGGCACTCACGCCCGACCTCCCAGGTGCTTGGCCAGAAAGCCCACGATCCTCCCGTACATCTCGATCGTGCTCTCCGGATTGACGGCGCCGTGACCTTCGGTGGACTGGACCAGGTAGTCAACGTCCACACCGCGGGCGCGCAGCGCGTCGACCAGGTTGTCGGACTCGGCCTGCACGACGCGAACGTCGTTGGCGCCCTGGATGACCAGCAGCGGTGTGCGGACCTGATCGACCTTGGTGATCGGTGAGCGCGACATCATGTCGGCGAGCTGTTCGGGATCGTCAGGGTCCCCGACGTAGGCGTGCCAGTTGTTGACCAGGTGCGGACGAGCGATGGGTGGCAGGGTCCGCATGAAGTTCGCGAGATCCGAGATGCCGACGTAGTCGATGGCTGCGGCGAAAACATATGGGGTGAAGGTGATTCCGACAAGCGCGGCATATCCGCCGTAGGAGCCACCGAAGATTGCGACACGCTGCGGGTCCGCGTAACCCTGCTCGACAGCCCAGGTGACCCCGTCGATCAGATCGTCGTGCATCTTCTGTGCGAACTCACCGACCGCGGCCTTGAGGAACGCCTTGCCGTATCCCGTCGACCCGCGAAAGTTGACCTGCAGCACCGCATATCCGCGATTGGCCAGCAGCTGGACGCCGGCGTCGAAGCCCCAGGAATCCCGATACCAGGGCCCGCCGTGGACGGTCAGCACCAGCGGTAGCTCTCGCGGCTCGACACCGACGGGCACTGTCAGGTATCCGTGGAGTGTCAGACCATCGCGGGCGGTGAGGGTGACCGGCCGCATCGGGGCCAGTACGGCCGGGTCCAAATGCGGTAGGGGCCGGAACAGCAGTCTGCTCTGGCCGGTGCGGTGGTCGTACAGATAGGTGGCGCCCGGGTCGCGGTCGTGATTGAAGCTGACCACCCAACGCTGCCCGTCCTCGTCCGATGACAGGCGTCCGAGGTCGCCGTCGGAGAGCTTCTCCAGATTGGCGAGGACGTCGGCGAAATACGGATCGAGCGCGTGAATCACCTGGCGCTGCGCGTAGTATCGCACGGCGAGCAGCTCGCCGGTGCGGCGATCGCAGATGAGCGGCCCCGGCAGGATCGGACTGACCGCGGCCCGCGGATCGAGGTCGTACTCGGGGTGGCTGTCGACCTCGGTCTCGTCGCCGGTCGCGAGATCGACCCGGACGAGGCGTGTGCAGTCGCTACCGCGATTCGATCCCATCCACACACCCGTGCCGTCGGGCGTGATGGCCATCGGGTGGATGCCGACCGGGTAGTCGCTGCCGTCGAAGGTCGCGATGCGGTCGAGAGTGCATCCGTCCCAACGGGAGAGCTCGAGGTCGCCGTCCGGGGTCAGGGAGGTGGCGAGCAGATCCCCGCGGTCATTGGCGAGCCAGCCGTTCACGTGGCCCGGATTTTCCGCGAGAAGGGTGAGCCGGCCGGTGGCGATGTCGAGTTCGTACGCGTCGAGCAGCGTGACGTCCCGGTTGTTGATCATCACCGTCGCGGTGCCGTTCTTGACCTCGCAGATCGGAAGGGCCATCACGCCGGGAAACGGCGTCAGGTCGACGGCGGGCGAATCAGGGTCGTCGAGATCGACCCGGTGGATGTGCCAGTTCTCGTCACCGTCCTTGTCCTGCAGATAGATCAGCCAGCGGGGGTCGTCGGTCCACTCGAAGTGCAGGACGCTGCGGTTGTCGTCGGCGGTCACGCAGCGCGGGATCGCGGAGTCGGCATCCAGGTCTTCGACCCAGACGTTCAAGCGGTTTCGCCATGGCGCGAGAAACGCGATTCGGGTGCCGTCGGGTGAGATGGTGGCGGCGGCCCGGGTGGGCGGGCTGAACAGGTCGGCGACGGGAATCAGATCGGGTGCGGTCATGGCTTCTCTTCCTGGTTGTGGGCGCACGGGGTCGCACCGTCGAGATGGTGCTCACTCGACGGATCAATGGTGTTGCGGCAGAACGGTTCTAGAGTGGCTCGAGGTCAGTGCGGCACGGGTCCGCCCAACTGGCCGTTGGTCGCGTCTCTGATGGCACGGTCGATCATCGCCAAGGCCTGCTGCTGGGTGATCTTCTCCTTCTCGACGATGGCCCGGTAGCCGACGTCCTCGTCGATGACCCGAAACGCAGCGGTGACTGCTGCCGCGAAAAGCCGGGCGGTCACGTCGTTGTCGGCGAGGCCGAGCCGATCAGCGATGATCGGGACGAAGGCGTGCTCCATCTCGTCGTGCACCATCAGATAGGCCGTCCGCAACGCCGGTTCGGTGAGCGACAGGGTCGTGATGCGGAGAGCACTGATCTCGTCGGCGATGTCCTGCGGGCTCAGCGGGTTCTCCGTGTAGGTGACCGCCATGTGGTCGGCCAGCGACAGTTCCGGCGGCCACCGGCGGGCGAGCTCGATGAAGCGTTGCGCCGACAACGCCAGCACGGGCTCCACGCAACTCTCCTTGGACCGGAAGTACCGCCAGATCGTCCGCGTCGACAGTCCTGCGGCGGCGGCGATGTCGTCACCACTGGTGACCGACACCCCGCGCTCCCAGAACAGAGCGCATGCATGCCGGGACACCTCGAGTCGGGCTCGAGCCTGCCTGTCATTGGCCGCCCCCACCGGCAGTGAGGTGCTCACCATAAACGCTCCTGTCACTTAGTGTCATTACCGAGTGTGTCACTAAGTGACAGTGCGGTCAAGGCGCGTACCCCGGGCGCGCGCTCGATCGGCGCGAGCGCGCGCAGCCCGCCAGGGATTGCGGCGTGTTGTTGTGCAAACACGCGCGCTCGCCGAACAACTGCTAGTTGCTGGTACCGAGGGGGTGCGCCTCCAGCCACCCCGCGGCCACCTGACCCGGCTCGGCGCCCTCGGCGATCTCGCGCCGCATGTCGGCCAACGATCCGGTGTCCAGGACGCCCGCGATCTCGTTGAGCGCCAACACTTGCGACTCGCTCAACACATTGCGCCGGTAGAGCGGCACCAGGTTCTCGGCCCGGATCAGTGACGTCTTGTCCGACAGCACGACCACGTCCGACGGCACACCCGCGGCCGCTGTCGACGTCCACGCCAGGCCCACTTCCCCAGCCTGCAGCGCTGCGAACATCGTTGCAGCATCGGTGAATTGACGCGCCCGCGGCAGCGTGCACGTGCCGATCGACGTCGGCCACGACGTGCCGCTGACCGCACCGACCGCGAGATCGGAGGGACACCGCCGCGCCAGCGCCGAGACATCGGCACCGGCGTCCCGCGCACCCGAGGAGGTCATCGCCACCGCCGGCTTGTCCTCGGCCGCCGTCGTGTAGTCACCGGCGGCCACGCCCTCCGGCAGCGCGGCCAGCAGGGAACGGTAGACCTGAACATCCGAGCGCGCCGGCGCGTCCGGGTCGAACCGTGCGAGGAGCCGGCCTGTCCAGCCCGGCACCACGGTGGCGTCACCGGAATCCAGACCTGCCAGCGGATCGTCGACGACTCGGACCTGAGCGGCGCTGCCGTAGAAGCCCAGCGCTGACGCGTACAGGTGCGCGACGACCTCGGCCTCCCCTCCGGCGGTGGTCGCGACCGGGATCGGCGGCGGAGCCGGCCGCCCTGCGCAGGCGGCCACACACCACACCAGTGTCAGTGCGGCGATCAACCGCGTCGTCCGGCGCAGCAGACTCAGTCCTCGGATGCGGCGGCGACGGCCGCCGCGACCGCCGGACCCACCCGCGGATCCAGCGCGCTCGGCACGATGTGGTCGACGGCCAGGTCGTCGCCGACGACGGAGAAGATCGCCTCGGCCGCGGCCATCTTCATCCTCTCGGTGATCCGTCGGGCACCCGCGTCCAGCGCGCCGCGGAACACCCCGGGGAACGCCAGCACGTTGTTGATCTGGTTCGGGAAGTCACTGCGTCCGGTGGCCACCACCGCGGCGTACTTGCGCGCCACATCGGGATGGATCTCCGGATCCGGGTTGGACATCGCGAAGACGATGCCGCCGGGCGCCATCGTCGCGATCAGCTCCTCGGGCACCAGCCCTGCCGAGACCCCCATGAACACGTCGGCACCGGCCAGCGCCTCGGCCATGCCGCCGCGCAGCCCCCGAGGATTCGTCCGCGTGGCGAGCTCGGCCTTGAACCGGTTGAGGTCGTCGCGGCCGGTGGCCACGATGCCCTTGCTGTCGAGCACCGTGACATCGCGAATACCGCGGGCCAGCAGAATGTTCGCGCAGGCGATACCGGCCGCGCCGGCACCGGAGATCACCACCTTCAAGGTGTGCATGTCCCGGTCGAGCACCTTCGTCGCGCCGAACAGCGCGGCGAGCACGACGATCGCCGTGCCGTGCTGGTCGTCATGCATCACCGGGCAGTCCAGCGCCTCGATCACCCGCTGCTCGATCTCGAAACAGCGCGGCGCGGAGATGTCCTCGAGGTTCACCGCACCGAAGGTGGGCCGCAACCGGATCAGCGTCTCGACGATCTCGTCGGGGTCCTTGGTGTCCAGCACGATCGGGATCGAATTCAGCCCGCCGAAGGCCTTGAACAGCGCGCTCTTGCCCTCCATCACCGGCAGTGACGCCGCCGGCCCGATGTCACCGAGCCCCAGAACCGCGGTGCCGTCACTGACCACGGCGACCAGACGGTTCGCCCAGGTGTAGCGGGCCGCCAGCGTCGCGTCGGTGGCGATGGCCCTGCTCACCTGCGCCACACCCGGGGTGTAGGCGATCGACAGGGCGCGCTGGGTGTCCAGCGGCGAACTCAGCGCCACCGAGAGCTTGCCGCCCTCGTGCGCCTCGAAGATCTCCGCGTCGTCGACCACCACCTGCGGGGTGCGCGTCACGACGTCGTGTTCTGGGGAAACCGCACTGTCCGCCACGGGCGTCAGGGTAACCGACCGCGGGGTCATCACAAGAGCGAGTTGTGCTGTCGTGAGCAGAAGGTGAGCAGACCGTATCAGCTTCGGCGCGTACCATCCGTCTAGCCGAACCAGGCGGGTGTCCGAAGGGAGGTCGGCCGGTGCCATCATTTCGTGCGCTGCCACCGTCGCTGATGCGCCAGGGCGGCCGACCACGTCCCGATCATCCCGACGCGCGCAGCATCCACGTTCCCGTGGCTCGGGCGATGGTCGACTGCGGGGTCTACTGCGAGGGAAATCGCTTGCCCGGCAAATACACTCACGCCGCGGCGCTGAACAAGGTGCGCGAGATCGAAGCCGAGGGGCGGCCCGCGTTCGTGTGGATCGGACTGCACGAACCCGACGAGCATCAGATGCAGGCCGTGGCCGACGTGTTCTGCCTACATGAGCTCGCGGTCGAGGACGCCGTGCACGCTCACCAACGTCCGAAGCTGGAGCGCTACGACGACACCTTGTTCCTCGTGCTCAAGACGGTGAAGTACGTCGACCACGAGTCGATCGCCAACATGCGAGAGATCGTCGAAACCGGCGAGGTGATGATCTTCGTCGGACCGGACTTCGTGGTGACGGTGCGCCACGGCGAGCACGGCGGCCTCGCCGGGGTGCGCAAGCGCCTGGAGGCCTCACCGGCATCGCTGAAACTCGGCCCCTACTCGGTGATGCACGCGATCGCCGACAGCGTCGTCGACCATTATCTCGACGTCACCGATCTCATCGAAACCGACATCGACGCGATGGAAGAGGACATCTTCTCGCCGCGGCCACTGACCGATATCGAGTCGATCTACCTGCTCAAGCGGGAAGTCGTCGAGTTGCGCCGAGCCGTCAACCCCCTGGCTACCGACCTGGAACGCATCGGTACCCACCATGACGACCTGATCAACGTCGAGATCCGCCGCTACATGCGCGACGTGCTCGACCACACCATCAAGGCGGCCGACCGGATCGCCAGCTTCGACGAGCTGCTCAGCTCGCTGGTGCAGGCCGCGCTGGGCAAGGTGGCGATGCAGCAGAACGTCGACATGCGCAAGATCTCGGCCTGGGTGGCCATCGCCGCCGTCCCCACGGCGCTGGCCGGGATCTACGGCATGAACTTCGACCACATGCCCGAATTACATTGGGCATGGGGCTATCCCGCGGTCCTGCTGTTGATGGCGACGGTGTGCCTGCTGCTGCATCGCACGTTCCGACACAACAACTGGCTCTAGGACCTCAGGCCGGGCTGGCCGCTCTCCGACGTGGATCGGTCACGTCCACCCGGTCCTGCTCCCAGGCCTCCCGCATCGCCTCGGCACCCTTGAGCCGCACCCAGGCGGCCTCGGTCGGGGTGATCGGCACCGCGGCCAGAATCGCCACCGGCGACGCCGGGTCCGGCAGTTCGATGTCGTCGATATCGCTGCGCCCCAACAGGAATGCGGTGAACGGCGCACCGTCCCACAGCGGCGTCTCCAGGTCGATCAGCGCGTCGGGCTCCAACACCAGGCCCTCGACGGCGGGGGCCGCGGCCACCACGGCGACCGAGCGAGCCAGGCCGGTGGGCGCCGGGCCGCGCAGCGCCACTGCCACCTCGGCGCGCGGTCCGCGCACCGGATCCATCATTGCTTCGGCCGGACCCACCATCGGCTGCGACGAGCACCCCAGCGACACGTAGTGGGCAGGCGCGTTCGGGCCGTCCCCGCCTGATTCACAGCCCGAGTCGAAGCGCAGCACACGGATCCGGTCGGCCCCGAGAAAAGTCACCGAGGCCTCGGCGGGTTCGCCCGAACTCCGGAAATGCTCGAGTACCCGCGCCCGGACCGCAGCGGTGACGTCGACCACGGTCAGATCTTCAGCCGGGCCAGCAGATCTCGGCCCTGCTCGGCACTCTGCGGGTCGCACAGCACGTCGTAGCGACCCGCCACCAACTGCATGGTGGAGCTGAAGTCCCGGGTGCCGCGCGCCATCGCGTAGGGCACGGCGGAGGTGATCAGGCCGAAGAACACGCCGGCGACCAGGCCGGTGATCAGCGATCCCCACGGGCTCGGGCTGAAGAACCCGAGGATCAGGCCGATGAACAGGCCCAGCCAGGCGCCACTGATCACGCCGCCGCCGAGCACCTTGGGCCAGGAGAGCCGGCCGGTGACCCGCTCCACCTGCATGAGGTCCACCCCGACGATCGTGACCTGCTCGACCGGAAACTGCTGATCGGACAGATAGTCCACGGCGCGCTGGGCTTCGGCGTAGGTGGGGTAGGAACCGATCGGCCATCCCTTGGGCGGGGTGGGCAGGCCGACCGGGCGGCCGCGGCCCGAGGGCGGTGCGCCCGGCGTCTGGCCTGACTGAAACGGGCTGGTCATGTCCTTGCACTCCTCCGGTGTGACAGGTCGATCTGGCATACCTCGTCGTTGCATCAACGCACCGGAGCGGGCAAAGGTGCCCGGCTCCGACGGTCCCGACCGCCGGTATGTACTTAGGCTAGGTTGATTCCCATGACAAGTCAGGACGACGACGCACGTCGTATCGACCGTTCCGACTCACCCGGGTCCGAGCCCTCGTCGGAGGGTTACGAGGCGCCGCCGATCGAGCAGTCCTCGACTCCGACGGACTACCCGCCGGCCTACAACCCACCGCCGCCGCCCTATTCCGCCCCGTCGGACTATCCGCCGCCCCCGCCCGGTTACGGCGCGCCCTACCCGGATCCGAGCGCCGGAGCCCCGTACCCCAACCAGGGTTACGGCACCCAGGGTTACGGCGACCGGGGTTACGGCGACCAGGGCTACAACGCTGCGTCGTATCCGCCTCCGCCGCAGTACGGCACCACACCCGGTGGCTATCCCCCGCCTCCGATGGGCTACCCCGGCCCGGACTACGGCTACGGCCCGCCCGCCCCGCAGGGCACCAACACGATGGCGATCGCCTCGCTGGTCGCCTCGATCCTCGGCGTCTGCTGCGGTATCGGGTCGATCGTCGGCATCGTGCTCGGCATCCTGGCGATCAACCAGATCAAGGAGACCCGCCAGGGCGGTCATGGGCTGGCTGTCGCCGGTATCGCCGTCGGCGCGGTCACCCTGGTGATCAGCCTCGTCTGGGGTATCGCCGCGATCAGCGTCTAGCTCGCGCCACCGGCAGGCGGGGTGAACCGCTCGCCGGTGCGCTGCATGCCCGCCGCGCGTCCCTTGCCGGCGATCACCAACGCCATCTTGCGGCTCGCCTCGTCGATCATCTCGTCGCCCAGCATCACGGCTCCCCGGGCGCCACCGGCCTGCGAGGTGTGCCACTCGTAGGCTTCGAGGATCAGCTCGGCGTGATCGTAGGCCTCCTGGCGGGGGCTGAAGATCTCGTTACCCGCCGCGATCTGATCGGGATGCAACACCCACTTGCCGTCGAATCCCAGCGCGGCAGCACGCCCTGCGACCCGCCGGAACGCCTCGACGTCGCGCACCTTCAGATAGGGCCCGTCGATCGCGTTGATTCCGTTGGCGCGCGCGGCAATCAGGATGCGCATGAGGATGTGGTGGTAGGCGTCGCCGACGTCGTACCCTTCCGGCTGCTCCCCCACCTCCAACGTGCGCATGTTCAGGCTCGCCATCAGGTCGGCGGGGCCGAGAACCAACGCGTGCATGCGCGGGCCGGCGGCGATGGCGTCGATGTTCGTCAGCCCGCGCGCATCCTCGATCTGCGCCTCGATGCCGATGCGCCCGACAGGCAACCCGTGCGAGGCTTCCACTTGGGACAGCAGCAGATCCAGCGCGTGCACATGGGAGACATCGGTCACTTTCGGCAACACGACGATGTCCACCGACGCGCCCGCGTGGCCGATGACCTCGATCACATCCGTGTGTGTCCACGGCGTGGTCCAGTCGTTGACCCGCACTCCGCGCAGCTGATCGCCCCACCCCGGCTCGGCCAGCGCGGCCGCGACCTGCTCGCGCGCTTGGGCTTTCGCGTCGGCGGCCACCGCGTCCTCGAGGTCGAGGAACACCTCGTCCGCGGGCAGCGTCTTGGCCTTCGCGATCATCTTCGCGCTGCTGCCCGGCACGGATAGGCATGTTCGGCGGGGTCGATAGCGGTTTTGCACAACCACAGTCTCTACTCTGACAGTCATGGCGTCGGTCAACAGGGTCTATGCGGCCCGGCTCGCGGGAATGGTGGTGCTGGGTCCCGACGGCGAATCGATAGGCCGTGTGCGTGATGTGGTGATCAGCATCAGCCTGGTCCGGCAACAGCCCCGAGTGCTCGGGCTTGTCATCGAATTGCTCTCGCGCCGAAGAATTTTCGTTCCGATCCTGCGGGTCACCGCGATCGAACCCGGCGCGGTGACCCTGGCGACGGGCAGCGTGTCGCTTCGCCGCTTCTCGCAGCGGCCCGGCGAGGTGCTGGTGCTCGGCCAGGTCCTGGAGACCCGGGTCCGCGTCGACGATCCCGACCTGACCGAACTCGCCGGGATCGACGTCGTCGTCGTCGATCTCGGCATCGAACAGACCAGGACGCGGGACTGGATGGTCACCCGGGTCGCGGTGCGTCCGCAGCGCAGGCTCGGCCGGCGCAGCAACGTGCACACCGTGGACTGGACCCACGTGCAGGGCCTGACGCCGTCCGGGCTGGCGATGCCGGATCAGGGCGTCGCGCAACTGCTCGAGCAGTTCGTCGGCCAACGACCCATCGAGGTGGCCGACGCGATCCGCGAGCTGCCCGCCAAACGCCGCTTCGAAGTGGTCAACGCACTCGACGACGAGCGACTCGCCGACGTGCTGCAGGAGCTGCCCGAAGACGAGCAGTTCGACGTGCTGCGGCAGCTGAAGACCGACCGCGCCGCCGACGTTCTCGAGGCGATGGACCCCGACGATGCGGCCGACCTGCTCGGCACCATGAGCCCAGCCGACGCCGAGCAGTTCCTGCGCCGGATGGATCCGGAGGAGTCCGAGGACGTGCGCCGCCTGCTCAGCCACTCACCGAACACCGCGGGTGGTCTGATGACCTCGGAACCGGTGGTTCTCGCGCCCGACACCACGGTGGCCGAAGCCCTTGCGCGCGTGCGCGATCCGGATCTGACGCCGGCGTTGGCGTCGCTCGTGTTCGTGGCCCGGCCGCCGACCGCGACGCCGACAGGCCGCTATCTGGGCTGCGTCCATCTGCAGCGGCTGCTGCGCGAACCCCCCGCGGCGTTGGTCAGCGGCATCGTCGACACCGACCTGCCCAGCCTGAATCCGGAGGATTCCCTCGGTGCGCTGACCCGCTACTTCGCCGCCTACAACCTGGTGTGCGGGCCCGTCGTCGACGACGAGAACCACCTGCTCGGCGCGGTGTCCGTCGACGACGTCCTCGATCACCTCCTGCCCGACGACTGGCGCGAACGCGAGGCAGAGCAGCTGATCGTGACCGCGGAGAAGGCCACATGAGCGAGTCCTCGGCCCGTCAGCGGCTCGACACGCCGCGGGTCTCCCGCGCCCTGACCCCACGGTTCGACGTCGAGGCCGTCGGCCGCGTCAGCGAGCGCATCGCCCGGTTCCTCGGCACGGGGCGCTACCTGGCGATCCAGACCATCATCGTCATCGTGTGGATCCTGCTCAACGCAGGAGCGTTCGCCTGGCAGTGGGATCCCTACCCGTTCATCCTGCTGAACCTGGCGTTCTCCACCCAGGCCGCGTACGCGGCGCCGCTGATCCTGCTCGCGCAGAACCGGCAGGAGAACCGGGACCGGGTCTCGCTCGAGGAGGACCGGCGACGCGCCGAACAGACGAAAGCGGACACCGAGTACCTCGCCCGCGAACTGGCCGCGCTGCGCCTGGCCGTCGGCGAAGTGGCCACCCGTGACTACCTGCGCCGCGAACTCGAGGAGATCCGCGACCTGATCGCCGAGTTACGCCCCGCGGACAGCGTTGCCGAGCCCGATGCGAGCAAATCCGACAGCAGTGACAGGCGCTCGCGCAGATCCTGAGGGACAGCTGTGGCCAATGCTGTAACACGGCCGTGTCCCAACCGATATGGTGACTGAGTTCACAGGCCCCCACACAGCGAGGACGGTTGCGTGCACATAGGTGGACGAGCGGCTCTCGGAGCAGTGAGATGTCGGGCGGGACGCCTGATCCGCATGCCGGCCTTCGGCGTTGCGGCTGTGCTGACTCCCCTGGTGCTGGCCGGCGCGGTCGGCGCTTCCGCGCCGTCACCCCACTCACCGTCCCGCGACACCGCGGTGATGCCGATGGCCGCGATCGCCCCCTCGTCACCGAGTTCCGCCGGAGCCTCGGTGGTCGCGGTCGCCAAGACCCCGACCCCGCTGCGGATCGCGGCAGCCACCGTGTCCGCACCCCCACCGGCCATCGTGGTCAATGCGCCCGGCACGCTGCGCATCCCGTCGATGGCTCTGGCGGCCTACCGCAACGCCGAAGCCAAGATGGCCGCGACCACGCCCGGCTGTGGGGTGAGCTGGAATCTGCTCGCCGGAATCGGCCGCATCGAGTCGATGCACGCCAACGGCGGCGCCACCGATGCCCGCGGCACCGCCGTGCGACCGATCTACGGCCCCAGCCTGGACGGCACGCTGCCGGGCAACGAGGTGATCGTCCAGAGCCGGGGCTCCGATCGTGTGGTCTACGCCCGCGCGCTGGGCCCGATGCAGTTCCTGCCCGGTACCTGGTCGCGCTACGCCGCCGACGGCGACGGCGACGGCAAGGCCGATGTGCAGAACGTCTTCGACGCGTCGCTGGCCGCCGCCCGTTACCTGTGCAGCGGCGGGCTCAACCTGCGCAACCAGCCCGACGTGCTGGCTGCGATCCTGCGCTACAACAACTCGATGGCCTACGCGCGCAACGTGCTGGGCTGGGCAGCGGCGTACGCGACGGGCGTGGTGCCGGTGGATCTCCCGCCGATCAGCGGCGAGGTGCCCGCGCTCGGCGACAGCCACCTGGACCGCCCCGAGGGACTCGGGCCCGGCATGCCACTCAACGCCGCAGGGCTGCCTGCCAACGATCCCTTGGCACTGCTGCAGCTGGGGCAGCGCACCGACGTCGCCGCCCTGATGAACACGAACGTCCCCGGGTTCGCGCCGGGACAATCACTCGGACCGTTGCCCGGCCCCGCACCCGAGGCAGCGCCGCAACCGGCGCCCGCACCCCCGCCCGCCTGGGTGCCGCCGTGGGTCACGCCGCCGCCGGCCCAGCAGCAGCCGCAGTGCGCGGTGTTCTGCATCAACTCTGCAGTCCCTCCGGCCGCCCCGCCGGCGATGCCGGCCGCTCAGCCATTGCCGCCCGCAGCGCCGCTGATGCCCGCCCAGCCTGCTCCGCCTCCGGCCGCCCCCGCCCTGCCGCCGGGACTGGGGCCGGCACCGGGACCCGCGCCCGGCCCGGTGGGCTGACGGCTCCGACCAGCGTCAGGCCTACACTCTCGGGTGATGTCTGACCACACCCCTGACCTGACTGGCCCCGACCTGACGAAAGCTGTCCGCGCCGCGCTGGCCAAGGTCATCGACCCCGAACTCCGACGCCCGATCACCGACATCGGCATGGTCAAGGACGTCACCGTCGACGCCGACGCGTCCGTGCACGTCGAGATCTACCTGACCACCTCGGCATGCCCGAAGAAGACGGAGATCTCCGAGCAGGTCACCCGAGCCGTCAGCGACGTGCCCGGCACCGGATCGGTCCGCGTGACGCTCGACGTCATGAACGACGAGCAGCGCGCCGAACTGCGCAAGCAGTTGCGCGGCGACTCCCGCGAACCGGTGATCCCGTTCGCCCAACCCGGCTCACTGACCCGCGTCTACGCGGTGGCATCGGGCAAGGGCGGCGTCGGGAAGTCCAGCGTCACAGTCAATCTGGCGGCCGCGATGGCGTCGAAGGGGCTGTCGGTCGGGGTGCTCGACGCCGACATCTACGGCCACTCCGTGCCTCGCATGATGGGCACCACGGACCGCCCCACCCAGGTCGACTCGATGATCCTGCCGCCGGTGGCCCACGACGTGCGGGTCATCTCGATCGCGATGTTCACCCAGGGCAACACACCCGTCGTCTGGCGTGGGCCGATGCTCCACCGCGCACTGCAGCAGTTCCTCGCCGACGTGTACTGGGGCGATCTGGACGTGCTGCTGCTGGACCTGCCGCCCGGCACCGGTGACATCGCGATCTCGGTGTCCCAGCTGATCCCCGGCGCCGAGATCCTCGTCGTCACCACGCCGCAGCTGGCCGCCGCGGAGGTCGCCGAGCGCGCCGGCGCCATCGCGCTGCAGACCCGTCAGCGCATCGCGGGCGTCGTCGAGAACATGTCCGGACTGGTGCTGCCGGACGGCTCGACGATGCACCTGTTCGGGGAGGGCGGCGGTCGACAGGTCGCCGAGAGCCTGTCGCGCTCCGTCGGCGCTGATGTCCCGCTTCTGGGCCAGGTGCCACTGGATCCGGCTCTGGTCAGCGCCGGGGACTCCGGGGTTCCGCTGGTGCTGAGCGCGCCGGAGTCGGCGGCCGGCACCGCATTGCGCTCGATCGCCGACGCCCTGTCGACCCGCAAGCGCGGGCTGGCGGGGATGTCACTGGGCCTCGACCCGGCCGGTCGCTGAGCCCCGCTACGTCGCGTCGGGGTCGAACTTGGTGGCGCCGGGCTCTTTCTTCACCGGGAACTGCGCTGGTCCCGGGCCGGACTGCGGCTTCTCTGTCGGTGTCTCCGGCGTCTGGGGTGTCTGTGGCGAGTCGAATCGTCCGGTGAAGATCGAGTCGTCGCCGTCGAGCAGGTGTTTGGTGAGCGCAGCGCGCGGCGTCATCCCGCGCAGCTTCTGCAGTTCCGAGAGTGGTTCCCGCAAGTCATCGAACTCGGGCCCGAGGTCCTCCCGGAGTTGGCTGGTGGCCCCGGAGATGTAGTCCCGGGCCTGTCGCACCGCACCCGATGTCCAGCGGATCGCACCAGGCAGCCGCTCCGGCCCCAGGATCACCAGACCGGCGATCACCAGGACCAGCATCTCGCCCCAACCCACGTTGGCGAACATGGGCCTAGGTGCTGTTGTCGGGGCCGGGAATGACGGTCAGGGTGACCCGACGGCCGTCGCGCATGACCTCGATGGGGGCGGGCTCACCGATCTTGAGCTGCCGGACCGCGACGACGAACTCGTCGGCGTCGGCGACGTCGCGGTTACCGACCTTGACGACGACGTCGTTCTCGAGGATGCCCGCGCGTTCCGCAGGGCCGCCCGCGGTCACGTTGGCGATCTGGGCACCCTTGGAGACGTCGTTGCTGACCGAGCGGGCGGTCAGGCCCAGCGTCGGGTGCGCGATCTTTCCGTCCTGGATCAGGGCCTCGACGACCTGCTTGACCTCGTTGACCGGGATCGCGAAGCCGAGCCCGCTGGCACTGTCGGACAGCGACTTGCCGGCGGTGTTGATGCCGATGACCTCGGAGTTCATGTTGATCAGCGGACCACCGGAGTTGCCGTGGTTGATCGATGCGTCGGTCTGCACGCCGTCGATCACGGTGTCGGTGTCCGACCCCTCGCCCGAGAGCGGGACGGGCCGGTGCAGCGCGCTGATGATGCCGTGGGTGACCGTGCTGCGCAGGCCAAGAGGAGCACCCGCGGCGATCACTTCTTCGCCCACGCGCAGCTTCTCCGAGTCGCCGAGGCGAGCCACCGCGAGGTTGTCGACGTTGTCGACCTTGAGGACCGCCAGGTCGGTCTTGGGGTCGCGACCGACGAGATTGGCAGGCACTTCCTTGCCGTCGTTGAAGACGACCGACATCTTGAACTTGCTCGGATTGGTCGCCGCCTCGGAGATCACGTGATTGTTGGTCACGATGTAGCCGCGGCCGTCGACGATGACACCGGAGCCCTGTGCGCCCTCCGTGTCGCTCTTCGCCTCGATCGTCACGACAGAGTCGGCGACCGCGGCGGCCACCTTCGCGAACTGGCCCTGCGGCGGCTCGCCGTTGTCGCTGGTCTCCAACGTCACCCTGGACGTGGTGAACGCCTCGACGACTTCGGCGGTCTTGCGACCGACCACGCCGCCGGCGACGCCGATGACCAAGGCGACGATCCCGAGCACCACGAGGGCGAACCAGGACACCCTGCCGCCGAAAAGCACATCACGCACGCCCAGCTTTCCGGCCGGGGCGGTCGGCGCCGCAGGCGCGACGTGTGTGACGGCCGGGGTGCCCAGCGCCACCGGGGCTCCGGGGTTGCGCCACGGATCGTCGACGTCGTCCCCGTCACCGTCGCGCTCCGCGTTCAGGGCGCCGGCGTCGGTCGGGTGGCGCTGCAGCGAATCGCCGCCGGGGTACGGGCGTCCGAAGGCCTCGGCGAGGACGGGGTCCGGCGGCTGATCCTTCGGCGCGTACTCGCCCTGGTCGCGGCTCTGCCCGCGACCGATGAACGATCCGCTCACCCCGTCGGGCCTGCCGAAGGCGCGCTTGGCGGCCGGATCGACCGGAGGCCGCGACACCGGGCGCGGTTCGAGACGCTCCCGACCGGTCTGGTCCAGATTGGTCACGCGTAGATCGCCCTTCTCGTCACCGTGTTCAGCACCTGCAAGTGTGAGACGCCAGCAATCAACGGCATCCGGGCCGGGCCGACGTCACCCTCACCCTACCGACGCTTCCGACGGGTGCGAGATGCACCGTCGGCCAGCTGCGGGGTGTCGGCCGGCCCCGATTCGTGTTCAGAATGTTGCAGAGGCGCATGCTGCGGGATCTGGGAGAGCAAGCCCAGCAAAGAGCTCGGCATCGCAACGGGGCACGCGTCGCGCAGCACTTCCCTGGCTTGGCGTTGGCTGTCGACCTCCATCGCGCACTCCGGGCACATCGACATGTGGTGAGCGGCACGCAGGTGCGCGCTCATTCGCAGTTCACCGTCGACGTACGCGGCGACGGCCTCGGTGGACAAGTGCTCGGTACTTCCGAACTGTCGAGGTCCGACGGGTGCGTCACTCTGCGCCGCGAACTGCGTGGGAAGCCAGGAGAAGGCGCGACGGAACGCATGTCCGGGATCGAACACCACCCGACTCCTCTCCGGTCATGGATGCAGGCCTGTCTCGAATGTAGCGCGGCTTTCTGTGCATTCGCCGTTCAACATCGCGACCGATATCAGGCCGATGCAGCCGAACCATGGATGGTCGTGATGTCACTGTGCCGAGCGAGGTACTCGCGCAGCGCCTGCCGACCACGATGGATGCGGCTGCGCACGGTGCCGAGCTTGACGCCCAGCGTCGCGCCGATCTCCTCGTAGGACAAACCTTCGATATCGCACAGCACCACCGCGGCGCGGAACTCCGGGGCGAGCGAGTCCAGCGCGGCTTGCAGATCCGGACCCAGCCGCGAGTCGTGGTAGATCTGCTCGGGGTTCGGCTCGTCCGCCGGCACCCGCTCGTAATCCTCGGGCAGCGCCTCCATGCGGATACGTCCGCGGCGGCGCACCATGTCGAGGAACAGGTTCGTGGTGATGCGGTGCAGCCAGCCCTCGAAGGTGCCCGGCTGATAGTTCTGGACCGACCGGAACACCCTGATGAAGGTCTCCTGGGTCAGGTCCTCGGCGTCGTGCTGGTTGCCCGACAGACGGTAGGCCAGCCGGTAGACGCGGTCGGCGTGCTGGCGGACGAGTTCGTCCCAGCTCGGCATGGCGGCGTGATCGCCGGTGGCGTCGAAGACGGCCGTGCCGGTCAACTCGTCGGTGGTCTCCACCCATTCGGCCTCGGTGAACTGCTCGAGATGAGCCATCGAGACGGGCGCAGAGACGGGGGCAGCGCTGCTGCCGGGGGCTTGGGTGGTCGTCAGATCCTCCAGGTCGTGCGGACTGTTCTGCGGCACGGAACTCGGCGTGTACCGCTCGGCCGAGACAACGCGGCGCAGTGAGACATTCTTCCCGCGGTCAGCGATCTCGTCGCGGTGCGCGGCGTCTGTCATGCGAACACGTTCTCCCGTCGTGGTGAGCCAGGCATATGAGCAAACTGAACATTTCCTGAGAATGCTCGCTACCCATTTTCGACCAGCGGAAACGCCGCACCCGCCCGGAGCGGCGGCTCTCGCGGCGAGCGGGCGTGTCGACGTACCGGCGCCGCGGCCGACGCTCTACGCTGCGGGCATGTCGAGCACCGACGAGCCCACCGCCGGCGACGGCGAGTCCCCGGTCGCCCCGAGTGCCGCCGAGGCGATCGTCAGCCACGCGGAACACTCCATCTCCGAGGATGCCATCGTCGCTGCCGCGCGGGAGCGGGCCGTCGACATCGGCGCAGGAGCGGTGACGCCCGCGGTCGGTGCTCTGCTGTGCGTCCTGGCCAAGCTGACCAGCGCCAAGGCGGTGGTCGAGGTCGGCACCGGTGCCGGCGTCAGCGGGTTGTGGCTGCTGTCCGGCATGCGCGAGGACGGCGTGCTGACCACGATCGACGTCGAGCCCGAACACCAGCGGATCGCCAAGCAGGCGTTCACCGAGGCCGGCGTCGGCCCGGGCCGCACCCGGTTGATCAGCGGGCGCGCCCAGGAAGTGCTGACGCGACTGGCCGACGAGACCTACGACCTGGTGTTCATCGACGCCGCGCCCAGCGACCAGCCTCAGTTCGTGGTCGAAGGGGTGCGGTTGCTGCGGCCGGGCGGTGCGATCGTCGTGCACCGCGCGGCGCTGGGCGGACGGGCCGGCGACGCCACCGCCAAAGACGCCGAAGTCAGTGCGGTGCGTGAGGCAGCCCGCCTGATCGCCGAGGACGAGCGGCTGACTCCGGTGCTGATCCCCCTCGGCGACGGCCTGCTGGCCGCTGCCCGCGACTGAATTTTCTCTGCCGAGCAGACACAAACTCCGGCGCGTCGACGGTGACGCGCCGGAGTTTGCGTCTGCTCGCGATGATCTCTTGACCCGCGACTAAACACGCGTTTAGCCTACTAAACATGCGTTCAGCCGATGATCTGACCGCGGTGGCCCGGATTCGAGACGCCGCCATCGACCTGTTCGGCCGAGACGGGTTCAGGGTCAGCGTGCGAGCGATCGCGGCGGCCGCCGGTGTGAGCCCCGGCCTGGTGATCCACCACTTCGGCAGCAAGGACAACCTGCACCGCACCTGCGACGACTACGTCGCCGAGACGATCCGCGCCGCGAAGTCCGAGTCGATCCAAGCATCTGACCCTGCGACGTGGCTCGCTCAGATGGCCGAGATCGAGCAGTACGCGCCGATGATGGCTTACCTGGTGCGCAGCCTTCAGTCGGGTGGGGAGCTGGCAAAGGCCCTGTGGCACACGATGATCGACAACACCGGGCAATACATCGACGAAGGAGTCCGTGCGGGCACCATCAAGCCCAGCGTGGACCCGACGGCGCGTGCCCGGTTTCTGGGCATGACCGGCGGTGGCGCCTTCCTTCTCTACCTGCAGCTCCACCCCGACCCCTCCGATCTGCGCGCGGTCCTGCGCGACTACAGCGAGGAGATGGTGTTACCGGCGCTGGAGCTCTACACCCACGGCCTGATGACCGATTCGACGATGTACGACGCCTTCCTCGACAGGCGCCGACAAGGCATTCCGTTCACACAAGGAGAACCAGATGAGTGAGCATGCTGCGATAGACGTACGGTCGCTGACCAAGACGTTCGGTGTGGTCCGAGCACTCGACGGCCTCGACCTCCAGGTCGCCGACGGTGAGGTGCACGGCTTCCTCGGACCCAATGGCGCGGGCAAGTCCACCACCATCCGCGTCCTGCTCGGCCTCGCCCGCGCCGACTCCGGAACGGTGCGCGTACTCGGCGCCGACCCGTGGACCGATGCCGTCACTCTGCATCGCCAGTTGGCTTATGTGCCCGGCGATGTCACGCTCTGGCCGACACTCACCGGCGGCGAGACCATCGACCTGCTGGCCCGCATGCGGGGCGGCATCGACACGAAGCGTCGCGACGAGCTCGTCGAGCGGTTCAGCCTCGACCCCACGAAGAAAGCGCGCACCTACTCCAAGGGCAACCGGCAAAAGGTGTCGCTGGTATCGGCGTTCTCCTCCCGCGCACGCCTTCTCCTGCTCGATGAACCCAGCACCGGCCTCGATCCGTTGATGGAGAACATCTTTCAGCAGTGCGTCGGCGAGGCTCGCGATCGCGGGGTCACCGTCCTGCTCTCCAGCCACATCCTCGCCGAGACTGAGGCGCTGTGCGACCGGGTGACCATCATCCGAGACGGCCGAACCGTCGAGAGCGGCTCACTGGACTCGATGCGCCATCTGTCGCGCACCTCCATCACGGCCGAATTGCTCCGCACACCTGGTGATCTCACCACCATTCCCGGTGTCGACGACGTCACCGTCGACGGCACGACCGTGCGCGCGCACGTCGACGCGGAGAGCTTGACACAGGTGATGAAGGTGCTCGGCGACGCCGGGGTGCGCAGCCTGGTCAGCCAACCGCCCACCCTCGAAGAGCTGTTCCTGCGCCACTACGACACCACAGACACCGCTGACACCACAGACACCGAGCAGGTGCACGCATGACCGCGCTGCTCGAGCGCCCCCACCCGGCGCACGAGGCACCCAGCCGCGGGACGGGCCTGTCCGGCACCCTGGACCTGTTGCGGCTCTTCGCCCGTCGGGACCGAATCGTGTTGCCGCTGTGGGTGTTTCTGCTGTCGGTTCCGCTCTCGACGGTCTACGTCGGCGCCACCGCGGCCGTGTACCCCACCGAGGCGGACCGCGCGTCGCTGGCCGCGTCGATCATGGCCAGTCCGGCGCAGCGCGCTCTCTACGGGCAGATCTACACAGACAGTTTGGGTTCGGTCGGCATCTGGAAGGCCGGCATGTTCCACACGCTGATCGCGGTC
Source organism: Mycobacterium sp. IDUB_1 (assembly GCF_055419625.1). Lineage (NCBI taxonomy): Bacteria > Bacillati > Actinomycetota > Actinomycetes > Mycobacteriales > Mycobacteriaceae > Mycobacterium > Mycobacterium sp. IDUB_1. The sequence goes on along the minus strand of NZ_JBVAYA010000002.1, from coordinate 686,706 downwards.
GCGGTGATCCTCACGGTTATTCGCCACACCCGCGGCGACGAGGAAGCGGGCCGCACCGAGCTGCTCGATTCCACGGCCATCGGTCGCTACGCCGGACTGACCGCGGCGGTGCTGCTCGCCGCCGGTGCGTCCGTCGCGACGGGAGCCATCGGTACCGTCGGCCTGCTCACCCAGAACGTGCCCGCCACCGGCTCGGTGGCGTTCGGAGCCGCCCTCACCTGCTCGGGCCTGGTGTTCACCGCGGTGGCCGCCGTCACGGCCCAGGTGTCGCCGAGCGCCCGTGTCACGCGGGGCGCCGCGTTCGCGGTGCTCGGTACCGCGTTCACACTGCGGGCGGTCGGCGACGCCGGCACTCGCGCCGCGTTCCTGAGCTGGCTCTCGCCGCTCGGGTGGTCGCTGCAGGTCCGGCCCTACGCCGGTGAGAGGTTTGCCGTTCTGGCACTGCATGTCGCGTTGACCGTCGCCCTGCTGGCAATCGGCTATCTGCTGCTGTCCCGGCGCGACGTCGGCGCGGGACTGCTCGCCGAGCGCCCCGGCCCGTCCCACGCCCCAACAGCGTTGAGTGGAGCGGTCGGACTGGCGTGGCGTCTGGACCGCGGGGCGCTGCTCGTGTGGACGGTGGGTGTGAGTCTCTACGGCCTGCTGATCGGCAGCATCGTGCACGGTATCGGCGAAGAGATGGGCGGCAGCCAGGTCGCCCGCGACATCGTGGCACGCCTCGGCGGTTCCAGTGCGATCGAGCAGGCGTTCATCTCGGTGGCGTTCAGCATGCTCGGCATGATCGCGGCGGCCTTCGCCGTCTCGCTGGCGCTGCGGTTGCACCAGGAGGAGAGCGGTCAACGCGCGGAAGTCGTGCTGGCCGGAGCCGTCAGTCGAACCCGTTGGCTGACAAGCCATCTGGTGTTCGCGATCGGCGGCCCGACCGCGGCGCTGGTGGTCGCCGGCCTGGCCACCGGGCTGACCTACGGCGCCGCAGTCGGCGACGTCGGCAGCACGCTCCCGACCGTGCTCGGCACCGCAGCCGTCCAACTGCCCGCGGTGTGGCTGCCCGCCGCGGTGGCCGTGGCACTGTTCGGCGTCGTGCCGCGCTGGGCGCCGGCCGCGTGGGCCGTTCTCGTCGCGTTCATCGCGGTGTTCATGATGGGGTCACTGGCGAACGCGCCGCAGTGGCTGCTCGACCTGGAGCCGTTCAGCCACGTCCCCCACGTCGGTACCGGTGACTTCACCGTCGTGCCGCTGGTATGGCTGCTCTGTCTCGACGCGGCGGCGATCGCCCTGGGCGCCATCGGTTTTCGACGGCGTGATCTGCGCTGACCGTGAAGATCATCCTGCAGGCCCTCGCGTCGGCGGTTCTCGGGATCCTGTGCCTCGGTCTGGCGTTGTTCGTACCGGCCGGCACCGTGAGCTACTGGCCGGGATGGGGTTTCATCGCGGTCTTCACCGCGTGTTCGGTGGCCTCCGGCGCGTACCTCGCGATGCGCCGGCCCGATGCTCTGGCACGCCGGATGAAGGTGGGGCCGACGGCGGAGAAACGTCCGGTGCAGCGGGTCATCATCACCGCGACCGTGGTGGCGGTGTTCGCGACGCTCGTCGTCGGTGCGCTGGACTGGAGGTTCGGCTGGTCCACAGTTCCGGTCTGGCTCGTCGTCCTCGGCGATGTCATGGTCGCCATGGGGCTACTCGGCGCCCAATGGGTTGTGGTGCAGAACGAGTGGGCCGGCGCGAGTATCACCGTCGAGGACAACCAGCCGGTGGTGTCGACCGGACTCTACGCTCTCGTCCGCCACCCGATGTACAGCGCGACGCTGGTGATGATGGCCGGGATGCCGCTGGCGCTGGGCTCGCTGTGGGCGTTTGTCGTCGTGCTGGCAGCAGTCCCGCTGCTCGTCGCGCGAATCCATGATGAAGAGCGCGCGCTCACCGCCGACCTGACCGGTTATCCGGAATACATGCAGCAGGTGAGATTTCGGCTGATCCCTCACCTGTGGTGAGCCCATACTGAGCCCATGGAAGTGCTGACCGGGTTCGGGCTGGCGAGCGCGGCGGGGCTCAACGCCTACATCCCTCTACTGGCGCTGGGACTGCTGGCCCGGTGCACCGACCTGGTCACTCTGCCGTCGGGCTGGGCGTGGCTCGAGAACGGGTGGGTGATGGCCATCGTGGCGGTGTTGCTGGCCGTCGAGGTCGTCGCCGACAAGGTGCCCGCCCTCGACAGCGTCAACGACACCGTCCAGACGCTCGTCCGGCCCACCGCAGGTGGAATCGTGTTCGGCTCCGGCACCGCGGCACAGACGTCCGCCGTCACCGATCCGGGCGCCTTCGCACAGTCCGGTCAGTGGATTCCCGTCGCCGCCGGTGTCGTCGTCGCCCTGGTGGTGTCGCTGACGAAGTCGACGGTCAGACCTGCGGCCAACGTCGCGACGGCAGGCATGGCCGCGCCGGTGCTCAGCACGATCGAAGACGTCGTCAGCGTGCTGCTCGTGGTGCTGGCGATCCTGGTCCCGGCCCTGGTTCTGGTCGCGCTCGTCGTTATGGCTTGGGCCGCAATCCGGCTGATCCGGCGCCGTCGACGTTCCTCGAAAGCCGCCATCCGCTGAGGACCCGGGGCTAGACCCAGACGCCCTTGCCGACTGCCACGACGCCGCCGGCGCTGACCGAGAATCGTTCCCGGTCCTTGTCCAGGTCGACGCCGACCATCTCCCCCGGGCCGACCACGACGTTCTTGTCGAGAATGGCGTGCCGCACGACCGCGCCGCGGCCGATCCGCGCACCCGGCATGATCACGCTGCCCTCGACGATCGCACCGTCGTCGACGGCGACGTTCGACGACAGCACCGAATTGCGCACCGATGCCGCCGAGATGATGCTGCCGGCGCCGACGACGGACTCCTGAGCCGAGCCGCCGTTGACGAACTTGGCCGGCGCCAGGTTCTCGGAGCTGCCACGGATGGGCCACCGCTTGTTGTAGAGGTTGAAGATCGGGTGCACGGAAACCAGATCCATGTGGGCGTCGTAGAACGCGTCCAGGGTCCCGACGTCGCGCCAGTAGCCGTGGTCGCGCTCCGTCGCGCCCGGCACCTCGTTGTTGTTGAAGTCGTACACCGACGCCATGCCGTCGGACACCAGCCGCGGGATGATGTCGCCACCCATGTCGTGGTCGGAGTCGTCGTCTTCGGCGTCGGCACGGATCGCGTCGATCAGCACCTTGGTGGTGAAGATGTAGTTGCCCATCGACACGAACGTCTGCTCGGGATCGTCGGGCGTCCCCGGCGGGTCGGCGGGCTTTTCGATGAACCCGCGAATGCGCCCCGACTCGTCAGCGTCGATGCAGCCGAACGCGCTGGCTTCGGCGCGCGGCACGCGGATTCCGGCGACGGTCGCGCCGGCGCCGCTGTCGATGTGCTGCTGCACCATCTGCTCCGGATCCATCCGGTAGACGTGGTCGGCGCCGAAGATCACGATGTAGTCGGGGTCCTCGTCGTAGATGAGGTTCATCGACTGGTAGATCGCATCGGCCGAGCCGGTGTACCACCGCGGGCCGAGACGCTGCTGCGCCGGCACCGGGGTGATGTACTCGCCGGCAAGCCCCGACAGCCGCCAGTTCTGCGAGATGTGCCGATCCAGCGAATGCGACTTGTATTGAGTGAGAACGCAGATCCGCAGGAATCGGGCGTTGACCAGATTCGAGAGCACGAAGTCGATCAGCCGGTAGGCGCCGCCGAACGGAACCGCGGGCTTGGCGCGATCGGCTGTCAACGGGTACAGCCGTTTACCTTCTCCGCCGGCCAGGACGATGCCCAGCACGTGTGGCGCTTCCCTCATGTAAACCAACCTATCGGCAGGTTGTGACGGGGGCCAGCTATTGGCGGGCATTGGCGCGTTCTCGGCTCCACGCCACGGCACGAGCATCAGGACAAGTGCATCAAGACAATTGAGGATGCGGCGCCGACCGCGGGCCCATCTGGGTACGGTCACTCCATGCGGTCGGCAGTGGATAGGTCCATGCGAGTGGCGATGATGACGCGGGAATACCCACCGGAGGTCTACGGCGGCGCCGGAGTTCACGTCACCGAGCTGGTCGCGCAGCTGCGCAATCTGTGCGAGGTCGACGTGCACTGCATGGGTGCGCCACGACCGGGGGTGACGGTCGCGGCGCCGGATCCGGCGCTGGCGGGCGCCAACGCCGCGCTGTCCACGTTGTCCGCGGACCTCACCATGGTCAACGGCAGTTCCGCGGCCACTGTGGTGCACTCCCACACCTGGTACACCGGCATGGCCGGGCATCTGGCGGCGCTGCTCTACGGCGTGCCGCACGTGCTGACGGCGCATTCGCTGGAACCGATGCGGCCGTGGAAGGCCGAGCAGCTCGGCGGCGGATACCGCATCTCGTCGTGGGTGGAGAAGACGGCCGTGGAAGCCGCGGACGCGGTGATCGCGGTCAGCTCGGGAATGCGCGGCGACGTGCTCCGCACCTACCCGGCGCTGGACCCCGACCGGGTGCACGTGGTGCGCAACGGCATCGACACCGACGTCTGGTACCCCGCCCAATCCGGTACCGAACCCGACCCCGAGCAGTCCGTGCTCGCCGACCTGGGGGTTGACACGAGCCGTCCGATCGTCGCGTTCGTCGGCAGGATCACCCGACAGAAGGGCGTCGCGCACCTGGTGGCCGCGGCTCACCACTTCGCACCGGAGGTGCAGCTCGTCCTGTGCGCCGGTGCGCCCGACACCCCGGAGATCGCCGAGGAGGTGGCTTCGGCAGTCCAGCAGCTGTCCAGCGTCCGCACGGGCGTGTTCTGGGTGCGAGAGATGCTGCCGACCGCCAAGATCCGCGAGATCCTCACCGCTGCAACAGCTTTCGTCTGCCCGTCGGTGTACGAACCACTGGGCATCGTCAACCTCGAGGCGATGGCATGCGGAACGGCCGTGGTCGCGTCCGACGTGGGCGGTATTCCCGAGGTGGTCGACGACGGCCGCACCGGCCTGCTCGTGCACTACGACCCCAGCGATGCGGCCGCGTTCGAGCGTGACCTCGCCGAGGGCGTCAACGCGTTGGTGGCGGACCCGCAGCGCGCCGCGACGTTCGGCGCTGCGGGCCGAGCCCGCTGTATCGAGGAGTTCTCGTGGGCACAGATCGCCGAACAGACCCTGGAGATCTACCGCAAGGTCTGTTGAACGCCCGAGGCGCTAGCTGGTGACGCCCTTGAGTTCGTCGCCGAGGGCGGCCGCCTCATCCGGAGTCAGCTCGACGACCAATCGTCCGCCGCCTTCCAGTGGTACCCGCATCACGATGCCGCGCCCCTCCTTGGTTGCTTCCAGTGGACCGTCGCCGGTCCGGGGCTTCATCGCCGCCATCGAGTGCCTCCTCCACATGGGCGTGCCCGTCAGGGCCCGATTGGTCATGCACGCACCGATGACGTCGAACGCTGACAGCATCGGCTCTGAACTGCTTCAGACGTCCATTGTTCCCTATCGACGCCGTCTCGTGTGCAAAGACCCGCTATAGCTGGGCCTACAGGTCCGTTCGCGGCACCCAACAGTCCGCGACGTGGTCGTCCACCATGCCGGTCGCCTGCATCAGTGCGTACGCCGTCGTGGGACCGACGAACCGGAATCCCCGACGCTTGAGTTCCTTGGCCATCGCGGTGGATTCCGGCGACGTGGCCGGCACCGCCGACAGCTCGGCGGGCCTCGGCCGGGTGGCCGGCGCGAAAGACCACAGCAGGTCCGCCAGATCGCCGCCCGCATCGGTCAGGTCGACGACGGCTTGGGCATTGGCGATCGTGGCCTCGATCTTCGACCGGTTACGCACGATGCCGACGTCAGACATCAAACGCTCGACGTCGTGCGCGGTGTAGCGGGCCACGCGCTCGACGTCGAAGCCGTCGAATGCCACGCGGAAGTTATCCCGCTTACGCAGAATGATCAGCCACGACAGCCCGCTCTGGAACGCTTCGAGGGTGATTCGCTCGAACAGCGCACCCGAATCGCGTAGCGGCCGCCCCCACTCTGTGTCGTGATAGTCGCGGTAGAGCACGAAGTCGTCGTCGGACAGGCGCGCCTGGTCTATCCAGCCGCAGCGGACCCGACCATCCGAGGAGACCGTCATGCGCCGTGCTGAGGAAGGTCACGCGACGCCCGCACGGCGGCGAGCTCCTCACGCAGCTCGTCGATCTCGCGGCCCAGGCGCTCGAGCGCCCAGTCGACCTCACTGGCCTTGTAGCCCCGCAGCGTCTGGGTGAACTTCAGCGCCTCGACGTCGGCCCCGGTGATCTCGGTGGCGGGCAGTGCGGTGGCCGTGGTCGCCTGCGGCAGCGGCGGCAGCACCTCACCCCGGCCGAACAGCACACTGCCGATCGCGAAGAGCACGATGCCGACGAGCACCAGCACGACGAGGTAGAGCAGAACGAGTGTCACACGTCGATAGTGCCTCAGCGCACCGACAAGGTCAGCGTCAGCGGGGCCTTCAACGAGGGCGGAGCGTGACCATCGGCGGCCGGTCGTCCAACGACACCGACGACGTGCGGGGCGTGTAATCCTCGCCGTCGGCGAAGAACTGTGTCAGCCCGACGCCCGAGTCCGGGATGCCGCAGCGTTGCAGGAGCGTCGCGATGACCTGTCGGCTCATCGAGGCCAGTTCTGTCAGCGGACGGTTGCGGTGGGTGCGGACGCCCAGGTTCACCTGTGCGATCCCGTCGAGTCCCAGCCGGTCATAGGCGTCGACCAGCAGGCCGATCTCCACGCCGTAGCCCGGGGCGAAAGGTACCGCGGTCAGCAGCTCCCTGGTGCCGGCGTACTCGCCGCCGAGCGGTTGGTACAGGCACGTCAGCTCAGGGCGCAGCGCGGCCAGCAGGGGCCGGGCCACCAGCTCGGTGACGCGACCGCCACCGTTGGCGTCCTCGCGGCCGCTGACCTTGAGCGGGCGCCGGTAGAAACCCTTGACCAGGTGCACGCCGTCGGCGGTGAGCAACGGGCCGAGCAGCTTGGGCACGAACATCGGGTCCGGATCGAGCAGATCGGAGTCGACGAACGCGATCAGGTCGCCGGTGGTAGCGGCCAATGACCGCCACAGCACCTCGCCCTTGCCGGGCGCTGGTGCCACTTCGGGCAGCGCAGCTTCGCGGCTGATGACGCGCGCCCCAGCGGCCAGCGCGCGGATCTCGGTGTCGTCAGTGGACCCGGAGTCGAGCACGACGAGCTCGTCGACCAGTCCGCCCAGTAGCGGCGTGATCGTCTCGACGACGCCGGCCACGGTCTCTTCCTCGTTCAGCGCCGGGAGCACCACCGAGACGGTGCGGCCTTTCTTCGCGGCCTCCAACTCGGCGACCGTCCATGCCGGACGGCTCCAGCTGTGGTCGGTCAGCCAGCGGTGTTCGGCCATTCCCTGGGGGCCCATTCCCGTGACGCGCTCGGACAACACCGTCATGCCAGTCCCCTCACCGTGCGTTGTGGCGGACGGACGCCGCGAATCGACGCCACCATCTCCAGTACCCGACGTGTGGGGCCCACCTCGTGCACGCGGAACATGGCTGCTCCCTCGGCGGCCGCGAGTGCGGTCGCCGCCAGGGTGCCCTCCAGGCGTTCGGTGAGTCCCACACCCAGAGTCTCCCCGACGAAATCCTTGTTGCTCAGGGCCATCAGGACGGGCCATCCAGTGTTAACAAGCTCTTTTACATGCCGCAACAAACTAAGACCGTGGTAAGTGTTCTTGCCGAAATCGTGTGTGGGATCGATGACGATGCCGTCCCGTCGCACGCCGGCGGCCAGGGCCCGATCGGCGGCCGCGGTCACCTCGGCGACGACGTCGTCGACCACACCACGCTCGGAGATCCCGTAGTTCACCCGGAACGGACGGGTGCGCGGGACCGCGCCGCCGGTGTGCGAACACACCAGGCCCGCGCCGAATTCGGCGGCGACGGACGGCAGGTCGGGGTCTGCGCCGCCCCAGGTGTCATTGATCAGGTCGGCACCTGCCGCGCAGGCCTGTTTGGCCACCTCGGCGCGCCAGGTGTCGACGCTGATGAGCTGGTCCGGGAAGGTGTCACGCAGCCATTCGATGAACGGCACGACGCGGGCGATCTCCTCGTCGACGTCGACGGTTTGCCCCGGGCCGGCCTTGACCCCGCCCACGTCGACGATGTCGGCGCCGTCGGCGACGACGCGGTGGGCAGCGTCTTTGGCGGCCTCGTCACTGAACGTGGCGCCACGGTCGTAGAAGGAATCCGGTGTCCGGTTCACGATCGCCATGATCAGCGCGCGATCGCCGGCCACCGGCCGCCCGAGAAACGTCGACTGCACGTCCCCAGGCTACGGACCGTGCGATTTCGGCGTGGTTGTCGTCGCTGAGCGACGACGACCACGCCGAAATCACCCGACTACTTGGGCTTCTTGCCCGCGGCGACCTCTTCGGGGTACTCGTCGTAGAACGGCACGTAACCCTCGTCCTTGCCGGAGAGCACGTAGATCGGATCCTCGATCTCCACGTCCTCGGAGTCGTCGTCGTCACCGGAGGCCTTGCCGTAGCCCTCTTTGCGGAGGTCACCCTTCTGCGACTTGAACGTCGACGTGTGGGCCAGCTCCTCGACCACGCGCACGAACAGCGGCACGGCGTAGCCGGGCAGCTTGTCGAAGGCAGCCTTGGCCAGCGACTTGCCGTCGAACTCCTTGCCCTCCTTGAGCTGCACGGCAGCCATGCCCGCCCGACCACCGGCGCCGGGCACCTCGACGCCGAACACCGTGGCCTCCTCGACCTGCGGGTCGGTCGAGATCGCGGCCTCGACCTCGGTGGTGGCGACATTCTCGCCCTTCCACCGGAACGTGTCGCCGAGGCGGTCGGTGAACGCGGCATGCCCGAAGCCCTGGGCGCGCATCAGGTCGCCGGTGTTGAACCAGACGTCGCCCTCCTTGAAGGCGTCGCGTACCAGCTTCTTCTCTGTGGCTTCTTTGTCGGTGTAGCCGTCGAAGGGCTGGAAGTTGCTCACCTTGGACAGCAGCAGGCCAGGCTGGCCGGTCTTCACCTTCCGTAGCCGACCCTTGTCGTCGCGCTTGGGGTCCCCGGTCTCCTCGTCGTACTCGACGAACGCCACCGGGGTGGGGCAGATGCCAGTCGTCTTGTCGATGTTGAGCACGTTGACGAACGCCGTGTTGCCCTCGCTGGCCGCGTAGAACTCGCAGACCCGCTTGATGCCGAACCGTTCGGTGAACTCGTCCCAGATCGCCGGCCGCAGCCCGTTGCCTGCGATCACCCGGACCTTGTGCTGGCGGTCGGTCGGCTTCTCCTCCTTACCGAGCAGGTAGGTGCAGATCTCGCCGATGTAGACGAACGCGGTGGCCTCGTAGCGGATGACGTCGTCCCAGAACTTCGACGCCGAGAACGACTTGCCCAGCGCCAGCGTCGCACCGGAATTCAGCACCGACGACAGCGCGACCGTCAGAGCGTTGTTGTGGTACAGCGGCAGGCAGCAGTACAGCGTGTCGTTGCTGTTGAGCCGCATGCCCAGGCCGCCGAACCCGGCCAGCGCCCGCAGCCAGCGGTAGTGCGTCATCACGCTGGCCTTGGGCATACCCGTCGTGCCCGAGGTGAAGATGTAGAACGCCTTGTCCTTGGCCAGCACGGCCGACGTGGTGGCGGGATTACTGGTGGGCGCGCCCTGCGCCTTCTCCTTCATCTCGTCGACGGTGACCACCCCGGAGGTGTCCGCGCCGCTCTCGGTGATCGGATCGACCAGGTCGACCTCGGCGATCACGACCTTGGCCTCGAGCAGGCCGAGGCTGTGTTTGAGCACGTCACCGCGCTGGTGGTAGTTCAGCATCCCGGCGATGGCGCCGCATTTGACCGCGGCGAGCATCAGCAGCACCGAATCCGGGGAGTTGCGCAGCATGACACCGACGACGTCACCGTGGCCCACACCGCGCGCCGCCAGCACCGCGGCGTACCGGTTGACGGTCTCGTTGGCCTCGCCGTAGGTCAGTTCGATGTCGTCGAACTTGATGAACACCTTGTCCGCGTAGCGGCCCGCGCGATCCTGGAAGACTTTGCCGATAGAGGTCTTCGCCGTCGGACGGGCCAGAAACCCGGTGACGACGCCCTGCACGATCGTCGGTGTGTCCATCAGCAATCCCGGTACTTGGCTCGCGATGTCGAGAACCCCGACACTGCTCCGCTTACCGGATTTACCGCTCATTCGCGCTCCCCTTGATCGTCTGTGGTCGTTGTCGTGCGTGGCTGTCGCCGGTGGTTGTTGTGCCGGTCACACTAGCCCGGCGCGCAGGCAGCCAGAGCGGCCTCGATGTCGTCGACGACCGTCAGACGCGCCAGCGCGCCCTCGCCGACATAGCCGCTCTGGACCAACCCGCGTAGCCAGTCCAGCAGCCCCTCGTAGTGCCCCCACGTGTCGAGCATCACGATTGGCTTGGTGTGCATACCCAAATAGCCCGCTGTCCAGGCCTCGAAGAATTCTTCGAGGGTGCCGATGCCGCCGGGCAGCGCGATGAAGGCGTCGGCGCGGTCCTCCATGATCTGTTTGCGTTCGCGCATCGTGTCGGTGACGACGAGCTCGTCGGCCTCGGTGTCGGCCACCTCGCGATGCACCAGCGCCTTCGGGATCACCCCCACCGTCCGCCCGCCGTGGGAGCGGGCTGCCGCGGCCACCTCCCCCATCGCCGAGACGTTTCCGCCGCCGGAGACCAGCGTCCAGCCGCGGTCGGCGATGGCGGCGCCCAGGCGCCGGGCGAGGTCGAGCAACCGGGATTCGGTGGGGCCAGAGGCGCAGTACACGCAGACGGCCCATCTGCGATCGGGTTCCGGGGACACGACCTAAAACTTAGCCATAGGCTGGGCCGGTGCCCGTGCCCACGCCTGTCACCTGGGTGACCGCACCCGACGAGCCGGCCCTGGCACAGCTGGAAGCGGGGGTGCGCGATCGTGCGGGCGCGGCCCTGATCGGGCCTGCCGGCGTGGGCAAGACGTGGCTGTTGCGCCGGGCGGCCGAGCGGCTCGGAGCCGACGTCCCGCGGGTGGACTGGGTGCGCGCGACGGCGACCCGGACCGCGATCCCATTCGCCGCCGTCGACCATCTCGTCGACGTTCCCGACACCGGGACGACGGCGGCCGTCCTGCGGGCGGCCCGCGACCGGCTCGGCGACGGTCGGCTGCTGGTGATCGACGATGCGCATCTGCTCGATCCGCTGTCGGCCGCCCTGATCTACCAGGTGGCGGTCAGCGGGACAGTGAGCATTCTGTTGTCGGCGAGCGTCTCGGCGAACTCGGTGCCCGCCGAGGTCAGCGCACTGTGGCACGACGGGCTGGTGGCCCGCATCGACCTGCAGCCGCCCGGGCACGACGACGACCGGTTGATGGCCCATGTCGGCGACTTCGTCGACGCGGTGACGCCCCAGGCGCGCCGGGTGCTGGAGTACCTGGCGGTGTGCGATCCGCTGAGTCTCGAGGATCTGGCGGTGTTGACGAGCGCCGGTGCGGTCGACGACGCCACCGTGGCCGGGGTGATCACGGTCGACGAGGACGGGGTGCGTCCGGCACATCCTCTGTTCGGTGACGCCGTGCGTGCGGCGTTGGGCGGGCCCGAGATCCGGCGGCTGCGCACAGCCGTGGTGGGGCGCCTGTCGCAGGCGGGTCCGCGGGGCGTGGTCGCCCGGCTGCATCTGGCGGCGCTGGCCGTGGGCAGCGACACGCCACCGCCGGTGGCGCAGGTGTGCGCGGCGGCCAGCGATGCCTTACGGCTCGGCGATCTGGAGCTGTCCGAGCGGCTGGGGCAGGCCGCGCTGGCGCAGGCGCCCGATCTGGGTGCCCGCCTGACGGTCGGGTACGCGTTGGCGTGGCAGGGCCGCGGCCGCGACGCGGATGCGGTGCTGGCCGAGGTGGAGCCCGCCGGACTGACCGAGGGCGAATTGCTCGCGTGGGCGTTGCCGACGGCGGCCAACCAGTTCTGGATGCTCTCGGAGCCCGAGCGCGCGACAGCGTTCCTGCAGACCACCCGCGGCAAGGTGAGCTCGCCCGCGGCGCGGACCACGCTGGACGCGCTGTCGGCGACGTTCGCGATGAACGCAGGCAACCTCGGCAGGGCCGTCGAACTCGCCGACGAGGTGCTCGGATCGTCGGTCGCCGACGAGACCGCACTCGGCTGGGCGGGTTCGGCCGCGGCGCTGTGCGCGGCCCGCATGGGACGGTTCGCCGACGTCGACGCGCTCGCCGAGCGGGCGATGTCAGCCGGCCAGCCCGGCCTGCTGCGGTTCACCAGCGGCTTCGGCCAGACGACCGCGCTGCTGATGGCCGGGGAGCCCCATCGCGCGCTGGCGTTGGCGCAGCGGCTCACCGATTTCGCCCAGCGCCGCCAGCCCGGTCGCGCAATCGGTGAGGTGCTCGTCGCCGACGTGCTGATCGCCACCGGCGAGACGGCGCGGGCGGTGGCGCTGTTGCGTGCCTCGGCCGCGGCCCTGGCACCGACGGGGTATTCGTGGGGGCCGCTGGCCTGGATGCTGCTGGCGCAGGCCCTGGGCCGGCTCGGCGAGACCGTCGAGGCTGGAAAAGCGTTGTCGCGGGCGGAGTCTCGGCACGGCCTCAAGTCGATGCTGTTCGCACCGGAGCTTGCGCTGGCGCGGGCGTGGACGATGTTGGCGCGCCGGGACGCCCACGGCGCGGTGGCGGCGGCCCGGGATGCGGTCAAGGCCGCGGAACGGGGCGGGCAACAGGCCGTGGCATTGCGGGCCGCGGCCGACGCTGTGGCGCTGGGCGATCCGCGGGGCGCCGACACGGTGAGCCGGCTCGCGGGCGAGGTGCCGTGCGCTTTCGGGCGTGCCGCGGTGGCCGCATCCGCCTGAATCCAGGTCAGCTCAGGCGTCCGGCATTCAGGCGCAGCGTCCTATCGACACCGATCGCCGTCAGGAACGTCTCGTCATGGCTCACCACGACGAACGCACCCCGATAGGCCTGGAGGGCCTGTTCGAGTTGGGCCACGCTGACGAGATCGAGGTTGTTGGTGGGTTCGTCGAGCAGCAGCAACTCAGGTGCGGGCTCGGCGAACAGCACGCACGCCAGCGTGGCGCGCAACCGCTCGCCGCCAGAGAGCGTGGACACCGCCCGATCGACCGCGTCGTCTCCGAACAGGAACTGCGCCAGCAGATGTCGGCGGCGTGTCACCGACAGCCCGGGTGCGTGGGTGGCGAGATTGTCGGCGAGCGTGGCGGTGTCGTCGAGCAGACCGAGCCGCTGCGACAGATACGCCACCCGGCCACCTGAGCGTTCCACCGTGCCGCGTTCGGGCGCGAGATCGCCGAGCAGCACCCGCAGCAGCGTGGTCTTTCCGCTGCCATTGGCGCCGGTGAGCGCGATCCGCTCGGGGCCGCGGATCGAGAACTCGACCCCGGCGAACCCATCGCGGTCATCGTGTGTGACCGCGATGTCGTTGCAGCGCAGAACCATACGACCTGCGGGAACGGCGGTGTCCGGCAGTTCGAGGGTGAGCGTGTCGTCGTCGCGCAGCAGCGCTTCGGCCTCGTCCAGCCGGGTCCGCGCGTCATCGATGCGCCGCGCATGCACGTCGTCGGTGCGTCCCGCGCTCACCTGGGCACGGCGCTTCATCGCTCCGGCAATGATTTTCGGTATACCCGCGTCGGGCAGTGCCCGCTTGGCGGCGCCGCTGCGCCGGTCGGCGCGCTCACGGGCCTGCTGGCGATCACGCTTCTGGCGTTTGAGGTGCTGCTCTGCCTGGCGGACCGCGCTGCGTGCCGTGTGCTCGGCCGCCTCCACGGCCTCCTGGTACGCGGTGAAGTTTCCGCCGTACGAGGTGATCTCGCCGCCGCGCAACTCGTCGATGCGGTCCATGCGGTCCAGCAGCACCCGGTCGTGGCTCACCAGCAGCAGGCACCCCGTGAAATCGCCGAGCGCCTCGTACAACCGGGCGCGCGCGTCGGCGTCGAGGTTGTTGGTGGGCTCGTCGAGGAGCAGGATCTCTCTGCGCTGCAGCAACTCTCGGGCAAGTCCGAGTGTGATGGCCTCTCCCCCGGACAGGGTGCGCAACGACCTGCGCAAGCCGATCTGTCCCAGCCCGAGACGGTCGAGCTGGGCGCGGGCGCGCTCCTCGACGTCCCAGTCGTCGCCAATGGTGGTGAACACCTCCTCACGAGAATCCCCGCCTGTCAACGCCTCCAGCGCGGCCAGCACGTCGGCGATGCCCAGGAGCTCAGCGACGGTGCGGTCGTCGAGCAGTGGCAGGGTCTGAGACAGGTAGCCGATTGTGCCGTCTGTGCTCACCGATCCGGCGGTAGGGACGAGCTCACCTGCAGCGAGGCGCAGCACCGTGCTCTTGCCGGTGCCGTTGGGTGCGACGAGCCCGGTGCGGCCGGGGCCGGCGGTGAAGGACAGGTCGGTGAACAGCGGAGTCTCGTCGGGCCAGGCGAACGAGACATGGGAGAAGACGATCGAAGACATGACGGAACTCTCGAGACGTGCGGGCAGATGGCACTTCAGTCGTCAGCGAGAGAGCATGGGTCCAGGGTAACCAGACCCGTCAACCGATTAAGTACCGCCGCAACGTCTCGGTGACCGCGGTGATCTGTGCGACCTCGACGTGTTCGTCGACGCGGTGCGCGGTATTCGGGTCTCCGGGGCCGTAGTTCACCGCCGGCACTCCCAGCGCCGCGAATCGGGACACGTCGGTCCAGCCGTACTTCGCGCGCACGGCGCCCCCGGCCGCCTGCACCAGCGCGGCCGCGGCGGGGCGTGTCAAGCCGGGCAGCGCACCGGCAGCAGAATCGGTCATCTCGAGGGTCACGTCCAGCCCGTCGAACACCTCCAGCACGTGTGCGTAGGCGGCGTCCACGGTGCGGTCGGGCGCGAAGCGGAAGTTCACCGTGACCGAGGCGACGTCGGGAATCACGTTGCCGGCGACGCCCCCGTCGATGCGCACCGCCGAGAGCCCTTCGCGGTAGACGCATCCGTCGATGTCGACGCTGCGGGCCTGATAGTGCTGCAGCCGGGTCAGGACCGGGGCCAGTTTGTGAATCGCGTTGTCGCCCAGCCACGATCGCGCCGAGTGCGCGCGCGTTCCCGTCGCCGTGAGGACGGCCCGCAGCGTGCCCTGGCAGCCGGCTTCGATGAGTCCTCCCGAAGGCTCGCCGAGGATCGCCACGTCGGCTCGCAGCCAGTCGGGCAGTTCGCGTTCGATGCGGCCGAGTCCGTTGGCCGACGCCTCGATCTCCTCGCAGTCGTAGAACACCAGCGTGAGGTCGTGTGCGGGTTCGGAGACCGTGGCGGCCAG
This sequence comes from Mycobacterium sp. IDUB_1, assembly GCF_055419625.1. Taxonomy (NCBI): domain Bacteria; kingdom Bacillati; phylum Actinomycetota; class Actinomycetes; order Mycobacteriales; family Mycobacteriaceae; genus Mycobacterium; species Mycobacterium sp. IDUB_1. The sequence goes on along the minus strand of NZ_JBVAYA010000002.1, from coordinate 671,431 downwards.
ATGCAGGAACACCGCATCACCGGACTTCATGTCCGAGGTGCCGCAACCGTAGAGGAGGTCGTCGTCGCGGCGGCTCGGAACGTTGTCGGCGGCGGGCACGGTGTCGGTGTGCCCGGCCAGCAGCACGCGCGACGGCTTGCCGTAGTCCGTACGCGCCAGCACCGCGTCGCCGTGGCGGACGATCTCGAAGCCGGTGGTCTGCGCGCGCAGCGCGGCTTCGATCTCGTCGGCGATGCGCGTCTCGTGCCGGGACTCGCTGGGGATGTCCACCAGCGCCGCGGTCAATGCGATCGGGTCACCGTGAAGGTCGAGCACGAGACACACGGTAGTCGGTTCGCTAGCGTGAGAGCGTCGCCGGACTGAGGAGCTCGATGACACCGCCGTCTGAGCAGGAACCGGATTACCGCTTCACCCTCGCCAACGAACGCACCTTCCTGGCGTGGATTCGTACCGCGTTGGCGCTGATCGCCGGCGGGGTGGCCGTCGTGCAGTTCGCGCCGGCGTTCGGGATCGCCGGGGCGCGGCATCTGCTGAGCGTGGTGCTGACCGCCGGCGGCGGCGTGCTCGCCGTGTCGGCCGTGCACCGGTGGCGGGTGGTGCAGGACGCGATGCGCCGCGGTGTCGATCTACCGCCCACCCGCATCCCCGCGGCGTTGGCCGCCGGCATCGCCGTCGTCGCGGTCGGCGTGCTGATGGTGTTGGTGGTCTGGCCCCCGACCGGGCACTGATGGGCACGGACGTGCCGGAGAAGCCGGGCTTGCAGACCGAAAGGACCCTGCTCTCATGGGAGCGCAGCGCCCTGGGCCTGCTGGTCGGCGGAGCGCTGATGCTGATCCGCCACCACGGCCCACCCATCCCGGGCGGGCCGTGGTTGGCGGCGTCAGCGGGCGTGCTCGCCGTCGCGGTGCTGGTACTCGGATACCGGCGGTCGCGCCGCATCCGCGGCCCCGACGCCGTCGAGGTGCCGACGTTGGAGGTCCGGGTACTCGGTTACGGGACAGCGGCATTCGCGGCGGCCGCCGCGGTGGCGCTGGCCCTCTCGCTGTGAGCCGTCAGTACTGGATGGCCTCGATGAGCGGCGACGGCTCGTCCATCAGCGCCCAGAACCGGTCCCGGATGGCCACGGTCATCGGACCGGGCTCTCCCGACCCGATCGGCTCACCGTCGAGGGTGTTGATCGGGGTGACACCGCCGGCGGTGGTGACCGCCATGATCTCGTCGGCGTCGTAGAGCTCGTGGCTGGTGACGTCACGCAACGTCGCCTCGATGCCCATCGCGTCGGCGATCTCGAACACGGTCTTGCGGGTGATGCCCGGCAGCGCGTTGCGTGACGGGGACGCCAGTACGCCGTCCTTGACGATGCACACGTTGAACCCGGGCCCCTCGGCCACGCAGCTGTCGGAGTCCAACAGGATCGCAGTGCGGGCACCGCGGTCCTTGGCTTCGAAGCTGGCCGCGGTGAGATCGCCCCACTGGTAGTTCTTGATCGTCGGGTCGACGGTGTTGCGGCCGGCGCGACGCACGTGGCGCGGGACGACGGCAGTGGTGCCGAAGATCTGCTCCTGGGGAGGGAACGCCCACAGGTAGGGAATCGCGTAGATGTACACCTGATGGGTGAGCTTGGTCAGGTCCTTCTCCCCCTTGCGCTTTCCGTAACCGCGGGTGACCGTCAGGTTGACGAAGGACTCCCGCAGCTGCGACATGCTCACGCACTTCTTGGTGATCTCGGCGAGTTCGTCCTTGCTCATCCCGGCGTCCAGGCGCAGCTTGCGGGCGCCGTCGAGCAGGCGGTCGAGGTGGTCACCGAGCCGGAAGATGTTGCCGTGCCAGACATGTGCGACGGTGTAGGTCAGGTCGGAGTGCCCGAACCCGGTGTCGAAGATCGAGATGCGCGCGTCCTCGGCGGGAATGAACTCGCCTTCGATCCAGGCGACGCCGCCGGCGTACGGGCTCGAGGTGTCCAGTTCGTAGTCGCTGTACTGGATCACCGAGCCGGGCGGGGTGTCCTCGCGGATGGCGCCGGGTTCGACAGCGACGAGATTGGACATTCCTGTGTCGGTAACAGTCATGGGAAGCAATGCCTTTCGGTTATCAGGGGTGGCGCTCAGAGATTGTGGGTCTTGGCGAACGTCGCACCCGCGTCACCGCGCGCCAGGCGCGATTTCAGGCCGGTGGCCCACCACAGCGCCGCGACGGCGACGATGCCGAGGAACACCCACTTGTTGCTGGTGAACTGCGGGAGGAAGAGCAGGGCTACCGCGACGGCGAGGAACACCACGAGCGCCGTCACGTAGAGCGGGAGCCGGAAGCGGCCGAGGTCGAAGGTGCCGGGCTCACCCGCGGGGATCGTGCCGCGCCGGTAGCCGACGATCAGCCCGATGGTCTGCAGGATGTAGACGAAGAAGAACAGCAGCGATGCGATGCCGATGATGTAGTTGAACGCCTTTTCGTTGACCAGCGCCGAGAGCAGGAGAGCCGTTGACAGGCAACCCAACCCGAGCACGGCGTAGGTCGGGGTCTTGCTCTTGGGCGACACGTGGCGCCACACGTGGGAGAACGGGAGCATGTTGTCGCGGGCCATCGAGTACGTGAGCCGAGTGGCCACCAGCATGTTGGCCAGCAGACAGGCCAGGATGTTGGTCAGTGCCACGGCCACCACGATCTTGGTGACGACGGGACCGGCCTGCTGGGTGATGATCTCTTCGATCGGCGCGGCCGAATTCGCCTCGACCGCAGCGGTGTCCTTGATGGCCAGCACGTACACCACGTACATCAGGAATTCGATGACGATCGAGGTGATGAGGGCGTAGAACATGGTCTTGGGCACCACCCGGCGGGCGTTCTTGGTCTCCTCGGCGACATCGGCCCCCGATTCGACTCCGATCAGGCCGAAGAACGGTCCCAGCGCGGCGGCGAGCCAGGCCAGCATGTAGGAGTCCTTGTCGCCGGACTGCCCGCCGGTGAACAGTGTCGAGATCGGCTGGTGGTTCTCCGGCGAGGAGAACGCGATGATCGCGATCAGTGCCGTGGCGCCGACGGTGATGACGAGTTCGAGGCTGACGCCGATGTTGTTGACCATCGTCGCGAACCGAACGCCGTAGATGTTGATGAGCACGCACACGAAGACCACCGCGATGGCCAGCAGGATCTGCGCGCTCTGGCTCATGCTCCAGCCGAACAACCCGCCGAGGTACCCCGACAGGATGAAGCCGACGCCGGTCATGCCGCAGACCCAGCCCAACAGCGCGATGACGCCGGTGAACCACGCGAGATTGGGCCCGTTGATCCGGCTGATCCACTGATAGGAGTAGCCGGCCAGCGGCAGCTTGGCCGTCAGATCGGCGGCGATGAACGTCCACAGCGTGAACACCGCGCCGGCCAGCAGCAGCGTCCACACGAACGGTGCGCCGGCGGTGAAGTAGCCGGCGCCGAAGCCGGTGAACACCGCGGTGGTGGCGCTGATCGTCGCGAACCCGATCGCGAACGATGCCAGCGTGCCGACCGAGCGGTCCAGCTTCTGGGTGTAGCCGAGTTCGGCGAGCACCGCGTCTTCGGTGTTCGTCTCGGGTGGGGATGAATGAGTAGGGCGGATGACTGCGTCGGTCATGGTCACTCCAGGTCACGCTGGGGGGATGGACACTCCAGGACAGACTTCCGCCATCTCGGCGTCACCGGAAGTTCGATGTTTTGATCTCGTCATAAACTGCGCTTATCACTCCGGTTCGGGTTCCCCGGTGCTCCACTGTTCGGCCACCAACCGGACGAGGGCGTCGGCCTGGGGCGTCAGGTTGCCGGGGTTCCAGGCGAGTGCGGTGTGGCTGGGCGGCCGGTCACTGATCGGGACGTAGGCGATGCCAGGCCGGTCGTAGAACCTGGCCACCGACGACGTCGTGAAGCTGATCCCGAGCCCGCGCGCGATCGCCGTCGTCTCGGCCTCGTAGGTGGCGGCCACCGCGGCGATGGTCGGCGGGCGGTTGCCCCGCACGTCCATCGCCAGCCAATAGTCGCGCCACGTGCCCGCTGTCAGCGGCGCGCACACGATCGGATCGTCGAGCAGCTCCATGACCGAGACCTCGGCGCGCCCCGAGAGTCGATGGTCGCGAGGCAGGCAGGCCACCCACGACTCGGAATCCAGCATCAGCATGCGGTGCTCAGGCAGGTCGACCGGCGGACGAATGATCGCCACTTCGGTGGTGCCCTCGGCGAGGCCCGCCGTCGGGTCCGCGAAGTCGAACTCGATGGGTTCGACCGTGACGTCGGGGTAGGCGGCCTCGAAGCGGCGCACCAGGCGGAATAGCAGATCGGCGCCGGTGCCGATGAGGTAGCCGACCCGCAGCACGCCGCGGCGGGTGCCCGAGAGCATGACGAGGTTGTCGACGACAGCGTCCACACCGGACAGCGCCTGCTGCACCTGGGGCAGCCAGGCCGCGCCGAGATCGGTGAGCGCGACCTCGCGGGTGTTGCGCCGGAACAGCACGACGCCGAAGTTCTGTTCGAGTTGCTTGATCGCGGTGGACAGCGCGGGCTGGGTGATGAACAGCTTCTCGGCTGCGCGCCGATAGTTCAGTTCCTGGCCGAGGACGGCGAAGTACCGCAGCTGGCGCAACGTCACGTCGGTGCTCGTGGTGCGCCTCCTCGTCAGGGTCGGGACCTGTGAGGCGATGCTAGGCGCACCGGTAGCCTGAAGCACCGTGACTTCAGGAGCATCAGGTATCGGTGTGGCGACGATCGCGGCCGACGGATCCGTTCTCGACGTGTGGTTCCCCGCGCCCGAGCTTTCGACCGAGGCAGACTCGGGGACCGTGCGGCTGTCGGTGGCCGAGGTGCCCGCCGAACTGGCCGAACTCGCCGGCCGCGATGACGACCGCGACGTCGAGACGGTGCTGGTGCGCACCACGATCGGGTCGCTGGAGGACAAGGCCGTCGACGCCTATGACGCCTACCTGCGTCTGCACCTGCTCTCGCACCGACTGGTGGCGCCGCATGGGCTCAACGCCGACGGATTCTTCGGCGTGCTCACCAACGTCGTGTGGACCAACTACGGGCCATGCGCCATTGAGGGATTCGAGATAGTACGAGCCCGGTTGCGTCGCCGTGGCCCCGTCACCGTTTACGGCGTGGACAAGTTCCCCCGGATGGTGGATTACGTGATGCCGGCCGGGGTGCGGATCGCCGACGCGGATCGGGTGCGCCTCGGTGCGCACCTGGCGTCCGGGACGACGGTCATGCACGAGGGCTTCGTGAACTACAACGCCGGCACGCTGGGCAGCTCGATGGTCGAGGGCCGCATCTCGGCAGGCGTGGTGGTCGGCGACGGCTCCGATGTCGGTGGCGGCGCGTCGATCATGGGCACTCTCTCCGGTGGTGGCACGCAGGTGATCTCGGTCGGGAAGCGTTGCCTGCTGGGCGCCAATGCGGGCCTGGGCATCTCGCTGGGCGACGACTGCGTGATCGAGGCCGGGCTCTACGTCACCGCAGGCACCAAGGTCACCACCGCGGACGGGAAGACGGTCAAGGCTCGTGAACTCTCGGGCGCGAACAACCTTCTGTTCCGGCGTAATTCGGTGACAGGCGCGGTCGAAGTCGTCAAGCGCGATGGCACCGGCATCACGCTGAACGACGCCCTGCACGCCAACTAGTCCCGCCAGTTCGGCGAGCGCTCGTGTTTGTACGTCGACACGCCGCGCGCGCTGGCAGTCTCCGCGCGCTCGGCGCGCGCGAGCGCGCATCGGGCGCCCGTGACCGAACTCTGACGAACACGCCGCAGCCACGGGAATCCGTTTACCACCCCCGGCGCGTGGGGATTGTCTTCGAAACCACGTCGACAGGAGTCACCCATGGCGGCGAGCGGCGAGCACGAGACAGCGCTTCCTCCCGACCCGGACCCCAGCGACACGACCGGCCTCGCTGAGGGCGGCAGTGTCCAGCCGGGCGATACGCCGCCAGATTCGGGTTCTCTGTCGGCGTCGGCGAACCAGGACCCGCCGCCCAAACGCCGGTTCACACCGGTGGCGATCGCGGGCATGGCCGCCGCCGCACTCATCGCCGTTCTCTTTCTCATCGTCGCGGTCGTCTACGGATTGCAGGTGTTCGGACTGATGGACCGGTGGTGAACCGGCGCGCGTAAGGTCAGGCGCCCCGCCGGTCCACCCACGCCGCCAGCGCGTCCGGCGTCGTCACATGGTCGAGTCCCGCGATCACAGCGCCCTGCAGCGGCCCGTCCTCGCCGTGCTGGGCATCGCGGACCGCAGGCGGCGACGCCTTCCGGAACGCCATCAGCCCGTCACGGAAGGCAGCGTCGAACGCATCGCCGGCCTGTGCGCGCACCAAGGCGGCTACCCCGCCGAGCGTCACGACCTGCGGGTCGTGCAGATTGACCAGTGCTCCGATGCCACGGCCCAGAGACGTCGCCACCCGCTCGAACGCTTTGTGAGACAACGCGTCCCGATGTGCGGTGAGGACACGGACATAACCCACCGGATCGGCGGGCTCCGGCTCGCCGAGGTGACGCGCCAGCGCCCGGCCGTCCACGGTCAGATCCCAGCAGCCCCGCGCCCCGCACGGGCACTCGCGGTCGAGGTCTCCGAACGGAATGTGGCCGTACTCCCCCGCCGCTCCGTGCGCGCCTGCGACCGGATCACCGTTGACCACCAGCGCCCCGCCGATGCCCTTCGCGACCATCAGATGCAGTGCCGTCGTCACGCCGCGCGCAGCACCGGTGCGGGCCTCGGCCAACCCCGCCAGGGTTGCGTCGTTGCCGAGCAGCACGGCCACCCGTCGTGGGATCCTCGCGGTCAGGACCGCGAGGTCGACATCTCGCGAACCCCGGGCGGTGAACTGGACGAGCCTGGCCTCGCTGACCGTGCCTGCCACCGACACCGAGAGCGCCGCAACACGATCGGCGTGCCGGCGATACGCCACGCCGATCGCGCGCGACATCGCTGTCAACGCACCGCCGAGATCGTCACCGGCATAGGCCTCGTGCGCGACGATCTCAGGGCGGCCGTCCACACCGGCGACCGCCAGCCGCCAATCGGCAGCCCCCAGGTCAGCCGCCAGGATCAGCGGGCCCTCGGGGTGGGCGGCCAGCACCGCGGTCGGGCGGCCACGCCCCTGCGCCGCCGCGGGGGCCTCGTCGAGCAGGCGGGCCTTCCGCAACCGCGCGGCCAACTCGCTGGCGCTGCCGCTGCCGATGCCGAGACGCGCCGCTGCGGCGGCGCGCGTGATCCCGCGTTCGTCCCGCATCACCGCGAGGAGCTGCGCGGCGGTGAGCCAACGCAACCGTTCGGCGTGCGCAGAGACCATGCGCGATACTCCTTTTGAATAAACTCGGCTTCCGAGTATATTAAGCACACGTGACTCTGACAGCCGACCAGGACACGACGCGCGGTCTGCGCGACGCCCTGCCCGCCCTGCTCTCGCTGGCATTGGCCTCGGCACTCGCGGTCACCACCGAGATGCTGCCGGTGGGGCTGCTCCCCGACCTGGGCTCGGCGTTCGGCGTCTCCGCGTCGACCACCGGCCTTCTCGTAGGGCTCTACGCGGTGATGGTGGCGGTGTTCGCCGTACCGCTGACGATGGCCACCTCCCAGTTCCCCCGTAAACCGCTCCTGATGACCACGATCGCCGGCTATGTGGTGAGCAACACAGTGGTCGCACTCGCCCCCACCTTCGCCGTCGTCGCCGTCGGCCGCGCCGTCGGCGGCCTCACCCACGCACTGTTCTTCGCGTTGTTGATCGGCTACACCCCGCGGCTGGTGTCACGTGCGCAGGTGGGCCGGGCGCTGGCGATCGCCGGCAGCGGTGTCTCCGCCGGCCTGGTGCTGGGCGTGCCGCTGCTGACCTCGCTCGGGGCGGCGGCCGGTTGGCGCGCCTCGTTCATCGCACTGGCGGTGGCGTCGGTCGCGACGTTCGTGCTCGTCGGTGTCGTGCTCCCGGCGGTGGCCAACACCCTGCCGACCAGCAAGCCCGAGCCCGGGCGCCGCGGCATGCTCGCCGCCGTGTCCGCGTCCAACCTGGTGGTCTTCGTCGGCCACTTCAGTGCCTACACCTTCATCAGCCTGCTGCTGCTGTCCAGCGGCGTCGGGCCGGCGTTCATCGGACCGATACTGCTCGGCTGCGGCGCGTGCGGGCTGATCGGACTCTGGTACGCCGGCAAGGGACTCGATCGCAATCCCCGCCGCACCACCCTGATCCTGCTGCTGGCCACCGTGGCGGCCGTGGTGCTGCTCGGACTCGGCTGGCCGGCGCTGGTGGCTGTCCTCGGCGCGACGGCGCTGTGGTGCGCCGCGTTCGGCGGGGTTCCATCGATCTATCAGGCCTGCGCGGTGCGCACCCACGCGGTGTCGCCGGAACGTGCCGGGGCATGGGTCAACGCGACGGCCAACGTGGGGATCGCCGGTGGATCCGCGCTGGGTGCGATGCTGCTGGACCGGGCCGGGCTGGGGGCGCTGCCGTGGGTCGCGGTGGCCTTGATCATCTGCGGAACGGTCATTGCCGCGGTGTCGCGCAAAGCCTTTCCGGCTCAGCCCTAGTTCAGCCGGCGGCGTTGGGCCGCAGCGGCGGGCAGTTACCCTGCGCGTCGACGGCCAACTCGAAGTGCCAGATCTCGTTGGCATAGATCTGGCATAGTCCGAACTGCTTGCCGTTGGCGATGAGCCATTCATCGGCCGCGGGCGGCCCGATGTCGACCGCTTCGCCCTGGACGTGACGGGACACCTCCGGCGTGGCCACGAACTGCGCCGCGGCTGCCACACTGCCGTAGCTGCGTACCGCGTCGTCGAACAGCCGCTGTTGGAAGCCTTTCGAGCGCCAGCCCGAGGTGATGCGGATGTCGATACCCGCCGGCTGCGCAGCCCGCGTGGCGTCCTGAACGGCCCGCACGAGAGCCGGATTCATCTGCGAGAGAATCGGGTTGGCGGTGTCGAACGGTGACAGCGTGGTGCCGTCGGGCAACCAGCCGCCCGTGGTGTCGACGGCCGCCGACCCGATGGACAGCGGTTCGACGGGCGGGGGTGGCGCGGCGGGTTCGGGTGGCGGGGGCGCGACGATGCTGGTCTGGACGAGCATGACCTGCGGCTGCGACGGCGGTGACTGCTGGGGCGCGTAAGCACAGGCCGCGACGGTCAGCGCGCACCCGATCGCCGCGAGCGCGCGTGTTCTGCCAGATGAGCGCGGCGTGTTGCGTGCAGACACGCTCCCTCGCCGGACCGACATCAGAACTCCTGCAGCAGTTGCTTTTTCAGCACCTTGCCCATGCCGTTGCGGGGCAATGCATCGACGATGCGCACCTCCCGCGGCCGCTTGTGCACCGAAAGCTCCTGCGCGACATGCTCGATCAGCTCATCAGGTGAAGCGTCGCCGACCACGAATGCGACGATCCGTTGCCCGAGATCGGCATCCGGCGCCCCGACGACCGCGACTTCACTCACCCCGGCATGCGCGAGCAGCACGGTCTCGATCTCGCCGGCACCGATACGGAAGCCCCCACTCTTGATGAGGTCGACCGATTCGCGGCCCACGATGCGGTGCATACCTGCCGCGTCGATCACCGCGACGTCGCCGGTGTGGTACCAACCGTCGTCGCCGAGCACCTCCGCCGTGGCGTCGGGCCGGTTCAGGTACCCGTCGAACAGTGTGGGGCTCTGCAGATACAGCGCGCCGATCGTCTCACCGTCGTGGGGGGCGATCGTCCCGTCCTCGGCGACGATCTTCGTGTTCACGCCGTCCAGCGGAAGACCCACCCACCCCGGCCTGCGTTCGCCGGATGCCAACGTGCTCAACGTGATCAGCGATTCGGTACTTCCGTACCGTTCCACCGCCTGGTGGCCGCTGAGCTCGGCCAGCCCGTCGAACACCGGCACCGGCAGCGCCGCACTCCCCGACACCAGCAGTCGCGCCGGCGTCATCGCCCGGGCGGCGTCGCCGTCGTCGACGATGCGGGACCACACCGTGGGCACCCCGAACACCAGGGTGCCGCCGGCGGACACCGCCTGCGCGTAGTTCTGCGGCGACGGCTTGCCGGTGTGGACGAAGCGATTGCCGATGCGCAGCGAGCCGAGCAGGCCGAGCACGAGCCCGTGCACGTGGTACAGCGGCAGCCCGTGCACCAGCGTGTCCTCGGCCGTCCACTCCCAGGCCGCGGCGAGCATGTCGATGTCGGCCGCGATCGCCCGGCGACTGACCAGCACGCCTTTGGGCGCTCCGGTGGTGCCCGAGGTGTAGATGATCAGCGCCGTCGCGTCCGCGGGGGGTTCGGCGTAGCGGTGCCAGGACCGGGCGTGCATCCGCACGGGAATGTGCGGCAGGCCCCCGGTGTCCTCGGGCAGCTCCCCCAGCCAGGCCTGGGCACCGGAATCGCTGAGGATGTGGCGGCGCTCGGCAGCGCCCACGTCGGCGGGCACCGGGACCACGGGCACGCCGGCGATCAGCGCGCCGACGACGGCCAGCACGGTGGCGGCGGTCGGCCGGGCGAGCACGGCAACCGTCGTAGCACCTGCGACGCGTTCGGCGACCGAAGTGGCTGCGCCGACGAGGTCGCTTCGGCTCAGCGTCACGCCGTCGATCCGCACCGCGTCGTCGATATCGGCTCCGGCAGCCACCGCGGCAGGGTTCAGAGAGGCCAGCAGCACCCACTGAGGCTACCCGGCCGGGCCTGACCTACTCGGCGATACTGGGGCCATGGAGCCGATCCGGGCGCTCGCGTCACGCGAGATCTATCAGAACAACTGGTTGACGATCCGCGAGGACGACATCGCGCGCCCCGACGGCAGCCGCGGGATCTATGCCGTCGTCGACAAGCCCACCTACGCGCTGGTGATCCCGCGCGATGGTGACCGGTTCCACCTCGTCGAGCAGTTCCGCTACCCACTGGGATTGCGGCGCTGGGAGTTCCCGCAGGGAACCGCCCCGGACCGCGCCCACCTCGAGCCGGCCGAACTGGCCGCCCGCGAGCTCCGTGAGGAGACGGGTCTGACAGCGCAGACGCTGACCGAACTCGGCCTGCTCGACGTCGCGCCGGGGATGAGCAGCCAGCGCGGCCGGGTGTTCCTGGCCACGGGCATCACCGAGGGTCCGCACGAGCGTGAACACGAGGACAGGACATGCGCAGCGCGTGGTTTGCGCGCGCCGATGTCGAGCAGATGATGCGCGACGGCGTCATCACCGATGCGCAGTCGATGGCGGCGTGGACGTTGATGCTGCTCGCCGGCGGGTGACGAGCCCGCGGACGAGATCAAGCCGTGACGCAACCGTGCCCGTGTCGGCGGGGATGAGTGTCGGTGCGCGGAGATACCGTTCACAAGTAACTGGAAAATTACTGTGAGGGACCATGTCTGCCCGACGGACCGCCTGCGCGTCAGCGTTGCTCGTCGCCGCCGCGTGCGTCCATCCCGCCGCCACGGCAACGGCCTCCCTCCCCGACTGGTCCGGGCCCTACACGGTGATCACGTTCGCGTCGAACAAGCTGGGCACCAGCATCGCCGCCCGCCAGCCGGAGCCTGACTTCCGCGCCCAGTACACGTTCAACACGTCCTGCGCGGGCACATGCGTGGCGACGGCGAATGACGGTCCGGCCCCGAGCAATCCGACGGTGCCGCAGCCGAGCCGCTACACGTGGGACGGCAAGCAGTGGGTGTTCAACTACAACTGGCAGTGGGAGTGCTACCGCGGCGACGATGTGCCCCGCGAGTACGTGCCCGCCCGCTCACTGGTGTTCTACGCACCGACGTTGGACGGTTCGATGTACGGCAGCTGGCGCACCGAGATCCTCGAGGGCGTCTGCAAGGGCACCGTGATCATGCCGGTCGCGGCGTACCCGGCCTGAGTGCCCGGCCTAGGCCAACAGGCCGTCCACGAGCGCCGTGGGCGAACCGAACCGGTGCGCGGTGACCGAGACCGCCTGTTCGCGCAGGAACGTCAGCATCTCGACCCGCCCCGCTTCGACCACCGGTTGTGCGTACAGCGCGATGTCGGCCCTGCCGTCGCTGGCTGCGGCGAACGCTTCACGCGTGCCCCCCAGGAGCCGGACGCGGGCAGGAGCTTGGTCAATACTCTTACTGCGCAACCTCGTTCGCCAGGCGTCGGCGTCCTCGGCGCGACAGGTCACGCCGTGGGCGTGCAGCAGCCCGGCCACCGCCGGCTCCAGCGGCGAAGGGGTCGAGACGGTGACATGGCTGCGCGCCAGCACACCTGCAGCGACGACGCGCAGCAGCGCCACGGTCGAGTCGTCTTCCGCGCGCACCGTCACCGGCACGGGCCGATAGCGCAGGACGTTCTTCTCTGCCGCAAGACCTGTCACGTCGCGGGCCACACCGAACTCCTGCTCCCAGGCCAGCGCATCGGAAGCCAGGGACCGTTGCAGGACATCGCGGTTCACACCGAGATCTGCTGCAGCACTCAGGAAGTCGTCCAACACAGGCGTCAGAGCCGTGCCGCGTGTCGCGGGTGCGGTCTGCCAGTCGGTCAGCCCGATCAGGTAGTTCGGCCCGCCGGCCTTGGTGCCGGCGCCGACCGCGGACTTCTTCCACCCGCCGAACGGTTGCCGTCGCACGATCGCACCGACCGTCGACCGGTTGACGTAGGCATTGCCGGCCTCGACCGTGTCGATCCAGCGTTCGATCTCGGCACGGTCGAGGGAATGCAGTCCGGCGGTCAGACCGTAGTCCACCTCGTTCTGGATGGCAATCGCCTCGTCCAGGTCGGCGGCTTCCATGAGACCCAGTACGGGACCGAAGTATTCGGTCAGGTGATATTCCGAGCCACGACGCACCCCGGTCTTCACCCCGGGCGACCAGAGCCGGCCGGTGTCGTCGAGCCGGCGCGGCTCGACGAGCCACTGCTCCCCCGGACCCAGAGTGGTCAAGGCGTGCAACAGTTTTCCATCAGCAGGCTCGATCACCGGACCCATCTGCGCGGTGGGGTCAGAGGGGTACCCGACCGTCAGCGAGGTGACCGCGTCGACGAGCTGATTACGCAACCGCGCGGAGTTCGCGGTGGAGCCGACCAGGATCGCCAACGATGCGGCCGAGCACTTCTGGCCGGCATGGCCGAACGCCGAGGCCACCAGATCCTTGACGGCCAAGTCGATGTCGGCATGCGGGGTGATCACCATCGCGTTCTTGCCGCTGGTCTCGGCGAGCAGCGGCAGCTCCGGCCGCAGCCGACGGAACAGGGCCGCCGTGTCGAACGCACCCGTGAGGATCAACCGACCGACCCGCGGATCGGAGACCAACTGCGAACCGAGTTCGCTCTCGTCGACGTGGACGAGCTGCAGCACGTCGCGCGGGACGCCGGCGTCCCACAGCGCCTGCACCATCACCGATCCGCACCGGCGCGCCTGCGTGGCCGGCTTGATGATCACCGCGCTACCGGCCGCCAGCGCCGCCAACGTCGAGCCTGCCGGGATCGCGACCGGGAAGTTCCACGGCGGCGTCACGACGGTCAGTCCGACCGGGACAGCGGTGGCGCCGTCGACGTCGTCGAGGGTTTCGGCAAGGTGGGCATAGTAATTCGCGAAGTCGATGGCCTCTGAGACCTCCGGATCGCCCTGGTCGAGGGTCTTGCCGGTCTCGGCGGCCATCACCTCGAGCAGCCGCGCGCGGGCGGCTTCCAGGGTGCCGGCGGCACGCCGCAGGATCGCCGCCCGGTGTGCACCCGACTGCGCCGACCATGCACTGCCGGCGGCGACACCGTCGGCGATCACCGTCTCGAGGTGATCGGCACCGGTCACCGTGTGCTCGTCGACCAGCGCCAGCCCAGCCGCGGACTGCGCGATCCGCTCGGTGATCGCCCGGCCCCAGGCCCGGTTGCCCGGCAGCGAGGGATCGGTGTCGGCGACGTTGGCGAACACCGGGTGCACCGCCCCCTCCGGGTCGTCGGTGCGGCGGTCCTGACGGCGATTGGGCAGTGGCACCTGAGTGTCGAGGGCGGCCAACGAGGCCACGAACCGGTCCCTCTCCCGCTCGTACAGGGACCGCTCGTCGTGCAGGTCGAACACCGCCGACATGAAATTCTCCTGGCTCGCGCCTTCTTCGAGCCGTCGCACCAGGTAGGCGATCGCGGCGTCGAAGTCCTTCGGGTGCACCACCGGCACGTACAGCAGCAGGCCCCCGACGGTGCGGCGGACCGCTTCGGCCTGAGCTTCGGCCATGCCCAGCAGCATCTCGAAGTCGATGCGGTCCCGGACCCCGCGCCGCCCTGCCAGCACCCACGCGTAGGCGATGTCGAACAGGTTGTGGCCGGCCACCCCGATGCGCACGTTCGCCGCATGCTCGGGGTGCAGGGCGTAGTCGAGGACCCGCTTGTAGTTGGTGTCGGTGTCTTGCTTGGTGGGCCACGTCGCCACGGCCCACCCGTGCAGGTCGGCCTCCACGTGTTCCATCGGCAGGTTGGCGCCCTTCACCAGACGAACCTTGATGCCTGCCCCGCCGCGCTGTCGGCGGGCACTGGCCCAGTCCTGCAGCCGCATCATCGCCGAGAGGGCGTCGGGCAGATAGGCCTGCAGCACGATCCCCGCCTCGAGATGCAGGAGTTCGGGACGGTCCAGCAACCGGGTGAACACCGCGATCGTCATCTCGAGGTCGCGGTACTCCTCCATGTCGAGGTTGATGAACTTCGACGTCGGCGAGGTGGCCGCGAGCGTGAACAGCGGAAGCAGGCTGCGTTCGACGTGGTCGACCGCCTCGTCGAACGCCCACGGGGAATGAGGCGGCACGGTTGCCGAGACCTTGATCGAGACGTAGTCGACGTCTGGACGCGCGAGAAGTCGTTCGGTGCCGTCGAGGCGGCGCTGCGCTTCTCCCTGGCCGAGAACCGCTTCACCCAGCAGGTTGATGTTGAGCCTCACCCCGCGGTCGCGGATGCGGGCGATGGACGGGCCGAGGCGCCGGTCGGTGGCGTCGACGAGCAGGTGGCCGACCATCTCCCGCAACGCCCTGCGAGCGATCGGGATGACCAGTCCGGGGACGACGAGCGACAGTGCCGCGCCCAGCGAGATCAGGCGGCGCAGGTGCCACGGCAGGAAGCCCGGGGCGCTGCGCGCGAGATCGCGGAGGTTGGCGGCTGCGACGCGGTGGTCGTCGGGGCGGATCACCCGGTCGACGAAGCCGACGGTGAAGTCGAGCCCGGCGGGGTCGCGGAGCACGTCGGCGAGCCGGCGGGCCGCCGCGGTGTCCCGCCGCCCTGCGGCATCGTCGAGCCAGCCGCGGACGAGGGTCTCGACGTCGGTCAGCACGTCGGCGTCACGGTCGATGAGTGTCATGTCTCCATGATCCCGGCCGACGAAGCCTAAAATAAAGCGATGATTTGTGAAGGTAAAGCGTAAGCAGAAGTGACTATTCGGCGCCCGGATCTGCTCGACACCCGCCGCTTGCGCCTGCTGCGGGAGCTGAGTGTGCGCGGCACCATCGCCGGCGTCGCCGAGGCGCTGCACCAGAGTCCGTCGTCGGTGTCCCAAGCCCTCGCCCGGCTGGAGCACGACGTCGGGGTGCCCCTGCTGGAGAAGGTCGGCCGGCGGGTGCGGCTCACCCCGGCCGCCGAAGTGCTCGTCGAGCACACCGCGGCGATCCTGGACCGGCTCGAGCTGGCTGCGAGCGAGGTCGCGGCGCGCAGTGGCGAGGCCTCCGGGACGGTGCGTCTCGCCGTGTTCCAGTCCGCCGCCTCGGCGTTCATGCCGCAGATGCTCACGGAGCTGGCGTCCCGTCATCCGCGTCTGCGTGTGACGATGTCGCAGCGCGAACCGGAACAGGCGCTCTACGAGACGTGGCTGCGGGAGTTCGATCTGGTGATCGCCGAGGAGTACCCCGGGCACGCGGCGCGGGTCTATCCCGACCTGGATCGCGAGCCGCTGACGTCTGATCTACTTCGGCTCGCCGTGCCCACGACCGGTGAGCGGTGGGAGCGGGTGCGCACCGTGGCCGACGCGGCCGAGCTGCCCTGGACCATGGAACCTGCCGGCACCGCATCCCGGCACTGGGCCGAACAGCTGTGCCGCCGAGCCGGATTCGAGCCCGACGTCCGCTTCGAGACCGACGACCTGGAAGCGCAGATCGCGCTGATCGAGAGCGGGAACGCGGTGGCGATCCTGCCGGATCTGATGCGGGTGCGACGCCGCCCGGACGTCCGCGTCATCGACGTCGACGCCCGCCGGCGCACCGTGTTCACCGCGACCAGGACCACGCTCAGCCGCACCCCGGCGATCCGCGCCTGCCGCGAGGCACTCGCCTCGGTCGCGCCGGCAGAGCTCACGCTTTCTTGACCGCGATTTTCTTCCGCGAGCAGACGCGAACTCGCGCACTTTCGGCGTGGCGCGCGCGAGTTCGCGTCTGTTCGCCACAGGGACCTGAGCCCCGGGAGCTCGCGGCAGGACGTCAGGCGAGCCGGGCGGCCGCGGCGGTGATCCGCTCGTCGGTCGCCGTCAACGCCACCCGCACGTGCCGGGTGCCGCGGGGGCCGTAGAACTCGCCGGGTGCGACGAGGATGCCGCGCTCGGCCAGCCACGCGACCGTGTCGCGGCCCGGCTCGTCGCGGGTGGCCCACAGGTAGAGCCCCGCCTCGGAGTGGTCGACCGTGAATCCGGCCGAGCGCAGCGCCGGCAGCAGCAACCCGCGCCGGTGCTCGTAGCGGGCACGCTGCTCAGCCTCGTGCGCGTCGTCGTCCAGCGCGGCCACCATCGCGGCCTGCACCGGCGTCGGCACCATCATCCCGGCATGCTTGCGCACCGCGAGCAGCTCGGCGACCACCGCCGGATCGCCGGCGACGAAACCGGCGCGATAGCCGGCCAGCGACGACGTCTTCGACAGCGAATGGATGGCCAGCAACCCGGTGTGGTCACCGTCGCAGACGTCGGGATGCAGCACCGACAGCGGCGCCGCGTCCCAACTCAACCCGAGGTAGCACTCGTCGGAGGCGATCAGAACGCCGCGTTCGCGCGCCCAGCCGACGACCTTGCGCAGATGCTCGACGCCGAGCACCTTCCCGGTCGGGTTACTGGGCGAGTTCAGGAACACCAGCGCGGGAACCTGCGGCCCCAGCTGCGTCAGCGAGTCGGCCCGGACCACAGCCGCGCCGGCCAGAAGGGAGCCGACCTCGTAGGTGGGGTAGGCCAATTCGGGCACGACGACGGTGTCGGAGGGACCGATACCGAGCAGGGTCGGCAGCCACGCGATCAGTTCTTTGGTGCCGATCACCGGGAGCACCGCGGCGGGGTCGAGCCCGGTGACGCCGTACCGCCGGGCGAGCGCCGCGACCGCCGATTCGCGCAGCGCGGCCGTGCCCGCGGTGGTCGGGTAGCCGGGCGCCGCGCTGGCGGCCGCGAGTGCCTCGCGGATGATCGGAGCAACCGGGTCGACGGGCGTGCCCACCGAGAGGTCGACGATGCCGTCGGGATGGGCGCGCGCGGCCGCGGTGACGTCGGCGAGGGTGTCCCACGGGAACACCGGTAACGACGCCGAACGGCGACGGGCGGCGAGGTCAGGCACGGGACCGGGTCCCGCCGTTGAGGTCAGTCCTCACCCTGCGGCGGCAGGTCCTTGACCGCCTGCGGATCGTTGTCGGTCTGGCCGACCTTGGATGCGCCGCCGGGCGAGCCCAGCTCGCTGAAGAAGTCGGCGTTGACCTGCGTGTAGCTGCTCCACTGGTCCGGCACATCGTCTTCGTAGTAGATGGCCTCGACCGGGCACACCGGCTCGCAGGCGCCGCAGTCGACGCACTCGTCGGGGTGGATGTACAGCATCCGGGCGCCCTCGTAGATGCAATCGACAGGGCATTCCTCGATGCATGCCTTGTCTTTGACGTCGACGCAGGGCTCGGCAATCGTGTACGTCACGAACTTCTCCTAAGTCCTCTCGAACTACCTGTCCGGTGGGCTGTTCCCGGTAGGCGCGCTGGTCGGCGCGACCGGCTCAGCAAGTATCCCTGCCGATGGTTGGCCGCGCGTGTCAGTGTGCCCTAACTTCGCCGAACACCCGTAGGGGTTCCGCGTGGTTACTGATACTAAACGTCGCAGATACCACGCGCGTGGGACCTCCGCGATTGTCGACGCGACGTGTCGGGAATGTATTCGGACCGCGGTCCGTTTCAGCGGATGTCGCCGTCGGACCGTCCGACGCATGTCCGGAAGGAACTCCCATGACCAGCTCTGTTGCCACCGCCCTGCCGACCGGTACCTGGGCGATCGATCCCGTCCACTCCTCGGTCAACTTCTCGGTACGCCACCTCGTCGTGAGCAAGGTCCGCGGCGGATTCGACACCTTCAGCGGGACGATCACCGTCGCCGAGGACGGCACCCCGTCCGTGCAGGCCGAGATCGCAGTCGACTCCGTGAACACCCGCAACGAGCAGCGTGACGCGCACCTGAAGGCCGCCGACTTCTTCGACGTGGAGAACCACCCCGTCGCCACCTTCGCCTCGACCTCGGTGCGTGAGGCCGGCGACCACTACGTACTCGAGGGAAACTTCACCCTCAAGGGCATCACCAAGCCGATCTCACTGGACCTCGAGTTCAACGGGGTGAACCCCGGCATGGGACACGGCGAGGTCGCCGGTTTCGAGGCGTCAGTCGTGCTGAACCGCAAGGACTTCGGCATCGACATCGACATGCCGCTGGAGACGGGCGGCGCCGTGGTCGGTGACAAGGTCACGATCACGCTGGAGATCGAGGCGCTCAAGCAGGCCTGACGTTCGCGGGCCGCATCGCCTGAGGCGATGCGGCCCGCTCAGTCACCGGGTGATGGCTTCTTTCAGCCCGGCCGAGACTGCCTTCTTCGCGACCTTGCGACCCTTGTGGCGCTTGCCCGACGAGGCGCGCCGACGGCGCAGCAGCAACACCGCGACGACGACGGCGCCGACGGCTGCCGCGAGCGCGACCACGGACGTCTCCGGTGCGTTCTCGGTCACGGCGTGCTTCACCTCGCCGGCCTTGTCCTGCACGGAATCGGCGACCTCCGAGGCCTTTTCGCCGGCCGCCTGCGTCACGTCGTCGACCTTCTGCTTCGCTCCAGCCTCGACCCGATCGGCCGCGCCATCGGCGCGCAGATCGTCATTCCCGGTCGCCTCGCCCACCGCTTCCTGCGCGCGGCCTGCCATCTCCTGAGCCTTGTCGGTCAGCTCTCCCATGATCACTCCTTCGATTTCACGTTGTCACCTGTGAGACGGCGGCGAACAGCGAAACCGAACGGCTGGGGATCCGTGACGTCCGACACAACGGTCAGCGATGGGTCACGCGGGTGACGCGCATCGACGGCACATGGCCCGCGTCTCCCGGTTGGTCCGGGAAGTCGAAGACACCGAGGATGAGCATCATCGGATAGTCCGGCGCCTGGGTGCAGGTTCTCGTCACCTCACCGTCGATGGTGAACTCCACCGATCCGGGGCGCCAGTGGGCGGCGTAGGTGTGGGACCGGGTGATGTCGATGTCGCGGCGCTCTGCCGAGAAGTCTTCCCGCAGTGCGGGATCGCGAAATCGATGAATACCCTGCCCCACCTGCGCGGTACCGCCCTCGATCGTGTCGCCGAAGACCTCCATCAGGCAGATCTCCCCGCACCTGTCCGCGCGGTCCTCCAGCCCCACCATCCAGGCCGAGAACATCGATCGCGCACCGAGATCCGCGGTGCACGTGACCGCGATCGACCCGAAATGCGGGGTGAAGCCGAGCACCGTCGGCTGCTGCTCGCGCACCACCAGGTCGTCCCGGAACGGTTGCGGCGCATCGGTCGACCCCACCGGCCCTGATCGATTCGCACTCTGGATCGCCGACACCCGCAGTGGCGTCTCGTGCAGATCAGGACACCACAGCGGGTGATCGAAGGGAACCGACAGTGTCAGGCCGTCATCGCCCACCGTGTAGGCGGCCGCCGCCGCGGCTCGCGAACTCCACGCGGGAAGGTAGGACGCCGTCCACACATCGGGATCGAGGACAGCGAACCGTTCGTCGAAGCCCATGGCGCGGACTCTAGCGACTATTCGTTGACGAGGCCCCACTTCGCCTCGGTGCCGACGTGCCCGATGCGGACCACCTGCACGGTCGTCGCCACCCCGATCACCACCGCGAGCACCGCCACACCGATCGCGATTCCCTTGTGCGGCGTGTCCGAACGCCCGGCACGCACGTGCAGCACCGCGATCGCGATCGCCATCACCAGCAGCGCGATCGAGAAGTAGATCATCGTCTCGCCGCGCTCCTCGTGCAGTTCCAGGATCGGGCTGTGCGAGTCCTCCCGGTTGTACAGCCATTCTCCGGCCGACGTGGTCAGTGGGGTGAGCACCAGGTTCACCGCGGCCAGCACCACTACTAACCACACGAAACGTGTTCGCGCCCAAGGTAATAGCGCGCAGAGTATGCCGAGACCGGCAGTGAGCGGGGCGAGGACGACGATGGCATGGACGAGAAGAGCATGCGCGGGCAGCCCGGCAATGGTGGACACGAGTTCTCCCTAAGGGGTCAGGATCGAATGACTGATGTCACCGATCTGGTCGATCGTCAACGTCAACTGATCACCGGGTCGCAACCAGTGGCCCGTCTCCATGCCGGATCCACCCGGCAAGGTTCCCATGGCGAACAGCTCTCCGGGAAAGAGTCTTTCGTCCCGAGATGCGTGAGCGAGCATGTCGCCCAGCGTCCATTGCATTCCGCTGCTGAACACCGTCGACACGGTCGCGCCGTTCACGGTCACCGATCCGGTCAGTTCGTGGATGTGAGGCAGGATCTCCTCCGCACTCACCGCGAGCACCGACATCGAGGAGGTGAAGTGTTTGGCCTTCTGCGGCCCCAGTCCGGTCGCCATCTCACTACGTTGTACGTCACGGGCGCTGAAATCGTTCACCACGACGAAAGCTCCGATGGCCTCGACGGCTTCCGCGGGCTGGGCGTTGTGGAGCGGTGCGCGCAAGACGAAGCCGACTTCCAGCTCGAAATCCAGTGCGCGCGAATAGGACGGAACGCTGATCGGCGTGCCGCTGGGCACGAAGGTCAGATGGTTGGACATGTAGTAGATCGGCTGACGGTAGAACAGCGGCTTGGGCTTGAACGCGGGGAACGGGCGGCGGGTCAGCTTCTCCACCGTTCCTGCGGCGCGGGATTGGCCAGGATGGAAGCGGCGCACCAGACCGCGCGCCGCATCGATGGCGTGCCGTTCGTAGAGCATGAAGTCGCGAAACGACGCGGGCTGGACAGGCAGGACGTGGCCCGAGAGCTGGTGGTGGTCGCGCGCCATCGAGAGTTCCCACTCGCGGTCGAACACCTGACCGCCCAGGGCATCGGTGTCAGGTGCGGCCTGCCATGTGCCGTCGTCGCCGAGCGCTTGCACCTCGATGCGTCCGTCGACCAGCATGCGCTGCAGCTTCACAGTGAAGGTGATACCAGCTGCAGCTGTGAATTGCGGTGGGACGTGCGCACTCGTCACGATCGAGTGCGCGCGCAGCGCCCACCTTTCGCGGCGTGTCGAGAGACAAACACGCTCGCTCGCCGGACAGGGGCTAGGCCGCCAGCGGGGTGTAGTCGGTCGAGCGTTGGCGGGCCGGGCGGCCGATGCCGTCGGCGATGGCGACCAGTTCGGCAACGGTCTTGGCGCTGCCGTTCTCCGAGCCCGCCATCCGGGAGATCGTCTCCTCCATCAGCGTGCCGCCCAGATCGTTGGCGCCGCCGTTGAGCATGACCTGGGTGCGCTCGACGCCGAGCTTGACCCAGCTGGTCTGGATGCTCGGGATGCGACCGTGGAGCATGATCCGCGCCAACGCGTGGACGGCCCGGTTGTCTCGGTGCGTGGGCCCCGGTCGCGCCCCACCCGCCAAATACAAGGGCGAGGACTGGTGCACGAACGGCAGCGGGACGAACTCAGTGAAGCCACCGGTGCGGTCCTGGATGTCGCGCAGCACGTTGAGATGGCCGACCCAGTGTCGCGGCGTGTCGACGTGGCCGTACATCATCGTCGACGACGACCGCAGCCCGACCTCGTGGGCGGTCGTGACGACCTCGATCCACATCGAGGTCGGTAGTTTGCCCTTCGTCAGCACCCACCGCACCTCGTCGTCGAGGATCTCGGCCGCGGTGCCGGGGATGGACCCGAGGCCGGCTTCGCGCAGCGCGGTCAGCCACTCCCGGATCGACGTACCGCTGCGGGTGACACCGTTGGCGATCTCCATCGGGCTGAACGCGTGCACATGCATCGAGGGCACCCGCGCCTTGACCGCGCGCACCAGATCGGCGTAGCCGGTGACGGGCAGTTCGGGATCGATGCCGCCCTGCATGCACACCTCGGTCGCCCCCGCCACGTGCGCCTCCCACGCCCGGTCGGCCACCTCGGCCGTCGACAGCGAGAACGCGTCCGCATCGCCTTTGCGTTGCGCGAACGCGCAGAACCGGCAGCCGGTGTAGCAGATGTTCGTGAAGTTGATGTTCCGGTTGACCACATAGGTCACGTCGTCACCGACGACGTCACGGCGCAGCGAATCTGCCAGTGCGGCAACGGCATCCAGGGCCGGCCCGTCTGCGGTGGCCAGGGCCAGGTACTCGTCGTCGGAGCATCCGGCCGGGTCTCGCTCCGCGGAGCGCAGCGCGGCCAGCACATCGGTGTCGATCCGCTCGGGGGCCCGGGCGGCGAGCTCGTGCACCTTCTCCCGGATCGACTCCCAGTCGCCGAACGCCGACCCGAGGTCGCTGCGGGTTTCGGTCAGGCGCCCTTCGGAATCGATCGCGCTGTGCAGATCGATTCGGCCGAGGGATTCGGTGGCCTCGTCGGGTTCCTGCCACGGCCGCCCGACCGGGTCGACGTCCAGGGCGTAGCCGGTGTCGGGATCCGCCAGCGCGTTGACATGACTCATCACGCGAGGGTCGATCCAGGCCGCCCCGGCCTGCACGTACTGCGGCTGGGCAGTCAACCGCTGCACCAGGTCATAGCCGGCTTCGGCGGTCACCTCAGCAAGCTCGTCGAGCGCGGGCCACGGCCGCTCGGGGTTCACGTGATCGGGAGTCACCGGCGAGACGCCACCCCAGTCGTCGACGCCGGCGGCGATCAGCGACAGACACTCCGACCGCGAGACGAGGTTGGGCGGGGCCTGGATTCGTACCTTGGGCCCCATCACCAGCCGCGTCACCGCGATCGTTGCCAGGAAGTCCTCCAGGCCGGCGTCGGGAACGGCCGCCATCGCGGTGTGGTCCTTCGCGCGGAAGTTCTGCACGATGACTTCCTGGACGTGCCCGAACTCCTTGTGCGAGCGTCGGATCGCGTGGATCGTCTCGGCCCGCTCGGTCAGCGTCTCCCCGATACCGACCAGCAGCCCGGTGGTGAACGGGATCGACAGACGGCCGGCGTCGTCGAGGGTGCGCAGCCGCACCGCGGGGTCTTTGTCGGGACTGCCGTAGTGCGCCAGCCCCTTGGTCTCGAACAGCCGTCGCGACGTCGTCTCCAGCATCATGCCCATCGACGGCGCCACCGGCTTGAGCCGCGAGAGTTCCGACCACGACATCACCCCGGGATTCAGATGCGGCAGCAGCCCCGTCTCCTCCAGCACCCGGATCGCCATCGCCCGCACGTAATCAAGCGTCGAGTCGTAACCGCGTTCGTCCAGCCACTGCCGCGCCTCGTCCCACCGCGCCTCCGGCCGGTCACCGAGGGTGAACAGTGCTTCCTTGCAACCCATTTCGGCACCGGCCCGCGCGACCGCCAGGATCTCGTCGGGCTCCATGTACATGCCCTTGCCCTCGGCTCGAAGCCGTCCGGGCACGGTGACGAACGTGCAGTAGTGGCACGTGTCGCGGCACAGGTGGGTGACCGGGATGAACACCTTGCGCGAATACGACACCGGCAGCCGGCCCGCAACACCCCGCCGGCCCGCCGCCTCCAGACCCGCGTCCCGCACCCTCGCCGCAGACGCCATCAAGTCGGCCAGATCCGCACCGCGAGCCGTCATAGCGACCGCGGCTTCCTCGACGTTCAGCGTCACACCGTCACGGGCACGCCGCAGTACCCGCCGGACCGCCGCCGCAGAGGGCGGTGTCGCGGGCGACGGCAAGCTGGGGTCGGGCAGATCGGTGCCGCGCTGGGAGTTCAGAGCCACTTCCCCATAACCCCGGCGTCGACGCGGATCATCCGCGCGTCTCACATTCTGAAACCACAGCGCCTGGCATAGGGGCCACAGTAGTCAACGGCGGTTGGTCCCGGGGCTCGCCCCGGCCCGTTCCGACGCTGCCCGCCGCCTTGTGAGGAGCCAGCCGGCGGGGAGCGCCCCGACGGCGATGAGCAGGATCGACGCGTACTCCATCAACCCCACTCCGCCGAACACGATGTCGTCGCCGGGACCACCGAACGTGCACAGCAGCACGGTTGCGAGCCACGCCCACAGCGGCGCGGCCGCCAGCCGCGTCGACGACGTCCACTGCAAGGCCACCCAGACCAGGGCGACGTTGATCGCTCCGCTGAGCACGGCACTGATCGGGACGGGGACGCCACCCACCCGCAGCGGCAGGAAGAAGACGGCCATCGACGCCGAGAGCACGCCATCGACGGCCAGGACGGCGAGCACGACCCAGCGCAGCCGGTCCGACGCCGGCATCGCGGTCGACGTCAGGTCGGGATGCTGTCGATCACGGACACCAGCGAGCCGATGACCCACTGGAAGTTGTCGAGGCGGTCCTGCCAGTGCTGCAGGTTGGGATCGAGATCCGGATCCATGAGCTTCCCTTCCGCGCGTCGGGCAGACCAGCGCAGCGTACCCCGTCCTGCGACGGCTCACTCCAGACTCAGCCCAGCGAGCAGGTCGGTCTCCCACCCACGCTCGTCGCGCTCCCCCGCCTCGCCGGAGACCAGCACGTAATGCTCGACCGCGGGCACCGGGAGGGCGATGTTGTTCGACAGCGCCATTGCAGTGCCGTCGGGTGCGACCTGGACCTGGGTCGCGTGCGCGCGCAGCGCGGCCACCTTGGCGGGCAGGTGCGCGCTGACGTCGAGCGCGGCATCGATGGTGTCGTCGTCGAACCCGATGAGCGGCAGCGCGCCGGCGTCGAGGGTGACCCAGTGCTCCGGAAGTCCGGACAGCCCGGCGAGCCCGTCACGAATCGCGTTCTGCGACATGACGTTCCAGTAAACCTTGGGCACCCGCCACTGCGCCGCGGCGACCCCGGCGATGGCGATCCGGTGAGCGTGGATGTGGTCGGGGTGGCCGTAACCGCCCTGCGGGTCGTAGGTGACCACGACGTGCGGGCGCAGGTCGTCGATCACCGCTGCGACCGCGGCGGTCTGCTCGTCGATGTCGCCGTCGACGAAGCGTTGCCGATGCCGGGCGGGCGTGCCCGCCATGCCGGAGTCCCGCCACCGGCCGGCGCCGCCGAGGTAGCGGGGACGGTCGACCCCGAGCGCGCTGAGCGCGGCGGTCAGCTCACCGATGCGGTAGCCGCCGAGCTGGTCGGCCGCGTCGACGGCCAGCTGCGCCCACTCCTGCCCGATCACCTCGCCCTCCTCACCCAACGTGCAGGTCAGGACGTGGACCTGCGCGCCGCGGGCGCAGTAGTGGGCGATCGTGCCGCCGGTGGTGAGGGTTTCGTCGTCGGGGTGGGCGTGGACGAACAGCAGCCGCGGCGTCTCCATGCGCTCAGCTTGCCCGCTCGTCTGCCGGTCATCGACTCCAGGTGTGGCTTAGATTCGCCTCGTGTCTCGCCGCATGATCGAGTTCGGCTGCGCGATCGTCGTGATCGGCCTGCTCGCCGGCGTCGCGGGAGCTGCGACGACGTTGATACTGCACGCTGTCGAGCACCTCACCTACCGCTACAGCTTCGGGACGCTGCTCGCCGGCGTCGAGAACAGCGGCGACTGGCGCCGCGCGCTGGGTCCGATGATCGGCGGCGCGCTGGCGGGCACGGGCTGGTGGCTGTTGCGGCGCCGCGGCTCCGTGCCCGGCCTGTCCGCAGTGCTCGCCGGGGAGCAACCCGTGCGGCGGTTGGCGCTGACGGGCGACGCCGCACTGCAGGTGCTGCTCGTCGGATCGGGGGCATCTCTGGGGCGGGAAGGTGCGCCCCGTCAGCTCGCCGTGGCGTGGGGGGATCTCGGTACCTCGCGGTGGACACTGACCGCCGAGGACCGCCGCATCCTGCTCGCGTGCGCGGCGGGCGCAGGGTTGGGCGCGGTGTACAGCGTGCCGCTGGGCGGCGCGTTGTTCGCGACGCGAATCCTGTTGGGCACCTGGCATCCTCGCGCGGTCGGCACCGCGCTCATCACGTCCAGCCTGGCGGTCGCCGTCGCGGCGCCGGTCACGCACCTGGAGCATCCGCTGACCTGGCCGGCCGCGAGTCTCTCTCCGCTGCTGGCTCTGCTCGCCGTGGCGCTGGCCCCGCTCGCAGTGGCCGTCGGGTGGGCATTCACGCGGGTGACCGCTTCCCGGCCCGCGGCGGTGTCGCCGGCCTTGGTCCCTGCGATCGCCGCGGCCGGACTCCTCACCGGGGTGTGCTCGATCTGGCTCCCGGTGCTACCCGGCAACGGTCGCAGCGTGCTCGAGGTCAGCGTCGACAGCGGCCTCACGATCGGCGCCGCCGCGGCCATCCTGGTGCTCAAACCGCTGCTGTCGGCGGCGTTTCTGCGCGCCGGGGCCGTCGGCGGACTGCTGACCCCGGCGCTGGCGACGGGAGCGGCGGCCGGTTCGGTGGTGGCGCTGGGCCTCAACTCCGTGGCCGGGACCTCGCTGCACGTGCCCGCGGTGTCGCTGATGTGCGCGGCCGGTGTGCTGGCGATCACGCAACGCTCGCCGTTGTTCGCCGCCCTGTTCGTGTGGGAGCTGGCACGCCCGCCGGTGTGGCTGCTGGCGGTGTTCGCGCTAGCGGCGTTCACCGCGTACGGCCTGACTCGGCTGCGTCGGGTCAGTTGCTCATGACTACTGGGGCAGCTTGAGCCACTGCCCGGCGTCGCCGACGATGCCGACCGGCACGGCGCCGGTGAGGCTGACCCCCTGCACGCTGGGCCCAGCGGCAACGATCGTGGTGTCCTGCAGGATCGGCAGCACGGTGGCCATGTCCCACAGCCGCGGTTCGACGTCGTCGATCACCTCGCCGATGTCGGCGGTGCCCTGCAGGGCGGCGTCGATCCGGGGCTGGATCGTCCGATCGCAGACGCCGGTGATGTTGCTCGGAGCCTGAACGAGCTGGCCGGTCTCCGGCGCGGGCACGGGCGTGGTGGCTGTGGTCGGCTGGGCAGTGGTCGTCGGTGACGGCGTCGGAGAGGACGAGCTCGGTGCAGTCGAAGCAGGTGTGGTCGGGACGGCCGTCGCCTCCAGCGCGGGACATCCGAATCGCGATGCCAGCGCGGTTGCGAGATCGCCCCCGGCCTGATGCCAGCCGACGACGGCGTCGACCGTGTTGTCGGTCAGCGCCTCGCCGTAGAGCGTCACCGGGTCGAGTGCCGACACCGACGCCGCGATCCCGACACTGCGCAGCTGGTCGGCCGCGGTGTTGGCGACCGCCACCGATGTCGGGTCGTTGGCGGCCACGCCGAGGACGAACGTCAGCGGCTCGCCGTCCTTGACCAGCTGGCCGCGACCGTTCTCCGGCGGCGCCGGGCTCGACGTCGGTGTCGGAGTCGGAGTCGGGGTCTCGATCTGGTAGCCGGCAGTCCCGAGCAGCGCCATCGCCTCATCGCGCGTCATGGCGGGAGGAGCCGTCGGCACATAACCCGGGTCCGACGGCGAGCGGACCTGCGCCTGCGCCAGCGTCACGGTGTTGTCGTCACCGGCTCCGACCGCTGCCAGCAGATCGACGTCGAGGAGGCCGAGGACGGCCTTGCGCACCTGCGTGTCCGCGAGCGCGGGCCGTTGCGCCCGCAGTGTCAACTGCATGACGCGCGGGGTGACGATCCGGGCGGTCCGCACGTCGGGGATCGCCGAGAGCTGCGCGAACACCGCGGATCCGCCGTGCACCTGCGCCACCTGGGTGTCTCCGTTGCGGATCGAGTCGGCCAGCGCGGCAGGCGCGCCACCGCGGCGGAACAGGATGAGGTCGGGGACGGCGGGTTTGCCCCAGTAGCGGTCGTTGCGCGCCAGCAGGATCTCGTCGCGCTGCGGGTCGATGCTCTCGACGCGGAACTGCCCGCCCGTCACCGGAAGCGCCTGCGCGAGCCCCGCGGAGAACCCGCCGGGCACGTCCTTGACGATGTGCGCGGGCAGGATGTTGTGGAACAGCTCGCGCCACGCCGGGTAGGGCTGCGAGAACGTGACCACCGCGGTCTTGCCGCCTTCGACGGACTGCACCCCGGTGATGAGGTCGTAGCCGGCCGGGTCCACCGTTCCCGGCTCGCTGACCATCTGCCGCCAGAGGTACCAGAAGTCGTCGGCGCCGATCGGCGCATTGTCCGTCCACTGCGCCTCGGGACGGACCTTGTAGGTGACGGTGAAGGGGTCCTGATTGGTCACCTCGGCCGACTCCAGCAGCGTGGGGTCCATCTCCCAGCGCGAGCCGGTCGGGGTGCGGGAATCGGGGATCGGCCGGAAGGTGCTCGGCAGCACCAGCGAACTGATCGCCGCGTTGACGGGCGACTGGTCGGACACCATGTGGGCGTTGAAGCCGGGACCGATCGAGTCGATCGCCATGATGATCTGCGTCGCCTTCGTCGGCGGCGGCGCCGTGGACTTCGTGGTGTCGGTGCTCTGCGGCGCGGGCGGCGGGCTCACCGTGCAGCCCGACACCGCCACCATCACGGCCGCCGCGCAGCAGAGAACTCGGCGGGCGATCGGCACGCTGTACAGGGTAGCGACGGGCTTGCCCTACACCCCGGCCTGTTGGTTGGACTGCTTGGCCCGTGCTTTCGCCCGCGCCCGCAGCGAGGCGGTCAACTCCACTTTGCGCACCCGCACGATCTCCGGCGTCACCTCGACGCACTCGTCCTCGGCGCAGAACTCCATCGCCTTCTCGAGGTCGAGTTCCAGCGGGCGGGCCAGCGTCTCCATCACGTCGGCCGTCGAGGACCGCATGTTGGTGAGCTTCTTCTCCCGGGTGATGTTGATGTCGAGGTCCTCGGCGCGCGGGTTGATGCCGACGACCTGGCCCTCGTAGGTCTCCTGCCCGGGCTCCACGAAGAATTGCCCGCGGTCGGCGAGCTGGATCATCGCGAACGGCGTGATCTGGCCGGACCGGTCGGACACCAGCGAACCGGTGTGGCGCGCGCGGATCTCCCCGGCCCAGGGTCGGTAACCGTCGAACACGGCGTTGGCGATGCCGGTGCCGCGGGTCAGGGTCAGGAAGTCGGTGCGGAACCCGATCAGTCCGCGGCTGGGAACGATGAAGTCCATGCGCACCCAGCCCGCCGCATGGTTGGCCATGTCTTCCATGCGGCCCTTGCGGGCGGCCATGAGCTGGGTGACAGCGCCGACGAACTCCTCGGGGCAGTCGATCGTCATCGCTTCGAACGGCTCGTGCAGCTTGCCGTCGATCGTCTGGGTGACCACCTGCGGCTTGCCGACCGTCAGCTCGAAGCCCTCCCGGCGCATCTGCTCGACGAGCACCGCGAGCGCGAGCTCGCCACGGCCCTGCACCTCCCAGGCATCGGGGCGGCCGATGTCGACGACCTTGATCGACACGTTGCCGACCAGTTCGGAGTCGAGCCGGTTCTTGACCATGCGGGCGGTCAGCTTGTGTCCGGAGACCTTGCCCGCCAGGGGCGAGGTGTTGGTGCCGACGGTCACCGAGATGGCGGGTTCGTCGACGGTGATGCGCGGCAGTGCGTGCGCGTGGTCGGGGTCGGCGAGGGTGTCGCCGATCATGATCTCGGGCATGCCCGCGACCGCGACGATGTCGCCGGCGACGGCTTCGTCGGTGGCGGTACGTTCCACACCTTCGGTGACCAGCAGCTCGGTGATCTTGGCATTCGTGATGACAGGGTGGCCGTCGACCTCACGCATCCAGGCCACCTGCTGGCCCTTGCGGATGCGGCCCTTGTAGATGCGGATCAGTGCGAGACGGCCCAGGAACGCTGATGCGTCGAGGTTCGTGACGAGCGCCTGCAGCGGTGCTTCCGGATCGCCCTGTGGCGGCGGAATGTGCTCCAGCAGCACGTCGAACAGTGGGTCGAGGTTGTCCCCGTCGGGGTTCTGCCCGTTTGCGGGTTCCGTGGTGCTGGCGATACCGGCACGCCCCGAGGCGTAGAGGACAGGCAACCCGAGCGCGAACTCGGCTGCCGTCTGCGCTTCGGCGTCGAGGTCCGAGGCGACGTCGAGCAGCAGGTCGTGGCTTTCCGAGACGACCTCGGCGATCCGGGCGTCGGGCCGGTCGGTCTTGTTGACGACGACGATCACCGGCAGGTGCGCGGCCAACGCCTTGCGCAACACGAAACGCGTCTGCGGCAGCGGGCCCTCGGATGCGTCGACCAGCAGCAGGACACCGTCGACCATGGACAAGCCGCGTTCCACCTCGCCGCCGAAGTCGGCGTGGCCTGGTGTGTCGATCACATTGATGACGGTCATCGACCCGTCGGGGTGGTGGCGGTGCACCGCGGTGTTCTTCGCCAGGATCGTGATGCCCTTTTCCTTCTCCAGGTCACCGGAGTCCATCAGGCGTTCGATCGCGTCGTCACCGCGGTGGGTCAGCGCCCCGGATTGACGGAGCATCGCGTCGACCAGGGTGGTCTTGCCGTGGTCGACGTGGGCCACAATGGCGACGTTGCGGAAGTCGGGGCGTGCAGTCACGCCCGTGATTGTCGCAGTGTCGTGCACCGATCGCGAAAACGAGAGATACCCGTCACGTGGCCAGCAAGCTCACCGACCTCACCCCGAAGAAGAAGTGTTGCCGCAGCAAGCCGCGCTGCAAGCGGTGTCCGGTGGTGCTGCACAAGGTCGACAAAGCCCAGCGCAACGGGCTGCGTGGCAAGGAATTGCAGAAGGTGTTCAAGCGGGCCCGCAAGGCCTGATCAGGAGCCGCGAATCGGCGTACCGTGGGGTGATCCGTCAGCTTCGTGGAGGTTGGCCATCATGACGTACGAAGTCCTCACCGTTGCCCTGATCATCGCGCTCGCGACATTGGCCGCGCTGGCGATCTATCTGGGCCTGATGAACTGGATCGGCGCGCTCTACATGGTGCGGTGCACGGCCTGTCACCATCTGGCGTTCAGTTCGCGCCGCGATCCGCGGCTGTCGTGTCCGCACTGTGAGCACCCGTCGCTGCTGCACCCGATCTACGCGGTACGCCACCGCGATGCCCCGGTGCGCGTTCTCGACGACCGGCTGCGGTTCTAGCGCGGCACGTCGGGCGGGCTGATGCTGCGCGGCGTCAGCCCCCGCGAGCGCACGTGCGTCGCGATTTCGCCCAGGCTGGTCGTCCACACATCCGCGTGCCCGGCGACGTAGCCGATCAGGTCGTCGAGTTCTTCTGCCCGCGAGGGCCTTCCGCTGAGGAAGGGATGGTTGGTCAGCACCCAGCAGCCACCGACACGGCGCAGCGCGTCGAACTCGAGTTGCCACAATTCCCGTGCCTTGCGGGGTGATTCGATGAGTCCGCTGCCGGACACGTCGGGCAGGTAGCAGTACTGTTCCCAGTCGTCGAGCGCCCACTGGATCGGGATCTCCACGAGCTGCCCGTCGGCCCCGACCGCGAGTTCGTAGGGGTGATCGGCGTCCATGAGGCTGGAGTCGTAGAGGAACCCACGTTCGAGCAGCAGGGCCGGGGTGCGCCACGACAGGTCCCACATCGGCGCCCGGTATCCCACCGGCCTGATCCCGGCCACGTCGGCCAGCGCGGCCAATCCGCGGTCCAGAGCGTCGATCTCGCCCTCGAGGGACAGCTGCGTGGGTTGCTCGTGCAGGTAGCCATGATGGGCGACCTCGTGACCGGCCGCGACGATCGCGCGGACTGCCTGCGGGTAGCGGTCGGCGGTGTGGCCGGGCACGAAGAACGTCGACGCGATCTGATGACGCTCCAGCAGCGCCAGGATGCGCGGCACACCGACGAGCGGACCGTAGGCCTGGTGACTCATCACGCTCATCCGCGCGCCGACCGACTGCCAGTCGCCCGACGAATTCCACAGCACCGCGGATTCGGCATCCAGGTCGAACGTGAACGCCGCCGCCGCGACTTTGCCGCGCGGCCAGTCGAATTCGGTCATGTCATCGGCCTGCCATCAGGGTGATCAGTTCGTAGGCGAGGTTGGCCGCCGCGACGGCGGTCACCTCGGCGTGATCGTAGGCCGGCGACACCTCGACGACGTCGCCGCCCACGATCGGCAGGTCCCGCATCGCTCGCAAGATCGCGACCAACTCCCTGCTGGTCATCCCGCCGATCTCGGGAGTGCCTGTGCCGGGGGCGAACGCGGGATCGAGGACGTCGATGTCGATGGACACGTACACCGGGTGATCGCCCACCCGCTCGAGGATCCGATCGATCGTGCCGTCGACGCCGATGCGATCGATGTCGCGGCAGTGCACCACGGTGAAGCCGAGTTCGGCGTCGTCGAGCAGATCGGCTCGGTCGTAGAGTGATCCGCGGATCCCGACATGCGCCGACCGGTCCTTGACCAGCAGACCCTGCTCGGCGGCCCGACGGAATGGCGTGCCGTGGGTGCAGGGTGCCCCGAAGTAGGTGTCCCACGTGTCGAGGTGGGCGTCGAAGTGCACGAGCGCAAGCGGTCCGTGCATCGCGTGCAGCGCCTGCAGTGCCGGTAGTGCGATCGTGTGATCGCCGCCGAGCAGCACCACCCGCTGACCGTCCTCGACGAGCAGATCGGTCACTCCGTCACGGATCTGGTCGACTGCGGTGGCGATGTCGAACGGGTTGGCGGCGATGTCGCCGGCGTCGATCACCTGGGCCGCGGTGAACGGCGCCACGTCGAGTGCCGGGTGGTAGGGCTTGAGCAACCGCGACGCCTGCCGGATCGCGGCAGGGCCGAATCGCGCCCCAGGCCGGTAGGTCACCCCGCTGTCGAACGGCACGCCCGCCACCGCGATGTCGTAGCGCGGCACCTCGTGGCGCTGCGGCAGCCGCGCGAACGTGCCCAGGCCCGCGTAACGGGGCACCTGCTGGGCGTCGACCTGGCCCACGGTGCCGTTGGCAGTGTGCACATGAGAGCCCTGTGCCATGACGTGTTCTCCCTTCCGCGTCCGTCTCACACCCGTGACCGTGTCGACCCGCCGTTGCAGGACAGCACCTGTCCGACGACGGCCGATACCTCGAAGTCGGCGAGCATCTCCACGGCCACCGCGATCTCGTCGGGAGTTCCTATGCGCCCCAAGGGGATTGCAGTGGCATATCGGGCGTGCACGGTGGCCAGGTCCACCCCCGCTGCGGCGGCGTCGACCTCCAGTTGCGGAGTGTCGGTGACACCGGGTGCGACGCCGTTGACGATGATGCCCTCCGGGGCCAGTTCACGGCCGAGGGTCTTCACCAGCGAGATCAGCCCCGCCTTGGACGCCGCGTACGCCGTCGCCTTGGGCCAGCCGGTGACACCCCATTCGCTGGTGATCACGACGATGCGGCCCTCGCCTCGGCGGCGCATGTGCGGTAACACCGCCTGGATCAGGAAGAAGGTGCCGCCGAGATTGGTGTCGACGACTTTCCACCAGTCCGCGTCATCGTGGTCGAGCAGCGGCGCCATCGTCATGTAGGCGTGATTGGCGACCAGCACGTCCAGTCGACCGGCGGTGTGGGCGACGGCATCAGCGATACGCACACATTCGGCCGGATCGGAGACGTCGCCGGTTACCGCGAATCCGCTGATGCTGTCGGCCAATTCGATGAGCTCGGGAGTCTCGCGCAGATCGTTGACCGCCACGGTGGCGCCGGCGGCTGCCAGTCGGCGGGCATGCGCGACACCCATGCCCTGCCCGGCGCCGGTGACCAGCGCGACGCGGCCCGTCAGAGAGGTCGTCATATCACCGCTCCCGAGTTCACGTTGACCACGTCACCGACGCTGAACCCCGCATCGCACACCAGGTACTCCACGCATCGGGCGACCTCACGCGGCAACGCCAGCCTGCGCAGCGGCAGTGTGCTGAGGTATTCGCTGGCACGCCAGGGGGAATCAGCCGCGAGCAGAGGTGTGTCGGTGGGTCCCGGAGCGACGGCGTTCACACGCACGCCCACCGGGGCCACCTCGGCGGCGAGGCTGCGCACCGCACCCAGCAGAGCTCCCTTGGCGGCGGCGTAGTGCGCATCGTGATCGCCGCCCCCGACCGCGAGTTCGCTCGCTATGGCCACCAACGAGCCCTGAGTCGCCTCCAGGTCCGGCAGACACGCCCGCGCGAGGTTCCCGAAGCCGCCCAGGTGCACCCGCAGCATCCGCCGCCATGCCGTCGCATCGATCTGGTCGACCGGTGCCATCGCGTAATGTCCGGCGACGCTGACGGCCGCGGTCACCGGCCCCAGCCGTGTGCGCACCTCGTCGATGGTCGACGCGAGCGCTGCGCTGTCGGACACATCGGCGCGCACCGCGAGGTCGACGCCGTCTGCGTCGACGAGATCGACTCCGGCGACGGCGAACCCGCGGGCCCGCAGCGCAGAGACGACCGCGGCACCGATGCCGCTGGCCGCCCCTGTGACGACCGCAGTGCGACGGTCACTCACTGCCGGAACCGCCGCGCCTCGTCGGCGCGCTCGTCGAGGGATTCGGCCTCCTCGACGACGCTGACGGCGACGATGCGGGACCGGACCGCGGCGAAGATCGCGGCACCGAGCAGCGCGAGTGCCAGCACTCCGATCCACACCGACCAGTCGAGGTATCGCTGTTCGTAGACCGCGCGGGGCCAGGAGATGTTGAGCATCTGCAACACCGCCCACACCACGGCGACCGCCGCCACGGGCAGCGCGAACCGGCCGAGCGAGAAGGACGGTGCGGTCCAGGTGCGGCGGATGAGCACGATCAGGAATCCGATCAGCGGGAACAGGAACGCCAGATAGAAGCCGCCGGTGGTGAAGTTGACCATCAGCGAGTAGATGTCGCCGGCGACGATCGACAGCCCGAACAGGGCACCGCCGACGACGGTGGTCACGGCGATGGCCGCCACGGGCATCCGGTTGGCCCCACCGAGGCGGGCCAGTACTCCGGATGCGGGCAGCGCGCCGTCGCGGGCGTAGGCCCAGATGACGCGCGACGCTGCGGTCTGCAAGGCCAGGAAGCTGGCGAGGAACCCGATGACGAACAGCACCTCCACCGGTTTCGCGATTCCGGCACCCAGCGCCGCGGTCAGGGTGTCGTACACCGGGTCGGCGACCGAACCGCTCGTCACCGCGTCGATGTCAGGGATGGCGAGGATTATCGCCAGGCTCGAGTAAGCGACGACGAGCGCGATGAACGTCAGCGAGAACAGGACCGCCTTGGGCAGATCCCGGCGGGGCTCGTGCACCTCCTCGGCGATGGCGCCCGCACTCTCGAAACCGACGAACGAGAATCCGATGAACGCGACGGCGATCAGAAACGGCCCCGACAGGTAGGACCAGGTGTCGACGCCGCTGCCGCCGCCGTCGAAGAGCACCGAGACTGAGTTGTTGCGATGGAACAGCAGCAGCCAGGTACCCAACCCGATCGAGCCGAGCACCTCGGCGACGATGCTCGCGGTCATGAACAGTTTCAGTGCGCCGCGACCGATCAGGTTGATCAGCGTTCCGCACAGCAGGATCACCAGCGCGATGACCGCTCGCAGACCGCCCGAAGGAGCGCTGACCCCGGCGATGTCGGCGATGAACCCCGCCGCCCCCAACGCCACGGTCGCCATCGCGATCACCAGGGTCCACATGTAGAACCACCCGGCGAACCAGCCGTACCCGGTGCCCAACAGCCGGCGCGACCACTGGTAGATCGAGCCCTCCAGCGGCCAGCGGGACACCAGGGTGGCGAACACGAACGCCACCAGCAACTGGCCGCCGAACACCAGCAGGAAGCCCCACCAGAAGCTGGGACCCGCGGCGGTCAGGGCCAGCCCGAAGATGCCGTAGAGGGCCACGATCGGGGAGATGAAGGCGAACGCGAAGGCGAACGCCGACCAGAGCGAGAACTCGCGCCGCAGGGCGTAGGGCGAGTCGACGCTGTCGAGCGATGACGACATGAGTGCTCCCATTCGGTCCGGGTTGGGAGAACTATCGGTCCGCGTTGTCGTGATCACCGCCCGAAGCGCGGAAAACGCTGCGATCGCACCCCACACGGGGTGCGGCATTGGACGATCGCACAACGGCGCGCAGCGACGATGTGACCACGGCGTTACGCTCGGCCCATGACCGACCCGCCGGCCCCGGGCGCGGTGGCACCGACGGTGCGCGACCTGCTGGCCGGATCGCCGTTGGGTCTGATCGAGCCGCCGGGCGAACCACAGGACATGGACCGGCCGATCAGCTGGGTGCACACGACCGAGATCCGGGACCCGGCCCGCTATCTCCAGGGCGGGGAATTGGTGTGCACCGTGGGTCTGTCGCTGCACACGCCGCAGGACTGCCACGTCTTCGCCGACGCGCTGGCCCGCTGCGGCGCTGCAGGGGTGTGCTTCGGCACCGGTGACGGGCACGACGTCGTCCCGGCCGAGCTCCTGGACAGGTGCCGAGCGCACGGCCTGCCGGTGGTGATCGCGCCGCGGGACGTCCCCTTCGAGACCGTCAGCCGCTTCGTGGCCGACTACCGGCTCGGCGCCGAACTCGCCGTCGCCCGCGCGACCACCGCTCTGGTGCCCGAGATGATGGCGGCGCTGCGGCGGCGCGATCCGGTCCGCCTGCTGCTCGACCGGGCTGGGGAACTGCTGGGCTGTTACTTGATTCTCGACGAGCAGCAGAGCCGCCCGCCGTCCGACGACGACCACACCGAGGTCACGGTCACCATCGGTGACCTGGGTGCACTGGTGTGGATAGGTCGCGGCGCGCCGCCCGACCCCTCACTGCTGGAGACCATCGGCCGTTTCGTGCAAGCGGCACAGAGCGAGCACGACATCGAGGCCGCCCTCGCCCGGGAGCGCGTCGGCCAGCTGCTCTCCCTCGTCGAACGGCGGATGCTGCTGCCCGACGCGCTGCATCAACTCCTGCGCTGGCCCACCACACCGTCGGCGACGGTGCGGGTGTCCGCATGGCCCGGTGGAGCCGGCGCCCTGCTGTCCCTGGCCTTCCCCGACGCCCTGGTCGGCGACGCCTCCGATGTGTGTCTGGTGCTCAGTGAGGCCGGGGTGGACGACACTATCGCCGAGACACTGTCGCTGCCCTCGGGCCATTCGGCGGAGGTACCGATCACCGAGCTGGGCCCGGCGATCGCCCAGTCTCGTATTGCGCTGGGCCTGGCCCATCAGCACGGCGGCAGCATCGGGCCCGATCAGCT
Organism: Mycobacterium sp. IDUB_1; assembly: GCF_055419625.1. Classification (NCBI taxonomy): domain Bacteria; kingdom Bacillati; phylum Actinomycetota; class Actinomycetes; order Mycobacteriales; family Mycobacteriaceae; genus Mycobacterium; species Mycobacterium sp. IDUB_1. The sequence continues at coordinate 634,189 of NZ_JBVAYA010000002.1, read as the reverse complement.
CAGCACGCTCACGAGCCTGATCGAGCAGCTGCCGAAGGCGCAGCTGACTCCGTTCGTGGCCCAGCTGATCGAGCCGCTGCATCGGCTCGACCGCGAGCGTGCCACCCAGCACGTGCGCACCCTGCGCACGTTCCTGGCAGCCAACGGTTCGCTGTCCGAGACGGCTCGCACACTGTTCCTGCACACCAACACCGTGCGCCACCGGCTGGCGCGGATCCGCGAGATCACCGGCCGCGATCCACTCAGCTTCGACGACCAGACCGCGTTCGCGATCGGACTGCGCGCTTTCGACCGCTCCCCCGGCGGCGCCCGGCGCGATCACGGTCAGTGATGCGTGATGGGGAACAGCGGCGGGTTGAGGCGGGCGAAACCCTCCTGGCGGTAGTAGGGAAAGTGGGGGTAGGGCGGTTCCCGTCCGCTGACGGCATCGAGGCGCGCGATCTGGTCGGGGGTGAGCGCCCAACCGACAGCTCCGAGATTCTCCTCGAGCTGGCGGGCATCGCGGGCGCCGACGATCACCGATGCCACCGTCGGACGGCGCAGCAGCCAGTTCAGCGCAATCTGTGGAATGGTTTTGCCTGTCTCGCAAGCGATCTCGTCGAGGACGTCGACGACGTCGTACAGCAACTCTTCATCGACCGGCGGGCCGGCAGCTGCGGTCTCGTGGAGGCGACTCTGGGTCGGCACCGGCGAGTCTCGGCGAATCCGCCCGGTCAGCCGCCCCCACCCGAGCGGGCTCCAGACCAGGGCGCCAACGCCCTGATCGACGCCCAGCGGCATCAAGTCCCATTCGTAGTCACGCCCGATCAGCGAGTAGTAGACCTGGTGGGCGATGTGGCGTGGCGTGTGCGCCGCGTCCGCCGCCGACAGCGCCTTCATCAGTTGCCAGCCCGCGAAGTTGGAGACTCCGCTGTACCGGATCTTGCCCTGTCGGGTCAGGACATCCAGGGTGTCCACGACTTCCTCGACGGGGGCGTGGGCGTCGAAACCGTGCAACTGGAACAGGTCGATGCGGTCGGTGTCGAGGCGATGCAACGCCTGCTCCACGGCCGTGATCAATCGCGTTCGTGATGTTCCGGCATCTGCCGGGCCGTCTCCCATCGGCAGTGCCGCCTTGGTCGAGATCAGCACATCGTCGCGCCGACCCTTCACTGCCTGCCCGAGGATCTCCTCGGATCTACCGGCCGAGTAGACGTCCGCGGTGTCGAACACCGTGATTCCGGCGTCCAGGCACCGGTCGACCAGCCGTCGCGCCTCGCCCACGTCGGTGCTGCCCCAGGCGCTGAAGAACTCACCGCCTCCGAAAGTGGCTGCGCCGAAAGCGAGTTCGGACACCACCAGGCCGGAGTTGCCCACACGTCGGTACTCCATACCGCCTCCTTAATGGCACGAATTTCCTTTTAAGGAAGCTATCAGATGTTCATTCTTAAAGCGACGCTTGTCCCGTTAACATGATCGAATGGCGACACACCGACCCGGAGGCAGAACCGCGCAGGTGCGCGAGGCCGTTCTCGAGGCGACGGCCGACCTCCTCGTGGACGGCGGCCTGGAGGGTGTCGACCTCAGCGAGATCGCCCGTCGCTCAGGGGTCAGCAAGTCGACGCTCTACCGGCGGTGGGGCACGGTGTCAGCGCTCGTGGCCGACCTGCTCGTCGACATGGCCGACACGTCGTCGCCGCGGCCGACGACCGGGAGCCTGCCCGGAGACCTGCTCGCCATCGCCCTGCTGATCCAGCGCACCCTCGCGGACCCTCGACAGGGGCGCCTCTTCGCCGCGATCATCGCCGCCGCGACGTGCAACCGCGATACCGCAGACGCTCTCGCACGGTTTTACCGGACCCGTACCGACGAGTTCGCCCCTGCGATCTCCGAGGGAATTGCCAAGGGGGAAGGGCCCTCTGGAACGGACCCCGCAGACGTCATCCGCCATCTGTCCGCGCCGCTCTACTACCGGATGCTGACGGGCAGCGGGGCACCCGACGCCGAGGACGCCGAGCGCACGACACGGGCAACACTGGCCGCGCTCACCGCGGGGGTGTTCATCCGCGACACCGAAGGAACCACCGCGTGACGCGTCAGCCGTGCAGTAGAGCCGCCAGATCAGGCAGCCACGCCCGATCGGCCGGCACCCAGCGCAGGCCGTCGATGTCCGCGGCGACGACCCAGCGCAGCGCCCGATGGTCGTGCGGATGCAGCATCCCACCGGTGCGGGTCACCAGATACGCCCGCAGCGTCGCCGTCTCACTCAACGCGACATCCGCCCCGAGGCGTGCACCGACAGTGACCTCGATCCCCAACTCCTCCAACAACTCTCGCTGCAACGCCTCAGCGTCTCTCTCCCCCGTACCCACTTTTCCGCCGGGCAGCTCCCAGCACCCCGCCAGCTCGGGCGGACGGGCCCGCTGCGCCACGAGCAGCCTGCCCTGCTCGATCAGCGCGCCGGCGACGACAACCAGGGTGGACATTGCCGCAGACGGTATACCGTCGAACCCATGGCCGTGTTATCAGACGACGATGTCGATGCTGTCCTGCCCCAACTCGACGGCTGGGAGCGCTCCGACGGCGCCCTGCGCCGCAGCGTGGATTTCCCCGCTTTCCTCGACGGCATCGAGGCGGTACGGCGGGTGGCTCAGCGCGCAGAGGCGGCCGACCATCATCCTGACATCGATATCCGTTGGCGCACAGTAACTTTCGCGCTGGTCACCCATTCCGAGGGCGGTATCACGGACAAGGACGTGGCGATGGCCCGCGAGATCGACGGCCTCCTCGGCTAGCGATCCACCCCAGCGTCGTCAACGTCGCGACGATGTAGATCAGCCCGGCCCACGCCAGGTACCAGGGCCGGGAGATCTGCCAGATGGTCGGCTGAGCGAAGCTGAGCAGCCACGGCACCCCGATCAGCGTCAGCGCCAGCCACCCCCACCCCAGGATCCGCGCGCCGAGTTCTGCGCGCAGCGGGCCGTGCAGCAGCCAGATCATCAGCGGGATCAGCCACACCCAGTGGTGCGTCCACGAGATCGGCGACAGCAACAGTCCGAACAGCGACACGATGACGATCGCGCCGAGCCGGTCGGCCGCGCCGCCGATCGCGCGCCACGCCAGCACGGCCAGGACGGCCGTCACGGCGATCCCGGCCGCGACGGCGGGGCCGTAACCGGCGTCGTGGCCGAGAATGCGCGAGACGCCGCCGCGCCAGGACTGGTTGAACGATGTGCCGACCGGGCCGACACGCCCGGCGTCGCCGAGCAGGTCGGTGAAGTAGAACCGGGCCTGCTGGCCGATCACGAGCATCGACACACCGATCGTCGCGAAGAACACGACGGCGGAGAACGCCACCGCCGCCCAGCGGCGTGCGCCGGCGAAGTACAGACCCGAGACGGCCGGGGTCAGCTTGATGCCCGCGGCGAGTCCCACCAGCAGCCCCGACATCCACCAGCGTCTGCTGCGCACCGCGAGCAGGATGGCCAGCACCAGAACGACGTTGACCTGGCCGTAATCGAAGGTGCTGCGCAGCGGTTCGGTCCAGATGCCGACCGCGGTCCACAGCATGGCGACACGCCGGTCACCGCCCGCTGCGGTGTCGGTCAGCAGGTCCTGGCTGACCCGCACGACACCGTAGAGCGCGGCCATGATCCCGAGCGACCACAGGAAGGCCACCACCGGAAACGGCAGCAGGTGCAGCGGATAGAACACCACCGCGGCGAACGGCGGGTAGGTGAACGGCAGCGGGAAGTCCGGGGTCTGGTCGGCGTAGACGTAGTCGTAGAGGGTGCCGGGCCGGTCCAGCGCGGCCGCGCCGCCGACGTAGACGTGCAGGTCGACGAAATTCGCGCCGTTGGGTAGCAAATAGGTCCATGCCAGCCGGGCGCCGATGCTCAGGATCAGCAGCACGGGGGCCGCGGCAGACAGCCGGGCTGCCCACCGTGAGCCCGCTGCCGCCTCGATGGTGTCGATGGCTCCGACTCTATCGATCGGTCACCATCTGCCTTCACGTCCGTAACGGTTGAATAAATGCCACTCATGTCACTTGAGTAACTCTAGTAACAGGCTAGCTTCGGGTTCAGGCGTGCCACTACATCGATTGGGAGTTCTCATGCACCGCACCCGGAAACTGTTCGCCACCACAATGATTGCTGCGGCAGGAGCGGTGACGGCTGCTGTTGCCCTCAGCGCAGGAGCAGCCGCTCAACCGGCCCCGGCCCCCGCTCCGGCGCCGGCCCCGGCCGTGCCCGGCCTGCCGTTCCTGCAGCAACTCGCCGCCAACCCGGCGGCTGCGACGCAGCTCATGCAGGGTTTCGCCAACCTGATGGGCGGCGCCCCCGCCGCCGCGTCCGCGACGACGAGCGCCGCCACCGCACCGCTGGCCCCCGCCCCGGGAGCCACTGCGTCGCTGACTCTGCCGCCGAGCGTCAACGCCCTGCCCGGCGCCGTCGCCGCGCTGCCGGAGACGCTGCCCGCGGCCATGCCGACGGTGACGGCCACCCCCGGCACCGTGCCGGCCGGCAACACCACCACCGTCCCGCCGGTCAACACGCCGGCCGCCGCTTCGCCGCTGTCGGGTCTGACCGATGTCCTCGGCGCGCCCGGCAGCCTGGCCTCACTGCTGCCCGGCGGGTCCCCGCTGTCGAGCCTGCTGCCGACCGGCGCCACTGCGGCGACGCCCGCCGCTGCGACGACACCGGCCGTGCCTGCGGCGCCGGCAGCTCCCGTCGCGGCTCCGCTTCTCTCGGCCCTGCCCTGATTCAGCTCGCCCGATAACCGCCCATCCGACACGAGGGGAACCATGTCAACGATCAGGACGATGCTCACCACCGCCTTGGCGGTGAGTTCATCGACCGCGTTGCTGGCGGTCGGCGTGACCGGCGTCGCTCACGCCGATCCGGTGGCGCCGCTGCCGATCGACGGACTCACCGCACCGGGCCTGCCCGCGGTGCAGAGCCTCGGGCCGGTCATCCAGCAGGCCGCGGCGGATCCGTCGAATGCGGCGTCGATGCTGATGGCCGCCGCGGCGGTGTTCGCCGGCGACGCCGCGGCCCCGGCGCCGTCGCGGGACGTGGCGTCGGCGGTCAACCAGTTCGTGCAACCCGTCGCGCACGTTCCTGCGGCGGGGGCGGTGCCCGGCGCGGAGGCTCACCTCCCGGCGGGCGTGAACCCGGAGTTCGCGGTGGGTCCGGCTCCGGATGCTGCGCCGGAGGTGGCGCACATGGTGACGCCGCAGGCGGCGCTGCCGGGGCCTGACCCGGCGGCCGCCGTGCCCGCACCGGCTCCCGATCCGGCGGCCGCCGTGCCGGCACCGGCTCCCGATCCGGCGGCCCCGCCGGCACCGGCCCCCGATCCGGCGGCCCCGGCCGCCACGCCGGTCGCCGCGACGACGCCCGGCGGGGGCGCGTTGGGGCCGAATACCCCGGTGACGCAGGACTTCCTGTATCCCTCGATCAGCAACGGCTGCCTGGCTGACGGCGGCAACGTGCTCGCGACGGCCATCTCGGTGGCAGGCCCGGCCGCGATCCCGCTACCCGGACCTGGCCCCGGCCAGACGGCGTACGTGTTCACCGCGATCGGCACGCCCGGTCCTGCGGCCGAGCAGAAGCTTCCGCTGAACGCCACGTGGGTCAACCTCACCACGGGCAAGTCGGGCAGCGTGACGCTGAAGCCCCGGCCGGACATGAACCCCCAGGGGCCGACGACGCTGACGGCCATCGCCGACACCGGCTCCGGCAGCATCATGTCGACGATCTTCGGTCAGGTCACCACGACCGAGAAGCAGTGCCAGTTCATGCCGACGATCGGCTCCACGGTCGTCCCCTGAACTGGCTCCCCCTCGCCGCGGAATAGCATTCCTGGTCGTCAATGGCGACGATCAACAGCCAGGAATGCTATTCCGCGGTTTCGGGTCAGTAGGCCATGAACAGAATGGCGTCGCGGTCGTAGTCGCGGCCGGGGTGCACCTCGGACAGATGCGCCTTGGCCTTCTCGACCAGATCGTCCTCGTCCTTGCCCTGAATGGCCTCGCCGCACGGGCAGCTCAAGTGAGTCTTCATGACATCACAATGGCACACATGGACACCTACGAGGTGATGCGTTCGACGGGGGCGGTCCGGCAGTTCACCGGTGACCCGCTGCCCGACGAGACGCTGTACCGCATCCTCGACCACGCACGGTTCGCGCCGACGGGCGGCAACCGCCAAGGGGTGAGGGTGATCGTGGTGCGCGAGTTCGATACGCGCGCGGCGTTGGCGACCCTGAGCGAGACCGGCGCGCGCCGCTACAGAGCCCAGTCCGCGAACGGCGAAGGTCCGTGGAATCCGTTGCAGCCCATGCGCGCGACCCTTGAGCAGGTGGCAGCCACCGAGGTGCCTGCCGCGATGACAGCGCCGCTGCACACCGCGGCGGTGGTACTGGTGGTCTGTGTCGATCTCGGCGTGGTGGCCGCGACGGATCAAGACCTCGACCGCATCGGCGTGATCGCCGGCGCGTCGGTGTACCCGTTCGTGTGGAACGTGCTGCTGGCCGCCCGTAACGAGGGCTTCGGCGGTGTACTGACGACAATGGCGGTTGCCGAGGAGCCGCGGGTCAAGCAATTGCTCGGCATTCCCGACGACTATGCGCTGGCCGCTGTCGTTCCGCTCGGTCGACCGCAACGGCAGGTCCGCACGCTCACCCGCAAGCCGGTCGCGCAATTCGTGACGTCGGAGCGCTTCGACGGCGTGCCCTTCTCGAACGATGGCGCACCCGTGAGACCGTGAAGAGATGGCAGTGACGCTGGGGTACGCGACGGCCGGAGGGCCGGCGGCGGACCTCGCGGACCAGCTCGCCGAACTCGCCGCCGCGGGCGTCGACTCACGGCGCATCTTCACGGATCGGGCAGCCGGTTCGGCGGAGAAGATGCGGCCAGGATTGATCGCGCTACTCAGTTATGCCCGCCCGGGAGATGCGGTCGTGGTCGTGAGCCTGGACCGTCTGGGGCGCTCGTCGGCCGAGGTGGCGCACATCGTGGCGGACCTGACAGGCCGCGCAATCACGCTGCGCTGCTTGGCGAGCGGCCTCGACACCGCGAGCGCGGCGGGTCGAGCAGTGGCCGAGGTCCTGATTGAGCTCGCGGCGCTGGACACCGCGTTCGAAAGTGAGCTCAGGTCGTAGCTTTGGCCGCCTTGGCCCTCGCTTTCATCTCCTTCTTGTACGAGCGCACCTTCTGCAGCGAGCCCGCGTCTTTCACATCGGCCACCGACATGTGGGCACCGGCCTTACCGTAGTCACCGGCCGCGGCGCGCCAGCCCGACGGCGTGACGCCGTACTGCTTGCCGAGCAGCGCGAGAAAGATCTTGGCCTTTTGCTCGCCGAAGCCGGGCAGCGCCTTGAGACGACGCAGCACGGTCGCGCCGTCGGCGCCGTCGGACCACAGGGCCGTCACGTCACCGCCGTACTCGTCGACGACCGTCTGCGCCAGCGCCTGCACGCGCTTGGCCATCGAACCCGGAAAGCGATGAACCGCAGGGGTTTGCGCGCACAGCGCGGCGAACTCCTCGGGGTCGAAGTCGGCGATGGTCGCGGCGTCGAAGCCGCCGATGCGGTCGGCGATCTTCTTCGGCCCGGCGAACGCCACCTCCATGGCGATCTGCTGATCGAGCAGCATGCCGACCAGCAGCGCGAAGGGGCTCTCGTCGAGCAGAGCGTCGGCGTCTGCGTCCTGCGCCAAGCAGAGATTCACAGTCATGCCAGCAGCTTAGGCGGCCCCGACCTCGGCGATGAGCCCCAGCACGACATGCCTCACTCAATCGGCTGCGAGATAGCCAGAGGCGAAACTATTCTTCATGTCTGCACCTAGGGGGAATGACGACATGATGAAACGCGTTGCGGCCACGTTTTTCGCGGCGACAGCCGCCGCGCTGGCACTCGCCGGAACCGCCCAAGCCATCCCGGATCAGGGCACGCCGGCTTTCGACGCCTACCTGCAAGGCCTGCAGCGCAACGGCTACAACCTCAACCCCGACACCGCGTGGCGGGTCGCGCATCAGGCGTGCATCGGCGGCATCCCCGGCTACATCGGCCTCGAGCTGGCGGCCCAGGGCGTCATCGGCCCCGGCGCGCAGGAGCGCGTGTTCGACGTCGCCCGCAAGTACGCGTGCCCGGTGCAGTGACGCGCGCTGCGCAGTAGTCGGCCAAGGCACAGCCGAGGCATACCATCGACAACTGAATATGTGGCGAGGAGCGTGAACCATGTCCGGCCAGCTCGCCATCGCCCTGACCGTCGCGCTGATCGTCATCGCGGTGGCGGCGGTCGTCTTGGCGCTACGCACCCGGCGGGTGGTCGCGACACCGACCGAGCGGGCCGTGCACGCCGCGCTGCACACCGCGTCGCTCGCGGCCCGTGCGCTGCGCCAGGGCCTGACCCCGGACTCCGCCCGCGAGGCGGCCCCGTTCCTGCGGGAACTCACCGGCACCGACCGGCTCGCTCTGTTCGACAGCACCGGCAAGCTGCTGGTCTGCGATCCCGACGACCCCAGCGACGAATGGGACGCCGACGTGCGTGACGCCTGTGCGACAGCGGCCGGCGATTCGCTCTCCGGTCAGCGCCGTGTGATGGGGCACGCCCCGACCTCAGCGGTCGTCGCACAACCGCTGCTCGCCGACGGCGGCGACGTACTGGGTGTCCTGGTCGTGGTGACGACGCGCTCCCCGGGTCCGGGTCTGCTGGGCGCCGTCGGCGAGGTGGCCCGCTATGCCGCGAGTCAGATCGAACTCGCCGAACTCGACGCCTCGCGGGCCAGGCTCGACCGCGCCGAGGTCCTCGCGCTGCGCGCCCAAATCAGCCCGCACTTCCTCTACAACTCGCTGAACACGATCGCCTCGTTCGTGCGCACCGACCCCGATCGCGCCCGCGACCTCGTCCTGGAATTCGCCGACTTCACCCGCTACTCCTTCCGCGCCGCCGGCCAATTCACCACGCTGGCCGAGGAACTGAAGAACATCGACCGCTACCTCACCCTCGAGCGCGCCCGTTTCGGCGACGCGCTGCGGGTGCGGCTGCAGGTGGCCCCCGAGGTGCTCACCGTCACGGTCCCGTTCCTCGCTCTGCAACCGTTGGTGGAGAACGCCGTTCGGCACGGCTTCGCGGGACGCGGAAGTGGGTCCATCGAGTTGATCGCGCGCGACGAGGGCTCCGACTGCGTCATCTCGGTCGAGGACGACGGTGTCGGCATGGACCCCGAGGTGTTGCGTTCGGGAACGGGCGACGCACTGCCGACCGGCGACACGAGCGGCACCGAGGGCGCCTCGGCGCACGTCGGACTGACCAATGTCGACCATCGACTGCGCGCGGCGTTCGGCAACGATTACGGTCTGGTGGTCGAGACAGCGATCGGCGCCGGCACCAAGGTGACCATGCGGGTGCCCAAGTTCCGATCCGGCGTACGGGCCGATGGAGGGACGTTCGGGGTGGGTCGAAATGGCTAGGCGTGTGTAGGCAGTGAGCAGATCCCTCACCGTTCTCGCGGTCGACGACGAGGTCCCCGCCCTGGACGAGGTGGCGTACCTGCTGAGCCGTCACCCCGACATCGGCGAGGTGATCCGCGCCGGGGACGCGACCTCGGCCCTGCGGGAGCTCAATCACCGTCGCATCGACGCGGTCTTCCTCGACATCAACATGCCCGGCCTGTCGGGCATCGAATTGGCCGGGGTGCTCGCGCACTACGCGCAGCGGCCGGCCATCGTGTTCGTCACCGCTCACGACGACAAGGCCGTCGCCGCCTTCGATCTCGGCGCGGTCGACTACCTGCTCAAGCCGATCCGCGACGACCGTCTCGACGAAGCGGTCCGCCGCGTCGTGACGTCCCGCCCTGCCGACACTCCGACCGAGCGCGACGACGCCGACTCCGACGTCATTCCCGCCGAACTCGCCGGCGTCACCCACCTCATCCCCCGCATGAGCATCAGCTGGGTCGAAGCTGAAGGCGACTATGCCCGCCTCCATTCGGCGTCCGGGGCGCACCTGGTGCGGATTCCGCTCAGCACCCTGGAAAACCGTTGGGGCGAGCACGGTTTCCAGCGGGTGCACCGCTCCTACCTGGTCGCGCTGCCGTTCGTGACGGGGCTGCGCACCGCGGACGGCGCGGTCCTGGTTCGCCTGCGCGACAACGGCGCGTCACCTGCGGTGGAACTGCCCGTCAGCCGGCGCCAAGCCCGCGAGCTGCGGGACCGGGTGGTGCGCAGCCCGATGCGCAGCCTGCGCCCGGGAGGCAGCGATGAGTGACCGCCCACAGAGACAGCGGGTCGTGCTCGCGCACCGTCGCGGCGCCCGCATGGTGCGCACTCGCGTCGAGGTGCAAGAGCAGACCCAGGTGGGCGACGCGCTGGTGCGCGGGCTCGTGCGTGCGCAGCTCGGCTTGGCGCTGCGGCTCGGCGCGGTGGTGGTCTGCCTGGTAGGCGCGATCCCGGTGATCACCGCGCTGTTCCCCGCCCTGAGCTCGGTGACGGTGCTCGGGTTGCGGCTCAACTGGCTGGTGTTGGCCGGCCTGGTGTATCCGCTGCTGTACGGCATCGGCTGGGCCTACGTGCGACTCGCCGAACAGGGCGAGAGGGACTTCGTCGGCGTGGTGGACGCCGAACCGTGACCGGTTCACCGCTGACCGCCGCCGCGCTGCTGGCCGCGGCCGGTGCCACGATCGCGATCGGCGCCTACGGAGTCCGCTTCTCCCGCACCACCTCCGACTTCCTCGTCGCCTCCCGCACTGTCGGCTCGCAGTGGAACGCCGCCGCGATCTCGGGTGAATACCTTTCGGCAGCATCGTTTCTCGGCGTGGCGGGGCTGATCGCCAAGTACGGTGCCGATGCGCTGTGGTACCCGGTGGGTTTCACCGCGGGCTATCTCGGCCTACTGCTGTTCGTCGCGGCGCCGCTGCGCCGCTCGGGGGCCTACACCGTGCCCGACTTCGCCGAGTTCCGGCTCGGCTCCCAGCGGCTGCGCAAGATCGCGATGCTCGTCGTGGTGGTGATCTGCGTCTTCTATCTGGTACCGCAGTACCAGGGTGCGGGCCTGACGCTGAGCACCCTGCTCGGGACGCCGGTGTGGTTGGGGCCCTTGGCTGTCGGCGCGATCGTGCTGACCAACGTGGTGGCCGGCGGCATGCGCTCGATCACGTTCGTGCAGGCGTTCCAGTACTGGTTGAAACTGACCGCGGTGGCGATTCCCGCGCTCGCGCTGGCGGGTCTGTTCCTCGGCGATCGTGGCGGTGAGCTCGGTGGCCCGCTCCCCCCGACCGTCACGCAGGACATCACGGTGGCCATCGACACCGATGTGGTGGTGCAGGTGGTCGCCCCGGGAGGCATCACGGTCACCGGCACGCTCGACGGGCGTCCGGTGGCCGACGCGCCCGTCGGCGGCGCGGGCGAGCACACCCTGGGCGCCGGCAGCACCCTGCGGCTGGCGGCCGGCGCGGCGACACCGGTGGTGGCGGGCACCCCCGCCGCCGGGGCCGACTGGATCGCCTCGGGCGGCGGGCTGGGCGGTGCCCATCCGATGTATCAGGTCGTGTCGATCATGGTGGCGACCTTCCTGGGCACCATGGGGTTGCCGCACGTGCTCGTGCGCTTCTACACCAACCCCGACGGACGGGCGGCGCGGCGCACAGCCCTGGCGGTCATCGCGCTGCTGGCGCTGTTCTATCTGTTCCCGACGCTGCTGGGCGTGTTCTCCCGGCTCTACGTGCCGCAGCTGCTGATCACCGGAACCGCGGACGCGGCGGTGCTGCTGGCACCCGGGTCCGCGGTGGGCGGCGCGGCCGGGCAGCTGCTGGCGGCGCTGGTGGCTGCGGGTGCGATCGCGGCCTTCCTGGCGACGTCGTCGGGCCTGCTGGTCAGCTTCGCCGGCGCGTTGGCCACCGACGTGCTGGGTGGCCGCGTGCGGGACTTCCGCGTGGCTGCGGTGATCGGCGGTCTGATCCCGATTCCGTTGGCGCTGGCCGCATCCGGCGGGCTCGAGCTGTCCCGCAGCGTCGGACTGGCGTTCGCGGTGGCGGCCTCGACGCTGTGCCCACTGCTGGTGCTGGGCATCTGGTGGCGCGGCCTGACCGCCGCAGGGGCCGGGTGGGGACTGGCCGTCGGCGGGTTGCTCTCCGGCGTCGCGGTGACGGTTGCGGTCGCCGGGGGCGTCGACGACGACGTCGCCGGAGGGTGGCCTGCTGTGCTGATCGGGTATCCCGCCGCGATCAGCGTTCCGCTGGCATTCGCGACGATGATCGTGGTCAGCCGCGTGACCCGCGAGTCGGTGCCCGCTGACGTGGCGCAGACGTTCGCGCGGATGCACCTGCCGGAGAACTTGGGGATGGTCGTCGAGCGCGTGCCCGACACGTAAGCCCCTCGTCAGCCGTTCGTCGATGCCGACCGACCGCTCACCGCAGCGCTGCCCGACCTCATCGTGTTCACCCGATTGTGCCTGTTTTTGTGACCCACATCTCAACTACGGTCCTGAGCACAGCCGGTTCACAGCAGTCAGGAGCGACATCACCGTGTCCGACACCGACCTACCCATCCGCCCGGACGCGATCAGCGGGGAACGCTATCTCGAAGTCCAGGCCAGCCCGGAGTTCCAGGAGCTACGAAACAGACTGCGCCGCTTCGTGTTCCCGATGACCGGGATCTTCATCGTCTGGTACGCCGTCTACGTACTGCTGGGCGCCTTCGCCCACGACTTCATGGCCACCAGGGTGTGGGGCGACATCAACGTCGGGCTCATCATCGGCCTGGGTCAGTTCCTGTCGACGTTCCTCATCACCGGCCTCTACGTCCGCTTCGCCAACCGTGAGCTCGACCCGCGCGCCGAGGCGATCCGCACCGAACTGGAAGGCGACCTCCGATGACCACCGTCCTGGCGCAGTCTTCGACCGTCGGCAACCCCATCGCCAACATCGGGATCTTCAGCCTGTTCGTCGTCGTCACGATGATCGTGGTGATCCGCGCCAGCAAGCGCAACGCCACCGCTGACGAGTTCTTCACCGGCGGGCGCGGATTCTCCGGCCCGCAGAACGGCATCGCGATCGCCGGCGACTATCTGTCGGCAGCCAGCTTCCTCGGCATCGCGGGCGCGATCGCGGTCTACGGCTACGACGGCTTCCTCTATTCGATCGGCTTCCTCGTGGCCTGGCTCGTGGCGCTGCTGCTCGTCGCCGAATTGCTACGCAACACAGGCAAATTCACGATGGCCGACGTGCTGAGCTTCCGGCTCAAGCAGCGCCCGGTGAGGCTCGCCGCGGCCACCAACACCCTGACGGTGTCGTTGTTCTACCTGCTGGCCCAGATGGCCGGCGCCGGCGGGCTCGTGGCGCTGCTGCTCGACATCAAGAGCCGCACCGGCCAGTCCGTCGTCATCGCCGTCGTCGGCGTGCTGATGATCGTCTACGTGCTGGTCGGCGGCATGAAGGGCACCACATGGGTGCAGATCATCAAGGCCGTGCTGCTGATCGTGGGTGCCGGCTTCATGACCGTGATGGTGCTCGCCAAGTTCGGGCTGAACTTCTCCGAGATCCTCGGCTCCGCGCAGTCGGCGATCAGCGGCGCCACCACCGAAGGCGTCGCCAAGCGTGACGTGCTCGCCCCCGGCGCGCAGTACGGCGGCTCGCTGACCTCGCAGATCAACTTCATCTCGCTGGCACTGGCGCTGGTCCTGGGCACCGCGGGCCTGCCGCACGTGCTCATGCGCTTCTACACGGTGCCCACGGCCAAGGAGGCGCGGCGCAGCGTCGTATGGGCCATCGCGCTGATCGGCGCGTTCTATCTGTTCACGCTGGTGCTCGGATACGGCGCGGCCGCCCTGGTCGGGCCCGACCGCATCCTGTCCGCCGCGGGCGGGGTGAACTCCGCGGCGCCGCTGCTGGCGTTCGAACTGGGTGGCGTGGTCCTGCTCGGCGTGATCTCGGCGGTGGCGTTCGCGACCATCCTCGCCGTCGTCGCCGGCCTGACGATCACCGCGTCGGCGTCTTTCGCTCACGACATCTACGCGAGTGTCCTGAAGAACCATCAGGTGACCGAGGCCGAGCAGGTCCGGGTCTCCCGGATCACCGCGGTGGTGCTGGGCGTGTTCGCGATCGGCCTGGGCATCCTCGCCAACGGCCAGAACGTGGCGTTCCTGGTCGCGCTCGCATTCGCGGTCGCGGCAGCGGCCAACCTCCCGACGATCGTGTTCTCGCTGTACTGGAAGCGGTTCAACACCCGCGGCGCGCTGTGGAGCATGTACGGCGGGCTCATCTCGACCCTCGTGCTGATCGTGTTCTCCCCCGCGGTGTCGGGCGCCAAGACCTCGATGATCCCGGGCGCTGATTTCGCCTGGTTCCCGCTGGCCAACCCCGGCATCGTGTCGATCCCGCTGGCGTTCGTGCTCGGCATCGTCGGCACCTTGACCTCGTCGGATCGCGGCAACCCGGAGGTCAACGCCGAGATGGAGGTGCGGTCGCTCACCGGTATCGGCGCGGAGAAGGCGGTCGCGCACTGACCCGGTCTGCGGAATAGCCTCGGCGGGTATGCCGCTGAGAATGTCCGTGCACCGTTACTCGATGGCTCTGCTGGGCTACGCGTTCGCCGCGATCATGGTCGGCACCACGCTGCCCACGCCGATGTACGCGTTGTTCGCCGAGGAACTGCACTTCCACGTGCTGACGACGACGATCATCTTCGCCGCATACGCCGGCGGCGTGCTGTCGGCGCTGCTGCTGTTCGGCCGCTGGTCCGATGTGGTGGGCCGGCGGCCGGTGCTGCTGGCCGGGATCGCGATGGCGGCGGCCAGCGCCGTGGTGTTCGTCCTGGCCGACTCGGTGCCCGAACTCCTCGTCGGCCGGGTGCTGTCCGGGTTGTCGGCCGGGTTGTTCACCGGGACGGCGACGGCGGCGGTGATCGAGGCGGCGCCGCCGGCGTGGCGGGGCCGGGCGGCCGCGGTCGCCTCGGTGGTGAACATCGGCGGGTTGGGCCTGGGTCCGGTGCTGGCCGGCGTGCTCGTGCAGTACGCGCCACGGCCGCTGGACCTGAGCTTCGTCGTGCACCTCGCGTTGACGGTCGCCGCCGCGGTCGCGGTGCTGTGCTCACGGGAGACCTCCCCGCGGCAGGGCCGGCTCGGGTTCCAGCGTCTGGCGGTGCCGCCGGAGGCGCGGCCGGTCTTCATCGTGGCCGCGCTCGCGGGTTTCGCGGGGTTCGCCGTCACCGGCCTGTTCGCCGCGGTGGCGCCGTCCTTCCTGGCCGAGGTCATCGGCATCGGCAACCACGCGCTGGCCGGGCTCATCGCCGGCACGATCTTCCTCACCTCGGCGCTGGCCCAGGTCGCGGCGCGGACCATTAATCCCGAACGGGCCGTGGCGATCGGCTGCGCGATCCTGATCGCCGGCATGGCGACGCTGGCGGTGGCCCTGCACGTCGGCTCGCTGCCGGGCCTGATCGCAGCGGCCGTCATCTCCGGCATCGGCCAGGGCATCAGCTTCAGCCGGGGGCTGGCCGCGGTGTCTGAACGCACCCCGCTCGACCGGCGCGCCGAGGTCAGCTCCACCTACTTCGTCGTGGCCTATGTCGCGATCGCGGTTCCCGTGGTCGGTGAGGGCCTGGCCGCCCAGGCGTGGGGATTGCGCACCTCGGGGGTGGCGTTCGCGATCGCGGTCGCCGTTCTCGCTGCCGGCTGCCTGATCGCGATCCTGAGTGCTTCTACTCATTCGGAGGAAGCCGAGCCGCAGCTAGTTTCGGGGCATGAGCCAACGGATGCGGTTTCCCCGCCCCGATGAGGTAGAGGCAGCCACCCCGCCCGAGCGCGATCGCGCGATCGACGTCATCCGCATCACCGCGCTCGTCGGAGTCGTCGTGGGTCATACCGTGATGGCGACCAGCACCATCCGTGACGGCGTCTTCGTCTGGACCAACCTGCTGACGGTGTCGCCGGTGTTCCAGGCGCTGACGTGGGTCTTCCAGATCATGCCGCTGTTCTTCTTCGCCGGCGTGGCCGCGTCGGTGCAGACGTGGACGCCGGGCGCGAGCTGGGGCGACTGGCTGATGCGCCGCTGCACCCGCCTGTACCGGCCGGTGTTCTCCTATCTGGCGATCTGGGCTGTGACGCTGGTCGTCGCGCGGGACGTGCTGCCCGTGCACGTCTACGAACCCATCGCCGGGATCTCCATCCAGCTGCTGTGGTTCCTCGGCGCCTACGTCCTGGTGCTCGCCACGGTGCCGCTGCTCGCGCGGATCACCACGACCCGTCGCTTCGTCACGACGGTGGCCGTCCTGTACGGCGTGGTCGCCGGGGTCGACCTGCTACGCATCAGCGTCGACGGTTGGTCGGCGCTCGGCTACCTGAACTTCGCGATGTGGTTGATCCCCGGCGCTTTCGGCGTCGCCTATCGCCGCGGCCTGCTGCGCGGCCGCACGGCGCTGACGACGGCGCTCGTCGCGTTCGGCGTCAACGTGGCGCTGGTGGCCTCCGGCCCGTACGAGCTCAGCCTGGTGGGGTTGGAGAGCCAGCATCTGAAGAACATGACGCCGCCGTCGCTGCTACTGGCTGGGCACGCGATCATGATGTGCGCGTTGGCAATTGCCGCTGCGCCCGCGATCGGCCGGTGGGCGCGGCGGCCACGGGTGTGGTGGGCGACGGCGATCGGCAACTCCGGAGCGATGACGCTGTACCTGTGGCACATCCCACCGCTGCTCGCCATCCATCTCGCGTTCGACTACCTGGGCTTCCCGCGCTTCGCCCCCGCCGCGCCGGACTTCGTCGTCGTGTCCGTCCTGCAGGTGGCGATCATGGCGGCAGCGGTCGCTGCCGCGTTCGTCGCGCTGCGCCCACTGGAGAACGGCCCACTTCCGTTGTGGGACGGCGGCTTCGTGGCCGTGCCGGGGGCACGCAGTGCCGCAGTCGGATCGCTGCTCTGCATCGCCGGAGCGGCGACGCTGGCATCGGTCGGGTGGGGCCTCAAGGATCTGGGCCTACCGCTGGTGGCCGTGACGCTGTGCGCGCTGATCGCGGCGAGGGCACTGGCCCGCGACGAGCGCCCGGTCACCCAGCCGCCGCGTGAGGCGGCCGCTGCGGGAAGGTGAGTTAGCCGCTCTTGCGGCGGAACTCGCGACGGTTCTCGAGCGGGCCGTGCGCACGGGGTTGCTTCGTACCGCCGTCGCGGTGGTTGGAGCCGCCGCCCGCCTGAGCTTTCTTGCGCTCCAGCGCCTCACGGAACTTGCGCTTGTTCTCGTCCTCGGGAGTATCGGACGACTCGGCCGACCCTTGGGATGCCATGGCGCAAGCGTAGCCGCTCAGCGCTTGCCGGGCGGCATGCCGTAGAGGTGTCCGATGGGTAGGCGCATCAACACCCGCCGGTCGTCGACCATGGCGCGGCGGTAGTCGTCCCAGTCGGGGTGTTCCCCGGCGATCTCGCGGTAGAGCTCGACCAACCCCGCGACGGTGTCGTCGTTCGGTTCGGCGGCAGGCGGGGTGAGCACGGCATCGCCCTCGGCCACCGCGTAGGCCCAGCCGTCGTCGGAGCTGACATGGATGGCTGCGCGGGGATCGCGGCGCAGGTTGCGCGTCTTGGCCCGCGGCTCGGTGATCGACACCGAGATCGTCAGCGTCCGCGGATCGAAGTGATAGGACACGTTCGACAGCTGCGGTCTGCCGTCGCGTTTGAGGGTGGCCAACACCCCCAGCGAGTTCCCGGCGATCAGCGCCAACAGCTTGTCGTCGAACACGTCGCGTGTCATCACCTGAGGGTACGTCGGCGCAGGAAGTGGAATGATCGAACAGGTGGACCTCATGCACAACACGGTGACCCCGCGATGACGCACTATGTCGCGCTGTTGCGCGGGGTGAACGTGGGTGGGGTCAAGCTGAAGATGCCCGAAGTTGCGCGCGCCCTGTCCGACGCCGGCTTCACCGATGTGACGACGGTGCTGGCGACGGGCAACGTGCTCGTGAGCAGCCGGGCCGGGGCCGCCGGTGTCCGCAAGAAAGCCGAAAAGGCACTGCGTGACGAATTCGGTTACGACGCTTGGGTTCTGGTGTACGACATGGACACGTTGGCCGAGATCTCCGCCGCCTATCCGTTCGAGCGCGAACGCGACGGTCACCAGTCCTACGTCACGTTCGTCAGTGACCCCGAGGTTCTCGGCGAGCTGGCCGCGCTGTCGCCCGGGCCGAAGGAGAAGATCGAGGCGGGTGACGGCGTCGTCTACTGGCAGGTGCCCAAGGGGTCGACACTGGACAGCACCGTCGGCAAGACCATGGGCGACAAGCGGTACAAGCCCTCGACCACGACCCGCAATCTGCGCACCATCGACAAGCTGCTGGCAGCCTGAGAGCGAAGACGGAGATCACCACGGATGACACGATCACCCAAGCACGCTGCGGATCTGACGGGAGTCTCGGAGACCGCGTTGATGACGCTCGCGGTGCGAGCGGCTGAGGCGCGCCGCCCCGACGGGATCATCGACGACCCGATGGCCATCCATCTGATGGACTCGATCGACTTCGACTTCGCGAAGTTCGGCTTCACGCGCCGCCAGGACATGGCGTTGCGGGCCAACCTGTTCGACAAGTACGCCCGCCGCTATCTGCGCGACCATCCGAAGGCGACGGTGGTGGCGTTGGCCGAGGGTCTGCAGACGAGCTTCTATCGACTCGACACCACCGGCGGGGTCGGCCACGACTTCTCGTGGCTCAGTGTCGACCTGCCGCCGATGATCGACCTGCGACGGGCCATCCTGCCGCCGTCGGATCGCATCACCGAGTGCGCGCAGTCCGCGCTCGACTTCAGCTGGATGGACGGGGTCGACACCGGCAGCAACTCCGAGAACGGGGTGTTCATCACGGCCGAGGGACTGTTGATGTATCTGCAGCCCGAGGAAGCGATGTCGATCATCACCGAGTGCGCCGCCCGTTTCCCCGGCGGCCAGATGATCTTCGATCTCCCGCCGTCAGGATTCGCCGCGCTGGCCCGCCGCGGAATGCGCACCTCGCTGCGCTACCGCGTTCCGCCGATGCCGTTCTCGCTGACGGTCGCCGAGCTCGCCGATCTGGCCAACACGGTGCCCGGGGTGCGGGCCGTACACGATCTGCCGGCCGAACCTGCCCGGGGCCGTCTGCTCAACGCAGTGCTGTGGACCTGGCAGCGGCTGCCGCTGCTCGACCCGCTGCGGCCGCTGACCACGCTGCTCGAATTCGGCTGATCAGCCGAACGCCGCCTCGACATAGCGCAACGCCTGCCCTTTCCCGACCCCCAGCGCTTTGGCCGCCGACACATAGGTGTGTGCGGCGTCAGCCAGCGCAGAGTCGGCCGGGTCCGAGCTCGCAACGAAAGTGCCGAACCGGCCACGGGTTTCCAGAATGCCGGCGGCTTCCAGCTCACGATAGGCGCGGGCGACGGTGTTGACCGCCAGACCCAGCTGGCCGGCCAGTTCCCGCACGGTCGGCAGACGCGTGCCCGGCGTGAGCCGGCCGTCCCGAATACCCTCGATGATCTGCGTTCTGAGCTGGTCGAACAGCGGTCGGGCCGCTTGCGTGTCGACGTGCACCCAATCCCCCAACTCGGCCACGTGCTCAGTATCGCCCACAGCGACTAGTTTGGTGGAGTGCAGGTGACGGTCTTCAGCGGCGCCGGGATCTCGGCCGAAAGCGGTGTGCCGACGTTCCGGGACGTCGAGACCGGCCTGTGGGCCCACGTCGATCCCTACGAGATCTCGAGCTCGGACGGCTGGCGGGCGCATCCCGATCGGGTGTGGGCCTGGTATCTGTGGCGCCACCACATGATGGCGACCGTCGCACCCAACGACGCGCACCGCGCCGTCGCCGCCTGGCAGGACTACGCCGACGTGCGTGTCGTCACCCAGAACGTCGACGATCTGCACGAGCGGGCCGGCAGCACGAAGGTGTACCACGTCCACGGCAGCCTCTTCGAATTCCATTGCGACAGTTGCGGAACCGCATACAACGACGCGGTGCCCGACATGCCCGAGCCGGTCGAGTCCGTCGACCCGCCGCGGTGCGCGGTCTGCGGCGGGCTGATCCGGCCGAACGTCGTGTGGTTCGGCGAGGCGCTGCCCGACCGGGCTTGGCAGCAGTCGGTCGACGCGGTGGTCGGCGCCGACGTCGTCGTGGTGGTCGGAACATCGTCGGTGGTCTATCCCGCGGCCGGGCTCCCCGAGATGGCGGTGGCCAGCGGCACCCCGGTGATCGAGGTCAACCCGGAGCCGACGCCGCTGTCGCGCAGCGCGACGGTGTCACTGCGCGAGAAGGCGGGCACCGCACTGCCCGGGCTGCTGCAGCGGCTGCCCGCGCTGATCGGCTAGAGACTCGCTGACGACGCGGGTTTGACGGCCCGGCCGATCGCGAACTCGGCGACCGGCAGCGGCACCCAGCGGGGCATCGTCCACTCCCGGCGTGCCCCTTCCAGACGGAAGCCCGCCCCGGCGATGGTCTCTTCGGTGTGGCGATGGGTGTGGCAGTTGCCCGCCAGCCGCGGCCAGATCGTCGCGTCCGCGACCTTCTGCAAACCGGCCCTGGCTCCGGAACCGGCGACATGCTCCAGGTAGCGCATCTCGCCTCCCGGCTTCAGGAGGGAGAACAGATGGGTGACGACCTCACCGGGATGCTCGACCGAGCACAGCACCAGCGAGCACACCACCGCGTCGAACTGCCCGCCGGCCTGGAATCCCTCGACGGTGTCGGCGGTCAGCGTGACGGGCACCGGCGCCAGTGCCGCCGCGTGCTCTGCGATGACGGCGAGCCTGCGCTCGGGTTCGACAGCGACGACCTCGGTGACCGTGGCCGGATAGAACGCGAAGTTGGTTCCGGTGCCTGCGCCCACCTCGAGCACGCGGCCCGCGAGGCCGGCCAGGTTCTCCCGGCGCAACCGCCGCACCGATTCCGGTTCGCGGGCCGACATCGCGGTCCACATGCGCGCGAAGAACGGGTTGTCGACAGTGGTGGCCATCCGAGAGCTCCTCACAAACGACCGTCAGAGGTCCGGTCTACAGCTGAACCTACCCGCGGGTAAGAATTGCCACAGTTTTCCGAGTCTGGACTCAAAGTTTCCTTAGACCCCGAGGTTACTGTTCAGTACATGTGGATCGACGACACCAATGCTGATGTCATCAAGGTTGATTTCGACGCCCTCTACCACGGCGATGTTCTCGTCGAGGGATTGACATCGGAGCAGCTCGACGACGAGCAGTTCCTGCCCTTCGCAGTGTGACAAGAGAGCGCGCGCCCATGACGGACGCGCGCTCTTTCCCGCTGTTCTAGACCGCTGAGGTCTGCGCGACCATCCCGGCCAACCGGCCGCGGATCAAGTCTTCTGCCTCGGCCACGATGCGCGACACCAGGTCGCCCACCGTCGGGATGTCGTTGATCAGGCCCATGGCCGTACCGACAGTCCAGATTCCGGCGTCGACATCTCCGTCGTCGAACACCTTCCGGCCCCGCGACCCGGCCACCAGATCCTTCACGTCGTCGAATTGACCGCCGCCCTTGAGGATCTCCACGACCTCCCGCGACACCGCATTCGATGCCACCCGCGCCGTGTTGTGCAGTGTCCGGAAGATCAGCTCCGTGCCCCGCTCGTCCCCGGCAACGATCGCGTCCTTGACGTTGTCGTGGATGCACGACTCCTGGGTGCACATGAACCGCGATCCCATGTTGATGCCGTCTGCGCCCAGTGCCAGCGCGGCCACCAGTCCGCGGGCGTCCGCGAACCCGCCGGAGGCGATCATCGGTATCTCGATCTTGTCCGCGGCAGCCGGAATCAGCACCAAGCCCGGGATGTCGTCCTCCCCGGGATGACCCGCACATTCGAACCCGTCGATGCTGATGCCGTCGACGCCCAGGCTCTGCGCCTTGACGGCATGCCGCACCGAGGTGCACTTGTGCAGCACCTTGATGCCGTTGTCGTGGAACATCGGCAGGTGCGGCGCCGGGTTGGAGCCCGCCGTCTCGACGACCTTGATGCCAGCGTCGACGATGACCTGGCGGTACTCGTCATACGGCGGCGGGTTGATCGTCGGCAGGATCGTCAGGTTCACGCCGAACGGTTTGTCGGTCAGGTCCCGCGTCCTGGCGATCTCGTTGGCCAGGTCAGCAGGCGTCGGCTGCGTCAGCGCCGTCAGGAACCCCAGCCCGCCCGCATTGGCAACGGCCGCAACGAGTTCCGCGCGACCCACCCACTGCATACCGCCCTGGGCGATCGGATGCTCGACACCGAAGGTCTCGGTGAACTTCGTGCGGATGCTCACCTCTGCCCTCGGCTCTTCGCGCAAGCGCTCATCGCGGGGCCATCCGGATCGCGCCGTCGAGACGGATCGTCTCTCCGTTGAGCATCGGGTTCTCGACGATGTGCGTGGCCAGGGCGCCGTACTCGTCGGGGTCACCGAGGCGCGCCGGGTGGGGCACCTGCTTGCCCAGCGAGGCCTGCGCCTCCTCGGGCAGCGAGCCCAGCAGCGGAGTCTTGAACAGGCCCGGCGCGATGGTGACGACGCGGATCAGATCGCGGGAGAGGTCACGCGCGATCGGCAGCGTCATGCCGACAACGCCGCCCTTGGACGCGGAGTAGGCGGCCTGCCCGATCTGGCCGTCGAACGCTGCCACCGACGCGGTGTTGATGATGACGCCGCGCTCCCCGTCGATCGGCTCGGTCTTCGCAATGCGTTCAGCCGCAAGGCGAATCACGTTGAAGGTGCCGATCAGGTTGACCTCCACCACCTTGCGGAAGCCGTCGAGCGGGAAAGGCCCCTCCTTGCCGAGGGTCTTGATCGCGTTGCCGATGCCCGCGCAGTTGACGTCGATGCGGACCGGGCCCATCTCTTCGGCCGCGTCCAGCGCTGCGCTGACCTGCTCGGGATCGGTGACGTTGGCCTCGACGAACTTGGCGCGCGGCCCCAGCTCGGCGACCGCCTCGGCACCCTTGAGGTCGATCACCACGACGGATGCACCACGGTCCAGCAGGCGCTTCGTGGTCGCCAGACCGAGACCGGATGCACCTCCGGTGACGACCGCGACAGCGTCCTTGATCTCCATTGATCGATTCCTTTCTGTTGGCTAAACCCAGTCCTGCAGAACAGCTTCGGTGTCGGCACCCGGCACGCCCGGCGCCTCCGGGGAATCCGGCACGCTGCGGGAGAACCGCGGGGCCGGCGCGGGGTAGAGGTTCCCGTTCTCCTGGTAGAAGGTGCCGCGCTCGGTGTTGTGCGGTTCGGATTCGACCTCGGCGAACGACAGCACCGGCGTGACGCAGGCATCGGTGCCGGCGAACGTCTTCGCCCAGTGGTCGCGATCGTGCGCGCCGAACGCCTCGGTCAGCCGCGCCCGCAGTTCGGGCCACCGGCTCACGTCGTTCTGGTCGGGCAGATCGGCGGCGTCGAGCCCCAGGCCCTTGAGCATCTCGGCGTAGAACTGCGGCTCGATCGCTCCGACGGCGACGTAGCGGCCGTCGGCGCAGGTGTAGGTGTCGTAGTAGGGCGCACCGGTGTCGAGCATGTTGGTGCCGCGCTCGTCGCTCCACATGCCGGTGCCGCGGAACGCCCACATCATCGCCATCAGCACGCTGGAGCCGTCGACCATGGCGGCGTCGACGACCTGACCCTTGCCCGAGGTCTGCCGCTCCCACAGCGCTGCGAGGACCCCGACCAGCAAGAACATCGATCCGCCGCCGAAGTCGCCGGCGAGGTTCAGCGGCGGCACCGGGCGCTCACCGGCGCGGCCGATCGCGTGCAGCGTGCCGTTGAGAGAGATGTAGTTGATGTCGTGGCCGGCTTGCTGCGCCCGGGGTCCGTCCTGGCCCCAGCCGGTCATCCGCGCGTAGATGAGGCGTTCGTTGACCTTGGCGCAGTCATCAGGGCCCAGGCCGAGCCGTTCGGTGACCCCGGGGCGGAACCCCTCGATCAGCACGTCGGCCTTGGCGATCAGGCTCAGTACCTTCTCGACGTCGGCCGGGTCTTTGAGATTGGCACCGATCGATCGCCGGTTGCGCAGCAGGTAGTCGCCGCTGGGTGCGCCGCCGCCCTTACCGGGACGTTCCACGCGCACGACGTCGGCGCCCAGGTCGCCGAGGATCATCGCCGCATGGGGGCCAGGGCCGATGCCTGCCAACTCCACCACGCGTAGTCCCTGCAGAGGTCCAGCCATCTCCAACCGCCCTTCGTCTCGGTCGCTCGGTCGAGCCCGACATAGCTTACTTGTATAACCTTCTCGGCCGACCTAGGGTGCCTGACTATGGCGACGACGCAGGACTACGTAGGTATCGACGACCTCCGGGTGAGCCGTGATGCGGGCGTGCTGACCGTGACACTGCACCGGCCGGACAGCCTGAACTCGCTGACCGCCCCGATGCTGACCACGCTGGCCGACACCCTCGAACGCGCCGCCGGCGACCCCGAGGTGCGGGTGGTGCGCATCGAAGGCGCCGGGCGTGGCTTCTCGTCAGGCGCGGGCATCAGCGAGTCCGACCATGCCAACCCCGGCGCGGCGGGTACACCGGCCGAGGTGCTGGATGCCGCCAACCGGTGCATCCGCGCGATCGTGGCGCTGCCGCAGCCGGCGGTCGCCGCGGTGCAGGGCGCCGCGGCGGGTGTCGGGGCGTCCCTGGCGTTGGCCTGTGACGTCGTATTGGCTTCGGAGAAAGCATTTTTCATGCTCGCCTTCACCAAGATCGGGCTGATGCCCGACGGCGGGGCGTCGGCGTTGATCGCCGCGGCGATCGGGCGGATCCGTGCGATGCGAATGGCGCTGCTCGCCGAGCGCATTCCCGCGGCCGAGGCTTTCGACTGGGGGCTGGTGAGCGCGGTGTACCCGGCCGATGATTTCGCCGCGGAGGTCGACGCGGTGATCGCGCGGCTGGCCCGCGGCCCCGCCGTCGCTCAGCGCAAGACCAAGGACGCGGTCAACGCGGCGACGCTGGCCGAGCTCGAAGGTGCGCTGGAGCGCGAGAAGGAGGGTCAGCTGATCCTGCTCGAGGCCGGCGATTTCCGCGAGGGCGCACGCGCCTTCCAGCAGCGCCGAGAGCCCACCTTCACCGACTCCTGACCCCCACCCCTTCCGCCCAAACCGACGTTTGGGCGGAAAAGTGCGAGTACCGCGCGCCTTTTCGTCGATCTCGGCGCCCGGGTAGGAGCGTTGACGCCCGCTCGGCACCCCGGCAGCACTCGAAAATCGTTCGACGCGACCACTACTCGTCAGCCACCATCGATCGGTGAGCACAGGTTTCGAGATCGAGACGCCGGCGGCAGATGCCCGCTGGCGCGTGCTCGCGCCTTTCCAGTTTCGCGAGTACCGCCTCCTCATCGCCGCGGTATCGCTGTCGATCTTCGCCGAAGGCATGTGGGCGGTGGTGATGACGTTGCAGGTGATCGCCATCGACAACGACCCCACCTCGCTGTCGCTGGTCGCGACGTGCCTGGGCCTGGGTCTCGTCGCGTTCGTACTCGTCGGCGGCCTGGCCGCGGACCGACTCCCCCAGCGGGCGATCATCATCGTCGTCGAAATCGTCAACACCGCAGTGGTTTCCACCGTCGCGGTGCTCGGCTTCGCCGGCACGCTACGGATCTGGCATCTCGCGGTCGCGGCCGGCGCGCTGGGGGTGGCGGCCGCGTTCTTCTTCCCCGCCTACTCCGCTCTGCTACCGCGCATCCTGCCGGCCGAACAGCTGCTGGCCGCCAACGGTGTCGAGGGGATCGTCCGGCCGGTGTTCCAGCGCGCGGCAGGACCCGCGGTGGCCGGCATGCTGATCGGCGCGACGTTCCCCGCTGTGGGCGCACTCGTGGTGGCAGTACTGTTCGGCGTCGGCCTCGCGCTGCTCATCGCCACCCGGCCGGCCACCACACCCGCTCTCGCACAACCACAGTCACGGTTGCTGCGCGATCTGCGCGACGGCGTCGGATTCGTCTGGCGCACACCGTGGCTGCTGTGGACACTGCTGTTCGCCAGCATGTTCGTGCTGGTGGTGCTCGGCCCCATCGAGGTCCTGCTGCCGTTCATCGTGGCCGACAGGTTCGCCGATGGTGAGCAGACCTACGGGCTGGTCCTGGCGTTCTTCGGTCTGGGTAGCGCGCTGGGCGCACTGGCGGTGTCGTCACGACAGCTTCCCCGCCGGTACCTGACCGTGATGATGACGATGTGGGGGTTGGGCTCGATCCCGCTCGTGATCGTCGGCGTCACGTCGTCGTTCCCGGCGATGGCGGCGGCGACGTTCGTCATCGGCGTCACCGACGGCGCAGGCATGGTCATCTGGGGCACGCTCCTGCAGCGGCGGGTGCCGCCAGCGATGCTGGGCCGGGTGTCGAGCCTGGACTTCTTTGTCTCACTCGCCTTCATGCCGGTGTCGTTCGCGATCATCGGCCCGCTGTCGAAAGTGGTCTCGATGCAGACCATCTTCCTCGTCGCGGGTTTGATGCCGGTCCTGCTGGCGGCCACAGCGATGGCCGCGGCCCGAATGCGGCGCGACGAGCTCGCGCACCCGCTGCGTTAGACCCCGAACAGCGGGGGCAGCGCGAGGACCATGACCAGACCCCAGAAGAAGTGCGTCAGCATCGAGGCGAGCACTCCCCCGGTGGCGCGGCGTTCGAGCGCGCACACGGTGCCGAGGACGATCGCCGCGAAGCCCAGCATCGGGTTGCCGGTCGTGGCCGCGGTCGCGATGACGTACAGCACGGTCGATACCAGCACCGGCTTGTACTTCCACAGTGCGGTGTAGAGCGCGCCGCGGAAGAACATCTCCTCGGCCAAGCCGTTGATCACCGTGATGAACGCGATCACCCACAGCGGCGCCGTGTTGACGTACTCGAGCACGCTGGTGATGTAGTCGCGCACCGGGGGGATCTGGCGCGCCACCAACGCACCCACGACGAAGATCGCGCCCAAGCCGAGCCCGACAGCGGTACCGGTGATGACCGGGCGTTGGTTGCGCCCGCGGAAGCTGACGTGCCCCCAGTGCAGCGGGCCGGACAGGAACGCCCCGATCGCCCAGACCGCGGCCAGCGCCAGCGTGAGCCAGACGAACGAGCTGTCGCCGGGTGGACGGCTGAGCGAGTAGCCGAGCAGCGCCGCACCGATCAGCAGGAACACCCCGACGACGAACTTGCGGCGGGTGACCATCGACGGCGGTTCGTTGAATGCCGGCGCCTTGGCGCGAGCGATCTGTTTGATCTCGCCGGACAGCGGCGTGTGGTCATCAGCGTTCACGCAATACTCCCCTTGGGCACCAGTCCGATCACGTGGTCCAGACCGGTACGGACGGCAGCGGCGACGGGCTTGGGCACCAGACCGAGCAGCCCGAGGACCGGCTGGACGGCGGTGGGCGTGACGGCGCAGGCGAGTTGACGCAGCCGCAGCGCATCGCCACCCGCCCAGTCGGGATCGGTGTCGGCGAGGTGGTGCGGGTCGGCGAGCTTGTCGACCGGCCGGCGTCGCGGGCTGGTGATGGCTGCGCGCATCGCGTCCTCGATGCCGGTGAGGCCTCCCGGCGGATCAGGCACCAACCCGGCGAGTCCGTCCTGGGTAGCCATCATCGGGAAGTCCAGCGATTCGATGAGGTCGCCCGCCAAGCCGCCGGGCACCGGGAGGATGACGCCGCTGACCGCGGACACCAGTCCGGTGTCGATGCCGTAGACCGGAACCGGGGTCCGCCAGATTCCGGCGATGCGCGCATAGGTGCGCAGCAGATCCCCGTAGGTGGTGGTCTCAGGGCCGCGGATGTCGTAGGAGCCTGCCGGCACCTTCTCGTCCGCGGCGGCGACGAGGTAGTGCAGCACGTCGCGAATCGAGATCGGGTCGATCGGGTTGGCCGACCATGCCGGCATGGGCAGGAGCAGGAATCGGTCGGCGACGTAGCGCATCATCTCGAACGACGTCGACCCGGCGCCCAGCACGATCGCCGCGCCGAGCCAGACGACGTCGGGGCCCCCGTCGACGTGGAGGGCGTGGGCGACTTCGGCGCGGCTCGCCAGGTGTTCCGAGAGCGGTCCGCCGTCGGCGGCCTGCGGCACGAACCCGCCGAGGTAGACGATGCGGCGCACCCCTGCCGCCTTGGCCGCCTCGGCGACATTGGCGGCTGCCTGGTTGTCGGCCTCCCGGAATCCGGGCTGGCCGATGCCGTGCACCAGGTAGTAGACGACGTCGATCGGCCCGGCGTCGTCGAACGCCCGACGCGCGGAGTCGGCGTCACCTGCGTCCAGCTCGACCGCCGAAACCCGGTCGTGCCAACCGAATTCGCGCAGCCTCTCCGGGTTGCGGCTGACGGCGACGACGTCGTTGCCGTCGGCCAGCAGTGCCGCGACGAGGCGAGAGCCGATGTAGCCGCTCGCGCCGGTGACCAGAGTTCGATTACCCACGACTGGCCTGTACCCCAACCATCGGTATGTCAGACGTTGCCTGTGTCACGGTGCAATTTGACCAGCTCCTGGTACAGCAGCGCGTTGGTCCGAATGCCCTCTTTCTCGGCGTCGCCGAGCTCGCGGCGCACCTTCGCGGGCACCCCGGCGACCATGGTTCCGGGCGGGATGTCGGCACCCTGGGACACCACGGCCCCAGCCGCGATCAGACATCCGGCGCCGATGGTGGCCCCGTTGAGGACCACTGCTCCCATCCCGATCAGCGTGTCGTCGCCGACGGTGCAGCCGTGCAGCACCGCGTTGTGCCCGACGGTCACGCCCGCACCGATGCGCGCGGGGAACCCCGGGTCGACGTGGAC
This sequence comes from Mycobacterium sp. IDUB_1, assembly GCF_055419625.1. Lineage (NCBI taxonomy): Bacteria > Bacillati > Actinomycetota > Actinomycetes > Mycobacteriales > Mycobacteriaceae > Mycobacterium > Mycobacterium sp. IDUB_1. Next base: position 605,510 of record NZ_JBVAYA010000002.1, on the reverse strand, counting down.
CGTCACGTTGTCCTGGATGTTGCTGCCCGGCCCGATCTCGATGTCCTCCGTCTCGGCGCGCAACGTGGCGCCGTACCAGACGCTGGCTCCCTCGGCCAGGATGATCCGGCCGACGAGGGTGGAGTTCGGGGCGGCCCAACTCTGCGGGTGCAGCTGCGGTGCGTGCCCAAGAACGGGAAGGATCAGTGGCTCCGGCATGGCGCCATCGTAGGGTCGGCTACCACTTCCCCAGCGGGCGCGTGCGATCCTCTCGTCGTGACAGTGACGTCGACCCCCACCGCTCAGCAGATCGTCGAAGGCGTCGATCTGACCGGCAAGACCGTCGTGATCACGGGCGCGACGTCGGGACTGGGGCGGGAGTCGGCCCGATGCGTGGCGCTCACTGGCGCCCGGGTGGTCTTGACGGGCCGGGACACGTCAGAGCTCGCCGACACGGACGCATGGATTCACGAGCAGGTGCCGCAGGCGCTGACGGCGACGGTGCATCTGGACCTGGCGTCGCTCGCATCGGTGAGTGCGGCCGCGGCGCAGATCAGCGACCTCACCCCCGCCGTGCATGTCCTGATGAACAACGCCGGGGTCATGTTCACCCCGTTCGAGCGGACCGTCGACGGTTTCGAGATGCAGTTCGGCACCAACCACCTCGGTCACTTCGAGCTGACCCGCTCGCTGCTGCCCGCCCTGGTCGCCGCCGACGGCGCTCGCGTGGTGAACCTGTCGTCGGAGGGTCACCGGATCGGCGACGTCGACCTCGACGACTCCAACTGGGAGCGCCGTGATTACGACAAGTTCGCCGCATACGGCGCGTCGAAAACCGCCAACGTGCTGCACGCGGTCGAACTGGATCGGCGGCTGCGCGACAGCGGCGTGCGGGCCTACGCGGTGCATCCCGGCATCGTCGCGACGTCGCTGGCCCGGCACATGGACGAGCAGGATTTCGCCGCGCTGAACCTGCGGGGGCGCACCAATCGCCAGTTCACGACGCCCGAGTACGGCGCCGCCGCGCAGGTGTGGGCTGCGGTCAGCGACGACGTCACCGAGCTGGGTGGTGTCTACCTGTCCGACTGCGCGGTCGCCGAGGCTGCGCCCTACGCCACCGACGAGGCCCGCGCCCTGACGCTGTGGCATCTCTCCGAAGACCTCTGCACGGCCGCCGTCGGCGCTTGATAACCGCAGGTCAGCAACTCTTCTGTAACGCTTCGTAGCGCAACCGCGACACATTCTCGACTTGGTCGTGACCCGAGCGTGCGCTTAGCATGCCAAGCGACCTGACGAGCATGAGGAGCAGAACGTGAAGACCCGCCCCAGCAAGGCCATCGGCATCGCTGCGAGTGCCGCCGCGATCGCCCTGTCGGTTCCGCTGGCCGTGAACGCATCCGCGCAGCCGACCACGACGACGGTGACGGCCGAGATCCCCGACCCGCAGGGCAAGTGCGATCCGTTCAAGCAAGCGGTGCCGAACTGGAAGAGCCTGGCCAATCTGCCCGTCAGCAAGGTGCTGGCCAGCATCCCGGACGTCAGCTCGTTCAACGCGGCGGTGTCCGGCCAGCTCAACCCGGCCGTCAACATCGACCCGGTGCTCGACAACGGCCCGTTCGTGGTGTTCGCGCCCACCAACGAGGCGTTCGCCGAGCTGCCGCCTGAGCAGCAGGAGATGCTGCGTACCGATCCTGCCGCGCTGACCAGCCTGCTGTACTACCACGTGTTCCTCGGACTGCTGGGCCCCGATGACGTGAAGGGTCAGCGGCCCACCCAGGAGGGCACCGAGATCGAGGTCACCGGCTCCGGTGACGACCTCAAGGTCAACGAGACCACCAAGGTGGTGTGCGGTGGCATCCAGGCCCAGAACGCGCGCATCTACCTGGTCGATCACGTGCTGAACCCGGCGGACGCACCGGCCCCGACCACGCCGACGAGCACATCGTCGACGTCGGAGGCGGCGACCCCGTCGGCCACGCCGACGACGACGGCCGCGGCGCCGCTGCCGGCCGAGACCACCACTCCGGCCGCCGAAGCCCCGATCGGTTAGTGATTTCGGCGTGGTTGTCGACGCCTAGCGACGACAACCACGCCGAAGTTCCGTCTAGAGGCCGAGGTCGCGGCCGATGATCTCCTTCATGATCTCGGTCGTACCACCGAAGATCGTCATGATGCGGCCGTCGACGTAGTCACGGCAGACGCGGTACTCCATCATCCAGCCGTAGCCACCGTGCAGCTGCACGCACTGGTCGACCACCTTCTTGGCGACCTCGGTCGCCCACCACTTGGCCTTGGCCGCTTCGACCGCGGTCAGTTCGCCGTCGACGATGGCCTGCAGACACCGGTCCACGTACTGTTCGGTCACGTCGAGCTCGGTGTCCATCTCCGCGAGCAGGAACCGGTTGTGCTGGAAGCTGCCGATCGGCTGTCCGAAAGCCTTGCGGTCCTTGACGTATTGCAGTGTCTGACGCCAGGTTTCGCGCGCGCCGGCGATCGCGGAGATCGCGATCGACAGCCGCTCTGACGGCAGGTTCTGCATCAGGTGGTAGAAGCCGCGTCCCTCCTTGCCCAGCACGTTGGCGTTCGGCACTCGGACGTTCTCGAAGTGCAGTTCGGCCGTGTCCTGAGCATGCATGCCCATCTTGTCGAGCTTGCGGCCGCGGCTGAAGCCCTCCATGCCACGCTCGACGACCAGCAGCGAGAAACCTTTGTGGCCGGCTTCGGGATCGGTGCGGGCGACGACGACGACGAGGTCGCTGTTGATGCCCGACGAGATGAAGGTCTTGGACCCGTTGAGAATCCAGTCGTCCCCGTCACGCACGGCCGATGTGCGGATGCCCGCGAGGTCGCTGCCCGCGCCCGGCTCGGTCATCGCGACCGCGATGATGGTCTCGCCGCTGGCGATCCCCGGCAGCCACCGCTCCTTCTGCTCGTCGGTGGTCAGGTCCTTGAAGTAGGGCGCGACGACGTCGTTGTGCAGGCTCAGCCCGGGTCCGGGCACACCGGCCTTGGCGATCTCCTCGTCGATGATCGCGTTGAACCTGAAGTCGTCGGTGCCGCCACCGCCGTACTCCTCGGGCATGTTGAACCCAATCAGGCCGTGCTTGCCCGCCGCGACGTAGGCCGACCGGTCGACGATGCGATCGGCCTCCCACTTCTCGGCGTTGGGTACCAGTTCACTGTCGATGTATCCGCGCACGGTGTCGCGGAACGCCTCGTGCTCGGCTTCGTAGATGGTGCGCTTCATGATCGATTCCCTTACTTGGCTTTCCAGACAGGTTGACGTTTCTGAGCGAACGCGAGTGGGCCTTCCGCGGCATCCTCCGAGCTGAAGACGATGACGGCTTCGCGCATCGTGCGGGTCCATCCGGCTTCCTCGTCGACGACGACCCCGTCGTCGATACCGCGAGCGACCCGCTTGCTGGCCTGAACGGCCAACGGGGCGTTGACGGTGATGCGTTCGGCCAGCGCGAGCGCGGCGTCCAGCACGGTCCCGTCGGGCACGACCTCGTTGACCAGCCCCCAGCGTTGCGCGTCCGCCGCGCTGATGGGCTCGCCGGTGAGCATCATGTGCATCGCGACCTTGCGCGGAATCTGCTCGACGATCCGGAACACGCCGCCCGCGCCGGCGATCAGGCCCCGCTTCACCTCGGGCAGACCGAATGTGGCGCTTTCCTGGGCGACCACCAGATCACTGGCCAACGCCAGTTCGGTGCCGCCGCCCAGGGCGGTGCCGTTGACCGCGGCGATGGTCGGCTTGTCGATGGCATGGCGGACGTAGCCGGCGAAACCCCACTTGGGCTTATCGGGGTGCCCGATGTTCTCGCCGCGCGAGAGCGCTTTGAGATCGGCTCCGGCACAGAAGGATTTGTCGCCCGACCCGGTGAGCACCACCACCCACACGTCCGGGTCGTTCTGTGCCTCCTCCAGCGCGTCACCGAGGGCGATCGACACGGCCGCGTTGATGGCGTTGCGGGCCTCGGGCCGGTTGATCGTGATGACCATGACGTTGCCACGGCGCTCGACGAGCGCGCCGGGCTGGGGCTGATCATCGCTCACAGCAGTTCCAGGATGGTGGCGTTGGCCTGGCCACCACCCTCGCACATGGTCTGCAGTCCGTACTGAATTCCGTTGTCGCGCATGTGGTACAGCAGCGTGGTCATGATGCGGGCGCCCGAGCCGCCGAGCGGGTGACCGAGGGCGATCGCCCCGCCGTTGGGGTTGAGCCGCTTCTCGTCGGCACCGATGTCCTTGAGCCACGCCATCGGCACCGGAGCGAACGCCTCGTTGACCTCGAAGGCACCGATCTGATCGATCGTCAGGCCAGACCGCTTGAGCGCCTTCTGCGTGGCCGGGATCGGCGCGGTCAACATGATCACCGGGTCGGCTCCCGCGAGCACAGCGGTGTGCACCTTCGCCAGTGGCTTTAGACCGAGCTCCTTGGCCTTCTCAGCCGACATGAACAGCAGTGCGGCCGAGCCGTCGGAGATCTGAGAGCTGTTGCCGGCGTGGATCACTCCGTCTTCACTGAACGCGGGCTTGAGCTGCCCCATTTTCTCCAGGGTCGTGCCGCGCCGGATGCCCTCATCCTTGAGAACTGGGTTACCGTCCTGGTCTTTGATCGCCACGATCTGGTCGTCGAACGCGCCGGAATCCTGTGCCGCAGCGGCTTTTTCGTGCGAGTCAAGAGAGTATTGGTCGAGATCGGTGCGGCTGAAGCCCCACTGCTCGGCGATCATCTCGGCGCCGATGCCCTGGTTCGGGGTCTTGCTGTAGCGGTCCTTGAATCCGGCGGGGTAGGGGTTGCCGCCGCCGGCGAGCGACGAGCCCATCGGGGTCCGCGACATCGACTCGACGCCACCGGCGACGACGACGTCGTAATGGCCGGCGACCACACCGGCCGCGGCGAAGTGCACCGACTGCTGGCTCGATCCGCACTGCCGGTCCACGGTCACGCCGGGCACCGACTCCGGCCAGCCGGCCGTCAGCAGCGCGGTGCGTGCGATGTCGAGCGCCTGCTCACCAGCCTGCATGACGCAACCCCAGATGACGTCGTCGACCAGCGCCGGGTCGACCCCGGCCCGCTCGACGAGACCGTTGAGCACCTGCGCGGACAGCTCGGCCGGATGCACTCCGGAGAGGCCTCCGTTGCGCTTACCGACTGGTGAACGCACTGCCTCGACGATGACGGCTTCAGGCATGGAAGACACTCCTTCATTGGATGGGTGCCTCGAAGTTAAACGAACAAGGTTTACTAGGTCAACTTGCTCATTGGCGGCGTGCGGCGCGGTCCGCCGCGTCGATCAACTCGTCCCGGAACAGTGGGTGCGCGATCGCGGCCAGCGCGTGCCCGCGCTCCCGCACGGAGAGCCCTTCGAGCTCCGCGGCGCCGTATTCGGTGACGATGACGTCGACGTGGTGGCGGGGGGTGGTGATGACCGCGCCGCACGCGAACTGCCCGACGATCCGCGAGTGCGGGACGCCGTCGCGTTCGAACGTCGAGGGCAGGCAGATCAGCGACCGGTCGGACAGCTCGAGACCGACGCCGGCCACGAAGTCCTCGGCCCCTCCGATGCCGCTGAACTGCTCGTCGCCGATGGTGTCGGCCACCACCTGACCGTGCACGTCGACAGCCAACGCGCCGTTGATCGAGATCATGTCGGTGTTGGCCGCGATCACCTCGGGCGCATTGACCACCTCGACAGGCAGGAACGCAACCTCGGCGTTGCCGTCCAGCCAGGCGTAGAGGTCCGCCGACCCGAGGGCGAACGTCGTGACGCTGACGCCGTCGTACTGGCCTTTGTGCGCGTTGGTGACCTTGCCTGCCTGATGCAGACGCATGCAGCCGTCGGTGAACATCTCGCTGTGCAGGCCGAATTCGCCGACGTCGCCATCGGCGAGCAGCGTCGCGATCTGGCTCGGGATCGCGCCGATCCCGGTCTGCAGCGTGGCCCCGGACCCGATGAACTCCACCGCATGCCGAGCGATCGCCACATCGGTGTCGGTGGGCGCAGCGGTCGGCAGCGCGAGCGGCGGCTCGGTCGAGGGGATCAGCACGTCGATCTCGTCGACGTGCAGCGCGTGCCGGTACCGCTCGCCCCATCCACCCGTGCGTGGGAACGCCTCGGAGGCTTCGACGATCAGCAGCCGGTCCGGATCGGCTCCGGCCCGATGCAGTTCGGCGACGGTGGCACCCGCGTGCAGCGACAGCGAGCACCAGCCGTCGGCGTCGGGCGGTGTCGCGACCGTGGCCATCACGCGGGGTCGCTGCCGTTCCAGCAGCGGTCCGAAGCGGCGGAAGTCGGCGGGCATGAAGTCGACGTCGGCGCCGGATTCGCGCAGCGCGCGCTCGAGCGGGCCGTAGAACCCCGACAGGTACCGGACCCCCGGGCGGGAGAACAGCTCGGTGCCCACCGCCAGCAGCGCGCCGTACACCTGCAGGTCCGTCCAGTCGGTGCGCGCACCGAGGGCCCGCAGGAACGTCGGCGGCTGTCCCGGGCCCAGCGGAACACCCAGCGTGTCGACGGGGCGCAGCCGCTCCGCGGCTCGCTCGGCCGTCAGTTCTTCCGGCATGCCGATACCCTGCCATGCAGGTCACCGCGCCCAGCGGTCAAACGCTGAACGATTCCGAGCCCGGTTCGGTGCTCCCGACATGGTTTACTGAGTTGCACAGCTCACCGCGACCCGTGGTGGCCCGACCCAGTTGACGTGGAGACATCGTGACGCGCAGTACCCGCTTGGCGCCGATGATCGACGCTGCCGGTTCGCGGGCGGGTGTGCGCTCACCGAAGACCGCCGAACTGGTCGCGGGCACGCTGCGTCGCATGGTCGTCGAGGGTCAGCTGACCGACGGCGACTTCCTGCCCAACGAAGCCGAGCTGATGGCCCACTTCGGCGTCAGCCGGCCGACACTGCGCGAAGCCGTCCGGGTGCTGGAATCCGAGCGGCTGGTCGAGGTGCGGCGAGGATCGCGCACCGGGGCACGCGTGCGGGTACCGGGTCCCGAAGTGGTGGCCCGCCCGGCCGGGCTGCTGCTCGAACTCTCCGGCGCCACGATCGCCGATCTCTTGACGGCAAAAGCCGGCATCGAACCGCTCGCGGCGCGCCTGCTCGCCGAGTCCGGCTCGGAAGAGGCTTTCGCCGAACTCGACACGCTGCTCGAAGATCTGGTGGCCCAGGGCTGCGACTCCGACCGGTTGGCCGAGAACACCGGCACCTTCCATCTCCGCGTGGTGCAGTTGTCGGGCAACGAGACGCTGTCGATCGTTGCCGGCATGTTGCACGAGATCACGGTGCGGCACACGGCATTCGTCTTCAACGAGCGAAGGCCCGTGTCGAAAGCCGACTACGACAAGCTGATTCGCTCCTACCGCAAGCTGATGGCCTACCTGCGAGCCGGTGACGCCGCCGGCGCCGAGCAGCACTGGCGTAAGCACCTCGACGTGTCGCGTGAGCTGCTGCTCACCGGCCTGGAGAGTGTGCCGATCCGCGACGTGATGGGCTGACTGACCCCGTCTGGCTCAGGTCGTCTCTATCGTGTCGTTGCGCCACGTCACGTGCACCGGCACGGTGTCGTCCCACGGCTGCCTGGTCACCATGTCGGCGACCAGGATGTAGCCCCGCTCGAACTCCCCCGTCGCCGCGTCGACCAGACGGTACTGCTGGCGTTGCCGGTGAATTGGTTGCGCGTCGAGCAGCAGCACCCGTACCTCCCCCGGCTCGAAATGACAGCGCTTCTGCAGCGCGGCGATCAGCTGCTCGTTGTGCATGTGGCCGTCGCCGAAGTTCCATCCGATCGCGGTGCTGCAGATCCGTTCACCGTCGGTGAGGACGTAGTCGGCTTCGTCGTAGCCGGCCATCAGCCGATGCGCGAGCGTGAACATCGCGCGGCCGTGAGTGTTGAACGAGCGGAAGGCATATCCCATGTACTGGTACATCTCGGCGGTCTCGCGGCTGCCGTAGAACTTCTCCATCTGCGCTGCGGGCATGCTCGCGATCGCGACGATGCCGGCGGCGATCTTGGCGTCGGCCGAGGGCTTGATGCACCACAGCGATGTGTCCCAGTTGCCCGCGTAGTAGCGCATGCCGGGCAGGAAGGACACCTTGCGCGGGAACAGGTTTCCGATCGCGACGGTGCCCGCGGACACCGCGAACAGCACCAGCGGCCACGGGCTGCCCAGATCGCCCAGCCCGATGCCCGCGTTGCCGACGAACAGCGCCAGCACGGAGAACATCATGAAGACGTTCCATTCCAGCGGTACACCCATCGGGATCGCCGACAGGATGCCGAAGTGGAAGCACAACATCACGAACGCCGCGATCGCGGTGGGCCAGCCGCCGTGGGAGAAGAACAGCACCAGCGGGATGAGCATCTCGATCGCCGTCGAGATGTGGGCGAGCCAGCGCGACGCGGGGCCCGGTCGCAGATCGTCGGGGAAGTGCTCGAAGAACTTGCGTTTGATCCAGCGCGGGCGGATCACCGGGTTGTTGCTCATCATCGTCGAGATGACGAACGGGAAGTGCTTGTTCAGCTTCGAGGTCGCCGCGCCCATCCAGATGACCAGGCACACCAGCTTGGCCGCGATCACGATGTCGGCGCCGCTGAACAGGAAGCAGACCGCCAGCGCGCCGTAGACCTCGCCGCGCGCGGCCAGGAAGAGCACCTTGTCGCGCAGCCCGGCGAGCGCGAGCAACACCAGGATCGTGGCGGTCTGCCAGACGGGCAGCACGCCGATCTGCGAGCCGAGCTCAGGGATTGGGCCGGTGCCGTCGGAGAAAATCGCCACCAGGAGCATCACCAGAAGGGCGCCGTAGAGGACGACGTCGACGGGCGTGCGGGCGTCACCCTTGGTCAGCGGGACCCGGTTCGGCCACGGGGGTAGCCGAATGGTGCTGGGCCGCAACCAGTACAGGACCGAACCCATCGGCGGGAAGAACCGGTTGTTGAGCGGTCCGAAGCCGCAGCCGAGCCCGACGATCTCGAACAGCATCGTGTAGAAGACGACCTTCTGGTACACGATCGGCTCGTGGTACCAGGCCGCGACTCCTGTGAAGCCGTCGATGCCCGTGGTGGTCAGGACCACCAGCCACGCGACCACGGCGTAGAGCAGGATCTTGACGACGTAGAACAGGTGCATCACCACTGGGGTGCCGAAGCCCACCTCGGCCCAGTGTCTGGCCATCGGGACGATCCGCTCCGCGCGGGTTCCCTTGCTCCATTCGGCGTAGTCGACGACGGGCGCGTCTTGCTTGAGAAACCCCATGGCTCCAAAGACTAGAACGTGTTCCAGTTCTGGCGAACGCGAACAGACACAAATCGCGGGGAATCGCGGCGAAACGCCGGAGTTCGCGTCTGCTCGCCGGAAGAAGGTGACCCCAGGCCCGGGTCAGGCGGGCACCCAGTTGCCGTGGAACCCGGCGGGCACCCGGTGCGGCAACTTGATCGCGGCCACGTCGTCGAGGGTCTGCGCATCCAGGATCTTCAGCTCGCTGGAGTCGGTGGCCCGGTCGTACACGTACCCCATCAGCACGCCGTCGTCCTCGTCGGCGTCCGCGGTACTGGGCTCGAACACGAACTCGCCGACGGACTTACCCGACCCGAACGAGCGGGCGGCCGAATTGTCGCCCACCAGATCGTGTTTGAACAGCGTCTCGTCCCCACCGGCCGTGAACCCGGGCGCATAGCCGTAGCGGTGCCGCTTGCCGACGAGCCGCTCGTCGACGCGGGGGAACTCCTGCGGGCGGTCGTCGATACGCGACTCGCGGACCTTGCCGTCGGCCAGGTCGACGGTCCACCGCTCGAGCGTCGGGGGGCCCTCGCCGGGGCCCAGGTGGTCGGTGTCGAACATCGTGGGGTGGCGGACGACGTCGAGCACGACGGTGTCGCCGGAGTCGTAGGCGTTCATCGGGTGGAACACGTAGCAGGGCTCGACGTCGAACCACCGGACGTCGGCGTTACCGCCCTCGCGCGGCATCACGCCGACGCGCGCGGGGTAGTTCGGATTCCACGAGTACGGGAAGCGGCGGTCGGCCGACGGTGCGGCCGGCATGCGTGCCGCGATCGGATCGGGGATGCGGACGCGCCCGATCAACGCCGAGAGCATCAGCCGGGCGGGTAGCCGCAGCGCCCGCGGCACCGTCATCTCCACGGCCTGCTCCACGTCGAAGGTGACGGGCAGGTCGTAGAACACGACATACCGCTCGGTCAGCGAGAAGTCGTGCATCATCGGGCTTCCCGTGACGTCGATGTCGACGGTGCGACGAGCCCGGCCGTCGGCTCCGATCACCGAGTACTGCACGGTGTTCTTCTGCGCCAGGCGGTAGGACACAGCATGCAGCTCGCCGGTGGCCGGGTCACGCTTGGGGTGCGCGGTGTAACCGCCGCGCACCGTGCCGTCGAAGTCGCAGACCCCGACGGTGTCCAGCTCATCGGTGAGTTCATAGGCAGGCACGCCCGCCTCGATCAGCGCCAGCGTCTTGCCGGCGTGGCCGATCACGTTGGTGTTCGCGCCGATGGGCGACACCGCGGCCCGGACGTCGGGCGCCGGTTCGCCCAGCGCCCGCGCCGTGCCGGGGCCGCGGACCCAGCGGTTGCGGTACCACTCGGCGCGCCCATCGCGCAGCCGGATGCCGTGCACCATCCCGTCGCCGACGAACCAGTGGTACAGCAACGGGTCGATCTCCCCGATCGGGTTGGGCCCGTTGCGCAGGTAGCGACCGTCGAGATGGTCGGGGATCGATCCGGTCACCTCCAGATCGGTGAGCGTGACTTCCTCCGAGAGTGGCGCATAGACGCCCTCGAGATAGCGATTGGCCATGACGCCTCCTATAACAGCGTTATCGTGCACCCTGTATAACACCGTTATGGCAGGATGGCAACCATGAGTGGGATGCCGGAAGCCGTGATCGACGCAGGCGTGCGTCTGCTCGAGCGCGACGGCGTGGCCGCACTGCGGGCGCGCGCCGTGGCCGCCGAGGCGGGCACGTCGACGATGGCGGTGTACACCCACTTCGGCGGCATGACGGGTCTCCTCGATGCGATCGCGCGCGAGGTCTTCGACCGGTTCACGGCCGCGCTCACCGAAATGCCGCCGACCGAAGACCCGGTGGCCGACTTCCTGGCGATGGGTCTGGCCTACCACCGGTTCGCGATGGCCAATCCCCAGCGCTACCAACTGATGTTCGGCACCTCGGCCCCCGCGTCGATAGCAGCACACCGGGTCGATCTGACGTCGACCGCCAACGCCACCGACCGCAGGGAATGGGCGGCGTCCTTCGGCGCCCTGCGCCAGGCCGTGCACCGCATGAGGGCCGCCGGCCGTATCCGTGCCGACGACGAGCTCGCGGCGGCGGCTCGGCTGTGGAGTGTCGTCCACGGCGTCGTGATGCTCGAGACCGCCGGGTTCTTCGGCCACGACGGGCACGGCCTGACCCGCATCCTCGGGCCACTCATCATCGACGCGCTGGTCGGCATGGGCGACGACCGCGATGCGGCCCAAGACTCGCTGCAGGCGGTCATCGCGCGGACGGAGTCCGCCGATCAGCCGAGTTCTCGGGCCAGCAGCTCCACGTAAGCGTCGATGTCGCCGATCGCCGATTCGGCGGCGTGCACGCTGATCGCGACGGTGTCGCCGATGCCGTGCACCCCGTGGGTGACACCCATCATCGGCGACAACGCAGGGAAGCCGGCGGTGAGCACGACGGGCGCGCCGCCGAAGGACAGGTCCGCGCGCCCCCTGTTCACGCTGGAGACGACGGTGTTGCCGCTGACCGTCGACCCGCGCTGGTTCGGATCGAATTGGCCCATCCCCCAACGCAACAGCGCGGCCGGAACCGCGGCGAACACCGCGTCCTGCGCGGCATTCGCCGGGTGCGACACCCGACGGCGGCGCCGGTGCAGGTCCCGCTCGATCGCCTCCGCCCGGCGCTCGGGCGCCAGGTGTGGGTAGAGCCCGATGCCGACGTTGCCGAAGTGGTTGTTGGCGCGGCGCGCACCGGGTTTCGCCACTGGGATCTCCGCGCCGAGCTGTGCCGGGTCGTCGCCGCGCGCGCGCAGATGAGCAGCCAGTGCCGCCGAAATCGCCGTCAGCGCAGTGATGGTGACCGTCGGGCCGGCCAGCTGATCACGGCGTCGGACGACGGTGCGGACATGCACCGCGCCGGCCGGCCGGGTGTTGCTGCTCAGCACCGGGCACGGAACAGGCGGCGCCGGAACCAGTCCTGCGTCGGTGTCTCGGACCAGCCGGCGGTGCGCCCGGGCGGCGGCCACCGAACGCGGCACGAAGCCGTGGGTCGGCAGTGGTCGCACCGCCTCCACAGCGCCGGCGCGCCCGAACAGCCGGGCCCCCAGTGCTGAGGCCCGCGAGCCGTCGGCCAGCGCGTGCGAGATCTGAAGCACCGCAACTGAACCCACCTCAGTACCGGGAAGCTCGCTGACGTCGGGGAAGACGTGGAGGCGCCACGGATGGACATGGGAGTCGACCTGCTCGCCGGCCAGGGTGGTCACCGTGGCGAGCACGCGTGCCCACGTGGCCGCCTCGTGCACGACGAACTGCCGAGCCTCGACGTCGCTGCGCTCCCACACCGGATAGCGCCACGGGCCGCGGTCACGGACTCGGACCGTGAGCTCGGTACAGCGCGCGGCCTCCCCGCGTACGGCGGTGAGCGCGACGGCGGGATCGACCGGTGCCCCGAATCCGTAGAGAAGGAACTGGTCGTTCGGGGTCGCCGCCGACAACAGGAGCATCTGCGCGTCGACCGCGGTGAGTCGGCGCACCGTCATGGTGCCAAGGTTAGGCTGGCGCCATGCCACTGCTGCCACCCGTCTCGGACACCGGGGCGGTGCTGGTCACCGGAGCGTCGTCAGGCATCGGCGAGCAGATCGCCCGCGAGTTCGCCCGCCGCGGCTACCCGGTGGTGCTCGTGGCCAGGCGCGCCGACAAGTTGACCGCGCTCGCGCAGTCCCTGGACTCCCGCGCCTACGTCCTTCCCGCCGACCTGGCCGACCCGGCGCAACGCGCCGCGCTGCCCGATCAGGTCGCCGCACTCGGGCTGATCGTCGAGATCCTCGTCAACAACGCCGGCATGTCCAACCTCGGACCGGTCGCGCGGGTGCGCGTGTCCGACGAGCTGCGGCTGATCGAGCTCGACGTCGCCGCGGTCGTGGATCTGAGCGCCCGCTTCGTCCCCGCGATGGTGACGCGCGGTCGCGGCGCGGTGCTCAACGTCGCCTCGGTCGGCGCATTCGGGCCGGTGCCGTTCCAGGCCTCCTACGGGGCGGCCAAAGCGTTCGTGCTCTCGTACACCGAGGCCATGCGGGAGGAACTGCGCGACAGCGGCGTGACGGCGGCCGTGGTGTGCCCCGGCCCCGTGCGCACCGAATTCGGCGCCACCGCAGGCATTCCCGACGAAGAGGCCGAGAAGATGCTGCCCGCTTTTCTGTGGGAGCAGGCAGACGCAGTGGCGCGCACGGCGATCGACGGCCTTGACAAGGGTCGCGGCGTGATCGTTCCCGGGGCCCCCAACCGGGCGGCCGCACTGCTCTATCGCTATGCGCCGCACCGGATGCTGCTGCCACTGCTGGGCCGCAGCCACCCCGGCAGCAGGACGTGACTAGACCGGATCGAACTCTGAGATCAGCCACCGGTCGCCGACCTTGTCGAGGGTGATGCGCACACTCGAATTCGTGGCGGTCGGGGCGTCCCCGCCGACGGTCACGGTCTGGTTGACGAACACCAGCACGACCGCCTTCTCAGCGGTGGCCGAGACCGACGCCGCGGCGGGCACCGAGGCGACAGCCGAGATCTGCTTCTGCTTGGCGGCGGGGATCACGACGTCGTCGGTCAGCGACGTGTACGAATCGCGGAATTCACCGGTGAGCAGCTCCCGGGCGGTACCGAGCTGCTGATCGACCCTGTCGGGGGTGTACGACAGCAGAGCGACCGTGATGTCCCGAGCCGCCTGCACCGACGCCGCCGCGGCGACCTCCCGGTCACGCTCCCCGTCGTCCTGCCACTTGAGATATCCCGCACTCAGCGCGAGGACCAACGCCAGCGCCGGCAGCAGCCCGAATGCGACGACGCGCATCCACACCGGACGCCTGCGCGCGACCGGCGTCGTCGCCACATCGCCCGTGTCCTCGATCGGCCGGGCCTCGTGCGCCGCTGACGTCTCGTCGATCGCCCCGGTCACGGCACGAAGTCCACGTTGGACACCTTGGCCTCGTCACCGATCTTCTCCACCGAGATGCGCATCCGAAAGGCCCGCGGCTTCTGGTCCTGCCCGCCGGCATTGGACGTCTTGACCGTCACCGCAACCAGCACCTGCGCCTCGTGATCGGTCGAGCTCTCCACCCCCGCCTCGGCAATCGTGCCGACCGACGTCGACTTGGCGACCTCGACCACCTGCTTGAACGGTTCCGCGCGCTGCTGGTAGTCGTCGTAGAACGTCCCGGTGGCCGAATCCAGCACCCGCTGCACATCGGCGTCGGCGTGCTGCCAGTCGATCGTCGTCAGGTTCAGCGCGCCTTGGCGGGCCACCTGCAGGAACTGTTCGCGCTGCTCCTGCGCCCGGCGCGATTCCCAGGTGCGGTAACCCAGCCAACCGGTCAACCCGGCGAGCGCCACCACGGTGACCAGACCGACGATCAGCGCCGCCCTGACGTTCGACCGCGGCGTAGGCGCCGCGCTCAAAGTCTCGTTGTTGGCGAGGCTCTCGTCGGTGTCGAGAATCTCGCCGGGAGGCGCAGCATCGCCCGCCATGTTCGCTCCTTTGCAGCGCCGGTGGCCAGTGTCTGCAGAGACGTCTGCCCGGACCAACGTACGTGCCGCGGGAGGAACCTCAGGTGGCGGCTCGAGGCGCGTCACTCATGCGACACCGCACCAACCGCGCGCAGGGCGAAGTCGAGCAGCCGGGACTCGGCGTGCTTGACCGCCTGCACGTCCTCGGGCGCGACGCTAGACAGGATTCGACTCACCAGCGCGCTGATCGCGACCGCGTCGTGCTCGGGATCGGCCAGAGGGAACGCCCCGGAAGCGCGCCCGCGGCGCAGGATGTCGGCGAGCGAACGCTCCCTGCTCGCATGCGTGCGCTCCCGCAGGTCTCGATAACCGGCTGCCGAGCGGACCTCCTCGGAGTCGATGACGGCCATCTGCATCCGCCGCTGCGGGTCGACGAGAAGATCGAAGATCTCGCCGATCCAGGTCGCCAGTTGATCGGCGGGGCTCCCGACCGCGTCGGCAGCCACCCGGTCGACCCGTTCCGCGATCTCGTCGGCGCCTTGCTGCAGCAGTGCGAGGAAGAGATCGTCCTTCGATCGGAAGTGGCGGTAGAACGCTCGGCTCGAGACGCCGGCAATGCGCAGGATGGCCGACATCTTGACAGGTTCCCGGTGCGGATCGGACAGGCAGCGGTAGGCGGCCTCGATGATGCGCCGCCGTTCGTCGTCGGAGCCGGCCACAATTTGCACAAGCGAAAATATTAGAGCGATGCCGGCCATCCAGGACCCGAGATCGCCGTAACTGGTGTCCTGGGTAACCTCAGCCTGACGGGGACCGGCGAGAGGACGCGGTGGACGATGACCAGCAGCGATGCGACGACCGCAACCTTCATCGGCGCCGAGGGCCTGCGTTTGGTGGCCGACGAGTGGAACCGTCCGTCGACCTCCGACGACGCCGACACAGGGCGCCCGTCGGTTCTGATGCTGCACGGCGGCGGGCAGAACCGGTGGTCCTGGAAGAACACCGGGCAGGTGCTGGCCTCCCGCGGACTGCACGTGGTCGCCCTCGACAGCCGCGGGCACGGCGACAGTGACCGCTCCCCCGATGCCCGCTACAGCGTCGACGCACTGTCGGCCGACACCGTCAATGTCCTCGACCAGATCGGGCGGCCGACCGTCCTGATCGGCGCCAGCATGGGCGGACTGACCGGCATCCAGGCCGCGCGCGACGCCGGCCCGCAGCGGGTCACCGGTCTGGTGCTCGTCGACGTGGTGCCGAGGTACGAGAAGGACGGCAGCGCACGCATCCGCGACTTCATGTTCAGCCACGTCCACGGATTCGACTCGCTCCAAGACGCCGCCGACGCGGTCGCCGCTTACCTGCCGCACCGCACCCGCCCGCAGAACCCCGAGGGGTTGAAGAAGAATCTGCGGCACCGCAACGGACGCTGGTACTGGCATTGGGATCCGGCGTTTCTCACTGCGCCGCATGATGATCCGTTCCTGCGCGTGGAACAACTCGAGCAGGCGGCCGTCGAGTTGACCGTCCCGATCCTGTTGATCCGGGGCAAGCTGTCCGACGTGGTGAGCGAGCAGGCTGTCGCAGATTTCCTGGAGAAAGTGCCGGGCGCCGAGTTCGTCGAACTCTCCGGAGCGGGGCACACCGCCGCCGGCGACGACAACGACGCCTTCTCCGAAGCCGTGGTGTCGTTCGTGCTGCGGCCGTGACGGATCGGCCCCGGTCTTCTCACACCAGCAGCGGCACACCCTCCACCGGGTCGGCTCTGAGGATCTCGAACATCGCTGCAGGACTGGTCAATTCGGTCCTGGATATCGCGGTGCCCGCCACGACGAGTCGACAGGTCGCCACCGCCGAGTTGTAGCAGTACTTCTCGGCGCCACCGGTGTCGGTGTAGGTCAGGCCGATCACGTCCTCGGCGGCGGCCGCAATCTCCCCCTCGATCGTCTGCTCCCCCACCCGCGCCCCGAAACTCCACGTGAAGGGCTCATACCGGCCGTGAGTCTGCAGGCTGCCCGCGACGCTGCGCACAGCGAACTCCATCCCGGCGTGGCGCAGCACGAAGAGCGTGACCGCGGGCAGCAGAACCGGGCCCAGTGCGGCCCGCGCGGTGATGAGTTCGAGGGTGGTGTCCGGCGCGTCGTCAAACGCGCACACCTGCCCGTAGGCGTAGGCAGCAGTGTGCCGGCTGCCCCAATTGTGGTTCACGCTGCCCACCCACCCGTCGAGATGAACTGTCAGCCCGTCGATCTCGAGGCGGCCGTTCACCTCTGCCCTGGGATGCCGCACGAGTGTCTTCGCCGGCGGGAAGCGCGACTGGTTGGCCCGGTCGGACAGGACCCGCACCGCAGGCTCACCACCCGGCCTGATCGTCAGATCCCAGCGCGCGCGGCCGGCGAGCGCACCGACCGCAGCCGTGTCCGTCAGGGTCGTACCTCCGATCTGCGCGGTCCACGGAACGTCCTCGAAGACGGCGGTATCGATCGGAAAGGAATGCCGGTGCGCCCGGTGCCCGGCCGGGTCGAACGCCATCACCCACACGTCGGCGCTCGCGGTGCCGGTCGACGAACGCAGCAGTGTCTCCCGCAACCAGATCGCGCGGGCACCGTCCCCGCTGGTGGCGCGCAGCCAGCGACTCTCGTAACAGGGGGCCTGTGAACAATTCACGCCCCCAGCATCCAATACTGGAGCGGTGACCGGGATGCAGATCGTCGCGTTGGCACTGGCCGCGCTCGCCATCGGCGAGGCGGTCGCGATCGGAGTGCTGTGGCGACGGGCCCGGGCCGCACAAGCCGAGGCGGACGAGCTGCGGGGTCGCCTCGACACGCGACAGCTGCTGGTGTCGGGCGGCACGAAAGCCGTCAAGACGGTGTGGCAGACCGCGAACATCCTGCGGCGCGACGGCCTGGGCGCGGCGGTGCGCTCGTCCATCGAGGATCTCGCGGATTGGGCCGAGGTGGAACGGCCCGATCTCGCGCGGCTGTCCCGCAACGGGCGGCTGGCGATCATGTTCTCCGACATCGAGGAGTCCACCGCGCTCAACGAGCGCATCGGCGACCGCGCGTTCGTGCGGCTGCTCGGCAGGCACGACCGGGCCGTGCGCCGCCACGTGCAACGTCATGAGGGCCATGTCGTCAAGAGTCAGGGCGACGGGTTCATGGTCGCGTTCGCCCGCCCCGAGCAGGCCGTGCGCTGCGCAATCGACATCCAAGACGCACTATCCAAGCGGCGCAACGGCATTCGTGTGCGCATCGGAATCCACACCGGGAAGTCGGTACTACGCGGCGACGACGTGTTCGGCCGCAACGTGGCGATGGCGGCGCGGGTCGCGGCGCAGGCCGAGGGTGGTCAGATCCTGGTCAGTTCCGCAGTACGCGACGCGCTCGGCGTAGACAGCGACGATCTGGTCGTCGAGCCGAGCCACGACACGGAATTGAAGGGCTTCTCCGGGACCCACACGCTGTACGCGGTCACCGCGTGACGTCGGGCTGTTGCGCCTGCGCCAGGCGCTGGTGCAGGCGGGCGCGGATGTCGTCGGGAGTGTAGGAGTTGCGCCGACGCTGATCGCGAGCGACCAGCACGCCGCCGGCGACCACGCCCGCCGCCCCGGCCAGCCCGACCCACTTCCAGATTCCCCGCATATCCCCCAGTCTGCCTAAGCTGCGGGCATGAATCCAAGCACGGTGTCTCTTGAACGCGCGCTGGATGAAACGCGTACGGGCGACATCTGGTTGTTCCGCGGACACTCGGGGCCCGACCGGGCGATCCAGTCGATGACCAACAGTCCCGTCAACCACGTCGGGATGACTGTCGCGCTGGAGGATCTGCCGCCACTGATCTGGCACGCCGAACTCGGCGACAAGCTCCTCGATCTGTGGACCGGCACTCACCACCGCGGGGTGCAGCTCAACGATCTGCGGGCAGCGGTGGACCGCTGGTCGAACGCCTACGGTCAGCGCTGTTGGCTGCGCCAGCTCACGCCGCCCGCGACGACGCAGCAGGAGGATCGCATGCTGTCGGTGATCGCCCGCATGGACGGCACCCCGTTCCCCTCCACGGCTCGTCTGACCGGGCGCTGGCTGCGCGGGCGGGTGCCCACCGTCAGCGACTTCACTCGCGGAATCCCACTGATACACAAGGCTGTTCGTCGGTCGGCAGAAAAGCGCAAGGCCGAGCGGACGCAGATGGGCCTCGAGACCGCATACTGCGCGGAGACCGTGGCGATCACCTACGAGGAAATGGGGCTGCTCGTCACCGAGAAGAATGCGAACTGGTTCGACCCGGGATCGTTCTGGAGTGGTGACGATCTGCCCCTGGCCGACGGCTGCCGCCTCGGAGACGAGATCGCGGTCGTGCCGTGAAGAACTCCGGTGAAACGCCGGGGCGGCTACCGGCTTCCGTGCACCCGCAATGCTTTGCTGTTCGCAGGCACCGCGAGACAAGGGAGTGTCAGGCATGACCGTCACCGCCCGAGCCCCGTCCCCCGACGCTGATGACGAGCCGCGCACGCTCTCTCGCGGACGGGCGCTGTCCATCGTCGTCGCCTCGCTCGGCACGCTCGTGATCATCGTCGCACTTCTGCTCACGACTCGTGGCCCTGCCACGCAAGAGGTGCAATCGATTCCAGCGCAGCCGAATGCAGCATCAGCGCGGGTGGCTGCACCCGTGAAGCCCGCACCCGTGGCGCCCGCGCCGCTGCCCGCTCCCGCGGTGGCAGCACCGGCCGCCCCGGCGGATGCACCGGAGGCCATGCCGATGGACAGCCAGGGCTTCATCGACTCCGCAGCACGGTGCGACTCCGGTCAGAGCGCTGTCGCCGTCGCCCGCACCGACCGCGCGGCCATCGCGGTCTGCCGCGACGGGGACGGATACACCTACCGCGGCGTGCGATTGCGTGACGGCGCGTCCCTGCGCCTCGACGACGTGCGCCTGATTCCTGCCGGATTCGAAGCGCGCAACGACACCACCACATACCGACTCACGAACACCGAACTCGTCGTCATAGACGGTGAGGCACTGCAGAGCCGGGACCGCGTCATCGAATACCGGGCCGGCTGAATCGGTTTCACCCGTGCCCACGATCACCGCGATCCACCACCCCGGGCTCAACGCGCCCTCGGGCATCATCGCCGCCGGCGGCGACGTCTGGTTCACCAACATCGGTGACGACCGAATCGGCCGGGTACGCGACGGTGAGGTCGAACTTTTCGGCGCCGAAGCGGGCGTCATTCGCTTCCCTGCCAACATCTTTCCCGCAGCTGACGGCCGGGTGTGGTGCACCAGCCTCGGCTCCGATGCACTGATCGCCATCGACCCGCGCAGCCCCGATCCGGCGTCGACGATCACCGCATGTCCCCTACCGGCCGGGAGTCGCCCGGTGGCGCTCAAGTCGGCCCCCGACGGTCTGCTGTGGTGCTCGCTGCGCGGCAGCGATGCGATCGCTTCGGTCGATCCGTGCGCCGACGATCCCGCGGCGTCGCTGCGTTTGATCACCGACGACGGCATCGCCGCCCCCGCCGCCCTGTACGTGACGACGGACGGTCAGCCGTGGTGGGTCAACGCGGGATCGCTCGGTAGCTGCGATCCGCGCACCGGGGAGGTGACGACGGTCGCGTCACTTCCTGCGACTCCGCGGGCATGGGCGCAGGCCGATGACGGCACGCTGTGGCTGACCACCCGCGAGCCCGCGGGACTACTGAGGTTCGACCCCGGGGACCCCATCGGCACCATGCGCCACTTCATCCACCCTGATCTTGGCGAACCCGACGGAATCTGCCTCGCCGGCGGCCGCCTGTGGTTCGTCGACACGGCCACCGACCGCATCGTCGGTGTCGCGCCGGATCGCGCGTCTGACCAGCAAGCCTGGACGTTCGTCAGCTCGCCCGACATCCGCGGACCGTTCGACATCAAACCCGGCCCGGACCCGAGTGTGGTGTGGTTCACAAACAAGGCGGGAAACACCCTCGGCCTGCTCAGCGCTGAACCCTGACGGAACGTTCGAACTCACCGCGGCCGCGCATCGGTTTACTGATCGAATTCTGTGGCTACGCTGAGAAACGGTTCGGGGGGTCGTTGCGTTCTTCACAGCGACTCTAAGGAGGGTTTCATGCAGTTCAAAAAGATCGCCGCCGGCGCTATGGCGGCCGCAGCATTCGGGTCGGCCATATTCGGCCTCGGCGCAGGGATTGCCCAGGCGAAGCCGGGCCACGGTCACGACGACATCTGGCTGCCGGGCGATCCGCCTGGCCACAACCCGTGGGGCCCGCCTGGCCAGATCGCCAAGGGTCCAGGCCCGCTGGCCGGCCCGCCCGGACACTGGGGTGACCCGGTCCGTCTGGGACTTCCGCCGGTGTGGCGTCCCGCCAACTGGATCGACCTGGGCATCCGCGATCCCCAGCCACTGGTGTGGAACCCGGGCAGCAATTCCTGGGGCATCTGGTGGAACGGGTTGTTCATCGGCTACGTGGGCTGATGTCGGAGGTGTAGCCCGCTTGTGACCTGACTGCGACCGCGGTCGGGGAAGCTGACACTGTGGCCGCCGTCGTCGTGTTCTCGATGATGGCGGCCACAGGTCTGTTCGGGTACTACCTGGGCCGCCGCTCCACGTCACAATCGAGAAGCTGGCGCCAGCGCACGCGGCGGCCCGCGCTCGCCCGTCAGGCCGCCTCACTTCTGGCCCTCGTCGCCGTCAGCCAACTGCAGCGCAGCGTGCAGGGCCGGATCACGTCCCGTCGCGGCTGAGTCGCTTCGCCATGCTGGGGTAGCTTTCCGAGTATGCCGCTTCGCTACGTCGACCCGCACCGGAAACGGGGCAGCTCCTACCAGCGCGGCGTGCGTTTCGGCCGCTCGCCCGTCGGCCAGTTCTTCGCACGCCACGTCGCGCGTCGCACCGACCCCTACCTGTTCCGGCTCACCGGCGGACGGGTCAACATGGGGCCCATCATCAACGCCCCGCTCGTGTCCACCGGGGCGAAGTCCGGCCAGCGCCGCCAGACGCAGCTCACCTACTTCCACGACGGGTCCGACGTCATCCTGATCGCCTCGAACTACGGGAAGCGGCGGCACCCGTCCTGGTACTTCAACCTGACCGTGCACCCGGAATGCGAATTCGGCGACGAACCGTTCACCGCCACGGAGATCACCGATCCGCAGGAGTACGCGCGGCTCTTCGCGTTGGCCGAGCAGGTGTACGCGGGCTATGACGACTACCGGGAGAAGACGGCGGACACGGGCCGCCAGATTCCGATCATGAGGCTGACGCCGCGCTGAATCGCGGGTTCCCTTCTCAGACTGTCGCACGGTAGGGGGCTTGCCGCAAGACCCCGGTGATGCCGCACACTGCTCCGACCGGATCAGTCGACGGACGGAGAGCTCGATGCCCGAATCACCGAAACCCTTTGTGCCACACGAATCTGGCGCGTTCCTGCACGGCAGCAAGGCCGACCTTGCGGTGGGTGATCTGCTGGTGCCCGGCCGGCCGATGAACCACGACGTGAACCGGCAAGCCAACCACGTCTACGTGACACGCACGCTCGATGCGGCGACGTGGGGGGCGGAGCTCGCTGCCGGCGACGGACGTGGCCGCATCTATGTCGTCGAGCCGACGGGAACCCTGGAGGACGACCCCAACGTGACCGACACACGCATGCAGGGGAATCCGACGATGTCCTACCGCACCCGCGAGCCGGTGCGCGTCGTCGGCGAAATCACCGACTGGGTCGGGCATTCCGCCGAGCAGATCCAGAAAATGAGGGACCGGCTGGCCGACCTCAAGGCCCGCGGGCTCGACGTCGTCTACGACTGATCCTCAGACCCCGAACTTGGCGCGCGCCGCGTCGGTCACCGGCGTGAACAGGTTCACCAGGTTGCTGTCCGGGTCACGGAACAGCAGTGCGCGATTGCCCCACGGCATCGTGGTCGGTTCGGTGACGACGTCGTCCAATTGCCCTTGCAGACGGGCATATTCGGCGTCGACGTCGGCTACGAGGAACTCGATGATCGCGCTGCGGTTGGCCGCCGGCTCGGCAGACCCGGCACCGAAGAGCGGCACCGTCTTGTCACTGCCGATGGCCAGCGTGCCGACCGGTGTTGCGATCTCGGCGAACAGTTCGTTGCCCCAGGCTGCCGAGGAGGTGGTGACCAGCTCGTAGAACGAGACGAGGCGCGCCACGTCGGCGGTGATGAGACGGATCGACAGGAGCTTCATGCCGGCAGACGGTAGACCTGGCCACCGACATCATCGCCGCGCCGACGGCTCAACCAGGCAGATCGCAGACCAGAAGGTGGAATGCACCGTCGCCGTCGCCGACGCGCCGGTCCTCGATCTGGGCGAACCCAGCGTCCCGGAGCACGCTCACGACCTCCGCGATGGGTCGCAACCGGAAACCGTGCCGGGTGAACGGCATCTTCGCCATCTGACTCGGGTCACCGACGCCGAGGACCAGCCGCCCGCCGGGCCGCAACACCCGCGCCAACTCGGCCAGGGCCGCGGGGAGGTCGGACACGAAATAGATGGTGTTCGTCGAGATGATCGCGTCCAGCACGGACTCCTCGAGGGGCAGGCTCTCCATCCGGCCGGAATGCAGACGCAGACGCCCGCGCGCGATCGCGTCGGAAAACCGGCGCCTCGCATCGGCAAGCATCGTCTCCGACATCTCGATGCCGTGCACCACTGCGACACCGCGGTCGAGGAGGAGCGAGAGCCCGACCCCGCCACCGAAGCCGATGTCGCCGACCTCGGCGTCAGGCCCGCACTCCGTGGCCGCGACGGCAGCGACGACCACCGACCGGTTGCCGCGATTGAGGAGGCGGCCAACGACACGACCGGCGAACCCGGTCGGTTCACCGAGCTGGCGAGCCAGCCCGGCGAGCGCGCGCTGCGCAATCGGCATGGCTCATTAGACCAGTCATGGCAAGCGATGTCGTTCGGATTCCTCAGGAGCCGCCGGGCCGCAGTGTCGGCGGAGACCACCGACCTTCCACGATCTCCGCTCTCGGCTTGTAGAGCCGGATGAGGTAGTTCCACCCGTCCGGGCACACGATCGCATTCGGGGGGACGACACCCTCGGTCGAGGCGATGAAACGAACGGTGACCGACCCGTCGCTGTCACGCTCGCCGGTCACGCTGTTGACGGTGTAGAGGTCCTTGTCGTTGGCCCGGAAGAACCCCGCGGCGTCATACACCGACACCGACCAGAAGGCGTCGATCGGAACATCGACGAACCGCAATTCGTAGTCGCCGGGCGGGACCCTCGGGTCCACACCGATGTACGTCGCCTCCGATGTCGGCAGGCCACCCCACCCTGCCGCGCATGCGATCAGATGATGGATCGGATCGACGTCCTCCCGCGTCCCGAACGAGCGATCGAACTGGTCGAGTCCACGTGCGAGCTCCAACAGCGCCCCGCGAGTGGCGTCCAAGCTGTCGCGGTCGTAGTCGGGCATGACGAAATCGTCTCGCCCACCACCGTCGAGTTGCAGCTGATCCTGAAGCGCCGTGACGGCAGCGACATCGTCGGAGTCGTTCGGATTCACCAGGATTCGTACCCCGATGAAGGCGTAGCGAGAACCAGCAGAGTCGCTGGTGATCAGGTGCTCGCCGGGGTCGTGCAGAACGCTGTTGATGTAGTGGTCCTCGTTCACCACCATCACCGAGAGGTACCGGCCGCCGGCGTCGGGCACTGTGAGGCGGACCGGTTCGGCGAGGTCGACGACAGCGAAGCTGTAGAGGGTGTCGCGGTTCAGTCTGATGACGGTCTGCTCGTCGATGCGGGCCGGGGCCCGGTTGTGCCGGAACCGACCGATTCCCCCGGCCACCGCCTGGTTGTCCGCGAACATCCGATGGCTCTCAGCGCGGACGAAGTTGTCGACATTCACTCGGATCGCCACGACCGCCACACTAGTGAGCGCGCGGTGCGGGCACCCATCAATCAGGAAAGAGTCGGGCGCCGGCCGTCGCCGCTACGACCCTTTGGACAATTGCTCGCGAATCGCTTCCTTGTCGATCACCGACCAGACCTCGACGATCTGCCGATTGTCGAAGGCGTAGAACACATGCTCGGCAAACGAGACCCGTCCGCCGGTGGGCTCGACGCCCAGGAAGGCCCGCTGTGGAGTGCACTGAAAGAAGAGCCTGCACGACACCACGCGGTCGTCGGCAAGCAGGATGTCCGGGGTGAACTCGAGGTCGGGTATCGCGTCGGTGTCGGCCACGAGCATCGCCCGATAACCGCTCAGACCTACCCGTTGCCCGTTGTACACGACCTCCTCGGCGACGAACTGTCCGAGGTCGTCCCATCGCCGTTCGTTCAAGCAGGCCAGGTAGTCGCGATAGATCAGAAGCAGGTCGCTGTTCATCGGTCGTCCGACTCCATCACTTCTTCTCCCTAGACGTTGAAGCGGAACTCCACCACGTCGCCGTCGGCCATCACGTAGTCCTTGCCCTCCATGCGGACCTTGCCCGCCGCCTTCGCCGCGGCCATCGAACCGGCGGCCAC
Source organism: Mycobacterium sp. IDUB_1 (assembly GCF_055419625.1). Classification (NCBI taxonomy): domain Bacteria; kingdom Bacillati; phylum Actinomycetota; class Actinomycetes; order Mycobacteriales; family Mycobacteriaceae; genus Mycobacterium; species Mycobacterium sp. IDUB_1. The sequence goes on along the minus strand of NZ_JBVAYA010000002.1, from coordinate 580,300 downwards.
CAGGTCGTCGAACGACACGATCTCGGCCTTGATGAAGCCCTTTTCGAAGTCGGAGTGGATCACCCCGGCCGCCTTCGGTGCGGTGTCGCCCTGGTGAATCGTCCACGCGCGGGCCTCTTTCGGGCCCGCAGTCAGATAGGTCTGCAACTTCAACGTGTGAAAACCGGCGCGCGCCAACGCATCCAACCCGCGCTCGGTCTGCCCGATCGATTCCAGCAGCTCGGCTGCGGACTCCTCGTCGAGCTCCTGCAGTTCCGCCTCGATCTTGGCGTCCAGGAACACCGCGTCCGCCGGAGCCACCAGCTCCCGCAGCTCGGCGACGCGCGCGGCGTCGGTGAGCACCGACTCGTCGGCGTTGAACACGTACAGGAACGGCTTGGACGTCATCAGGTTCAGCTCGCGCAGCGGCGACACGTCGACGCCGGCCGCGAACAGAGTCGTGCCGCCGTTGAGCACGTCCTGCGCGGCGAGCGCCGCCTCGTGGATCGGCTTGCGGTCCTTGTGGGTGCGCGCTTCCTTCTCCAGCCGCGGCAGCGCGCGCTCCAGTGTCTGCATGTCGGCGAGGATCAACTCGGTCTCGATGATCTCGATGTCGGACTTCGGATCGACCCGTCCGTCGACGTGCACGACGTCGTCGTCGGCGAAGACACGCACCACCTGGCAGATCGCGTCGCTCTCCCGGATGTTGGCCAGGAACTTGTTGCCCAGACCGGCGCCCTCGGAGGCACCTTTGACGATGCCGGCGATGTCGACGAACGTCACCGGCGCCGGCACGGTCTTCTCCGAACCGAACAGCTCGGCCAGCTTGTCCAGGCGCGGATCCGGGAGCGCGACCACACCCTCGTTCGGTTCGATCGTCGCGAACGGATAGTTGGCGGCCAGTACGTCGTTGCGCGTCAGCGCGTTGAACAGAGTCGACTTACCCACGTTCGGCAGTCCGACGATTCCCAGATTCAAGCCCACGGAGACCACAGTCTGCCAGATGTCTGCCAGACGCCACCGCCACACAGGCGTCCGCTGGCGGCGAGCGGTCACCCCAGCCGGTACGGTCGACGTGTGTCAGGACAGCGTGCGCGCTCGGCGGTGCCAGCCGAACTCCGCTCCGCGCACCCCGGTATCGCGGGAGTGCCCTGGTGGGGCGCCATTCTGATCGCTGTCGTCGCCTGCACGGCCGGCTTCGCCGTCGACGCCGGTTCCGGCTCGCTGACGACCGTGTTCTCGGTGCTCTACGTCATGGGCTGCCTCGTCGCGGTGCTCGCCGTCCGACGCAACGGTTTGTTCACAGCTGTCATCCAGCCCCCGCTGCTGCTGTTCATCACGGTGCCCGGTGCCTACTTCCTGATGCACAGCAGTGACATCAAGGGCATCAAGGACCTGCTGATCAACTGCGGGTATCCGCTGATCGAGCGGTTTCCGCTGATGTTCTTCACCTCTGCGGCCGTCTTGGTCCTCGGGATCGCGCGCCGCTACCTCGGCGCCTCCCCCGCGGGCCACAGCAGCAAGGTGTCGGCGAAGCTGTCGAGCTTCGTCACCGGCGACAAGGCCGAGAGTGTCGACGCCGCCGAGTCCGAGGACAAGAAGCCGAGGGAGCGGCGCCGGCGCCACACCGCAGCCAAGCGCACCGAGACACCCAGGGACGCCGCGAAGGCCCGTGCCCGCGCCGAGCGGCCCACGCGGCGTGCCGCGCCGTCGCGGTCACGGCATGCCCGCCCGCCCGACCCGACCGAGATCATCGAGCCCGTCGTCGATCTCGACCGGCCGCGGCGCCGTCGCCCCCGCCCGGACGAGGCACCCCCGGCGGAGCCCAGGCGCCGGCCCCGGCCATCGGGGCAGCGGGAGTCCGCGCGCGAGACCCGCGTCCCGCCCAGCGAGCGCCTCAGCGGGTACGAGCGCCCGGCGCGCCGGCCCCGCTATGACGACTACGAGCCACGCGAGAGCAGCACCCACCACCCGGTCTCTCGGGTGCGGTACCGCGGCAGCGACGAGGCCGACGACCAGGAGTACCGGCCGCGGCGGCGGCCGTCCCGTGACGTCGACGCCGATCGTTGGAATTACGACATCTAGGACCGTACGTCTAGGACCGCAGGAAGCGGCCCGCGGCATCGACCGCCGGCGTCGAGGAGTCGGCGTCGCTGACGAACACCGCCAGCGCCAGGTCGTCTCGGATGCCGACGAACCAGCCGTGCGCCCGCTGGATCCCGTCAGGTCCGACGTACTCGGCGGTACCCGTCTTGCCGAGCATGCCGGGGATGTCCTGCAGCTGAGTCGCGGTGCCCGCGGTGATGGTTTCCCGCATCATGGCCTTGACCTGCTCGTCGACGCCGGCGGGCAGCGGCTGTGGGGTGCGGTCCGCGGCGGCGGGCTGACCGGCGACGATGGCCGGCATGGGTACCGACCCGCGCGCCAGCGTCGCGGCCACCAGCGCCATCCCGAACGGTGACGCGGTGACCTTGCCCTGCCCGATGCCCTCCTCCACACGCAACGCCGAGGTGTCGGCGACGGGTACCGAGCCCGTCACCGTGGTCATTCCCGGCGCGGTGAAGTCGATGCCCAGACCGAGCTGCGCGGCGGCGTCGGTCAGCGCGTCGGGCGGCAGGTTGACCGCGAGGCGGCCCATCGTGGTGTTGCAGGACCGCGCGAATGCGGTGTGCAGGGGCACATCGCCGAGGTCGAAGTCGTCGTCGTTGGGGATCTGCCGGCCCTCGATGTTCTCGGTGCCGGGACAGCCGAGGACGGTGTCGGCGGTGACCTGGCCGGCCTGCAGCGCGGCCGACACGGTGACGGTCTTGAACGTGGACCCGGGCGGATACAGACCCGTCAGCGCGATCGGGCCCTGGGCGTCGGCGGGCGCGTTCTGCGCGACGGCGAGCAGATTGCCCGTCGACGGTTGGATCGCCACCAGGGCGGCCGGGGTCGGCAGCGGCGCCAGTGCATCCTCGGCGGCGCGCTGCATGCCGATGTCCAGCGTGGCGGCGATGTCGCCGACGGGTTGGGCGTCCTGTCCGCCGACGCGCTGTGCACCCGCGGCGGTCTGAGCGGTCACCGCCCAACCGTCCGCGGCGTCCATGCGCTGCTGCCAGAGGTCCGACAGCCCGGACAGCGTGGGCGAGGTCAGCGCACGGTCGGTCGCGAGGAGGCGGGTCTGCGGCCGCAGCGTGACGTTGGGCAGCGCGGTCAGCTGCGCTTGGATGGGGGCCAGGTCGTCGTCGCGCAACGTGACCGCGGTGACGGGTCTGCCAGCCGCCAGTTCGCCGGCCAGCGACTCGGGCGTGATCGTGGGGGCAATCGGATTCAGCAGTGCGGCAACGGCATTGACGTCCGCCCCGGGTGCGAGGTCGACGAGCGTGACGACGTGCTGGGTGAGCAGTTCGGCGCCGGTGCGGTCCAGGACGCGGGCGGCGGGTTGCGGCACGAGCGTGCTGAACGACAGCGGGCCCTTGTCCAGACCCGGCGCGACCGTGGTGGCGTCCCATCGGATCTTCCAGTCGTCACCGGCGGCAGCGGCCCGCCCGTCGGCGCTGTAACTCCACTCGATGCGCTTGTCCGGCCCGAACTTCCACGTCGTGTCGAGCGTGAAGGTGCCCGCGCCGTTGTCGTCGGCAGTCGAGGAAACGCCGACGTGGACGTCCTTGCCCAGGCTCGCGAACAGCGCGTCCAGCGTCTTGGTGGCCGAGGCCTGATCGGTGGTCAGCGCGGCTGCGGCGGCCGCATCACCGCGGCTGAGCGCATCGGCGAACGCGGTGACGGTGTCCCGCAGCCGGTCCCCGGCGCTGCTGCACCCCGCCAGCACCAGCAGGACGACGAACAGGACAGCCGACGATCTCCCGCGCACACCCACGGGTGCCGAAGGTACCCGTTAGGCGCGTGCGGGCCGGATCTCTCGCGGCAGGGCGAACACGAGTGTCTCGTTGGCGGTGGTCACCGGCTGCACGGTCCCGAAGCCGAGCTCTGCCAACCGGTCGAGCACACCGCGGACGAGGATCTCGGGCACCGACGCGCCGGAGGTGACGCCCACCGTCGTCACGCCCGAGAGCCATTCCGGGTCGATGTCCTCGGCGTAGTCGACCAGATGCGCGGCCGACGCTCCGGCGCCCAGCGCCACCTCGACAAGCCGCACCGAGTTCGACGAGTTCCGCGAACCGACGACGATCACCAGCTCGCACTCCGGCGCCATCGCCTTGACCGCCACCTGACGGTTCTGGGTGGCGTAGCAGATGTCATCGCTCGGGGGGTCCTGCAGCGTCGGGAACTTCTCCCGCAGCCGGCGCACGGTCTCCATGGTCTCGTCGACCGAGAGCGTCGTCTGGGAGAGCCACACGACCTTGTCGGGATCGCGGACCGTGACCTTGTCGACAGCGTCGGGATTGTCGACGACCTGGACGTGGTCGGGCGCCTCTCCGGCGGTACCGACGACCTCCTCGTGGCCTTCATGGCCGACGAGCAGGATGTCGTAGTCGTCGCGGGCGAACCGCTTGGCTTCGTTGTGCACCTTGGTGACCAGCGGGCACGTGGCATCGATGGTCTGCAGATTCCGGGCCTTCGCCTCGACGTGCACCGTGGGTGCGACGCCGTGCGCGGAGAACACCACGATGGCGCCCTCGGGTACCTCGTCGGTCTGCTCCACGAACACCGCGCCGGCCTTGGCCAGCGTGTCGACGACATAGCGGTTGTGCACGATCTCGTGGCGGACGTAGACCGGTGCGCCGTGCTTCTCCAGGGCGCGCTCGACGGTCTCGACGGCGCGGTCCACGCCCGCGCAGTACCCGCGCGGCTCGGCCAGCAGCACCCGCTTGCCGGCGTCGTCGCCGACAGCCGTACCCAGCGCGGATCGGCTGGCGCCAGGAATCCCCATGTTGACAGTCGGCGGCATGGCTCCAGGGTACTGATCGGCTCCCGGCCCTGCCCAGCCGTAGGCTGTGGCCATGGCAACTGCACCGTACGGGGTCCGTCTGCTGGTGGGTGCAGCGGTGACCGCGATCGAGGAAACCCGCAAGCTCCCGCAGACCATCCTGATGTACCCGATGACGATCGCGAGTCAGATCGCCCAGCTGGTCATGAAGATGCAGCAGGACGTCGCGGTCCTGGTCATCAAGGGTGACGAGACTCTCGACACGATGTTCCCACCCAAGGACGAGCAGCCCGAGTGGGCGACCTTCGACGAGGACCAGCCGGGCGAGGGACAGTCCGACGCCAACGTCGTCGAGCTGCCGGTACGCGACGGCGAACGGCTCACCGAGGGCCGGTTCGCGTTGTTCAGCGAGGAGCCGGAGACCCCCAACACCACCGTCGCAACGAACCCGGACTCGGCACCTGATGCCCCCGAGATCGTCACCGAGATCGACTACCAGAACCTGACGCTGGCCCAGCTTCGCGCCCGCCTGACCTCGCTGCGGATCACGGATCTGGAGACGCTGCTCTCCTACGAGGAGACGACGAAGGCACGCGCCCCGTTCCAGACCCTGCTCGCCAACAGGATCACGCGCGCGTCGGCGAAGTGACCAGCCCCGGGCAGTCGCCGGAGAATCCCTTTCCCGTCCGCGGTGTCGCCATCCGCGTCGCCGGCTGGATCGACAAGCTCGGCGCCGTCTGGGTCGAAGGGCAGATCGCCCAGTTGACGCTGCGGCCCAACTCGAACACGGCGTTCATCACGCTGCGCGATCCTGCTGCCGACATGTCGCTGTCGCTGACCTGCCCCCGCGACCTGGTCATCAATGCGCCGGTGAAGATGACCGACGGCACGCAGGTCATCGTCTACGGCAAGCCGAACTTCTACACCGGCCGCGGCACGTTCTCGCTGCGGGTCAGCGAGATCCGCGCCGTCGGCATCGGTGAGCTGTTGGCCCGCATCGATCGCCTGCGCCGCCTGCTCGAGGCCGAGGGCCTCTTCGACGCCCGCCTGAAACGGCCGATCCCGTTCCTGCCCGGCACGATCGGGTTGATCACCGGCCGGGCCTCGGCCGCTGAACACGACATCACGGCCGTCGCATCGGCACGCTGGCCCGCCGTGCGTTTCGAGGTGCGCAACACGGTGGTGCAGGGCCCCAACGCGGTGCCCCAGATCGTCGACGCACTCCGAGCGCTCGACGCGAACCCCGAGGTGGACGTCATCGTGCTGGCGCGCGGGGGTGGCAGCGTCGAGGACCTCTTGCCGTTCTCCGACGAGACGCTGTGCCGCGAGATCGCGAGATGCACGACGCCGGTGGTGAGCGCCATCGGACACGAACCCGACAATCCGCTCTGCGACCTGGTCGCCGATCTGCGGGCCGCCACCCCGACCGATGCGGCCAAGCGGCTCGTGCCTGACACGACGGCGGAGCTGGCGCTGGTCGCCGACCTGCGCCGGCGCAGCGCGCGGGCGCTGCGCAACTGGGTCAACCGCGAGCAGCACACGCTGACGCAGCTGCGCAGCCGGCCGGTGCTGGCCCGCCCGCTCGAGGCGATTTCTGCCAGGGCCGACGAGATCCACCGCGCCCGCCGGGCGGCCCGCCGCGACATCGCCCGCCTGCTCGACGTGGAATCCGACCGGATCGGACATCTGTCGGCGCGGTTGAGCACACTCGGTCCGGCGGCCACGCTGGCGCGCGGCTACGCCGTCGTCCAGTCGGTTCCAGAGAGTGGCGTGCCGCAGGTGCTGCAGTCGGTGGCCGACGCACCGGCGGGAACGCGGCTGCGCGTGCGAGTGTCCGACGGTGCGGTGACGGCGATCAGCGAGGGTGGGGTGGAGGACGTCGAATGAAGCCTATTAGCAAGCTCGGCTATGAAGAAGCACGGGACGAACTGATCGAGGTCGTGCAGCAGCTCGAGCACGGCGGTCTCGATCTGGATGCGTCGCTGAAACTATGGGAACGTGGTGAAGCACTGGCAAAATGCTGTGAAGAGCACTTAGCTGGAGCGCGCAAGCGAGTGGCCGACGCACTGGCCGCCAGCGACGACTCGGGCGAGTGACCGCGGGACCGTTTGACGGTCCATGCTGGAAAATTGGAACACGTTTCAGTTATCCTGCGCGCATGGGTGATGCATCGTTGACGACCGCACTGGGCCGGGTCCTGGTCACCGGCGGGTCCGGCTTCGTGGGGGCCAACCTCGTGACCGAACTGCTCGACCGCGGACTGCACGTGCGCAGCTTCGACCGTGTGCCCTCTCCCCTGCCCGCGCATCCGAAGCTCGAGGTCCTCGAGGGAGACATCACCAACACCGCCGACGTCGCCCGCGCGGTCGAGGGCATCGACACCGTGTTCCACACCGCGGCGATCATCGACCTGACCGGTGGCGGGTCGGTCAGCGAGGAGTTCCGCCGGCGCAGCTTCGCGGTCAACGTCACGGGCACGCAGAACCTGGTGCGTGCTGCGCAGCAGGCCGGCACCCAGCGGTTCGTCTACACCGCGTCCAACAGCGTCGTGATGGGCGGTCAGCGCATCTCCGGCGGCGACGAGACACTGCCCTACACCGAACGATTCAACGACCTCTACACCGAGACCAAGGTGGCGGCCGAGAAGTTCGTGTTGGCCGCCAACGGAGAGCACGGCCTCCTCACCTGCTCCATTCGGCCAAGCGGAATCTGGGGCCGTGGCGACCAGACGATGTTCCGGCGCGTCTTCGAGAGCGTGCTGGCCGGCCACGTCAAGGTGCTGGTCGGGAGCAAGAACGTCAAGCTGGACAACTCCTACATCGCCAACCTGGTGCACGGCTTCATCCTGGCCGCCGAGCACCTGGTGCCCGGCGGCACCGCACCCGGTCAGGCCTACTTCATCAACGACGGCGAGCCGATCAACATGTTCGAGTTCTCCCGCCCGGTGGTGGAGGCGTGCGGGCAGCCGTATCCCCGACTGCGGGTGCCGGGCCGGCTGGTGTGGTTGGCGATGACGTTCTGGCAGTTCCTGCACTTCCGTTTCGGGGCGCCCAAGCCGCTACTGGAACCCCTTGCGGTGGAACGGCTTTACCTCGACAACTACTTCTCGATCGCCAAGGCCGGCCGCGACCTCGGGTACCGGCCGCTGTTCACCACCGAGCAGGCGATCGAGCAGTGCCTGCCCTACTACGTCGAGCTGTTCGAACGGATGAAGGCCGCCGCGGGCGAGCCGCTGGTGCATGCCGCAACGCCTGCTCAGCCGGAGGGCTGAGCACCACCTTCGACTATGTCCCGCAACGCCGCGACATGGCCGTTGAAGGCTTGCCGGCCGTCACGGGTCAGCCGGGCGCGCACCTTGCGGCGACTGCCGTCGAGACGGCGCTCGGTGGCGACGTAGCCGGCCTGCTCGAGGACCGTCAGTTGCTTTGACAAAGCTGAATTCGACAGGGCCAGCGTCTCTTTCAAGTAGGAGAATTCAGCCCAGTCGGTGGCAGCCAGCGTGGCGACCAGTGACAATCGCGTGCTCGGATGGATCAATTCGTCGAAACGCGGAGCCGTCATGCGCGCACCCAGCGTCGGCACACCCGCAGCATCTCGGGACCGCCGAAACCCACCATCGCCGCAACGAGGATCGCCGCTCCGATACCCGGGTGACGGGCGCCATCGGCGTGCAGCGCGAATCCGGTGCCGATCGTGACGGCCACCATCGCCACCAGTATCCCGATGGCCACGACCGGTACTCGCCGACCGGCACAGTCAGCGCTGACCTGGAGACGGTCCGTTCGACGCCGCCCGCTCAGCCAGCGCGACGCCGCCATCGAGTGGACGATCCCGAAAAGCACGGTCGCAGCCAACGCCAGCCATTGCGACCCCAGATCTCCGAGGACACCGAGAACAACCCAGGCCACAGCGAGGAACCACCAGTACCACCGCGGCAGACCCACCTGTTCCACGACATTCGCAGTGGCCTGCTCGATCGCGTCCAGTGCCGCACGGGCGTCGGCTCGCGTTACGTCATCCATACCCAGCCCCACTTTCCCGGTAGGAAACAAGACTTCACTTTCCCATCGGGAAAGTCAACACTTTTCGGGTCAATACGCCGACGGGTCACCGCGGCCAGTTCTACGCTTGACGCGAACGTCAGATGGTGAAGGAGCCCGCCATGCCCGACGGAAAGCCGAACATCCTCGTCATCTGGGGTGACGACATCGGGATTTCGAATCTCAGCTGTTACAGCCGCGGAATGATGGGCTACTTCACGCCGAACATCGACCGGATCGCCGACGAGGGCATGTTGTTCACCGATTCCTACGGCGAGCAGAGTTGCACCGCCGGTCGGTCGTCGTTCATCACCGGACAGAGCGTGTACCGCACTGGCATGAGCAAGGTCGGGATGCCCGGGGTCGACATCGGCCTCCAGAAGGAAGATCCCACGATCGCCGAACTCCTCAAGCCACTGGGCTACGCCACGGGCCAATTCGGCAAGAACCATCTCGGTGACCTGAACAAGTACCTGCCCACCGCGCACGGGTTTGACGAATTCTTCGGAAACCTCTATCACCTCAACGCAGAGGAAGAACCGGAGAACCCGGACTACCCGACCGCCGAAGAAGCGCCAATGCTGCGCAATGCCCTGCTACCGCGAGGGGTGATCCACTCCTGGGCAACGGAGGCCGAATCAAACGAGGTCGACGAGCGCTACGGCCCTGTCGGTAAACAGCGCATCGAAGACACCGGGCCGCTCACCAAGAAGCGGATGGAAACGATCGACGACGAGACCACCGACGCCTGCGCGGAGTTCATCCGCAGGCAGAATTCGGAGGGCACGCCGTTCTTCGTGTGGATGAACATGACGCACATGCATTTTCGGACCCACACCAAGCCCGAGAGTCTGGGGCAGGCCGGCCGCTGGCAGTCGCCCTACCACGACACCATGATCGACCACGATCGCAACGTCGGCACATTGCTGGACACTCTCGACGAGTTGGGCATCGCCGACGACACGATCGTCGTCTATTCGACCGACAACGGTCCGCACGCGAACAGCTGGCCCGACGGCGCCACCACCCCGTTCCGCAGCGAGAAGGCCACCAATTGGGAAGGAGCCTTCCGCATCCCAGAGTTGATCCGTTGGCCCGGCAAGATCGCGCCCCGAAGTGTGTCCAACGACATTGTGCAGCACCACGATTGGCTGCCGACGTTCCTGGCAGCAGCCGGTGATCCCGGCATCATCGAAAAGCTCAAAGCCGGACACACCATCGGCGACATGACCTACAGAGTGCACATCGACGGATACAACCTGCTGCCTTACCTGACCGGCCAGGAGGACCGAAGCCCTCGCCGCGGGATGATCTACTTCTCTGACGACTGCGACGTGCTGGGCATCCGCGCCGAGAACTGGAAAGTGGTCTTCCAGGAGCAGCGGTGTGAAGGCACCCTGCAGATCTGGTTCGAACCGTTCACTCCGCTCCGCGCACCCAAGTTGTTCAACCTACGCACCGATCCGTACGAGCGGGCCGACCTCACCTCGAACACGTACTGGGACTGGGTGATCGACCGAATCTTCCTCGTGCTCTACGGATCCGCCGTTGCGACGCAATTCCTCGACACGTTCAAAGAGTTCCCTCCGCGGCAGGAGCCGGCGTCGTTCACGATCGATAAGGCCGTCGCAGAATTGAACAAGTTCCTGTCCGCCCGCGGCGGATGAGCGCGAACTCGCTCGCCGGGTGGCGTGACGGAAGCGCGAAAACCGCGATCATCGACTTCGTCGACGGCGTCGTACACGAGATCCCGCCGGCCGACCGCGTCGCCGTCTTCGACAACGACGGCACGCTGTGGTGCGAGAAGCCGGCCTACATCCAGCTCGACTTCATCGTCCGCCGGCTCGCGTTGCGCGCGGCCCATGACCCGTCGCTGGCCGGTCAGCAGCCCTACCTCGCCGCCAGCAGAGGAGACCTCGGCTGGTTCGGCCATGCCATCACCAGCCATTACGACGGTGACGACACTGCGCTGAAAACGCTTGCTGCAGCGGTGATGTCGCTACACGAGTCGATGGCCGTCGAAGACCATGCCGCGCTCGTCAGCCAGTTTTTCGACGAGGCCCACCATCCCACGTTAAACCGCCCGTACCGCACCTGCGTCTACACGCCGATGGTCGAACTGCTGCGCTATCTGGAGACCAATGATTTCACCTGTTACATCGTCTCGGGCGGGGCCAGGGACTTCATGCGCCCCATCGCCGACACGGTCTACGGCATCCCGCCGGAACAGGTCATCGGCAGCGCGCAGGGGCTCGCCTTCACCGGCGACGAGGGAGGCCACGGCGACCTCCTGATCCAGCCCACCTTGGACGTCTTCGACGACGGCCCGGAAAAGCCGGTGCGCATCTGGAGCCGGATCGGACGGCGGCCGATTCTGTCGGCCGGCAACTCCAACGGCGACGACGAGATGCTCAGATACGCCGGCCGGCCCGGCCGGCCGGCGTTGCGCCTCGTCGTCGTCCACGACGATCCCGACCGCGAATTCGCCTACACGGCAGGCGCTGAACGCCTCCTCGAGCATGCAGACCGGTTCGGCTGGAGGACAGTGAGCATGAAAAACGACTGGGCGTGCGTGTTCGGTGGCTGAGGACCTCGCCTGGATCCCCGCTCAGACCACCGTGGTCGGTTCCGACGACCATTATCCGGAAGAGGCGCCTGCCCACACCGTCACCGTCGAGGGTTTTTGGATTCAGAGGCACGCCGTCACGAACGCGGACTTCGCGGAGTTCGTTGCTGCGACCGGCTACATCACTGTCGCCGAACGACCTATCGATCCGGCCGACTTCCCGGGGGCCCCTCCGGAGAATCTGGTGTCGGGATCGATGGTCTTCCAGCGCACCCCGGGCCCGGTGGACCTGCGACACCTCTCGCAATGGTGGCGGTGGGCGCCCGGCGCGTGCTGGGACCATCCGCGCGGCGCGCGATCGACGCTGCGCGGCCGCGAAGACCACCCGGTCGTCCACATCGCCCACGACGACGCCGACGCCTACGCGCAGTGGGCCGACCTGGATCTGCCGACCGAGGCGGAGTGGGAGGTCGCTGCGCGCGGCGGCCTCCCGCACGCTGTCTACACCTGGGGCGACCAACCGGAGGGACCGCGCGAACGGCTGGCCAACTACTGGCACGGCCAGTTTCCCTACCTGCCCGACACCGGCTACGGCCAGACCGCACCGGTGGGCTCGTTCCCCGCCAACGGCTACGGCCTTCACGACATGGCCGGCAACGTGTGGGAGTGGACGAGCGACTGGTACGGCGACACGCGAGACCGACAGGTGTGCTGCGCCGCCGACACCTACGACCCGCGCCAACCCCAGTTCGCGGTTGCGCGCCGGGTGATCAAGGGCGGCTCGTTCCTGTGCGCCGACAGCTACTGCATGCGATACAGACCCGCTGCTCGTAGACCGCAGCAGGTCGACACGGGGATGAGCCACCTCGGTTTTCGATGTGTCAGGCGTTCTCCGCCGACTCCTTGATCGCCGCCAGCGTGGCCGGGATGCCGGTGCGCGCCGCCTCGCTGCGCTTGGCGATCTCCTCGTCGGCGGCGTCACCGTAGCGCTCCCGAAAGCCCTCGAGCCCGGCCGGCAGGAACGTCCAGTGTTCGGTGAGTCGGGTGCCCTCGCCGTCGGGCTCGAACGAGTACCCCCAGCGCACCCAGCCGTTGTTGACCTCCCAGGCGAACTCGCGGCCCGGATCTGCGGCCACCACCTGGCTGCGCGTCTCCCAGGTCCGTTCGGGGAGCTCGTTGCGCCCGGTGAACCATGCCCCGACGCGGGGACCGTCTCCGTCGTCCCACCAGCAGGCCTTACAGATCGGGCTCCACGCACCCATGTTCGTCACGTCGGACACCAGCGCGTAGAGCTCGTCAGGTGGCACCGCCACCGAAATCGACTCGGATCTCTGCAATTCGGTCACGATCGTGAGTCTGCCAGCCGGGAATCCGACGGCGCTATTGCGTTTTCGGTGCCCAGGTGTGACGTTGTCACGATGGCCGAGCGCGTCGCTGTGATCATCGGAGGAGCCTCTGGAATCGGATGGGCGAGCGCGCAGGCGCTGGCCGCCGACGGGTGCCGCGTCGTCGTGGCGGACCGTGACGGGGAGGCGGCCACCACGCGCGCCGCGGCGCTGGGTGAGCCGCACGCCGCGGCATGGGTCGACGTCGCCGACGAACCCTCTGTGGAACGCCTTTTCGCCGACATCGGCGCCCTCGACATCGCGGTCAACTGCGCAGGCTTCAGCAACATCGGGCTGATCACGGAAATGCCCGCCGAGGATTTCCGCGCCGTGATCGACGTGTGCCTCGTGGGCGCGTTCCTGGTGACCAAGCACGCCGGCCGGCACCTGCGCGAGGGTGGCTCTTTGGTGCAGATCGGTTCGCTCAACGGCCGCCAACCCGCCGCAGGCATGAGCGCCTACTGCGCCGCCAAGGCAGGCCTGTCGATGCTGACCCAGGTGGCCGCACTCGAGATGGGGCCGCGCGGCATCCGCGTCAACGCGGTGGCGCCGGGATTCGTCGACACGCCGCTGACCGCACCGGCGGCCGCGATACCCGGTGTCCTCGGCGACTACGTCGACAACACCGCGCTCGGTCGGGCCGGCACGCCGGAGGATATCGCCAATGCCGTTGTCTACCTGTGCGATCCGCGATCGTCCTGGCTGACGGGCGAGGTGCTCGACATCAACGGCGGGGCGCACCTCAAGCGCTATCCGGACCTGCTCGGCCATGTGATGCGGCTGGTAGAACAGTCACCGTGAGTGACACCGGCCCCGCGGGCTTCAGCATCAGGCAGAAGCGTGCGCTGGCCGTCGCCACCGTGGTGGCCCTCGGGTTCGGGGCGTACTTCCTACGCAGCTATTTCCTGCTGATCGCGGTGGCCGCGGTGCTGGCGTTCCTGTTCAGCCCGCTCTACCGACGGTTGCGGGCGACGATGAACACCGGGCTGTCCGCGACGGTGACGCTGCTGGCCGCCGTCGCCACGGTGATGATCCCGCTGTCCGGCGTGATCGTCCTGGCTGTGCTGCAGATCAGTGAGATGGTCACGAGCATCGGCCGGTGGGCCGACCAGACCGATTTCACCGCCCTGGCACAGCGGCTGCTCGATTCCGCGAACGAGGTGTTGGCGCGCATCCCGTTCGTGAACATGACGCTGACGCAGGATTCGGTGCGCGACGCCGCCACCAAGGTCGGGCAGGGCGCGGGCCAGTTCGCGCTGGACTTCGCGCGCGACTCGGTAGGCGGCATCGCCGCGACCGTCACCGGACTCGTGATCTTCCTGTACGTGTTCCTCGCACTGCTCACCAACGGCGGCAAGGTGGCCGATCTGTTCCGCGACCTCAACCCGCTCGGGCGTGAAGTGTCCGACATCTACCTGGCCAAGATCGGCGCGATGGTGTCGGCAACGGTCAAGGGCCAGTTCGTCATCGCGGTGTGTCAAGGGTTGGCCGGTGCGGTCTCGATCTACGTCGCCGGGCTGCACGACGGGTTCTTCATGTTCCTGATCTTCCTCACCGCGCTGTCGTTCATCCCGCTGGGCAGCGGCGTCGTCACGGTCCCACTCGGTATCGGCTTGGCCATCTTCGGGAACGTGGCCGGCGGCGTGTTCATCGTGGTGTTCCACATTCTGGTGACCACCAGCATCGACAACCTGCTGCGCCCGTTCCTGGTGCCCAAGAGCGCTCACCTGCACCCTGCTCTGATGCTGCTGGCGGTGTTCGCCGGGCTGAAGATGTTCGGTTTCTGGGGCATCGTGCTGGGGCCGGTGCTGATGATCGTCATCGTGACGACGATCAGCGTCTACCTCGCCGTGGACAAGGGGGCTCCGCTGGATTCGATCACCGGCACCCGCGGCGATCCGCCCGACGACGAGAAAGACACGCCGTGGTGGAAGCGGCTGCTGCCGGCCCGGGCGCTCAGGTCAGGCGGGACTTGAGGAACTCGACGACCCGCTTGCGGGCCTCGTAGGCCGGTTGTCCGTCGACCTCGCGAACCTGGTCGGTGAGCACCGAGTGCGCCATCCGGCCGAAGCCGTCCGGGTTGCCCTTCTTGGAATTGATCTCGATCACCTCGAAGGCGTCACCGAGGCGGTTCTTCAATGTGGTGAACCGCTCACCCGGTGACATGGCGTCCTCGCTGAACCGCAGACCCATCACGCACAGGCCCTCGTTTCGGGCGCGGGCTTCGATCGTCGCCATCTCGGATTCGGAGACGCCGGGATCGCGTTTGTGCTTGAGCGTCAACGGAAGCGGCACAGACGGCTGGCTCATCACCGGGGCGAGGACGCTGTCGTCGACGGCTGCCGCGAGCGCGAAGCCGCCGGTGAAACACTGCCCGATGACGCCCACACCCTTGCCGGGAGTCTTGGCGTTGAGGTCACGGGCGAGCGCCCGCAGGTAGTGCGCGACCGGCCGGTCGGCGTTGGTCGTCAACGCCGCGAACTCCTTGGCCACACACCCTTTCAGCAGAACCGGCACCGCGTTGGGCCGCAGCGCGGGCGCGCCGGGGGTACCGAACAGAGAGGGCGCAGCCACGGTGAAGCCGCTGTCCACCAGGTGATTACCGAGCGCGAGCACGCCGGGGTGCAGGCCGGGCATCTCGGGGATCAGCACGACCCCTGGCCCCTCGCCCTTGCGGTAGACGTCGTGGGTGTAGCCGGCGGCGGTGAACGGTTCGGCCACCCAACCGGACAGATCTGCTACTGGGAAGCTCATCACGTCTCCGTTGTCGAGTCAGGTGAGTCGGTCAGGTCGTCTGATCAGGTCTGAGTCAGCGGCTGCTGCGATTGCGTCGCAGCGGCCAGCGTACGGTACTCGTCTGTACCTGCGGCGCCGCGCAGCGCGAGTTGAGCGGGTCCGGTGGGACCGCGGACCTGGGCGGTCCACACCGGCTCGGCGGCCCGGCCGTCCTGCTCGCCGCCCTGGTAAACGACCCACCGGACACCGTCGACGTCCTCGGTGCCCGTCGGCACCAGGTCAGGGCTGAACGAGGCGATGAGCTTGTCCTCGTCGGCATTGCTCTGCGTGAGGCTCAGGTACATGCCGCTCGGCGCGAGGTAGCCGACGGTGGACGCCACCGCACGCTCCGGTTGGCCGGTCTGCGGATCGGTGCGGCCCCCCTCGATACCCTTACGGCTGCCCGAATTGGCCCGCCAGTCGCGCGGCAGCTGCGGCACCCGGATCGGGATCTTCAGCGTGTCCGCGTCGGCCTGCAGAGCGGCCTGGGCGTCGTAGTCGGGGGTGGGGCCTGCGCCCGGACCCGTCGGCGCGAACGAGCACATGCCGAGCACACCTGCCAGCACGACACAGGCCACCACCAGCGGACCGATCGACCAGAACATGTCGCGCCCGTCCTGCAGCAGACGGGACTTGGCGGGCTTGGCGATGGGCACCGCGTACCCGGCCGCGGGGTGTTCGGCGCCCTCACTGCCTGCGGGCTGGCCGGGGTCGGGCGGCGTGGTCATGACTGCCAGTATCCCAGCTCCCGATCGGTGGCCCGCTAATGGGACAATCTGGCCCATGACGCAATCGAGGCGGGAAGCCCCCGACCGCAACCTGGCCCTGGAGCTCGTGCGAGTCACCGAGGCGGGCGCGATGGCGGCGGGCCGCTGGGTCGGTCGCGGCGACAAAGAGGGCGGCGACGGTGCCGCTGTCGACGCGATGCGCGAGTTGGTGAACTCGGTGTCGATGCGCGGGGTGGTCGTCATCGGCGAGGGCGAGAAGGACAACGCCCCGATGCTCTACAACGGCGAAGAGGTCGGCAACGGCGACGGGCCTGATTGCGACTTCGCAGTCGACCCCGTCGACGGCACCACGCTGATGAGCAAGGGCATGCCGAACGCCATCTCCGTGCTCGCCGTGGCCGAGCGCGGAGCGATGTTCGACCCGTCGGCAGTGTTCTACATGCACAAGATCGCGGTCGGCCCCGACGCCGCCGACGTCATCGACATCAACGCGCCGATCGCCGAGAACATCAGGCGCGTCGCGAAGATCAAGAACTCCAGCGTGCGCGACCTGACGGTGTGCATCCTGGACCGCCCGCGCCATCACCAGCTGATGGACGATGTCCGCGAGGCGGGCGCCCGCATCCGGCTGATCTCCGACGGCGACGTCGCAGGCGCGATCGCCGCATGCCGGCCGGGGTCGGGCACCGACATGCTGGTCGGCGTCGGTGGCACCCCGGAGGGCATCATCGCCGCGGCGGCCATCCGCTGCATGGGCGGCGCCATTCAGGCGAAGTTGGCGCCCAAGGACGACGAGGAACGGCAGAAGGCCCTCGACCGCGGCCACGATCTGGACCGGGTCCTGCGGACCGAGGACCTGGTCTCCGGCGAGAACGTCTTCTTCTGCGCGACCGGCGTCACCGACGGCGATCTGCTCAAGGGCGTGCAGTACTACGGCGGCGGCTGCACCACGCAGTCGATCGTGATGCGCTCGAAGTCGGGCACGGTCCGGATGATCGAGGCCTATCACCGGCTGTCCAAGCTCAACGAATACTCGGCGGTCGACTTCACCGGAGACACCTCCGCCGCCTATCCCCTGCCGTAACCACCCATCCCCGACACACACGAACAGGAAGCGAATGAGCGACAACGAGGTCGAGTACCGCATCGAGCACGACACGATGGGCGAGGTCAAGGTGCCCAAGAGCGCGCTGTGGCGGGCCCAGACCCAGCGCGCGGTGGAGAACTTCCCGATTTCGTTCCGACCGCTGGAGCGCACCCAGATCCGCGCGCTCGGGCTCCTCAAAGGTGCCTGCGCACAGGTCAACAAGGACCTGGGCCTGCTGGCGCCGGAGAAGGCCGACGCGATCATCGCCGCCGCGGCAGAGATCGCCGACGGGCAGCACGACGACCAGTTCCCGATCGACGTGTTCCAGACCGGTTCGGGCACCAGCTCGAACATGAACGCCAACGAGGTCATCGCCTCCATCGCGGCGGCGAATGGTGTCACGGTGCACCCGAACGACGATGTCAACATGTCACAGAGCTCCAACGACACCTTCCCCACCGCGACGCACATCGCGGCCACCGAAGCCGCTGTGCGCCATCTCATTCCGGCGCTGGAAGTACTGCACGAGTCGCTCGACGGCAAGGCCCGGCAGTGGCGGACCACGGTCAAGTCGGGCCGCACGCACCTGATGGACGCGGTCCCCGTCACGCTGGGCCAGGAGTTCGGCGGGTACGCCCGTCAGGTCCAGGCCGGTATCGAGCGGGTCAAGGCGACGCTGCCCCGCCTCGGTGAGCTCGCGATCGGCGGAACGGCGGTCGGCACCGGTCTCAACGCCCCCGACGGGTTCGGGGAGAAGGTCGTCGAGGTCCTGGTGGACCAGACGGGTATCGCCGAATTGCGCCCTGCCGTCGACCATTTCGAGGCGCAGGCCGCTCGTGACGGGCTGGTCGAGGCGTCGGGCGCGCTGAAGACCATCGCCGTGTCGCTGACCAAGATCGCCAACGATATCCGCTGGATGGGTTCGGGGCCGCTGACCGGGCTCGGCGAGATCCAGCTGCCCGATCTTCAGCCCGGCAGCTCGATCATGCCCGGAAAGGTGAATCCCGTTCTGCCCGAAGCGGTCACGCAGGTCGCCGCGCAGGTGATCGGCAACGACGCCGCCGTCACCGTCGGCGGTCTCTCCGGCGCGTTCGAGCTGAACGTGTACATCCCGATGATGGCGCGCAACATCCTCGAGTCGTTCACGCTTCTGGCGAACGTGTCGAAGCTGTTCGCCGAGAAGTGCATCGACGGCCTGATCGCGCACGAGGAGCACCTGCGTGAGTTGGCCGAGTCGTCCCCGTCGATCGTGACGCCGCTGAACTCGGCGATCGGCTACGAGGAGGCCGCGAAGGTCGCCAAGCAGGCGCTCAAGGAGAAGAAGACGATCCGTCAGACGGTCATCGACCGCGGCCTGATCGGCGACAAGCTCTCCGAAGAGGAGTTGGACAAGCGTCTCGACGTGCTCAAGATGGCGAAGGTTCGCGACGGAGAGTAGAGCTTCCCCTTGCTCGGCCTCTTCTACGCGCCGTTGTTCGGGCCGCCCGAGTTCTGGTCGGGGATGTCGGTGATCGGGAAGTTCGGCATCGGCGCGGGTGACGGTGTCGCCGGCAGCGGCGGGATCTGATCCGGCGGTAGGTCGACGAGACCGTTGACGGGCGGCCCGTTCTCGCGGCTGCCGTACACGGTGCCGGGCTGGCGCGGTCCGAGCATCCGGCTGACCGTCACCATGTGGTAGCCGTTGGCTTTCAGCACCGGGAGGAACTGCTCGACCAGGTCCACGGTCGAGGAATAGGTGTCGTGCATCAGCACCACCGAATTGGGCTGGATCTGACTCATCAGCAGCGCCCGGGTCGCGGCGGTGTTGGAGTCGTTGGCCCAGTCGAACGGGATGACGTCCCAGTTGATGTCGGCCAGTCCCTGCCGCCCGGCCTCGGCGAGCACGGCGTCGTTGACCAGGCCGCCCGCGGTGCGCGACAACGTCGGTCGCACTCCGGTGGCGGCGACGATCGCGTCCACGCCCTTGCTGAACTGTGCCGGAATGTCCTGCGGCGGGATCGTCGTCATGTTCGGGTGTTCCCAGGTGTGGGTGCCGATCTCCATGCCCGCGTCGGCGATCCGCTTGGCGCCGGCCGGGTTGGCCGCCACCTTGTTGCCGATCAGGAAGAAGGTGGCCTCGGCGTTGTTGGCGCGCAGGATCGACAGCAACCGGTCGGTGAACGGCGACGGCCCGTCGTCGAACGTCAGCGCCACGCACTTGACCTGCGCGCAGTCGACGTCGTCGGCGTTGGCGGGACGCACGTGCCCGGTGAGCCCACCGATCACGAGAACGACCACCGCGGCGGCCGTACCGAGGACGGTCCTGCCATAACGCCAGGTCAAACTGTCGGGACGCCTACGCACGTGGGCAGCCTACCGCGCGATTTCGGCGTGGTCGTGATCGCTGGGCGACGACGACCACGCCGAAATCGCCATCACGGCAGGGCGCCGGGGCTGATCTCCTCGAGCATTTCGGTGACCAGCGCCGCGATCGGGGACCGTTCGCTGCGCAGCAGCGTGATGTGAGCGAACAGCGGGTGTCCCTTGAGCTTCTCGATGACGGCGGCGACGCCGTCGTGCCGGCCGACGCGCAGGTTGTCCCGCTGCGCGACGTCGTGGGTGAGCACCACCCGTGAGCCGCTGCCCAGCCGCGACAGCACCGTGAGCAGCACGTTGCGCTCCAGCGACTGCGCCTCGTCGACGATCACGAACGAGTCGTGCAGCGACCGGCCGCGGATGTGGGTCAGCGGAAGCACCTCGAGCATGCCGCGCGAGAGCACCTCGTCGAGCACCGCCGGGGAGGCCAATCCCTCGAGTGTGTCGAAGACGGCCTGCGCCCAGGGCCCCATCTTGTCGCTCTCACTGCCGGGCAGGTAGCCCAGATCCTGGCCGCCGACGGCGTACAGCGGCCGGAACACCACGACCTTGCGCTGTGTGCGGCGCTCGAGCACCGCTTCCAGGCCGGCACACAGGGCCAGCGCGGATTTGCCGGTGCCTGCCTTGCCGCCGAGTGACACGATGCCGACGGACTCGTCGAGCAGGAGATCGAGGGCTACGCGTTGTTCGGCTGACCTTCCCCGGAGGCCGAACACTTCGCGATCACCACGGACCAGTTGCACCCGCTTGTCGGGGTTGACCCGGCCCAACGCGTGAGAGTTGCTGCCCAGCAACCGAATTCCCGTGTGACACGGCAGGTCGCGAGCGGCCTCGAGATCGATCTCACCCTCGGCGAACAGTGCGTCGACGTCCTCGCCTGCCACCTCGAGCTCCGCCATCCCGGTCCAGCCGGACGTCACGACGTCCTGGGCGTGGTACTCGTCGGCGAGCAGGCCCACGGCGCCGGCCTTGACCCGCAGCGGGATGTCCTTGCTGACCAACGTGACTCGCTTGCCCTCGGCCGCCAGGTTGGCGGCGACCGTCAGGATCCGGGTGTCGTTGTTCTCGGTGCGGAATCCGGACGGCAGCACCGACTGGTCGCTGTGGTTCAGTTCGACGTTGAGCGTTCCACCTTCTGTGCCAATGGGTATCGGCTGATCGAGCCGTCCGTGTTCCAGGCGCAGATCGTCGAACATACGCAATGCCTGGCGGGCGAACCAGCCCAGTTCGTGGTGATGGCGTTTCGCCTCGAGTTCGCTGATCACCACCAGCGGAACCACGACCTCGTGTTCGGCGAACCTCGTGATGGCCCAGGGGTCGGACAACAGGACAGAGGTGTCGAGAACATAGGTCCGGACGGGAGAATCGATCACGTAGCGCTCCTCGAGGCTGCGCGAGTTCGCGGAGCCCCGACGCGAACATCTCGGTGGACGCGGGCGCGGCCGAAAGGACCGGGGCCGGTCCTTTCGTCGAAACGATTCGGACCGCCCGGACAGCAGAGCATGTCGCTAGCCATCGAAAACGACGCTACTCCCGAGCGGGCGTCCGCGCCGGACAGGCGCGCCGCGTAGAAGCGGCTGCCCCGTTACGAGCTGATGAACTCCGAGAGACGCGGCTCGTCGGCCAGGCCCCACGCCGCGATCGAGTCGGCGACGACTTGCCGCAGCGCGGCCTGATCGAAGATGCCGGCCTCGGCGACGGTGGCCACCTTGTCGGTGTAGGCGTCGATGTCGCCACCGACCACGTCCAGGGCCGCAGCCCGGGTGGCGATCGCGTCGACGGTCTCGTCGCGCAGAGAGCTCACGCAGTGCGCGACCAGGTTGCTGAAGAACTCGGCGTGACGTTCCTCGTCGCGCGCGATCTTCTCGACGAGGCCGCGTAGCACCGGCTCGTCGGTCTCGGCGGCCAGGTTGCGGCAGAACACGGCGTGGGCACGCTCCCACATCGCCATGAACGCGAGCGTCTCGATCTGGCTGTAGGTGTTGGCGCGGTAGCCCTTCATCACGTGCTCGACACGCACGTCCTCGTTGGCCGACGGGTCGACCTCGCGGGTGACGACGAGGTAGTTGCGCAGCGCGACGGCGTGCAGGTGCTCCTCGGCGGTCCAGCGACCCAGCCAGCGGCCCCACTTGTCCTCGAGGATGAAGTGTTCGACCAGCTCGCGGTGGTACCCCGCCAGGTTGTCCTTGGTGATCAGCAGGATCTCGACCGCGTCGGTGACCGTCTTGGGCAGCGTCACATCCGAGGGCTCCCAGTCGCGGCCGCCGAGGAATGCGAAGTTCTCGCCCTGGTCGAAGGGCACATAATCGTGGGCGAACCAGGCGTCCTCGGTATCGAGGTGACGTCGCAGCTGCTCCTGGACGACGGGCTCGAGTTCGAGGGTCAGCGCGTTAGCGACAGGTTTCTGTGCCATGCGGTTACAGTAACCCAATTATGTGGGAATCGTAAAATTCCTCGGCCGTGTCGCGGGCCTCGTGTCAGAGGGTCAGACCCGGGTAGAGCGGGTTGGCCTCCAGCAGCTCTGCGGCCGCCGAACGCACCCCGTCCGCGGTGCCCTCAGCCAGCGTGTACTTGGCTTTCGACGGCCCGTTCGGTCCCGCGGCCGGCTGGGTGTTGGACAGCACTTCGACGACCAGCTCGGCCACCCGGTCGAACTCGTCGGCGCCGAACCCGCGGGTGGTCAGCGCGGGGGTGCCGAAGCGGATACCGCTGGTGTACCAGGCGCCGTTGGGGTCGGCCGGGATCGCATTGCGGTTGGTGACGATGCCGGAGTCCAGCAGCGCCGATTCGGCCTGCCGGCCCGTCAGCCCGAACGACGTGACGTCGAGCAGCACCAGGTGATTGTCGGTGCCGCCGGTGACCAGCGCGGCGTCCCGCTTGACGAAGCCGTCCGCCAGCGACTGCGCGTTGTCGGCGACGGCCTGGGCGTAGGTGCGGAACTCCGGCTGGCGGGCCTCGGCCAGCGCGACGGCCTTGGCGGCCATCACGTGCGAGAGCGGGCCGCCCAGCACCATCGGGCAGCCCTTGTCGACCGCCGGCGCGTACTCCTCGGTGGCCAGCACCAGACCGCCACGCGGGCCGCGCAGCGACTTGTGCGTCGTCGTCGTCACCACGTGCGCGTGTGGCACGGGATCCTCGTCGCCGGTGAACACCTTGCCCGCCACCAGACCGGCGAAGTGCGCCATGTCGACCATGAACGTCGCGCCCACCTCGTCGGCGATCTCGCGCATCTTGGCGAAGTTCACGCGGCGCGGGTAGGCCGAGTACCCGGCGACCAGGATCAGCGGCTTGAACTCGCGCACGGCCGCGGCCACGGCGTCGTAGTCGATGAAGCCCGTCTCGGGGTTGGTGCCGTACTGGCGCTGGTGGAACATCTTGCCCGAGATGTTCGGCCGGAAGCCGTGGGTGAGGTGTCCGCCGGTGTCCAGCGACATGCCCATCAGCTTCTGATTGCCCAGCTTGGCGCGCAGCGTCTCCCAGTCCGCTTCCGACAGGTCGTTGATGTGCTTGGCACCGATGTCGGCCAGGCCCGGGGTCTCGACCCGGGTGGCCAGGATCGCCCAGTAGGCCACCAGGTTGGCGTCGATGCCCGAATGCGGCTGGGCATAGGCGTAGGACGCCCCGAACAGTTCGCGCGCGTGCTCGGCGGCGAGCGCCTCGACGGTGTCGACGTTCTGGCATGCCGCGTAGAAGCGGTGCCCGACGGTGCCCTCGGCGTACTTGTCGGAGAACCAGGTGCCCATCGTCAGCAGCACGGCCGGCGAGGCGTAGTTCTCGCTGGCGATCAGCTTCAGCGAATGGCGTTGATCGTCGAGCTCTTTGCGGGTGGCCTCGGCGATGCGCGGTTCCACGCTCTCGATCACCCGAAGAGCGGCGCGGTAGGCCTCGCTCGCGGTGTCGGCGTATTCGATGCCCTGACCTTTGGCGGAGGTGGCAGTCATGCCGTCGAGCCTAGCCCGCGACCAGCCCGGCCGAGAAACCCACCGAGACCGACCGAGTGTGCGATCCGTGACGCTTGACCCGGCGTGTTGCGGATGAAACCGCACACCCGGCGGCGGCTCAGGCGGCCCGCAGCGACGACGGGATCAGCGGCTCGTCGAGCAGCGTGGTGAACCGCTGGGTCAACGTGACGCCGTCGGGCCGGTCGTCGAGCCAGCCACGTAGCAGCCGGTAGCCCTCGACGTAGGTGCTGGTGTAGGCCCGCCACAGCGGCGAGGACAGGAACCGCAACATCTGGCGGGCGCGGTTGTCGTCGACCAGCAACCAGCGCTTCAGGAACGCCACCACGTCGTCGACGTCGCGGTGCTCATCGTGCAGCATCAGTGCGGCGTCCTGGCGGACATCGGCTAGCGCGGCCGTCGCCTCCGAGATCGTCTCGGCTCGCGCGCCGTCGAACCGCAGGCCCAGGTCGGCATAGATCTCGGCGGCCCAGGTCCCCCACCCCGGCCCGACGGCGGCGTGGAGCGCGAGGTCGGCCAGGCCCTCGGCCATCAGGCACTGCGGCGTGTTGACCAGGAAGATCGTCTGCTCGGCCTGACCTTTGCCCTCGACGAGCCCGGCTTCTTTGCGGCAGTGCTCGGTGTGGTGGCCGGGGTAGGACTCGTGGGCGACCAGCCGCGGCAGGTTCGCCATCTGCTGCTTGAGGTCGGCGTTGACGGCGACCGTGGACCGGTAGTCGCCGAGGTAGTAGTTGAATCCCGACCACGGTTTGTCGGTGACCACCTCGTAGGTAATGGTCTCGCGCTCCGGCAGAGGGAACGTCGCGCGGACCCGGTCACGCAGGGCGCTGGAGAACGCGTGGATGGCTTCTTCCAGACGAGCCGGCGGAATCTCCTCGGCCGCGCGGTGGGCGGAGATCCGGTCGGCCAGCGGGCCGGTGCCTCCGAGCGCGTCGCCGAGCTTGGCGTGCGCCTCCCGGTAGCGCTCGGGATCGCCCTTGCTGATGCGGACGTCGAAGTATGCCTCGACCTCGTCGACGAACCCCACCTTCTCGCCTGCGAACGTGCGGGCCGCGCACTCGAGGGCGCGCAGGTGTGCACCGACGAACGCGGCACGATCGGCGTCGAGGCCGGCGGGTAGTTCGCCGAGCAACCGTCGGGCGTCGCGCGCGAGGTCGGCGGGGTCGGGTGCGGGTTCGTCGGCGACCGCGCGACGCAGTGCGGGGTCGCCGGTGAACGAGTCGACGTAGCCCTCTTCGATGCGGTCGAAGCGCAGCCCCAGCATCAGGTAGTCGCGCACCAGAGACTCAGAACCAGTACCGGCGTCCATGGTCACCACGCTAACTGCAAGACTGTGCCCATGGCTCGGCTGAGCGAACCCAGCCCCTATGTGGAGTTCGACCGACGTCAGTGGCGAGCACTGCGGATGTCGACGCCGCTGAAGCTGACCGAGGACGAACTGGTCCGGTTGCGGGGTATCGGCGAGAAGATCGACCTGCTCGAGGTCGAGGAGGTCTACCTCCCGCTGGCGCGATTGATCCACCTGCAGGTGGCGGCGCGCCAAACGCTGTTCTCCACCACCGCCGACTTCCTCGGGGAACCGCAACAGAATCCGGACCGACCGGTGCCGTTCGTCATCGGGGTGGCCGGCAGCGTCGCGGTCGGCAAATCGACCACCGCGCGCGTGCTGCAGGCACTGCTCGCCCGCTGGGAGCACCACCCCCGGGTGGATCTGGTGACCACCGACGGCTTCCTCTACCCCAACGCCGAGCTGTCTCGACGTAATCTCATGCATCGCAAGGGTTTTCCCGAGTCATACGATCGCCGCGCGCTGATGCGCTTCGTCACCGCGGTCAAATCGGGTGTCGACGCTGCGTGCGCCCCGGTGTACTCGCACCTGCTCTACGACATCGTGCCGAGCGAGAAGCAGATCATCGCGCACCCGGACATCCTCATCCTGGAGGGTCTCAACGTCCTGCAGACCGGGCCTGCGCTGATGGTGTCGGACCTCTTCGATTTCTCTGTCTACGTCGACGCGCGCATCGAGGACATCGAGGAGTGGTACATCTCGCGGTTCCTGTCGATGCGGGCCGGGGCGTTCGCCGACCCGGCCTCGCACTTCCACCACTACTCCACGTTGACCGACGAGCAGGCCGTCTTCGCCGCCCGCGACATCTGGCATTCGATCAACCGCCCCAACCTGATCGACAACATCCTGCCGACGCGCCCGCGCGCCACGCTGGTGCTGCGCAAGGACTCCGATCACTCGATCAACCGGCTGCGGCTGCGCAAGCTCTAGTCGCGAGCGCTGATGCGGCGCACGCCCTGGAACTGCAGCTCGGCCATCACCAACGTGTAGACGCCGGTCCCGAGGAACAGCGCCACCCCGGTGGTGGTCAGGGGCAACACCTCGGCCAGCACGATGCAGACCGTGGCGACGCTGAACAGCAGATTGCCGGCGGCCAGCACCACACCGGCCGTGCGGATCCGCGGCCGTGACGCGAACACCAGCACCACGAGGGCGAACGCGACGAACGACGCACCCGTCGCGTACTCGATCGCGGGCGTCGTCCCCGACAGCCGGGCGACCGTCGGGGCGAGCGCCAGCAGTGCGACTCCGCTGAGGCCGCTGCACACGGCGTCGGCGCGCATCGCAAAACGCAGCAGCAAGTCGCTCGCCGCGCCGACGCGGGAGGACACAGTGCCGAGGCGGGAGGACACAGCGCCGAGGCGGGAGGACACAGTGCCGAGTCGGGAGAAAACGGTGCCGGTCATGAGTGATTCCTTTCAGTAGGACCGGTACCGGAGCCGACGCCGTAACCTCTTCCGACGGCGACTCCGGTCCCAGCCATGACGGGGTCACGCCAGGTGGCGCACCCCGAGGTACTGCAGCCACGACAGGCCGATGGTGGCCGCCGTGAACGTCAGCACGAGAGCGGTGCCTGCACCGGTCAGCGCCATCGCACCGGTCACGAGGACGGTGACGACCGCGGCGACGAACAGCGCGTTACCGACCAGGACCGCGACGCCCACATGCCGGATGCTGCCCAGCCGTGCGGCGCTGTACAGCAGCGCGCCGTATCCGACCAACGCGGCGCCGGCGAGCCACCCGACCGTTGCGCTCACCCCTGTCAGCCGGCCGAGCGGATCAGCTGCCATCGCGGCGAAGAGGCCGACCCCGCCGCAGAGTGTGGCGTCGGCGCGCAGGGCGAAGCGCAACAGCTGGTCGTCGGGGCGGCTCGCCCCGGCGGCGCGGTGGGTGATGGCGGTCATGGCACTGACGGTGCGCCGATGTCGGTGCCAGATCGACACCGAATGCTGCCAAGTGCTGCCAACCGCAGGTCAGCGCACGTCGACGAGGCTGCTCTTGAGGTCGGTGGCGATGACGCGCGCGGCGGCGTTCTGCCAGTTGTGCAGGGAGCGCTGCGGTACCTCGGTGGCAAGCCACTGCCACGCGCGGCGCGCCACCGGGTCCAGACCGGCGGCGGTCGCGTTCTGCGCGTAGGCGCGGACGCCGACGACGTACGGGAAATAGAGGGCGTTGTAGTGCCGCCACGCCTCGGTGGTGCCGAAGTCGTTGCCGTCGCGGGGTTTCAGGCCGGCGATGCGCTCGGCCAGCAGCGCACGCAGTTCGTTGGCGCGTTCCAGCGGGTGACCGGGCGCCCCGCGCCGGGCGAGCCGCTCGTCGATGATCGGCAGCGCGGTCAGCGGGCTCGCGACGAGCTTGGACAAGTCGGCGTAGTGGCCGAGGGCGCGGCGGGTGACGCGGACGAACGTCTCGTCGTCCATGTCGTCGAGGGGGCCGGCCGCACGCCGCGGCAGCGCCGCCTCGGTGCTGCGCAGCGCCGCGCGCTCGGCGCTCAGCGCGGGGGTCCGCGAGAACGCGAGCCGGTCCAGCAGTCCCGCGAGCGGGTCGGCCAGCACGTTGACGGTGATCGCGATCGCGAGGCTGGTGAACAGCAGCACGACCAGCGTGACGCCCGGCCCGGAGGCGGCCACGCCGAGCAGCACCTGGCCGCCGAACAGCACCGCGACCGCCGCGGTGCCCAGCGCCGAGCGCAGCATGTCCTTGCGCAGCGCCTGGCCCTCGTCGAAGGCGTCGCCCAGAGCTACCGCCATGCCGAGCAAGGCGACGTCGACGCCGGTCGAGGCGAGCGCGAGCCAGCTGGGGACCAGACCGAGCGGGATGACGAGGATCGCGTTGCCGAGTGCGAAGAACAGCGTGGCGACGACGACGAACCCGACGACGGGCCGAGGCTGGTGGCGGCGCAGGACTGCGGCCAGCAGCGCGCCGACGGCAGGAACTGAGACCGCGGCGAACAGCACCCAGTGACCGAGCCGCAGCGGCCCCTCGACGTCGCCGGCCATCGCGGCTCCGATCACGGCGACGACGGCTGCCGCGGCGACGAGCGCGGCCTCGCGGGCGCGACCGCGTGCGCAGTCCCGCGGGCGTGACATCTCCAGCAGCACCGCGAACCAGGCCACCCCCGGCACCGCGACGAGGTACACCTCGAGCCGGCCGAGCGCGTCGACACCGGCGCCTACGCGCACGGCGTCTAGCGCGACGACGGCCGCGAAGCCGGTCAGACCCACCGCGGCGAGCACCAGCACCGGTTTGCGCGGGTCACGGGCCAGCAGATAGAGGCCCAGCCACCAGCTCAGCGCGAACACCGCGGCGGACAGGCCGAGCATCACGGCGCCCTAGCGTCCGTAGCGCCGATGCCTGGCGCTGTAGTCGCGCAGCGCCCGCAGGAAGTCGACCCGCCGGAATTCCGGCCAGTAGGCCTCGGTGAACCACATCTCCGAGTAGGCGCTCTGCCACAGCAGGAACCCCGAGAGCCGTTGCTCACCCGAGGTTCGGATCACCAGATCGGGGTCGGGCTGGCCCGAGGTGTAGAGGTTCTCCGAGATCGCTTCTGCGGTCACGGCTTCGATCAGCTGGTCCCCCGTGGCGCCGTTGGCCAGCTCCTTGCTCAACAGGGCGCGGACCGCGTCGACGATCTCCTGACGGCCGCCGTACCCGACGGCGACGTTGACATGAAAGTGGCCACCGTTGCCGTCGGTCGACTGCACCGCCTCGCGCAGCCGGCGGGCGGGCTCCTGGCCGATCAGCTCGAGATCGCCGACCGTGCGGACACTCCACTGATTGGCCGGCGCGCAGATCTCTTCGACGACGTCGGTGATGATGTCGATCAGCGCTGCCAACTCGTCGGCGTCGCGCTGCAGGTTCTCGGTGGACAGCAGGTAGACCGTGGCCATCTCGATGCCGGCTTCGGCGCACCAGCGCAGCATCTCGGCGATCCGCTGCGCGCCCGCGCGGTAGCCGAACGCGACGTCGTCGTGGCCGAGCTCACGGGCCCACCGCCGGTTGCCGTCGCACAGCACGGCGATATGGCGCGGGAGCTCGGATTTCTGCCGGGACAGCTCCTGTCGCAGCCGCAACTCGTAGAGCCGGTAGGCCGGTTCCTTGAGCCGCCGCGGAATGAGGTCCACGATGATCCAGACTACTGTGACCGATGGATTGTCCACGCCAGTCAGCGGAGGTGAAATGCCGACATCTCTGGAGCCTTGGTACACCGCCGACACGCCACGGGAACCCGAGGATCTGCCCGAGGCCGTCGCAGAAGGTGTCGCCCAATTCCTGGGCAAGCCGCGGCTACGCGGATGGATCCACGTCTACTCCGCGGTGATCGCGGTCATCTGCGGAGCCACGCTGGTCGCGGTGTCGTGGTCGATGAAGTCGACCCAGGCGGGAGTCGCGACGCTCGTCTACACGCTGACGATCGTCGCGATGTTCACGGTCAGCGGGACCTACCACCGGGTGAACTGGACGTCGAAGACCGCGCGCACGTGGATGAAACGTGCCGACCACTCGATGATCTTCGTGTTCATCGCGGGCAGCTACACGCCGTTCGCTGTGCTGGCGCTGCCCCAGCACAGCGGTGAGGTGCTGCTGTGGATCGTGTGGAGTGGCGCTCTGGCCGGGGTGCTGCTGAAGATGTTCTGGCCGTCGGCGCCGCGGTGGGTGGGGACGCCGCTCTACATCCTGTTGGGCTGGGTGGCCGCGTGGTTCATCGGGCCGATTCTGCAGGGCGCCGGGGTGGCAGCGGTGGTGCTGCTGATCGTCGGCGGCGCGCTCTACAGCATCGGCGGTGTGCTCTATGCGCTGAAGTGGCCGAACCCGTGGCCCACGACGTTCGGCCATCACGAGTTCTTCCACGCCTGCACGGCCGTCGCGGCGATCTGCCACTACGTCGCGATGTGGTTCGCCGTCTTCTCCGGCTGAGAACATCGCCCCCTACAGCGGAGTGATGTTCTCCTGGCTCCAGTAGGCCTTCATCGACGTGATCTTGCCGTCGCCGTCGAACACCATGACCTCGATGGGTTCGATGCGCATCGCGCCGCCGACGTTGATCGCGAACATGAACGCGGCCTCGTGCCCACCGGCGCGGAACGTCAGCAGCTCGGTGGTGATGTCGTGATCGCCTTCCATTCCCTTGTAGAACCCGGCGATGGCCTGTCGGCCGATGTGCACTTCCCCGCACCCGACCGGGTCTTCCAGAGTGGCGTCCTCGGCGTAGAGCGCGGCGACGTCCTCGGCAGTGCCGGTGGCGACCGTGTCGAGGTAGCGCTGGACGAAACCGTGCAGGACATCGGGCTCGAAGCTCATGAGCCGCAACGCTACACGGACGGCTTCAGCGTGGCAGCGAGTTCGCCGGCCGTGCGAATCGGCAGATCGCACACCCGCCCGCGACACACGTAGGCAGCATCCTCGGGGTCGTCGATGCCGCCCATCTGCGGCCGGTCCCTCAGCAGTTCCGACGTATCGACCGGCCCGCCCACGACGATCGCTCCCCCTGGCGCCAGCGCGCGGGCGGCCCGCAGCAGATCCGACGTCGCCGGGTCGACGCACGACACCGCGATCTGGATCGGACCACGCACCGCCGCCTCGGCGACCGCGAGCCAGTGTCCGGCCGACCGGGGCGCCCGCGCCAGCAGCGGCGCGGCCGTCGCGAGCGTGGTGTCGAACGCGTCGCCGTAGCGGTTCGCCCTGTCGGCGGGAGCGAGGTGCGCGGCCAACATCAGCGCCTCCGCCATCGACGACGCCCCCGACGGCGTAGCCCCGTCGAACGGATCGGCGGGCCTCATCAGCAACTGCTCTGCGTCGTCGGCGACGTCGTAGAAGCGGCCCGGGCGGTCTGGATCGGCGAACTGGTCCAGCGCGACGTCGAGCATTTCGGTGGCGGCGTCGAGCCAGCGTTGCGCCCCGCTGACCTGGTGCAGCGTGAGCAGGCCGGTGGCGAGGGCCGCGTGGTCGTCGAGGATGGCCGCGCTGGGGCCGACGACACCACCGAGGCTGGTGCGGCGCAGCCGGCCGTCGCGCACGTGCAAATCCAGCAGGGCGTCCGCGCAGGACGCGGCCGCGTCGATCAGCTCGGGTTCGGCCAGCGCGACGCCCGCCTCGCACAGTGCCGTGATAGCCAGCCCGTTCCACGCGGTGACGACCTTGTCGTCACGCTCGGGTTGCGGCCTTTCAGCGCGCACCGCGCGCAAGGTCTTCCGCACGGCATCGAACCGCGCCGCATCGGTCGGCTCCGCGCGCAGCTGCAGCACCGACGCACCGTCCTCGAAGGTGCCGTCGTCGGTCACGACGAAAAGCGCTGCGGCCCAGTCCGAGTCGTCACCGAGTGCGTCGCGCAGCTGCGCGGGAGTCCACACATACGTCGATCCCTCCCGTCCCGCGGCGTCGGCATCCAGCGACGAGACGAACAGGCCATCGCGGCGCAGATTCTCGAGCATGAACATCGCGGTCTCGCGAGTCACCCTGCGCGCCAGAGGATCACCGGAGAGCCGCGCCCAGTGCGCATAGACCCGCAGCAGCAACGCGTTGTCGTAGAGCATCTTCTCGAAATGCGGCACCACCCACGCCTCGTCCACGCTGTAGCGGGCGAAGCCGCCGGCGAGCTGGTCGTAGAGGCCGCCGCGCGCCATCGCCTCACACGCGCGGGCCACCGTTGCCGGCGCCGCGTCCGTGCCGGTGCGTTCGTGGTGGCGGAGCAGCGCTTCCAGCAGAACCGACGGCGGGAATTTCGGCGCCCCACCGAACCCGCCGTGCGCCGTGTCCTCGTCGGCGAGCACCGCCTCGACCGCGCCGTCGCACAGCTCCGCGGTCACCGGGGAGCCCCCGGGCAGGCCGGTGGTCATCGTCTGCAGTTCGCCGGTGATGTGCTGCGACGCCTGCTCCACCTCGGCGCGCCGATGACGCCATGTCTCACTCACAGCCGAGAGCAACTGCAGGAACGTCGTTTTCGGGTAATAGGTGCCGCAGAAGAACGGTTGGCCGTCGGGGGTCAGGAAGCACGTCATCGGCCAACCGGCCTGCCCGGTGAGGGCCACCGTGGCGGCCATGTACACCGCGTCGAGATCGGGGCGCTCCTCGCGGTCCACCTTGATACAGACGAATCCGGCGTTGGCCACCGCGGCCACCTCGTCGTCAGCGAACGACTCGTGGGCCATCACGTGGCACCAGTGGCACGCCGCGTATCCGATCGACAGCAGGATGGGCACATCGCGGGCGGCGGCCTCGGCAAGCGCCTCGGCACTCCACTGCCGCCAGTGCACCGGATTGTCGGCGTGCTGGCGCAGATAGGGGCTCAGCGCCGCCCCGAGGGTGTTACGGCCCGGCGTCGGGCTCACGACGCGCCACCGGATCGGCCGGGTTGCCCGCGGCCAGGTCGGGATCGGCGTCCGGGGCACCCGTGTCGACACCACCCTCGGTGCCGTCGGCGTCGGTGTCGAACGAGGCCGGCACCTTCTTCAGATGCCGATTCATCGACCACACCAGCCCGAAGACGGCGATCAGCAGCAGCACGATCACGATGAGGCCGAACGGACTCGCTTTACCGAAGTCGGGTCCGCTCTGCTGCGGCGGGTTCTGGGCCAGGATGTCGACGGCCAGCGCGGTCATCATCAGCTCAGTTCCGTCCCTCGATGCCGGTGAACAGGTCGGTCTCGGGCAGCGACACCGGGACGCGGGACCGGGCGAGCTCGAACTCCTCGGTCGGCCACAACCGCTGCTGCCACTCCATCGGGGTCGTGAAGAAGAAGCTCTTCGGGTCGATCTGGGTGGCGTGCGCGAGCAGCGCCTCGTCACGCTGAGGAAAGTACTTCGCGCATTCGATGCGCGTGGTGACCCGCTTGTCGGCCAGGTCGATCTCCGGATCCCAACTCTCGAGCCACTTCGCGAACGGACCCTCCTGGCCGTTCCTGGCGAACTCGTCCTGCAGCACCTGCATGCGCTGCCGCAGGAAACCGTGGTTGTAGTACAGCTTGTGGGTCGCCCATGGATCGCCGGCGTCGGGGTAGAGCAGGTAGTCGGCAGCCGCCTCGTACGCCGCGACCGACACCTTGTGGCACATGATGTGGTCGGGGTGCGGGTAGCCGCCGGTCTCGTCATAGGTGGTCATGACGTGGGGCTTAAAGTCGCGGATCACCCGGACCAGCGCCTCGGTGGGCACCTCGAGCGGCTCCAGCGCGAAGCAGCCCTCCGGCAGCGGCGGCAGGGGATCACCTTCAGGCAGACCCGAGTCGACGAAGCCCAGCCACTGGTGCTCGACGCCGAGGATCGCGGCCGCCTTGGCCATCTCCTCGCGGCGGATCTCGTCTATCCGGCCGTGCACCTCGGGCAGATCCATCGCCGGGTTCAGGATGTCGCCGCGCTCCCCGCCTGTCAGCGTCACCACCATCACCCGTACGCCCTCGTCGACGTAGCGGGCCATCGTCGCCGCGCCCTTGCTTGACTCGTCGTCGGGGTGCGCGTGCACGGCCATCAACCGCAGTTCGCTCAACAGTTCCCTCTTAGCTGCTCACCTGGATGGACACTCACGGTCAGGTTCAACAGAACCGACACGTCCTATAGTTCCAGTCCTAGTACACCTATCCGAACGACGGGCATGCAAAACGAGATGATCGAGAGGCCCCTGGACCGATACGGCGCCCCGCAGCGCAGTCGGCGCACCCGTCGCTGGCTCGTCATCGGCTTGTTCGTCGCGGTGGTCGCGCTCGGTGTCGCGATCGCCGCGGTGGCGTTCGACCGGCTGGGCTCCCCGGAGGTGAAAGGCGAGCTGGGCGGGTACCGCGTCGTCGACGACCGCACGGTGGAGGTGACGGCGAGCATCACCCGCGACGATCCGTCCCGGCCGGTGGTGTGCATCGTGCGGGCCCGCTCCTACGACGGTGACGAAGTGGGCCGCCGCGAGCTCCTGGTTCCACCGTCGACGGCGGAAACCGTGCAGGTCAGGACGACCGTGACGACGTCTCGGCCGGCGGTTGTCGGTGACGTGTACGGGTGCGGCACCGACGTGCCGTCCTACCTGGTCAGCGGGTAGACCGACCAGCGTCCGGGCTTGCGATCGGACACTGCGCAACCAACCGCGGACTGCGAAAACATGAAAATCGGGTAGCCGCCCGGTGCTATCATGGGCCAGTACACGGTTCCTGCTGGAGCCGTGTATTGCTGCATTTGAGCGCCGTTACGACGACGGCGGTTGTGGCAATACACGCTGATACACATTGGTGCCTCAGCACCGCCCCAGCACCGTGCCCGAGAACTTTTCACGCACACAGCGCTGAAAGCGACGACGACAGGAGCGCGCCGACATGACTGACACCCAGGTCACCTGGCTGACCGAAGAGGCGTTCGACCGGCTCAAGGCCGAACTCGACCAGCTGATCGCCAACCGCCCCGTCATCGCGGCCGAGATCAACGACCGCCGCGAAGAAGGCGATCTGCGTGAGAACGGCGGCTACCACGCCGCTCGCGAGGAGCAGGGTCAGCAGGAAGCCCGGATCCGCCAGCTGCAGGAGTTGCTCAACACCGCCAAGGTCGGCGAAGCACCGAAGCAGTCCGGCGTCGCGCTGCCCGGTTCGGTCGTCAAGGTCTACTACGACGATGACGAGAGCGACACCGAGACGTTTCTCATCGGGACCCGTCAAGAGGGCGTCACCGACGGCAAGCTCGAGGTGTACTCCCCGAACTCTCCGCTCGGCGGCGCGCTGCTCGACGCCAAGGAAGGCGAGACGCGGACCTACACCGTGCCCAACGGCAACACCGTGAAGGTCACGCTGGTCTCCGCGGAGCCTTATCACGGCTGACCGGCGTGGCGCAGATCGCTGAAGAGCTGTTTCTGCTCCTGGTCGACAACGCGTCCGGCGAACCCGGTCTCGACGAGCCGAGGCGGGCTCACGCGCTGGCCGCGGCCACCCTGCTGGACATGGCATACGCCTGCCGGGTGCGCCCGACGGTCGACGGTGAACCGGCCCCGCCGGGGCATCTGATCGCGCTCGACGCGGCCGGCCCCGTCGATCCGCTGACGGCGAAGGCACTGGACTATGTACGCAGGGCCCCGCGGCGACCCGGCCAGGCGATCAAGGTGGTGGGCCGGTCCGCGGAACGCCTGCTGGCCGAGCACCTGGAGCGAACCGGCCAGATCCGTCGCGTGACCGGGCGCTCGGGCGCGCTGCGACGGCGCGCGAGCACGTCGCTGACCGATCGTCGCCGCGTCGGTCCGACCCGCGATGCGCTGATGGCGGCACTGTTCGAGCGCAGACCGCCGAGCGCAGCCACTGCGGCGACGATCACGGTGTTGCACGCAGCCGACGGGCTCGGCGCGCTGCTCAGTCTCAACGACCGCGGCTGGCGTTGGGTGCACGCCAGAGCTGGTGAAATCGCCAGCGGCAGTTGGCTCGACGAGTCGCCGACTGGGCTCGCCGAGGTCAACCTGGCGGTCACCGCGTCGGCAGTGCGCCAGGCCTTGGCGGAGCTGACCTAAGCGAGAGCCTGCTCGACGTCGCCGAGCAGATCTGCGATGTCTTCGATGCCGACCGACAGGCGCACCAGGTCATCGGGCACCTCGAGCTGCGAGCCCGCCGTCGAGGCATGCGTCATCGCCCCCGGGTACTCGATCAACGACTCCACCCCGCCGAGCGACTCGGCCAGGATGAAGATGTCGGTGCGCGCGCAGAAATCGCGCGCGGCCTGCGGCCCACCCTTCAGGCGCGCCGACACCATTCCGCCGAACCCGCTCATCTGCTTGGCGGCCACGTCGTGGTGGGGATGATCTGCCAGCCCCGGGTAGAGAACGGTCTCCACTGCGGGATGCCCGACGAGGAATTCGGCGATGGCAGCGGCATTGTCGCTGTGGCGCTGCATCCGCAGCGGCAGCGTCTTGAGCCCGCGCATCGTGAGGTACGCATCGAACGGGCCCGGCACCGCGCCGGCCCCGTTCTGGAGGAAAGCGAATGCGTCGTCGAGAGCCTCGTCATTGGTGACCAGCGCGCCGCCGACGACATCGGAGTGCCCGCCGATGTACTTGGTGGTCGAGTGCAGCACGATGTCGGCGCCGAGCGGCACCGGCTGCTGCAGTGCGGGTGAGGCGAAGGTGTTGTCCACCAACACTTTCACGCCGCGTTCCGCGGCCAGCGACGCGATGCCGGCGATGTCGGCGATCGACAGCAGCGGGTTGGTCGGCGTCTCGACCCAGATCAGCTTCGTGCGATCGGTGACGGCGGCGCGCACCTTGTCCAGATCACCGAGTGCGACCGCGGTGTAGCTGATTCCCCACTGCGCGAACACCTTGTCGATGAGCCGGAACGTGCCGCCGTAGGCATCGTCGGGGATGACGAGGTGATCCCCCGGCCGCAGGATGGCGCGCAGCGCGCAATCGGTGGCGGCCATGCCCGAACTGAACGCGCGGGCGTAGGTCGCGGATTCGACCGCGGCCAGGGCGGACTCCAGCGCGGCGCGGGTCGGATTCCCTGTCCGCGCGTACTCGAAGCCGCCGCGCAGCCCTCCGACACCGTCCTGGGCGAACGTCGAGCTGGCATAGATCGGGGTGTTGACCACGCCGGTGGCGGGGTCGGGCCGGTAGCCGGCGTGGATCGCTTTGGTGGCCGGTCCCAGTGCCCGGAAATGCTCGGATGCGCTGCGGTGCTCGCTCATGCTGCAACGGTAGCGCTGCCAGCCGTATCGCCCGGCACCCGGCACCTGGCTCCGGGACCGGCGTCGGCGCAGCTGCGCCGACGCCGGACCCCAGGGCTTCAGTAGTGGTGCGTCGGCTGTTGCCCGTGCTGCCCCTGCGGGGTGGCCGGGACACACACCGTGGTCATGATCTTGTCGGCGAGCGTCTGCCGCTTGGCATCCCACAGCGGGAACAGGTAGCCGATGTAGCAGATGATCGCGTCCACGAAGTGAGCCAGCTGGCGAACCACGGACAGCCCGAAACCGATGGGCTGAAACGTCTTTTCGCTGACGACCTTGAACTTCATCACCGACTTGCCGATGCTCGAGCCCGTCGTGCCCTGGCGGTAACCGTAGTTCCACACCACGTAGGCGAGGGTGAGCACCGACGCCAGGAACGACACGAGCGTGCCGACGACGGAGTAGCTCGACGTACAGGCGTATCCACCGTTGATGTTCTCGCAGTTGTTGTCACCGGTGAGGATCGCGATGCCCTGTCCCAGCCCGACGATGATGAACACCGGGATGTAGTCGATGAACCACGCGGCAACGCGCGTCAACCACGACGTGTATGCATCCTTGGGCAGCGCGGGCGCCACCTGCGGGTAGCCCTGTTGCTGAGGAGGAAAGCCGCCGGGCGGGTAATTGCCTTGCGGCGGAGGCGGATAGCCACCGGGTGGGGGCGGCGGGGTGTAGCCGCCCTGGGGGGTCGGCTGGCCGCCAGGGGGCGGGTATCCACCAGGGGGCGGGTATCCACCCGGGTTGTCAGTCATCGAATCTTCCTCCTCGGCTCAGTTGGGTGGAGCGACATGGTGTTACGACATGGACGAGAGCGCGCAGATGACCACCGATGCAGCGAAAAACCCTGGCTGACAACTGATTCCGTCGCCGACCCCGTCAACAGCGGACGCCCCGCTGTCACAGGCCATCTCGCGGGCACCCAGCACGATCGGGGATCAGGCCGCGCCACAACCGATCCCGCGTACCGCGAGAACGGCGAATCGCCGACTCGAGGCGGGGACAGTCGAGACCCCGGCGGTTGATCGCTCATGACGCCTTCCAGTCTGTTTCTTAGCTGGCAGCAAGCGAGATCACCATACCTGAGAGAAGGCTGCGAGCAGCGGTTTTACCCGCTGTGAGGTCAGCGGCGCGTGCTGCTGTCGGAGAGGTAACCGAGCAGGTCATGCCGGGTCAGCACACCGACCGGCTTGCCCTCTTCGACCACCATCACCGCATCGCACTCGCGCAGCGTCTTGGCCGCCGTACTCACCAGTTCGCCAGCACCGATCAACGGCAACGCCGGGCTCATGTGTTGGCTGACGGCGTCGGCGAGCTTGGCGCGGCCCTCGAACACGGCCGAGAGCAGCTCGCGTTCGGAGACACTGCCTGCCACCTCGCCCGCCATCACCGGGGGCTCGGCACCGACCACTGGCATCTGGGACACGCCGTACTCCCGCAGGATGCCGATCGCATCGCGGACCGTCTCCGCGGGATGGGTGTGCACCAGGTCCGGCAGCGCCCCGGACTTGCCGCGCAGCACGTCACCCACCGTCGACTCCGAGACCGAACCGTCGAGCCTGCTGCGCAGGAACCCGTAGGAGGACATCCAGCCGTCGTTGAAGATCTTCGACAGGTAACCGCGGCCGCCGTCGGGCAGCAGCACCACGACCAGGGCGTCAGGCCCCTCCCGCTCGGCCACCTGGATCGCCGCGTAGGCGGCCATCCCGCACGAACCACCGACCAGAAGCGCTTCCTCGCGCGCCAGCCGCCTGGTCATCTCGAACGAGTCGGCATCCGACACGGCGATGATCTCGTCGGGCACCGCGGGGTCATAGGCCGTCGGCCAGAAATCCTCGCCGACACCCTCGACCAGATACGGCCGCCCGGTCCCGCCCGAATACACCGAACCCTCCGGGTCGACGCCGACGACCTTGACCCGGCCGTCGCTGATCTCTTTGAGGTAGCGGCCGGCACCGGTGATGGTTCCGCCGGTACCCACGCCGGCCACGAAGTGGGTGATCTTGCCGTCGGTGTCGGCCCAGATCTCCGGCCCGGTCGACTCGTAGTGGCTCTCGGGGCCCATCGGGTTGGAGTACTGGTCGGGCTTCCACGCCCCGTCGATCTCGGTCACCAGTCGGTTGGACACGCTGTAGTAGCTGTCGGGGTCGTCGGGTGCCACTGCTGTCGGGCACACCACGACCTCGGCGCCATAGGCCCGCAGCACGTTCTGCTTGTCCTCGCTGACCTTGTCCGGGCAGACGAAGATGCACTTGTAACCGCGCTGCTGAGCCACCAGCGCCAGACCGACCCCGGTGTTGCCGGACGTCGGCTCGACGATGGTGCCGCCCGGCTTGAGCTGGCCGCTGGCCTCGGCTGCGTCGATCATCTTGACCGCGATGCGGTCTTTCGAGCTACCGCCCGGGTTGAGGTACTCGACCTTGGCCGCCACCGTGCCCGACCCGGGGGGAACCACCGAGTTCAGTTGAACCAGAGGGGTGTTGCCGATGAGCTCACTGACGTGCCGGGCGATGCGCATGCGTCCATCGTCTCAGGCCCGTCAGGGGACTACCAGGTGGCCTCTCGGATGTACTCGCCGATCTGCTTGATCGACCGGTTGGCCTCGGGAACGGCAGGCGAGCCGAGTTGGAAGACATGCATCTGGCCGGGCCAGATGCGCACCTCCACCGGCACCCCGGAGGCGGCGAGTAGACGCGCCGCTTTGCGCGCGTCACTGAGCAGGACCTCCGACCCGGAGACGTGGATCAGGGTGCGGGGCAGGCCCGGCTCGATGTGATCGAGCGGTTCGTAGATCTCCTCGGGCTTGCCGTTCACGACCCGTTTCGCTCCGGCCTGCTCGATCAGCTCGATGAGCGCGTGAAAAGCCTTGGGCGGGAACATGACATCGCTGCGGATGTTGGGGTGCTCGGCACGTCCCTCGTTGTCGATCTCGAACAGCGGCGACATCGTGACGACGGCCGCGGGCGTCTCGGTGTATCCCTCGAAACCGTCGAACTGCAGACGCTCGGCGAGCGAGAGCGCGAGGTAGCCGCCCGCGGAGTCGCCGGCGAGGACGATCTGGTCGGGCTCGTAGCCCGTCTCGCGCAGCCAGCGGTAGGCGTCGAAGCAGTCGTCGAGCGCGGTGCCCACCGAGTGCTTGGGGATCATCCGGTAGTTGACGACGAGGACGGGCGCATCGGCGTATCGCGAGAGTGCCGTCACCAGGCGGCCGTGGGTGTGCACGCCGCACGTCAGGAACGCGCCGCCGTGCATGTAGAGGACGACGCTGCGCTTGCCGTCCGCGGGCAGGACACCTGCGGCCCGCACCAGCTGTGCCGTGCAGTGGGGCAGCGCGATCGTCGCGCGGACCGTGCCGGGGACCGGGCGGATGACGCGGGCCGCGAAGTCCACCAGCCCCCAGGGCCACGGCAGCTTGGGAGCGTAGCTGCCAACGGAGAGGAACGGCTTGATGGTCGCCCTCGCGGCCAGACCCATGACGCGTCCTGCGATGCTCGGGCCGTCCTCGACGACCTCGACCGGCGCCCCGTCACTGACCGGGAAACGGCGCGGTTTGTGCCCTCGACCTGGCCGGACACCCAGATGGGCAGTACTGGGGACCTTGCTCGGTGCCGTCATCGCCACCACTTCCTACGCCGTTGTAGTACGGGATCAGCCAAGATACTCAGACAAGCTCGTTACTTAGCTTGACACCTGTAACCATTATCACAATCGTTTAAACGCGATTGATACCGGAGTTGATACCGCACCGTGACCGCGGATTCCGTCGCCCTCCCGCTCGCCCGCCGATCGGCCACCTAAACTCGCTCTCGTGGGCTTCAGCCGCCGTGCTCCTCACGTCCGCCGGTCGACCGTCGCGCTGGCGGCGGTCGCAACGCTGGCGTCCACCGGATCGGTCTACGTCGGCGCCCGCAACCTGCTGACCGGACAGGCCGATCAGGCCCGCCGCGTCATCCCCAAATCCTGGGACATCCCACCCCGCGCCGACGGCGTCTACCTCCCCGACGGTGGGCCGGTGACGCGCTGGTACCGCGGCGTGCCGTTCGACCTGCACCTGATGATCTTCGGCGACTCCACCGCCACCGGCTACGGATGTCGGACCGCCGACGAGGTGCCGGGCGTGCTGCTGGCCCGCGGCCTGGCGAAGGAGTCGGGTAAGCGCATCCGACTCAGCACCAAGGCGATCGTCGGCGCGACGTCGAAGGGACTGTCCGGTCAGATCGATGCGATGTTCGTCGCCGGTCCGCCGCCGGACGCGGCGGTGATCATGATCGGCGCCAACGACATCACCGCCCCCAACGGCGTCGGGCCGTCGGCGCGGCGGCTGGGCCGGGCCGTAGCGCGGCTCCGCAGCAGCGGCGCGGTCGTCGTCGTCGGTACGTGCCCCGATTTCGGTGTGATCAAGGCGATTCCGCAGCCGCTGCGCTGGGTGGCGCGCAGCCGTGGGCTGCGGTTGGCGCGCGCTCAGGCCGGTGAGGTCCGGGCCGCGGGCGGCGTGCCGGTGCCGTTCTCCGATCTGCTGGCCCCGCATTTCTACAAGGCGCCCGATGAGCTGTTCTCACAGGACATGTTCCATCCGTCGGCCGCGGGTTACTCCTTGGCCGCCCAGCAGCTGCTGCCCGCGCTGTGTGCCGCGCTGGGTGAGTTCGTCGGCAGCGAACCCGCTGAAGCGGCTCTGGAATCCCGCTCGGGCGAGGGCTCGCTGCTGTCGCGGATCGGCAACCTCGGGCGGCTGTGGCGCCGCTCCACCGGGGTGCCCGCGCCGATCGTCGTGGCTGCGAGCTAGGTTCACAGACACGTTCTCGCTGTCTACCGAGGAGTCCTCATGCCCGAAGCCGTCATCGTCGCCACCGCCCGCTCCCCCATCGGCCGGGCCAACAAAGGCTCGCTGGTCTCGATGCGTCCCGACGACCTGGCCGCCCAGATGGTCAAGGCCGTTCTCGACAAGGTTCCGGCGCTGGACCCCCGCGAGATCGACGACCTGATGCTGGGCTGCGGCCAGCCCGGCGGTGAGGCGGGATTCAACATCGGCCGCACCGTGGCGGTGCAGCTGGGCTACGACTTCCTGCCCGGCACCACGGTCAACCGGTACTGCTCGTCGTCGTTGCAGACCACGCGGATGGCGTTCCACGCGATCAAGGCCGGGGAGGGTGACGCATTCATCTCCGCCGGTGTTGAGACGGTGTCGCGCTTCCTCAAGGGCACCTCTGACGGCTGGCCGGACTCGAAGAACGAGCTGTACGCCGAC
This sequence comes from Mycobacterium sp. IDUB_1, assembly GCF_055419625.1. Classification (NCBI taxonomy): domain Bacteria; kingdom Bacillati; phylum Actinomycetota; class Actinomycetes; order Mycobacteriales; family Mycobacteriaceae; genus Mycobacterium; species Mycobacterium sp. IDUB_1. The sequence goes on along the minus strand of NZ_JBVAYA010000002.1, from coordinate 538,296 downwards.
GCGATGGCCCGCACCGAGCAGGCTGCCGCAGGCGCCTCCGAGTGGCACGATCCCCGCGAGGACGGCCTGCTGCCCGACGTGTACATCGCGATGGGCCAGACGGCGGAGAACGTCGCACTGTTCACCGGGATCAGCCGTGAGGACCAGGACCACTGGGGCGTGCGGTCGCAGAACCGCGCCGAGGAAGCCATCAAGAGCGGCTTCTTCGAGCGCGAGATCACCCCGGTCACGCTGCCCGACGGCACCGTCGTCACCACCGACGACGGCCCGCGGGCCGGCACCACCTACGAGGCCGTCAGCCAGCTGAAGCCGGTGTTCCGGCCCAACGGCACGATCACCGCGGGTAATGCCTGCCCGCTGAACGACGGCGCGGCCGCGGTCGTCATCATGAGCGACACCAAGGCCAAGGAGCTGGGGCTGACCCCGCTGGCGCGCATCGTGTCGACCGGCGTGTCGGGTCTGTCGCCGGAGATCATGGGCCTCGGCCCGATCGAGGCCGTGCGCAAGGCGCTGGCCAGCGCGAAGATGTCGATCTCCGACATCGACCTGTACGAGATCAACGAGGCGTTCGCGGTGCAGGTGCTGGGCTCGGCACGCGAGCTCGGCATGGACGAGGACAAGCTCAACGTCTCCGGTGGCGCTATCGCGCTCGGGCATCCGTTCGGCATGACGGGCGCCCGGATCACCGCCACGCTGCTGAACAACCTCGCCACGCACGACAAGACCTTCGGCATCGAGACGATGTGCGTCGGCGGAGGGCAGGGCATGGCGATGGTCGTGGAGCGCCTCTCGTAGTTTTGCGGCCGTGCCGCGCCGCGAGAGTGAAGTCACTGTCGCGGCGCGGCGCGTTTCGCTGCCGAGGCAGCACCTTCGCGGCGCCTCACGCCAACCAAAAAGGGCGCCCACCTTTCGGTGAGCGCCCTTCTCGGTGCGATGACTAGTCGTTGTTGAAGTAACTCAACAGCCGCAGGATCTCGAGGTAGAGCCACACCAGGGTGACGGTCAGACCCAGCGCGATGCCCCACGCCGCCTTTTCCGGCGCACCAGCGCGGATCATCTGGTCGGCCGAGTCGAAGTCGATCAGGAACATGAACGCCGCGAGACCGATGCAGACCAGCGAGAAGATGATCGCCAGCGGGCCGCCGCTGCGCAGGCCGAAGCCCTCACCGCCGCCGACGCCGAACAGCGCGAGCACCAAGTTGAGCAGCGCGATGGCCATCACGCCGAACAGGGCGGCGACCAGCATGCGGGTGAACTTCGGGGTGACGCGGATGGCGCCCGTCCTGTAGACGACCAGCATGCCGGCGAACACGCCGACTGTGCCGAAGACCGCCTGGGCGATCATGCCGGGGCCGCCGCTGGAGACCAGGTTGGCGAACAGGAAGGATGCCGCGCCCAGGAACAGCCCCTCGAGCGCCGCGTACGACAGCACGATGGCCGGGTTGTCCTGCTTGCGTCCGAACGTCGCGATCATCACCAGCGCGAAGCCGCCGAGGCCGCCGATGAGCGTGAACGGCATCATCAGGCCGATGTTCTGCGCCACCAGGAAGTAGGACAGGACACCGACCGCCGTGACCACGGCCAGGGTGATACCGGTGCGGGTGACGACGTCATCGATGGTCAGCGGACGGGAAACACCCGTCTGACGCTGATCCGGGTACTGCGTCGTGTACGGGTCGGCCTGTACCGCCTGCGCGCCGTAGCCGGCGGCTGCGGTACCGAACTGCGCGTATCCGCCCTGCTGCTGCCCCTTGGGCAATGAGCGGAATACCGGGTTGCTGCTTTCGCGCACCGTCGGTTCCTTTCCTGATGTCGTGTTTCGGCCTGTGCCGAACAACCGTTGAACGATCGACGCGCCGGGACAGTTCCCGAGAATCGAATCTGTTCCCAGCCTTCTCACAGGAACCTTACCCGGCGCCCTCCGATCAGGGGCGACGATCTAGATTGCTGGCGTGGACGGAAACGAGGATCTCCTAGTAACGGTGCGCGACGGAGTCGGGCACCTGACCCTCAACCGGCCCAAGGCGATCAACTCGCTGACCCACCCGATGGTCACCGACATCGCGGCCGCCCTGACGGCCTGGGAACACGACGACGACGTTCGCGCGGTCGTCGTGTCAGGGGCCGGCGAGCGTGGCCTGTGCGCGGGCGGCGACATCGTCGCGATCTTCCACAGCGCCAAGGCCGGCGGTGCCGAGGCACGCCGGTTCTGGCACGACGAATACCTCCTCAACGCCTACATCGGCCGCTACCCCAAGCCGTATGTCGCACTGATGGACGGCATCACGATGGGTGGCGGGGTGGGCATCAGCGCGCACGGCAGCGTCCGCGTGGTCACCGAGACGACCAAGATGGCCATGCCGGAGGTCGGTATCGGCTTCGTGCCCGACGTCGGCGGCACCCACATCCTGGCCCACGCGCCCGGCAATCTCGGCGTCCACGCCGCGCTGACGGGCGCCCCCTTCCGCGCAGCAGATGCGATCGCCATGGGTTTCGCCGACCACTACGTGCCCCACGCCGATCTCGCACAGTTCGTCGCGGCGATCGAGAGCGACGGCGTGGACCACGCGGTGAGCACCTACGCCCAGGAGCCGCCGCCCAGCGAGCTGACGGCACACCAGGAGTGGATCGACCGCTGCTACGCGGGCCAGACCGCCGGCGAGATCATCGACGCACTGGGAAGCGAAGGCATCCCCGCCGCGACCGAGGCCGCCGAGCTGATCAGCTCCCGCTCCCCTGTCGCGGTGTCGGTGACCTTGGAGGCCGTGCGCCGCGCCCGCTCGCTGCCGAGCCTGGAAGACGTTCTGCAACAAGAGTTCCGGACCTCGTGCGCGGCGCTGCGGTCAGCAGATCTGGTGGAGGGCATCCGTGCGCAGATCATCGACAAGGACCGCAACCCCCAGTGGTCCCCGCCGACGCTGGGAGCGGTCACCGAAGCCGACGTGGCCGCGTACTTCGCCCCCGCCGACCCTGACCTGACCTTCTAGACCGTCGACACGCACCAGGAGCGATCATGACCGACTACGAGACCATCCTCGTCACCCGCGAGGGCCGGGTCGCCACCATCACGCTGAACCGGCCCAAGGCGCTCAACGCCCTCAACACTGCGGTGATGAACGACGTCACCTCCGCTGCAGCCGAATTGGATGCCGATCCCGGTATCGGCGCCATCGTGCTCACCGGCAACGAGAAGGCGTTCGCCGCAGGCGCGGACATCAAGGAGATGGCGAATCTGTCCTTCGCCGAGGTGTTTTCGTCGGACTTCTTCGCCGCGTGGGGCAAGTTCGCAGCCACGCGCACACCGACGATCGCCGCGGTCGCCGGCTACGCACTCGGCGGCGGGTGCGAACTGGCGATGATGTGCGACATCCTGATCGCCGCTGACACCGCGAAATTCGGTCAGCCCGAGATCAAGCTGGGTGTTCTGCCGGGTATGGGTGGTTCGCAGCGGCTGACCCGCGCCATCGGGAAGGCCAAGGCGATGGACCTGATCCTGACCGGCCGCACCATGGACGCCGAGGAGGCCGAGCGAGCGGGGCTGGTGTCGCGCGTGGTCCCGGCCGACGCCCTGCTCGAGGAGGCCGCCGCCACCGCGGCGACGATCGCCGGCATGTCGCTGTCGGCGGCCCGGATGGCCAAGGAGGCCGTGAACCGCGCCTTCGAGTCGACGCTTGCCGAGGGTCTGCTCTACGAGCGCCGGCTGTTCCACTCCGCCTTCGCCACCGACGATCAGAGCGAGGGCATGGCCGCGTTCACCGAGAAGCGTTCGCCGAACTTCTCCCACCGCTGACACCCACCGCTACCATGCCTTCGTGACCGCCACCGCCGCCCCGCCGACGGCCGAGCCGCCCGCGGAGGCAACCCGGAAACCGTGGTGGGAGCGCCACTACACGTTCACCGGCACTGCGGTCGGTCTCGTCTTGCTGTGGCTGTCGCTGACGCCGTCCCTGCTGCCGCGGGGTCCCCTGTTCCAGGGATTGGTCAGCGGTGGCGCCGGGGCCTTCGGATACCTGCTCGGCGTCTTCTCGGTGTGGCTGGTGCGCTACATGCGGTCCAAGGATTCCAGCCCGCCGGCTCCTCGCCGCGCCTGGCTGATCCTCGTCGTGGTGGGTGCGGTCGGCATGATCCTGGCGATCATCTGGTTCCACGAATGGCAGGACAACGTCCGGGATCTGATGGGTGTGCCGCGGCTGACGTTCTGGGACTATCCCCTGGCGGCCGTCATCTCGGTGATCACGCTGTTCGCCTTCGTCGAGATCGGCCAACTGATCCGCCGACTGGTTAGCTACCTGGTTCGGCAGCTCGATCGTGTTGCGCCGCCTCGGGTTTCGGCGGTCATCGTGGTGACGTTGCTGTTGGCGTTGACGATCGCGCTGCTCAACGGCGTCGTCGTACGGTTCGCGATGAGCACGATCAACAGCACGTTCGCCGCGGTCAACGACGAGACCGATCCCGACAATCCGGCTCCCGAGACGCCGCTGCGCTCAGGCGGTCCGGGGTCGCTGGTCAGTTGGGAGTCGCTGGGCCACCAGGGCCGCATGTTCGTCGGCGGTGGGCCGTCGGTCTCCGAGCTCAGCGCGTTCAACGGCCGGCCGGCGGTCGAGCCGATCCGCGCCTATGCGGGCCTGAATTCGGCGGTCGGGATCAAGGCCACCGCGGCGCTGGCCGCGCGCGAACTGCAGCGCACCGGCGGTCTCGACCGCGCGGTGGTGGCCGTGGCCACGACGACGGGCACGGGCTGGATCAACGCGGCCGAAGCCACTGCCCTGGAGTACATGTACAACGGCGACACCGCGATCGTGTCGATGCAGTACTCCTTCCTGCCGAGCTGGTTGTCGTTCCTCGTTGACAAGGAGAACGCGCGGCAGGCGGGCCAGGCGCTGTTCGAGGCCGTCGACGAGTTGGTCCGCGCGATGCCCGAGGCGCAGCGACCCAAGCTCGTGGTGTTCGGTGAGAGCCTCGGCTCCTTCGGTGGCGAGGCGCCGTTCCTGGCGTTGAACAACCTGATCGCCCGCACCGACGGCGCGTTGTTCAGCGGTCCGACGTTCAACAACACGATCTGGACCGATCTGACCGCCAATCGCGATCCCGGTTCGCCGCAATGGCTACCGATCTACGACAAGGGCGAGAACGTGCGATTCGTCGCCGAGCCTCGCGATCTGCAGAGGCCGCACGATCCGTGGGGGCAGCCGCGCGTGGTCTACCTTCAGCATGCGTCGGATCCGATCGCCTGGTGGAGTCCGGATCTCCTGTTCGCCAAACCGGATTGGTTGCGGGAGCCACGTGGCTATGACGTCTCCCCTGACATGCAGTGGATTCCGGTGGTGACGTTCCTGCAGGTGTCGGCCGACATGGCGGTGGCAGTCGACGTGCCCGACGGGCATGGCCACGTCTACGTGCGCAACGTCGCCGACGCGTGGGCCTCGATCCTGTTGCCGCCGGGGTGGTCTGCGGCGAAGACGGAGAAGTTGCGCCCGCTGCTGCGCAGCGACGAGAACAGCTGAACCGGCTAGTAGACCAGCACGCCCTTGAGCGCGTGGTACCCGCCGACCACGTCGGTGGCGCGGTGCAAGCCGATCTCCTGCAACGCCGCGGCGGCCAGGCTCGAGGTGTAGCCCTCCGAGCACAGAATCACCCATTCGACGTCGTCGTCGACGGCCTGCGGAATGCGGACGTCGCTGGTGGGGTCGAGTCGCCACTCGAGCACGTTGCGCTCGATGATCAGCGCGGTGGGCACTTCGCCCTCGATGGCCCGCTGCGCGGCGGGTCGGATGTCGACCAGGATGGCTCCGCGCCGCAGCGCGGCAGGCAGCTCGTCTGCGGTCAGTCGGTTGATCTTCGTGCGGGCGTTCTCGAGCACGACATCGATGCGGCTTCCCATGTCACTTACCTTCCGGTTGGTCGGTCAATTCGGTCCGTTTGCGCCGCAACGTGTTTCGTTCGGACAATTCGTAGTAGGACATCGCGGTGAGCGGCGGCGAGTAGGCATGCACGCTCAGGGTCGGCGTAGAGATCGGCGAGGGCACCGTGACGCTTTCACGTGCCCACACCACATCGTGCACCCACCCCAGCGGGAAGGCGGCCTGATCGCCCGCCTCGAGCCGACGATGGCGCAGTTTCTTTCCATCCCAACGTGTTTCATGCAACGCTCCAGACAGAACCGTGAGCGCCCCGAGCGAGCCGCCGTGGTCGTGCAGCTCGGTGGCGTGGTCGGGTACCCAGCTGATCAACCAGACGTCGAGCTCGTCGTCGCCGTGCAGCCGCGTGTACCACCGTTCGGTCGTGGGCGGCCCGCCGACCGGCAGGATGTCGTCGTAGCGGCCGCCGAGGACGTCGGAGGCGTAGCTGTCGGTGGCGTGCAAGAGGTCAGCTGGGCGCAGCCGGGTAGGCGCGAGAACCATGGGAGAACTCCAGGAAGGGAACGGACGGATGGGGGGTCGGGGTCAGGCCCGACAACACTCCCGAGTCATTCCGTTACGCACGTTCCCACTGTGGCACGAGACCCGACGCTTCGCCAGGTCCCGGAGTTAATCTCACCGTGAATCTGGAATTGCGCACCTCGCGGCTACATTGGCGGAATGGTCCCCTCTGCCGTCCGGATCGCTGTCCTCGTCGCGGCGGGCGCCCTCGCCGTGGCGGGTTGCTCCTCGAATCCCACCCCGTCCACGCCCACCACCGAGACGTCGTCGTCACCGCTCGCCCAGCCGAGCACGGCCCCCACGACCACCGAATCGCTGGCTCCGAACGCCGTGGCCGTCTCACCCGGCGGGGTGACGACCAAGGTGGGCGCACCCGCGGAATCCACGGAGGACGACTACTTCCAGAACTGCCGTGCTGCGCGCACGTACATGGACACCCGCGGCGGGGATCCGAAGGCGCAGATCGAGCCGTACCTGAAGATGCTGCAGAGCGCACCGACGGTGGGATCGGGAGAATTCGACAAGAGCTGGACGCAGCTGTCGCCCGGTCAGCAGTCCGCGATCATCGTGGCGGTCGAGTCGGCCGCCGACGCGCTGTGCGGCTAGTCGTTCCAGACGAAACAGAACGTGTGGCCGGCCGGGTCGCGATACACCCGGAACCGGTCCTCGTCGACGTCCTGCACCCACGTCGCGCCCAGCTTGATCACCTCCGCCTGAGCGGCCTCGAGGTGGTCCTCTTCGATCATCACGTCGAAGTGGATCTGTTGTGAGGCGTGCGGGTCGGGGAATTGCGGCGGCTGGTGCTCGGGAGAGAGCTGGAACGCCAGCCGACGCCCGTCCGGGCCGGTGACCACGACCCAGTCTGTGTCCTCCTGGGTGATGTCGCCACCGAGAACCTCGGCCCAGAAGCGCGCCAGGCGGAGGGGGTCGGGGCAATCGACGACGACTGAACGCAGTGTTCCGATCATGTGGGACAGGGTTGCCCGTCGCGGCCGGCTCATGCAAGCGAGAATGGGCGGATGCGGGTCGCATTGGCGTTGGGCAGCGGAGGCGCCCGCGGGTACGCCCACATCGGGGTGATCAACGAACTCCACGAGCGGGGCCACGAGATCGTCGGCATCGCGGGGTCGTCGATGGGTGCCCTGGTGGGCGGACTGGAGGCCGCGGGACGGCTCGACCAGTACACGACATGGGCCGGTTCGCTGACCCAGCGTGCGGTGTTACGTCTGCTCGATCCGTCGATCACATCGGCAGGCGTGCTGCGGGCGGAGAAGATCCTCGACGCGGTCCGGGAGATCCTGGGCGAGGTGAGGATCGAGGACCTCCCGATTCCCTACACCTCGGTGGCCACCGACCTGATCACGGGAAAGTCGGTGTGGATGCAACGCGGTCCGGTCGACGACGCGATCCGCGCGTCGATCGCGATCCCGGGTGTCATCACCCCGCATGTACTCGACGGCCGGTTGCTGGCCGACGGCGGAATCCTCGATCCGCTGCCGATGGCCCCGATCGCCGCCGTCGCCGCCGACGTCACGATCGCGGTGAGCCTCTCCGGCGACGATCCCGAGGCACACCGTCGCGACCGGGTACCCCGGCAGGCCACCGGCGACTGGCTGAACCGGATGTGGCGCAGTTCGTCGTCGCTGCTGGACTCGAAGGCCGCCCGCTCACTACTCGACACCCCGACGGGGCGGGCCGTGCTGGGTCGGTTCGTCGTGGGTGACGACGAGCCCGTGGAGGCTCCCAGCGAACCGGTGATGCCGCTGGTGCCGAAGCTGGGCGGCTTCGAGGTGATGAATCGTGTCATCGACATCGCGCAGGCGGCGTTGGCCCGGCACACGCTGGCCGCCTATCCGCCCGACCTGTTGATCGAGGTGCCGCGCACGGTGTGCCGGAGCCTGGACTTCCATCGCGCCAATGAGGTGATCGACATCGGGCAGGAGTTGGCCAGCGCCGCGCTCGACACGCTCGAGGCGAGCGTCGCTGCCTCAGAGACCTAGGAACTGCGCGACGCGGGCCGCTTCGCGCCGGCCCTGGGCGCGCCCGGACTGCGCGGAGGGCGCCCGGCAGGCCGGGTCGAGAGGATTGGGGCCGAAGGCTTCCAGCGCGTCGGCGTCGGCGAAGACGGCCACCGTGGCACCGGGGAAGGCAGCGATCTCGTCGGCCGTGCCGGTGCCCCACGGCGACGGCGCATCGGACGCGGACGGCACCAGGACGACGGCGGTGTCGCAGTCGGAGACAGCCGACATGTTCACCGAGCTGCCGACGCCGCCGTCCATGTAGCGCCGGTCGGCGACGGTGACCGGCGGCCAGGCGCCGGGCACCGCGCAGCTGGCGGCCACCGCGTCGATCAACTCGATGCCGGAGCTACGGTCGAACACCACGAGTTCGCCTGTCGCGATGTCGATTCCGGTGATCCTCAGGTCGCGCGAGGGCCAGTCGTGCGATGGCAATCGGTGGGCGATGACCGCGCGGCGCACCGACTCGTCGACGGTGTCGGTGGCCGCGGCGACGGCGCCAATCTTCTGCAGCTTCTGCTCCTTGGTGGCGCCGGGGGTCATCACGGCGTCCAGGAACAGTGCGGTGATGCCGTCGACGGAGACCCCGGGGTGGATCTCGTGCGAGGTCTCGGAGAGCTGGCGGGCGAACAGCTCCTCCAGGGCGAGGCCACTGGACAGCTGGGCGGCGACCGTCGATCCCGCCGAGGTCCCCAGCAGCACGTCGGAAGCCAGCAGCGCCTGTCCCACGGCGGGCGTTTCGTCGGTGATCCCCAACAGAATGCCCGTCTCCCAGGCGATTCCGGCCAATCCGCCACCGGCCAGCACAAGGCCACGACTCGTCGTCGTTCTATGGGGCAACGTCACCCCTCTTCTCTACCGGACGATCTGACTGGCCGCCGCCTCGGGGTTCAGATCGGCGACGCTCAGGCGATGCCGTGGCGGCTCGAGGACGCCGGTCGTCGACGTGAGGTCCAACCCGGGGCCGACATGAACCAGTTCACCGTCGCCGAGGGGGCGCCAGGCGGGGTCGTCGTCCATCCGCTCGGTTGCGAACACCACCGACGGGCCGTCGCCGGCACGCGCATTGATCCTGCTGCTGCGCATCTCGCAGCGGGCGTGCTCGGCGGGTGTGCGGCGGTCGAGCACGAACAGGTCGTGGGTGTCCGGATAGCGCAGCGCCCACATCTCGGTCGCGGTGCAGAGCAGGATGTTGATCGCGAACACACCGACGTGGGCGCCGAGCCAGCGCACCGCGTCGATCAGCCCGGCGGTGACGTCGCCGTCGCGGGCCCGCACGGCGCCGGTGATGAGTGCGAACACTCTCTCCGAATCTGTTTGTCCCACAACCAGATCAGCGCAGCCGAGCTCGGCCAGGCGTGTGTCGAGCGCGTCCAGGTCGGTGACGACGCCGTTGTGGGCGAACAGCCGGCCGTCCTGGACGAAGGGGTGGGTGTTGGTGACGTCGGGGGCGCCGGTGGAGGCGTAGCGCACGTGGGCCAGCACCGTGCTGGCGACGACGTCGCGGGCCTCCCTGGCGAATTCGGCGTCCCGCCATGCGGCCAGCGGTTGTTTGTTCACGACCGGCTCGCCCGCTGGGTCGAAGTAACCCAACCCGGTGCCATCGGGATTGCGGCGGCTCTGCTCAGCCAGGCTGTCGGGGGCGTCGAGCAGCCAGAACGTCACCGGCACAGGCGCGCCGGCGTGCATCCCGAACAGGCGGCACATCGTGTTCTCCTCTACAGGTGCGGTGCCGCCTTGCCGCTGATCAGGGGGAGGTCCAGGTAGGTGGCGATGCCCGGCGGTGCGGCGCAGACCGCGGGCACCGAATTCACGCAGTGGGCGGCCGTCCCGACCACGCCGTATTCGGGCCCCTCTCCGCCGATTTCGGATTGGAATCCTGTCACCGACACGGTGAAGTCGGGGTTGCCCCGCACCTCCATCTCGTAGCGTTGCCCGGCCGGGCCGAAGGTCCATGCGGGATCGAGGTGGTCCTCCCCCATCAACCAGTTCACCGTCACCCGGACCACGGGTTCACCGTCGACCAGTGCCTCCCAGTGGAACTTGCGGCCCGCCACCTGCCCCGGCTCGATCGGACCCATCGGCGATTCGATGGTCGCGGTGGCCACAGCGATCTCCTGGGTGGCACGCACCCGCGGATCGGCGTGAAAACCCAACTGGTCCACGCACATTCGCACGGCCTGGATGAACCCGGCGTCGAGCATCTTCTGCATCGGCCCGGTCAGCGCCTTGTCCGGCGTCTCGCCGAAACCCATCACGTGACGCAGGACGTCAGGGGCCTCATACGTCCGCAGATCGGAGAACTCCTCGGCGCGCACGAAAGTCACGCCCGTCGACATCGCCGAGAGCATCAACGGGAACTTCTCGCTGATACCGCCGGGCGCGATGCCGGTGCCGTGCAGTGTCGCGTTGCCGGCCAGCGCGGCCTCCCGCAGGGGCGCGCCGCTGCGCTCGCTGGGATACAGCCAGCCGACCGGGGTGACGACGTTCTTGCCGGCACTCAGCAGCGCGATCACCTCGTCGGGGTTGGCGATCAGCGGGGCGTAGATGACCGCGTCGGCGTCCATCGCGAGGATCTCGTCGATGCTGTCGGTGGCGGTGACCCCGAGCTGGGCTGCGCCGATCAGGTCCCCGACGTCGCGGCCGGCCTTGGCCGACGAGTGGACCCAGCACCCGGCGAGTTCGAGTTCAGGGTGTTCGAGTACGCCCTTGATGGCGGCCACGCCGACCCCACCGGTCGCCCACTGCACGACGCGCAACGCCATGTCGACTCCTCGTGAAAATGGAACGTGTTCTACTCAGATGTACACCAGCGCCCGGCGGGCCGGTCGCGATTGGCGAAGGGATCAGCACATGAAGCGAGTGTTCGTCGTGGGCGTGGGGATGACGAAGTTCGAGAAGCCCGGCGGACGCGGAGCTGGCGGAGCGGACCATCAGGACCGCAGAGAAGGTTGGGACTATCCGGACATGGCGCGTGAGTCCGGGACCAAGGCGCTCGCCGACGCGGGTGTCGAGTACACCGAAATAGAGCAGGGCTACGTCGGGTACTGCTCGGGTGATTCGACGTCGGGACAGCGGGCGCTCTACGAGCTGGGGATGACGGGCATCCCGATCGTCAACGTCAACAACAACTGCTCGACAGGGTCGACGGCGTTGTACCTGGGCGCCCAGTCGATCCGCGGCGGGCTCGCCGACTGTGTACTGGCGCTGGGCTTCGAGAAGATGCAGCCGGGTTCGCTCGGTGGCGGTGCCGACGATCGCGAGTCACCGCTGAAGCGACACATTCTGGCGCTCAACGAGGTCGACGCGATGCAGTTCCCGGTGGCGCCGTGGATGTTCGGCGCCGCGGGCCGCGAGCACATGCAGAAGTACGGCACCACCGCCGAACACTTCGCGAAGATCGGCTACAAGAACCACAAGCATTCGGTGAACAACCCGTATGCGCAGTTCCAAGACGAATACAGCCTCGAGGACATCCTGGCCGCGAAGATGATCTCCGATCCGCTGACCAAGCTGCAGTGCTCGCCGACGTCCGACGGGTCTGCGGCCGTGGTGCTGGCGAGTGAGGAGTACGTGGATTCCCACGGACTGGCGGACCGGGCAGTGGAGATCGTCGGGCAGTCGATGACCACCGACTTCGCGTCGACGTTCGACGGCAGCGCGGCCAACATCATCGGGTACGACATGAACGTGCAGGCTGCGCGGAAGGTGTACGACCAGTCCGGGCTCGGCCCGCAGGACTTCCAGGTGATCGAGCTGCACGATTGCTTCTCGGCCAACGAGCTGCTGCTGTACGAAGCCCTCGGCCTGTGTGGGCCCGGCGAGGCGCCGGCGCTGATCGACGACGGGGACACCACCTACGGCGGACGCTGGGTGGTCAATCCGTCGGGCGGGCTGATCTCGAAAGGCCATCCCCTCGGCGCGACGGGCCTGGCCCAGTGCAGCGAGCTGACCTGGCAGTTGCGCGGTGACGCCGACAAGCGGCAGGTCGACGGCGTGACGGCGGCGCTGCAGCACAACATCGGGCTGGGCGGCGCGGCGGTCGTGACGGCCTATCAGCGCGCCGACCGCTGAGATTTTTCCGGCGAACAGTCGCGAACTCGTGTGACACGCCGCACGACATGCTCGAGTTCGCGTCTGCTCGCGCAATGAAAAGACCCGGCCGGGAAGCACCGGCCGGGTCTTTCCTCCTCGCGTCCTACACCGCGGCAGGGACCTTCTCCTGTTGCGGCTCCTGAACGCGTGAGCCGTGTCCGTCGTCGACCATTGTCAGCTCATCGAACGGATCTCGCCCGGCGAGCACGTTGTCGACCTTGGTCCTGTCGATCGTGTGGGTCCAGGAACCGACCAGCAGCGTGGCCACCGCGTTGCCCGAGAAGTTGGTCAGCGCACGGGCCTCGGACATGAACCGGTCGATGCCGACGATCAGGCCGACGCCGTCGAGCAGGTCGGGGCGGTGTGCCTGCAGGCCGCCGGCCAGCGTCGCCAGCCCCGCACCCGTCACACCGGCCGCGCCCTTGGAGGCGACGATCATGAACACCAGCAGGCCGATCTGCTCGGGAATGGACAGCGGGTCACCCAGCGCACCGGCGATGAACAGCGACGCCATGGTCAGGTAGATCGCGGTGCCGTCGAGGTTGAACGAGTAGCCGGTGGGAACCACCACGCCCACGGTCGAGCGGTCCACACCGAGGTGCTCCATCTTGGCGATGAGGCGGGGCAGCGCCGACTCGGACGACGAGGTCGACACGATCAGCAGGTACTCGCGAGCCAGGTAGCGGACCAGCTTGAAGATCGAGATCCCGGAGACCAGCCGCAGCAGCGAGCCGAGGATGCCGAACACGAAGATCGCACAGGTGATGTAGAAGCCGAGCATCAGGGTGAGCAGCTGCCCCACCGCGGACCAGCCGGTCTGGCCGACGACGTTGGCGACCGCGCCGAAGGCGCCGATCGGGGCCAGCCACAGGATCATGCTCAGGACCTTGAACACCAGCTTCTGCAGGTGCTCGACACCGCGCAGGATGGGCTCACCGGTGGAGCCGAGGGCCTGCACGGCGAAGCCGACCAGCAATGCGATGAACAGCGCCTGCAGCACGCTGCCCTCGGTCAGCGCGGAGAACATCGACGTGGGGATGATGCCCTGGACGAAGTCCATCAGCCCGCCGGCCTCATGTGCCTTGTCGGCGAGTTCGGCGCCCTTGGCGGCCGTGGTCGAGCTGATGTTCAGGCCGGTGCCCGGGTGCAACAGGTTGCCGACGACGAGACCAATCGCCAGCGCGAAGGTCGACATCGCCAGGAAGTACACGAACGCGAGCCCGCCGACCTTGCCGACGGTGGCGGCTTTGCGGACCGAGCCGATGCCCAGCACGATCGTGCAGAAGATGACGGGCGCGATCATCATCTTGATCAGCGCGACGAACATCGTGCCGAGCACCCCGAGGCTCTTGCCCACTTCCGGGGCGAGGATGCCGACGCCGACGCCGGCGATCACCGCGACGATGACGGCGATGTAGAGCCAGTGGGTACGGTCGCGCTTTTTGGGCGCTTCCGGTGTGGGGGGCCGGTCGACGGTGGTGGTCATGGGGTTCCTCCGAGCTTGGGTGACGATGTGGTCTGAAAGGATGGTCTGCCACGGCGTGAGCCAGGTCACGTTTTAGTTCATTTCGTTCAGCGAAGGGTGTGCGCGACGATGCGACGGTTCCGGGTGGCCTGGCCGCGCTCGCTGGCCGGCCAGGCGATCGCGCTGCAGGTGCTGGTGATCGCGCTGATCGTGGCTGCGGGCAGCGTTCTCGCGCTAATCGATGCACGCCAAGACGGTGACGCGTCGGCGCGCGACCAGGTCGTGGGGATCGCCACCTCTCTCGCCGACGCTCCGTCGACAGCGCAGGCCATCGAGTCGGGCCGTGCCACCGAGGTCCTGCAGCCGATGACCGAGCTGGTGCGCACCCACACCGACATCGCGTTCATCACGATCATGGCCCCCGACCGCACCCGGTTCACCCACACCGACCCCACTCAGATCGGCGGCAAGTATCTGGGCACCATCGAGCCGGCGCTGCGCGGTGAGACGTTCACCGAGACCTACACCGGGACGCTGGGACCGTCGATCCGCGCCGTTGCACCGGTGCGCGACGGATCGGGCCGGATCGTCGGCCTGGTCGCCGCCGGCATCCTGCAGAAGAGCCTGGCGCAGCGGTGGCGATCGCAGTGGCCGGTGATCGCCGCGGTGGGCGCCGGCGCCCTCGCCGTCGCTCTGGTGGGAGTCTGGGGTATCCGGCGGCGATTGCTGCGCCAAACCCATGGTCTGCGGCCCGACGAGCTGCGGGTGATGTACGACCACCACGACGCGATCCTGCACTCCGTGTCCGAGGGCCTCATCGTGCTCGACCGCAACGGAGTCGCGGTGGTCAACGACGAGGCGCGACGGCTGTTGTCGTTGCCCGCCGGCGCCGTGGACAGAGCGGACCTGCCGGAATTCCTGCAGTCCTTCGCGCCCGGGGCCCGTGACGAGGTCCACGTCACCGACGACCGCGTGCTCGTGGTCAATCGCTCACCGGTGGCGTCGGCCGGACGGACGTCGGAGGTGGTGACGATCCGCGATCGCACCGAATTACAGGGCGCGCTCGGCGAATTGAACTCGCTGAAGGTGCTCACCGATTCACTGCGCGCGAAGGCTCACGAGGCAGCCAACACCCTGCACACCATCGTGACGATGGTGGAGATGGGGCGTGCCGACGAGGCGGTCCGGTTCGCCACCGCCGAGCTGGAGCTGTCCCAGCATCTGGTCGATCGTCTGTCGGGCGCGGTCGCCGAACCCGCGTTGGTCGCTCTGTTGCTCGGCAAGACCGCCCAGGCCGACGAACGCGGGATCGAGCTGACCGTCACCGAGGACACCCACCTGCCCGCCGGCGACGGGCATCCGCTCACCGGCTCGGAGATGGTCACGGTGTTGGGCAACCTGATCGACAACGCGATGGATGCCTGCGACAAATCGGATCCGTGGGTGGAGGTCACGGTCAACCACAGCGACGAACGGTTACTGATCCGGGTGGCCGACAGCGGAGAAGGCATGGACGCCAAGACTTTCGACAAGGCGATGCGGCGCGGGTACTCGACCAAGACAGGCAGCGACGCCGAACAGCACGGCCTCGGGCTGGCGCTGGTGGCTCAGGTGGTCAAGCGGCACGGTGGCTCGCTGCGCGCCGACATCACCTACGGCTCGGTGGTCACTGTGGAGGTCAGCGCGTGATCAAAGTTCTGATCGTCGAGGACGAGCCGCTGATCGCCGAGGCACATCAGGCGTATCTCGGCCGCCTGCAAGGCTTTACGGTGGCGGCGGTGGCACACACCGCCCGGGATGCGATGCGCGCGGCCTCGGAGGCGGCGGCCGACGGCGCGGCGATCGATCTGGTGTTGCTCGACATTGGTCTGCCCGACGCGAACGGTATCGCCCTGGCATCGGCGCTGTCAGGGCTGCGCCCTGCTCCCGACATCATCACGATCACCTCGGAACGCGACCTGGAGATGGTGCGGGCCGCGGTCGGCCACGGGGCCTTGGCATACCTGCTGAAACCGTTCACGTTCGCCGCGTTCCGCGATCGCCTCGAGCGGTACGCGCGCTATCGCGAGGCCCTGCCGGCCGGTACCGACGCCGCCAGCCAGGCCGAGGTCGACCGTGCGCTGTCCGAGCTGCGGATCGGGCCCGACCGCGCGGCCGCACCGAAAGGTATCGCTCCGGGCACGAACGACGAGATCGCCCGCGCGGTCCGCGATTCCGGCGACGCCGGCGTCACCGCGGACACGGTCGCCAAGCAGATCGGGGTGTCGCGGGTGACGGCGTGGCGCTACCTGGAGCGGCTGGCCGACGAGGGCACGGTCCGCCGCGAGACCGACTACGGCAAGGCGGGCAGACCGAAGACCCGGTATCAGTGGCGCTGAGCGGATTTCAGACGGTGACCGGCTGGCGGGTGCGCGGCGCGGTCAGTGCGAACGGCTCCGTCGCGAGGAACTGGGAGTAGAGCATGCCGAGCGTCGACTCGACCGCGTGCACGGTCATATCCCCGGCGTAATCCGCGAGGAACAGCTCGCCACCATCAGCGCTGTGCGCCACGCATGACGGCCGGGCCGGTGCGGTCATGGCGTCGACGACCTCGAGCCGCACCGTGCACATGACGTGCACCCGGTCGTAGTCGACGACATAGACACGCGCCTCGTCGCGGCTGAGTGACAGCTGGGTGGGGGCTCCGCCCACGACGACCGTGCTGGCGACGCGGGCGGTAGCCAAATCGATGACGTGAACGGCGCCACCGACTTCGCGGTCGGAGGTCAGCGCGTACACGGTGTCGCCCGCGCAGGCCAGGTCGCGCAGCGGCGACCCGACCGGCACGACCTGCTGCACGCGCGTCGTCTCGGCGTTCACGATGACCAGCTGGCTCCCCCGATCGTCGGTGACGGCAACCAAGAGGCGCCGTCCGCGGGGATCGAGCGCCAGCGCATCGATGTTGGCCGCCGGGCCCTGCCCGATGTCGATGGTGCCGGCGCGCTCGGCGGTGACGTCGATGACCGTCACTTCGACGCGATCACCGGTTGCACGTCCCGCGTAGAGCCGCTTGCCGTCGGGTCCGACCGCGAGCGCGGTGACGCCGGACGCGACCGGGAAGGTCGCCGTCACGGCGGCGGTCTCCACATCGACGACCATCACCATGTCCTGTTGAGCGGAGGTCACGGCGACGTAGGCGCGGTCATCGCTGACCACGACACCGGTCGGCTCGCCACCGAGGCGCACGACGGCACGCTCGTCCAAGGTGTGGGGATCGAGCAGCGTGAGGGTGTCGCGGGTCGGATTCGCGACGGCAACGGCGCGGGGTCCGGCCGCGAGGTCGCCGATCGGTCCGCGTCCCACGGTCAGACGACGCATGCCGTCGGCGTGGTCCACAACTGCCACGTCGGTCCCAGCGGTCTCGTCGGGCGCAGAAGCATGCTTGCGCATCGCTTTCACCATGGGCATCGCAAATTTGGCCATCGAAGTCTCACCTCCCCCGGGGCGACGTCGCCCGGGTCCGATTACGTCTGTCAGCAACCCTCATGGGCGCGGTCTGGACCGAGTGTAACGACGAAATATCAAGGTCAGAGGTGCCAAAGGTCACTTGCGCCCGTGGTCGACGCGAAACTCTCAAGACATACTTAGACTTCTCTTGGTTATCGATTCGTTACCTTGCCATGGCAACGAGCAAACACTCGGTGAACAGCGCGGGACGGCCGATCCGCAATCGTTGTTACCGAATGTGACGAAGTCGGCGCACTCAGGATTCTTAGATTCCAGCACGCGAAATGAGCGCCAGATCACACCGCGACACGGCAGGGAGATGGTCTCGAACTCCGGCAGCGACACCTGTCATGCCTGGCCCGCCGGTTCACTCAGGCCGGTTCGACTCCGCGCAGAATAGCGATATCGGTCCGCGGAATCAGTCCTTCGGGGTCGCAGAGCGCCAACACCCGGGTCACCGCGGGGCTTCCGACGACGCACCACTCCACGTCCTCGCGGGAGAAGTGTGCGCTGAGCGCATACAGTGCCGACGCACCGTCGAACGCCATGAACGCCACAGCGGTGAGGTCGACGACCACCGCGCGTGAGGCGCCGGCGGCCTCGCGGATCGTATGCGCGAAATGTTTGGCGTTGGCGGCGTCCACCTCACCGGCGATCGCCACGGTCGCCTCCTTCGCCCGGCCACGACCGCGCGTCCTGGTCGCAACAGTCAACTCTGTCGAAGCCACGGAGAAGCTTCGACAGTCTGATGACCTGCTCCGAATGGACGTGACGGTCATGACACGGACATCACTGCGTCATGGCTATTACTGCTCGGCCTTCTGACGGGCCTCGTTGGCCTTGGCTTCGGCGCGCGCCTTCTCGGCTTCGGCCTCTTTCTGCGCCGCTTCCCGCTGGGCCTCGGCCTTGTCCTGCTGAGCCTCACCCTCGCGCTGCAGATCATCGCGGCCGGTCACGACTCCAGCGACCTCTTTGGCCTTGCCCTTGACGTCTTCGACGACACCCTTGACGGCTTCTTCGGGACCAGAATTGTTGTCACCCACGGGAGCGCTCCCTCTTCAGTGTTGTGCCCGGATGGATCATCTCCAGTCCAGGGAGCGGCCTGGCCGCTCAGCGATGCGTCTGTTCCCTGGCCCTCAGAACACCAAACATTCAACCAGCGAAGTCGCTCAGCGCGTCATCCAATGACGAGAACAGTTCGATGTAATCGGCCAAGCCCATGATCGTCAGGGGGCGGCTGGTGGCGGGACCATCGGCAACGACCGCGAATCGGGTGGTGCCATCGAGCTGTTTGCGCGTGGTCACGAGCACTTCCATGCCCGCCGTCCCGAGGAAGTCGACCTCGGTCATGTCGAGGATCAGCCCGGCGGGACGGCGATCCGCTGCCGCACTCATCACGTCCTGGAGTTGGGGCGCGGACAGCATGTCGACAGCACCGGCAGCGGCGATCACGACAACGCCGTTGACCTGGTGTTCGCTGAATTGCTGCACGCGCGATGCCTCTTCTCTCTACGCCCTGCAGGGGGCGACGATGTCATGAGGCTGCAGTCTGAACCCGTTCGACTCGGTGCCGGTGCCGACAACCGGCTACAGGTTAACGGAGAGCCGGAACAGTCGGGCCGACCGGATTCGCCGACCTGCGCGTATCGACACCGGCGACGACTACGTTGGACCATGTCTGAGGTTGGCATGTCCATGGGCACAGGGCTGAAATCGGAGGTGCTCCGTTCGCACGCGCACTCAACTGGCTGAAGAGGTCGAGCTGGGCCTCGCCGGCTCGTTGCACCCCAGACGCACGGCGATGCGGCTCCTGACGCTGCTCAAACCCGAACTCGCCGACTGGGCTCTGCTGGCGATGCCGGACGCGCGCACCGGCGGGCTCCTTCTCCAGGGCGGTGAGTCGGTGGGATTCACCGCGACGATCTCGCAGACCGCGATCGCCGGCAGCCGTCTGGACCGGGTGCTGCGCACGGGAAACAGCGACGTCAGCTCCGATGTCGGCGACCCGTCGCTCGCCGAGCTGCTGCCGCATCCCGCCCTGCGCGCCGAGGTCGCCGCGTTGGGGTTGACGCACCTTCTGGCCGTCGGGCTCAACGCGCGCGGTGCCACGCTGGGGTCGCTGCTGCTCGGCCGTCGCGGAACGTTCGACGCCGAGGACACCGCGTTCGCCGGCCACCTCGCGGCCCGAGCCGCGATCGCGCTCGACTCGGCCCGCCTCTACGAGGAGCGCACGCAGATCGCAACCGTGCTCAGCAGTGCCCTGCGGCCGCCGTCGCTGCCCGAGGTCGACCACCTCCACCTGGCCGCACGGTATCGACCGGCGGCCGAACACATCGACATCGGCGGCGACTTCTACGACGTGCTCGGCGCGGACCGGGACTGGCTCATCACGCTCGGCGATGTCAGCGGCAAGGGCGTCGAAGCGGCCGCGCTGACCGGACGTACCCGGCAGAGCATTCGCACCGCCGCCTACTTCGACCGCAGGCCGGCCATGCTCCTGCGGGCGTTGAACAGCGTGCTGTACGAGACACGACCCGAGCAGTTCGTGACGGTGCTCTGCGCCGGGATACACATAGCCGAGTCGGGCTCGCACGTCGATGTCGAGTTGGCCACCGCGGGCCACCAGGCACCGTTGGTCGTGCGCAACGACGGGCACGTGGAGCAGCTCGAGGTGTTCGGCACGGCCTGCGGGATGATCCCCGACGTCGAGTACCGGACCATTTCGCTGCGCCTGGAGCGCGGCGACACGATGCTGATGTTCACCGACGGCGTCGACGAGGCGCACGGCGCGCAGGGCCTGTTCGGCGTGGAGCGGTTGATCGGGCTTCTGCCCGCATACGCGGGCGCCTCCCCCGACGTGGTGTGCGAGGTGGTCGAACAGCAGGTCGTCGAGTACGTCGACGGCCGACCGCATGACGACATCGCGGTACTGGCGGTGACGTGTCCGGGCTGAGGGGGCCCGATGGCTCGACTCCTCCTCCGTCGTCGTCAAGCGGGCCCGATGGCTCGACTCCTCCTCCGTCGTCGTCGAGCGCCGCCGAGCGGGTGCAGCCGTATCGGGATGCGGTCGCCACGCGTGACGCCGCGGGGGTGCAGTCGTTGATCCAGCGCATGCTGGCTGACGGGCTGAACCCCGTGACGGTGCTGACCGACGTGGTCGCCGCCGTGCAGCGCGACAACGGGGAGCGGTGGCAGCGCGGCGAGTGGACCATCGCCGAGGAGCACGCCGCGACCGCGATGGCGGTGGCCGCGACCAAAGCGGTGGGCCGGCACGTGCGGGCGGTGGCGCCGACGCGCGGCCGGGTCCTGGTCGCCTGCGCCGAGCGGGAGTGGCATGCGTTGCCCGCCATGATCATCGACTGCACACTGCGCAGCGCCGGGTGGGACAGCATCCTGATGGGTGCGGCCACATCTGCTGTACGGCTGAACCAGTATCTGCAGGACCACGGCCCTGAAGCGGTGGCGGTCAGCTGCTCGGTCTTGGGATCGCTGCCGGCGACGCGGCGGTTCATCGAGGCCAGCACCGCCGCGGGAGTGCCGATCGTGGTGGGCGGGCCCGCGTTCGGAATCGACGACGTGCGCGCGAAGGCTCTCGGCGCGACGGCGTGGGCGGCCGACGCACACGGGGCACTGGCCGCGATCGCGAGCCTGCCCCCGGTGGTTCCGCCCGTCTCGCCGTTGCCACCGCAGGCAGCAGCCGAGCAAGCTGATCTCGAACACGACCACCGCAGGATCGTCGAGGGGCTCGCCGCGTCCTGGTCGGTGACCGCGGGCGGCCGCCTCGCCGCCGCGGACACGGCCATGGCCATCGATGCGCTCAACCAGCTGCTGCATGCGGTTGCGGCGGTCCTGTTGACCGGCGACAGCAGACCGATCCCCGAGACGGTGGCCTGGATCGCCGACGTGGTCACCACGCGAGGACTCGACGCCGCCGTCGTCGACGAGCTGGGCGTGGCGACCTCGGCAGCGTTGCGCGCCTACCCGCTCTCACGCGCCATCCTCGACACCCACTACGCCGACGGCCACTGACCCGCCGGATTCGGTGCGCGCATTTTTTCGGTGACGGTGAACCATTCGGCCGCGGGCACCGTGTCTTCGGTTGACATGCTCACAGAGACACCACAGGGAGTTTTCAACATGACCAGAACCATCACCGCCACCCTGATCGCCGCGGGCGCGATGCTGGCAACGGCCGCCACGGCCCAGGCCGCCCCCAACTCGAGCGGCGGCTCCGGCGGCAACGCCGTGGCGACCATCAACCAGCTCAAGGCTTCTGGCGCTGATGTCCGGATCAACCGCGTCGGCAGCGCCCCGCTCGACGAGTGCGAGGTGACCAACGTGAACACCTTCTCGCGTCCGGCGCAGATCATCCCGATCGACGACGACGACATCACCGTCTTCACGAGATTCCCGAAGCCGAAAGTGACGGTCACGCTGAACTGCTCGTGATCGGCGTGCCGAGTTCGACGTCCGGGTCCGCGCGCGCCTCCCGCAAAACCCTCGACCCTCACTTTAGCCTTGGGGGCCGTGACCACCTTGCTGGAACCGTCGTTGGCGGACCTGGATTTCGAGCCCGACATCCTGTGCACATGCCGACGTTTCTGCGGCCCGCTGGCGCACCCCGCGCAATGGTGGGTCACCCTGTCGTGCGGATGCCCCTACCCGATGTGCCGACGCGCTCTGCGAATTGCCAACGTGCGATTGAACGTTCGACCCCTGACGTGCCGGATGTGCGAAACGGAGCAGATCGCGATCCGGTCGGTGGCACCGATCTAGTCCCGAGCGGCTTCCACGGGCGGAGCTTCGGCGGGCAACCGCGGCGCGGGCCGCAGCACCGCGGGCCGTAGGCGCTCGGGCAGGGCTCGTAGTACGAGTCCCACTACAGCGACGACCGCGACCGCGATTCCGATACCGACCATCGCGGGCAGACCCGGACGCAGGTTGTCGACCACCATGAAGATGCCGAACACCCCGAACAACGCCGCGGCGACCACCTGGATGACCCGTTCCGGCAGGTGCTTTCCGGCCACCGCGCCCACCAGGATGGCCAGCGCGTCAGCGGCGACCATGCCGATGGTGGAGCCGATCCACACACCCAGCCAGTTGTTGTCGGCGGCCAGCGTGATGGTGGCGAGCATCGTCTTGTCACCGAGCTCGGCCAGCATGAACGCCGAAGTGACCACGAAGAACGCCGGCGCGGTGGCGCGCTGCGCCCGGGAGGCCTCCTGGTCGGTGAGCGAGTCACCACGCAGCGTCCACAGGCCGAAGAACACGAACATCGCGCCCGCGATGAGGCCGAGGAGGTGCGTGGGGAGGGCGGCGCCGAGGTAGTGCCCGATCGCGACCGACAGCACGTGCACAGCCGTTGTAGCCGCGAGAATCGCCGACAACACCACCCACCACCGGTAGCGCAGGGCGAACATCATCGCCATCAGCTGGCTTTTGTCGCCGAGTTCGGCCACGAAGATCACGGCGAAACTCAGCAGCAGGGCGGCGATCACCGACAAACTCCTCTACTCGTGGCTGTCGGCCGGATCGGGTCATGCCTCCGGCCGGCAACCGAAAAACGATGCACGGCCGAAGGTCTCGCCCACCGAACCCGAAGTCCGGTTCAGATGACCGGGCTGATGCGCAGGCGCAGAGCCAGTGTGTCGACCATCTGATTAGGGGCTACTCCCCTTCGCTTCGAGTAAGGCTACCCTCGGGCTCGATCGAGCGCAACTCATCCGGCCTGAAAGAGACTGGCGCACAGTAAGTTTGAACGATCGACCGTAATTGTTCGGGTACCCGTATCCTAAAGTGACGCCTCTAGCACCCCGTAGCGACGCGTACCAGCACCGCGCGGCTGTACAGGAGGTGAAATCCCTTGCGCTGCACATTCTTCTGCGACAGCGAACCGGGCGCCGTGGTCACCACTGCAAGGTCGCATCCCGCCTCGACAGCAGCCCGTAACCGGTACGCCAGCAGGGCGGCTTGAACACCCCGACGCCGGAACTCGGGAGCGGTCGCCGCACCGGTCAGTTGGGCGATGCCATCCGCGGTCCGCATGCCCGCGCCGCCGACCACGGCGCCGTCCACGCCGGCCAGGTAACGCACCGCGCCGGCCTCCTCCATGTCGTTCATCGCATCGGCGATGACGCCGCGGGGGAACTCCTCGTGGCTGGGCACCCCCTCGCCGTCGGGGTGGGCAAAACCTTCGACGATCACGTCGAGCCAGGCCTGGCGCTCCCCGGCCTCGGCCCGCCACACCTCGGGTCCCGGGGCAGGGTTCGCTGCGGCCGGCAGCGCGCACCCGAGCACGTTCTCGAAGCCGACGAGGCGATAGCCCCTGTCACTCAGCTGCGCCGCGATGCCGGGCTCGGCGAGGGTGCACAGCTCCACGGCGACGGCCGCCCGGCGTTCGGCGAAGGTCCTTTCGATCTCGTCGAGCGAGTCGGCGTCGGGCAGCCCGTCGAAGCCCAGCCCGACCACCTTGTTCATCGGTGAGTCTGTGTCTGCGTAGCACGCGAGGCCACCGGCGACGGGCATGGTGACCCCCGGCGCACCGCGGCGGCCGGCGGCGCGGGTCGCGGCCCCGATCAGGTCGGTCTCGGCGCTTTCGATGCGCTGCGCCAGCGCGGTACCGCAGAACAGCATGGCGTCAGATCAAACCGGTGTTTGGCGGCACGGTCAACGGAGAATCCTGAGCGCCGTGACCGACAACAACACACCCGAGGACGCGACCCAAGCCACCGACGAGCAGCGCGACCTGCAGGACAAGCTCGATCATCAGGACGACGACCCGGACGCACCCGCGGGGTGGCAGACCCGCGATCAGATCCCCGACGAGAACTGAGCTCCCGCTCTAGTCGTCAGTGTCCGCCGGCCCGCGCTCGGGCACCATCCGGTCCCGCAGGCTGTCGTAGATCGGTGCGCACCCGGTGAGCTGAGCCGCGATCACCGCGGCCGCGCTCGCCGCCAGCATCGGCACGGTGACCGAGGTGGTGGCCGTCATCTCGATCACGATCACCATGCCGGTGACCGGCGCGCGCACGGTCGCAGAGAAGAATGAGGCCATCCCAACGATCGCCATCGGAATGGTCAGCGCCGTCAGGTCGTGTGGCCACACGGCATCGACGATCGCGACGAAGCCCACGCCCCACAACGCTCCGATGGCGAGCAGCGGGGCGAAGAGCCCCCCGGGCAGCGCAGCAGAATAGCTCAGCGGCCCGGCGATGAACCGCACGGCAAGGTAGCCGACGATCGCGGCCAGCATCCACGTGTGGCCACTGAGAATGAGCTGGGTGATGGACTGCCCGTCGCCCACCGACAGCGGCACCAGGACGGCGGCCAGCCCGATCAACGCGCCGATGACGGGCGCTTTGACGACGGCCGGGATGCGGGCCTGGGCTGCGACGTGGTCGAGGAACCACAGCACCGTCACGTTGTAGGCGGCCCCGAGCAGCCCGGTGAGCACGCCGAAGAGAAGGAACAGGGGCAGCCAGCCCAGCGCTGGGGCGGCGAGCGGCTCGACCGCGAAGTCCGGGTGGTTGCCGAGGATCAGGCGGGTGCACCCGACCGCGGTCGCCGAGGCCAGCGTGGTGGCCAGCACCAGCTGCATGCGGAACGACTTGCTGACCTCTTCGACCGCGAAGAGCACGCCAGCGATCGGGGCATTGAACGCCACGGCCAGTCCTGCGCCGCCGACCGCGGTCTGCATCATGCGTACGTCGGCGTCACTGAGGCGCGCGTGCCTGGCTGCCTGGGCGCCCACGGCCGCACCCATGTGGACGGTCGGCCCCTCCCTGCCGAGCACGAGGCCCGAACCGAGGGCCAGCACCCCGCCGACGAACTTCGCGAACAGCAGCTCGATCAGCGGCGGTCGTGCGTGCCCGTGGTACACCGCTTCGACGTGCTGGATGCCGCTACCGGCGGCCAGCGGCTGCCGCCGCACGATCAGCGCGGCCAGCCAGGCTCCCAGGGCCGACGCGGCCACCGGGATCAGCCAGCCGGGACCGGGCAGGTGGTGCGCCCAGTCGATCAGGTCGAGACGGAGCCGTTCGGCCTGCTGCAGGCACCAGCGGAAGGCGCCTCCCACCAGGCCGATGACGATGCCGGCAAGCGTCGCGGTCACCGCGAGGACCAGTGATCCCCGCGTGGTCACCAGCGGCTACTCGACGACACTGCTATTCAACGCTCCTATTCAACGACGAAGACCGGGATCTGCCGGTCCGTCTTGGTCTGGTACTCGGCATAGGGCGGGTAGGCCTCGACCGCCAGCGACCACCAGTGCTCGCGCTCGTCACCGGAGATCTCGCGGGCGGTCATCTCACGGATCTCGGTGCCGTCCTGCACTGTCACCGCCGGGTTGGCCTTGACGTTGTGGTACCACGACGGGTGCTGGGGGTCGCCACCCTTGGAGGCGACCATCGCGTACTTGCCGTTCTCTTCGACGCGCATCAGCGGCACATAACGCTTCTGGCCGGATTTCGCGCCGAGCGTCGTGAACAGCACGACGGGCCGGTCCATGATGTGGACGCCCTCGGTGGTGCCCTGCTCGAGAATCTGCTTGGTCTGGTCGCGAACCCAGTCGGTGGGGCTCAGCTGCGGTTGCTCAGTCATGCCACCAGTCAACACCACCGACCCGACGATATTCCGGTGACCGACGAGTTTTCACAGCACCTTGGACAGGAAATCCTGCAGCCGTGGGTGTTTGGGATGATCGAACACCTGTGCCGGGGTGTCGTCCTCGACGATGTTGCCGTCGGCCATGAAGATCACCCGGGAGGCGACCTCCCGGGCGAAGCCCATCTCGTGGGTGACCACCACCATCGTCATCCCCTCGGCGGCGAGCGTCCGCAACACCTCGAGCACGTCGCCCACCATCTCCGGGTCGAGCGCGCTGGTCGCCTCATCGAACAGCATGATCGACGGGCTCATCGCCAGCGCGCGCGCAATGGCCACGCGCTGCTTCTGCCCGCCCGACAACGTCGCGGGCTTGACGTGTGCCTTCTCGGCCAGACCGACCTGACCGAGCAGTTCCATGGCCCGCTTCTCGGCGGCGGCTTTGTCCATCTTCTTGGTCAGCAGCGGCGCCAACGTGACGTTGTCGATCACGGTCATGTGCGGAAACAGATTGAAGTGCTGGAACACCATGCCGATGCGCTGGCGCACCTTGTCGAGGTCGATCTTCTTGTCGGTCAGGTCGAACTCGTCGATGACGACCGTCCCGTCGGTAATGTCCTCGAGCTTGTTCAGGCAACGTAGGAACGTCGACTTGCCCGATCCCGACGGCCCGATGACGCAGACGACTTCGCCCTCTTTGACCGTCGTGGTGATGCCGTCGAGCACCACGAGATCTCCGAACGACTTCTTCAGATTGTCGATGCGGATCTTCACCGCGCCCGTGGACTCGGTCGCGCTTTCCGGTGCGAGCTGGTTCATTTCACAATGCCCCTATCTGACAAGTCGGCGTTCCAGACGATCCGAGAGTTTGGTGAGCGCCATGATCACGATGAAGTAGATGATGCCGATGATCAACCACATGTTGAACGACTGGTAGTTGCCGGCGATGATGATGCGCCCCGTCTGGGTCAGTTCGGCGATGCCGATGACCGACAGGATCGAGGTGTCCTTCAGCGTGATGACGAATTGGTTGATGTAGGACGGGATCATCGTGCGGATGGCCTGCGGCAGGATCACCTTGCGCATGGTCGGCAGGTAGCCGATACCGAGGCTGCGCGCCGCCTCCATCTGTCCCTTGTCCACGGAATTGATACCGCCGCGAACGATTTCGGTCATGTACGCGCCTGCGTTCAGGGACAGCGTGATGATGCCCGCGGTGAGCGCCGACATCTGGAAGCCCAGCGCCGACGGGATACCGAAGTAGATGAAGAACGCCTGCACCAGAAGCGGTGTGCCGCGGAAGACATCGACGAACGTGGTGCCGATGGCACGCAACCAGATGGCTCGCGACACCCGGAACAACCCGAAGATGACGCCAAGGATGAGTGCGAAGAAGATCGAGACGACCGTCAGGATGATCGTCATCTTGAGGCCTTCGAGCAGCAGCGGGAAGGTGCTCTTAATCAGCCCGAGGAACGAATTGTCGTCGGTGGTGGCCTCTTCACCGAGGTAGGCGCTGATGATCTTGTCGTACTCGCCAGATGCCTTGAGGTTCTTCAGGCCCTCGTTGAACTTGGTGAGAAGTTCTGCGTTCTGGCCCTTGTTGACCGCGAAGCCGTAGCCCGTCGGATCCTCTTTCGGTGTCACAGTCTTGAAGCCGTTGCCCTGCGCGATGCCGTACAGCAGCACCGGGTAGTCCTCGAACACCGCGTCGGAGTTACCGGTTCGCACCTCGTCGAACATCGACGACGAATCGGCGAACGACACCACCTCGAAGCCGTACTTGTCCTTGATCGAGTTCGCGAAATCCGAACCCTGGGTGCCGTTCTTCACGGCCACCCGCTTGCCCTTGAGATCCTCGTAGGACTTGATGTCGTTGTTGGACTTCAGCACCGCCATCTGGATGCCGGATTCGAAGTAGGGGTCGGAGAAATCGAACACCTTGCGGCGCTCGTCGGTGATCGACATGCCTGCGATGACGCCGTCGACCTGGTTGGCCTGGACGGCCTGCAGTGCGGCGTCGAAGCCGAGCGGTTTGATGTCGACGGTGAAGCCTTGATCTTTGGCGATCGCCCGGATCAGGTCCATGTCGATACCGACGAATTTGCCCTCTTTGTCCTGGAACTCGAACGGAGCGAACGTGGTGTCGGTGGCGACCGTGTAGGTCTGCCCCTGCGCCTTGGCCTCTGGCAGGGCTTGCGGAACCGTCAGCGCGGAACCGACGCCGAGCACGAGGAGCACCCCGAGCAGCGAGATGAATCTGCCGCGCCCGCGCGCCCACGATCCCGCTCTGTGCGGGACTGCGCGTCCCCACCTACCGGCTCGCATGCTGAACCTCCCTGTCGGTGATGATCACGCGAACACGCTAGCCCTCCAGAGGGCACGAGAGCCGGTTATCGACGCGACATGGTCAAGATCGGCGCGCCCGCAGCTCGGCGTTTTCGGCCTCCAGGGCGGCGAGCTTGCGCCGCATCGGCTCCAGTGCGCCCTCGAGTTCGGCGGCCGTGTAGCGGGGTGTGATGTGCTGCGGGCAGTTCCAGTCGTAGGCGGCGACGTCGACGAGTACGGCGCGTTCGACGACCGCGTCATAGGTGGGATCGGTCATCGACGCGACCAGCTCGGGGTTCTGTTCCGCGGTCACGATGCGGGCGTGTCCGAAGATCTTGAGGCGTCGCCGGTGGGCGTGATCGAGGAAGATGAGTGCGACGCGCTGCTCGCCGCCCATGTTGCCGGTGCTGATGTATTGGAGGTTGCCGCGGAAATCGGCCCACCCGATGGAGTGGTCGTCGAGAACCCGGACGAATCCCGGAGGTCCGCCGCGGAATTGCACGTAGGGCCACCCGGTCTCCCCGACCGACGCGAGATAGAAGTGGTCTCGCTCGGCCAGGTAGTCGCGTTCGTCGTCGGTGAGCCGGTCCGGCCCCGGTGTCGCCGCACCGGTGTCGGCCTTGCGTCCGTAGAACGTGGCGCTGCCGTGCTCTTCCTGCACCGACCGCACCGTCGGGGTGAAAGCGATCGATCCGTAGTGCCTGCTCATCGGAGGGGGATGTCGTGGCCGTGCTCGGCCTCGGGGCGCGGTCCGAAGTAGCGCCGTTGCGATTCGTCGATCGCGACGTCGTTGATGCTCGCCTCGCGCCGGCGCATCAAGCCTTGGTCGTCGAACTCCCACAGTTCGTTGCCGTAGCTGCGCCACCACTGACCTGAGGCGTCACGGCATTCGTACTGGAACCGCACGCCGATGCGGTTGTTGCGGAAACTCCACAGGCTTTTGCGCAGCGCGTAGTCGAGCTCCCGCGCCCATTTGGCGGTGAGGAATTCGACGATCTGTGCCCGCCCGGTGACGAACTGGTCGCGGTTACGCCACACGCTGTCCTCGGTGTAGGCGAGGCTGACACGGTGCGGGTCGCAGGTGTTCCACGCGTCTTCGGCGGCCTGCACTTTCTGCAGCGCCGTCGTCAGGTCGAACGGGGGAAACGGTGGGCGGGATTCGGTCATGATCAGGCGCCTTCCTGTGTCATCGCGGTGATCACGTCGCTCGTCGTCACGACTCCGTGAGCGAGGAACGCGTAGTTGACCAGGGCGGCCTGGTAGCCGTCGCCGAACACCGGATGGCGGGGACCTGCGGTGGCATCGGTGACGACGACGACCTCGAAGCCCTGTTCGAGCAGGTCGCGCAGATGTGATTCGACGCAGATGTTGGCCAGCATCCCGCACAGCACGACCGTGCTGATCCGGCGTTTGCGTAGCTGCAGAACCAGGTCGTTGGTCTGTGGCCCCCAGACCTTGTGTGGGCTGGCCACGACGGTGTCCGGGTGGTCGATCAGCGGCGCGAGCTCGGGCAGCCAGTCCGCGCCGGAGCCGGCGAATCCGTCGAGGGTCAGCGGGCCGCGGCGGGCGAAGGTGTCGGTCCGCAACTCGTCGGTCTCCAGCGGACCGTTGAACAACCACCGGTGGTCGGTGGGATAGAAGTAGTGCGGCGAGACGAACACGCCGTACCCGCCGTCGTGCGCGGCGGTGAGCAGCTCGACCAGATGCTCGACGGTCCGGTTCTCGGTGACGCTGTCGCGCAACACCTCCCAGTTCTTCCCGGTCGCGCTGAGCACGTCGTTCTGCGGGTCGATCACGACCACCGCGGTGTCGGCCGTCGTGTAGTTCACTGCTGCGCGACTTTCCGGCCGAGGAAGTCCCGGACGTAGCCGGCGATCTCGTCGCCGTGGGTCTCCAGTGCGAAGTGGCCCGTGTCGAGCAGGTGGTACTCGCCGTCGGGCAGGTCGCGCTGGAACGCCTCGGCTCCCGCCGCGCCGAAGATCTGGTCGTTGCGCCCCCAGGTCACCAGCAGCGGCGGTTGATGGGTACGGAAGTACTCCTGGAACCCGGGGTAGCCGTCGAGGTTGAACTGGTAGTCCCAGAACAGCTGCAACTGGATCGCGTCGTTGCCCTTGCGGTCCAGCCCGGCTTGGTCGAGCTGCCAGGTCTCCGGGGCGATCCGGTCGAGCCGGTCGGCGGGCACGCCGTGGGTGTACTGCCACCGCGTGGTCTCCGGGGTGAAGTACTCCCGCACCGAATCCTCGTTCGCTGCACGATCTTTCGCGTGCGCGAAGAGGCGGTCCCAGAACGGGGTGAAGCCCTCGAGGTAGGCGTTGCCGCTCTGGCTGATGATCGCGGTGATGCGTTCCGGCCGCGCGTGGGCGATGCGCAGTCCGATCGGCGCGCCGTAGTCGTGGATGTAGATCGCGAACCGCTCGAGGCCCAGATGCTCGATCAGTCCCTCGGTGATCTCGGTGAGCCGATCGAAGCTGTAGGTGAACTGGTTCACCGACGGCATCGCCGACTGCCCGAAGCCGATGTGGTCGGGTGCAATCAGATGGTAGTCGTCGGCCAACGCGGCGATCAGGTTGCGGAACATGTGCGAGCTGGACGGAAAGCCGTGCAGCAGAAGCACTGTGGGGCGGCTGGGATCGCCGGCCTCCCGGTAGAAGACGTCGAGCCCGTCGATGGTCGCGGTGCGGTGGCGCGTGGTGGTATCGGACACGTGTTCAGCCTGCGCGGTGCACGGTGCGGCGAACAAGGGCTGGTTTCGGATCGCATTCATCGGGTTGGCTGATCAATCGCGTGGTGGGCCTTAGGATCGTCGGGTGGAATTGCGCCAGCTGGAGGCGTTCGTCGCGGTGGCGCGAGAGCTGCACTTCGGACATGCCGCCGAGAAGCTCCACATCTCGCAGCCCACACTGAGCGAGCTGATCCGCCGCCTCGAACGGGAGGTCGGCACACCGCTGTTGACCAGAACCACCCGCCGAGTGGCCCTAACGCAGGCCGGCGTCGAGCTGTTCGGCCGCGCGGTCAGCATTCTCGACGACGTCGAGGGAGCCGCAGCTGCGGTGCGCCGGCTCGTCGACGGCGACACCGGCACCGTCCGGCTGGGCATCACGCCGCCCGCCGCCCCGCTGCTCGCGCCGCATCTCGCGCAGGCTCTCCAGCGAGCCGCACCCGAGGTCGAGTTGTCGGTGCGCCGGATGTGGCTTCCTGACTTGCAACAGGCCATCGGGGAGGGCGCGCTCGATGTCGCCATCACCTGCGGGCCTGTCACCAATCCGCCGGGCATCTTGAGCGAGGTGTTCTGCGCGGAGCCGGTGGTGGTGGGCCTGCGTGAGGGCCACCGCCTCGCCGACCGTGCGGCTCTCGACCTCGCCGATCTGGCCGGCGAGACCTTGGGCGCGCACAGCGAGGCGCTGTTCCCCGCGTGGTCGCTGGCCCTGCAGCAGATCCTCGACGACGCCGGAATCGCGCCGCCCACAGCCGAATTGACGGAGATCGACCTGTCGGCGCACCGATGGTCCGAACAGCGCGAGGTGGACTGGACGCTGACCACTGCCGCCGTCGCCGGCACCGCGCCCGGAGTCACGCTCGTGCCGCTGCAGCCGCCGCGGTTCATCCCCTACACGCTGCAGTGGTGCCCGATTCGCGCGACGACCGCCGCGGTGGGCAGGTTCGTCCATCTCGCCTTGTCCGTCGACGTCCCGCCCGGCTGGGTGAGCCAGCCCGACCACCTCCGGCACCCGGGTCGATGAAGCGTCACTTGGCGAAGCGCAGCACCGTGGCTTCGACGAGTTTCTGCAGGCCCCGGCTGGCCGACTTGCCGACCGCGACGGCCGTTCGTTCGACCGCGTTCGGCGGCGGCGGCAGATACACGGTTGCCTCGTCGTCGACGCGGACGGTGCCGGCGGTGGCGACGTCGGCGTAGATGCCGAGGAAGCGGTTCGTCTTTTCGGCCAGCTGCCGGGTCACCGACAGGTCTTTCTCCAGGCCCGGCTGCGGACGTGTCCCGACCACGCACCGGATCGTCGGGTTGGTCACCGACAGTACGACTGTGCCGAGGTGCACTTCGCCACCGACCCAAGCGGATTCGGGGAACGGGTCGGGGCTCTCGACGTCGACGAGGACGTTGGGCCGGAAGCGCCGCACGTCGTACGGGGTGCCATCGACCGAGAGACTGCGCAGGCTCGTCGCGCTGAGCAGGTGCACCGGGCTGAGGTCGACGAATGTCCCCGGTGGGGTGGAATACCTTGCCAAAGTGATCATTTGGCGCGTGGTGAACACCGAGGTATCGGGCAGCTCGTCGGTGTCGCCCAGGCCGAAGTCCTGTCGGACCTGATCGGCGGCGAAGTTGCCCAGAGAGGCCTGAAGCGACATGCGGTGGGCACTGGTGTCGCTCGCCGACGGGAGCGCGGTGAGCCGCACCTCCCGGCCGACCAGCTCGCTGAGGGCTGCGTGCACGGTCGGGTCGTCGCTGGTGATCTCCCGTCCGTCGGGCAGGGAGATCACGACGGCGGGA
This sequence comes from Mycobacterium sp. IDUB_1, assembly GCF_055419625.1. Classification (NCBI taxonomy): domain Bacteria; kingdom Bacillati; phylum Actinomycetota; class Actinomycetes; order Mycobacteriales; family Mycobacteriaceae; genus Mycobacterium; species Mycobacterium sp. IDUB_1. Next base: position 505,377 of record NZ_JBVAYA010000002.1, on the reverse strand, counting down.
ACCTTGCCCGGTCCGGCATCGGGGCCGGGTTCGGCGACGTAGCGCGCCGAACACTGCAGCAGAGCGGGGATTCTGCGGGCGGATGCCGTGACCCCCTTTTCGATGTCGCGTACCGCCCACAGTCGGTCGGCGTGCACACCCCGCTCGTCGAACCGCAGCTCGTCGACGCGGGTGCCACCCATCGACTTGACCGGAAAGCGCCAGAGCTCAGTGACTTTCATGCATTTCCCTCCGCGAGATGATCCGCAAGTGCGATACCGAGGCGCTGCCCGGACAGCCACGCCGCTTCGACACGTGGCGCGCCGGACGGGCACCAGGAATCACCACACAACCCGAGGGGCCGTGCGGTGGTGTCGAGGTGGAACTCGGCGTCGGCGTGGGTGTCGGCGGGCTTGGCGAACGTCCACCGGTGGACGTGGGTCCAGTCGGGGTCGCCCGCGATGTCCAGAAGTCGGCGCATGGCCGCCACCATCGGCGCGACGGCCCGCTCGGGGTCCTCGAGGTGCCGGCGCGCCCGGTCTGCGGTGCTGTGCGCGACGAGCACGGCGGCGCCGTCGCCGCGGCGCGATCCGTCGTCGGCGAGAAACGACAGATCCGGGTCGTCGTTGACGAAGGCAGCGTCGGTCGACCAGCTGCGCTGCGGCCAGCCGGCGGCGACGGCGATGACGGGGTCGTAGGCCACCCAGTCGCCGGGCGGCGCGGCGATGAGTCGCGCGGCCTGCGGATCGGGCATTGCCAGCACCACGGCGTCGTGGGGTAGGTCGTCGAGGGTCTCGATCAGGGTCTCGTAACGGACATCGTCGGGCAGCAGGTCGCCGACGAGTGAGCGCAGTCCCCCGGCGGCGGCGAAGCGCATCGGGCCGGAGGTGCTGTTGCGGGCACCGGGCGCGAGCACGTCGAAGGTGTCGGTCCAGGGTCGGGCCAGTCCGCGACGCTCCCAGTCGTCGACAATGGCGTGAAACGCCGGCTCCTTGACGGTGAAGTACGCCGCCCCCAGGTCGACGCGGCGCCCGTGCACCGTGGGTGAAGCCATCCGGCCGCCGGGGCCGCGGCCCCGCTCGACGATCTCGACGGTGATGCCGCGTTCGCGTAGCGCCTGCGCGCAGGCCGCCCCGGAGAGTCCCGCTCCGAGCACGGCGACGCGCGAGCGGGGCATCTCGGTCATCAGGCCACGGTAGCCCGGCCACGCGCTCGACACCCGAGTACCTCACTACGCATGTGTGCGGGCCGGGACCGGCGTTGCCTGGAGCCGACGGCCCACACGGGGCCGGGGATCAGGAGCAGACATGACTCACATCGCCACCCGTTTCGCGCGGAGCACAGATGTCGACATCACCGACACGTTGAGCGACGAGATGGTCCACGACGACTTCTCGCTCGGGCACGACATCAGCGACATGTTCGGTCTCGATCACCATCCGGAGCGCAGCGCCACCACCAAGACGATCAAGATGCGCGACCGCGACATCCTGGCCACCGACAACACGGTGCTCGCGTCGCTGACCGGGATGTCGACCACAGTGACGAAGATGACCGACCCGCACGATGGGACGCACTGGTTGTTCATCGCGTTCGGCTATCGGGTGACCTCACGCGGCTGGCGGACCGGCCGGGGCTCCCTTGCCGGAGAGACGCTGGGGGTGCCGCACGGACTCTATTTCCTCAATCGTGACGGCGGCCCGATGTTTTCGTGGGGCTTTCCCTATCAGGACTTCACCACCGACTGCGGATGGGACAACCACGAGGCCTACTACGTGATCCGCGACCGCGACTACGTGTCGTGGTTCGAGAACTGGCGCAAGGTGTCGTGGCGGTTGGCGGGCGGCGGGTTCTTCTACCCCTGCTGACCACGCGCCGGCGCGGGTCGGTTTCTGCGTCCCGCGGCGTGGGCATACCTGGGCGCATGGGTGACAGATCCCGGCTGGTGTGGCCGCTCGCGGCCGTGGCGGCCTCTGTGGTCGGCGGGGTGGTGTGGTCTGCGCGTCGCCGATCAGCCGGTGGTCGTCACGAGATGCCGGATCTTCCCGGCGCCCACGAAGACGGCACGGTTCACGTCACCCCGGATGGTGAGATCACGCCGTCGTGAACGCCTACGATTCGCAACCGGTTCCGTTTCCGTCACGGTCCAGGTCGTAGATGTCGTTGCCGACGACGGTGACGGGCCCCTGCACGTAGGCCGGTCCGTTCCCACTACCGCTTGCGCAGTCGACGTCACTGGCGATCGGCACACAGGCACCCGAGTAGTTGGGATCGCACTCCGCCGCCTGCGCGGCAGGCGTCGGGACGCACGTCATCAACCCGACGCAGACAACCAACGCAGCAGACACTTTGCTCACGACGTCGAACGCTAACTGTCGCGATGCCACCGTGAGCCCAGAATGCATGACATCTTCGCTTTTTGGACCACCCGACGCGCCGGCGAGCGGGCTCGGCAACTGCCGGCCCGCTTGCCGGTTCAGTGCGCTGTCACCTGACGGGCCGGCCGGGGGCGGACGTTCTGCGGCCACCAGAACCACCGGCCCATCAACGCCGCGATCGACGGCGTCATGAACGACCGGATGATCAGAGTGTCGACGAGGAGTCCGAGCCCGATCGTGGTCCCCACCTGAGCCATCACTTTGAGGTCGCTGATCGCGAACGACATCATCGTGAACGCGAACACCAGGCCGGCCGAGGTCACCACGCTGCCGCTACCCGCGATGGCACGGATGATCCCGGTGTTGAGTCCCGCGTCGCGTTCCTCCTTGAACCGTGAGACGAGCAAGAGGTTGTAGTCCGACCCCACGGCCAGCAGGATGATCACCGACATCGCCAGCACCAGCCAGTGCAGTTCGAGCCCGATGATGTGCTGCCACAACAGAACTGCCAAACCGAACGACGCGGCGAGGGACAGCACCACCGTTCCGACGATGACCAGCGCCGCGATCGCCGACCGGGTGATGATCAGCATGATGATGAAGATCAGACAGATCGCCGAGATCGCCGCGATGACGAGGTCGTAGTTCGAGCCGTCCCGCATGTCCTTGTAGGTCGCCGCGGTGCCGCCCAGGTAGATCTTGGAGGTCTCCAGCGGGGTGCCCTTGATGGCCTCGAACGCCGAGTTCTTGATCTGGTCGATGTGCGAAATGCCTTCTGGCGTTGCCGGATCCCCCTGGTGGGAGATGATGAACCGCACTGCCTTGCCATCGGGTGAGACGAACTGTTTCAGACCGCGCTTGAAGTCGGGGTTGTCGAACACCTCGGGAGGTAGGTAGAACGAGTCGTCGATCTTCGACTGGTTGAACGCTCGGCCCAGCGCGGCGGGGTCGGACTGCTGCCGATCCTGCAGATCCTGTTGATCCTTCTGCGTCGCATAGTTCGTCATGATCTGATCGCGGTTGCGTTCCTGGCTGGCGATCTGCGGCGGGATCAGCGCGAGCAGCTTGGGTTGCAGGGCGTTGATCTTGTCGAGGCTGATCGTGGTCTCGGCGAGGAGCCCGGAGAGTTGATCGATACCGTCGAGCGCGTCGAACAGCGAGCGCAGGGCGTAGCACGCGGGGATGTCGTAGCAGTGCGGTTCCCAGTAGAAGTAGTTCCGGATGGGCCGGAAGAAGTCGTCGAAGTTGGCGATCTTGTCGCGCAGTTCGTTGGTGACCGCGACCGTCTGCTTCAGGACGTCCGTCTGCTCCTGCTGCGCGTTGGCGCTCTGCTTCTGCAGCTCCAGTTGCCGGCGCAGGACGTCGATCTGATTGTTGATGTCGCTCGCCTGCCGGAGCAGGTCGGCGGTGCGCGCTTCGGCGTAGGACTGCGTGAGTTTCTGATTCACGCCCTGCTGACCGACGATGTACGGAATCGAGGAACCTTCGATCGGCGTGCCGAGTGGTCGTGTGATCGTCTGCACCCGCGCGATTCCCGGCAGGTGGAAGACCTCCTTGGCGACGCGGTCGACGATGAGCATGTCGGTCGGATTGCGCAGATCGTGGTCGGCGACGAGCATCAGCACCTCGGGATTGAGCCGCGCCTGTGGAAAGTGTTTGGCCGCAACCTGATAGCCCACGTTGGCCTCGACGTCTGACGGCAGGTACTTCTTGTCGTCGTAGCTCGTGGTGTAGGACGGCAGGGCGAGTAGGCCGACCAACGTCACTGCGAGCGAGGCCACCAGGATCGGTCCGGGCCATCGGACGACGGCGGTTCCGACGCGTCGCCATCCCCGGGTCCGCTGGCTGCGCTTGGGATCGAGGAGCCCGAACCGGGAGGCGACCGTGATGATCGCCGGCGCGAGCGTCAGCGCAGCCACCGTGACGACGAACATGCCGATCGCCAGCGGAATGCCGAGGGTCTGGAAATAGGGCAGCCGGGTGAAGTGCAGGCACAGCGTTGCTCCGGCAATCGTCAGACCGGACCCCAGGATCACATGCGCGGTGCCGTGATACATGACGTAGAAGGCGCTTTCCCGGTCATCGCCGGCGCCGCGCGCCTCGTGATAGCGCCCGACCAGGAAGATGGCGTAGTCGGTCGCCGCGGCAATGGCCAACAGCGTCAACAGGTTCACCGCGAACGTCGACAGTTCGATGATGTGGTGATAGCCCAGGAACGCCACCACGCCCCGCGCCACCGCGAGTTCGAGCACGACGGTCACCAGCACGATGAGGACGGTGACGATCGAGCGGTAGACGAGGAGCAGCATCGTGATGATCACGAGGAACGTCAGTGCTGTCACGAGTTGCAGGCTCTTGTCGCCGGCGTGTTGCTGGTCGGAGAGCAGCGGTCCGGCGCCGGTGACGTAGACACGCAGACCTTGCGGTGGCGGGTTGGCGGCGACGATGTCGCGCACCGCCTCGACGGACTCGTTGGCGAGCGTCTCACCCTGGTTCCCGGCGAGATAGAGCTGGACGTAGGACGACAGGTTGTCCGCCGACTGCGAGCCCGACGACGTGAGGGGGTCACCCCACAGGTCCTGGATGTGCTGGATGTGCACCGTGTCCTTGCGCAGCGCAGCGATCAGCCCGTCGTAGTACGTGTGCGCTTCGGCCCCCAGTGGCTTGTCGCTCTCGAGCACGATCATCGCCGAGCTGTTGGATGTGTACTCCCCGAACAGTTTTCCCACCAACTGCGTGGCCTGCAGCGACGGCGCGTCATTGGGTGTCAGCGATGTGGAGTTGGCCGCCCCCACTGCTTCGAGCTGGGGAACGACGACGTTGAGAAGGGCGGTCAACGCCAGCCAGCCCAGCAGGACGGGAACGCAGAAGAGTCGCAGGAAGCGGGGAATCCGGGCGTGGCCGGTGCGCGGCGCGCTCACAGTGACTTCACCAGGCAGGATGTCTGGGCTTTCACGCCGTCGTAGGTCTGTTGGTCTCGGACTTCGTTGTCCACCAGGATCTTGCAGCTGATCGAGGCACCGTCGCCCTGGGCGATGATCGTGGCGGCGGCCGACGGCTTCGTGGTCTTCAACGTGATCGACCACGGCAGCGGAGCATCGTCGACGCGGTGCGGATTGGCGTCAAGGTCGAGGTAGTTGATGGTCGCGACAGCACCTGAGTCGCCGGTGATCTCGTAGGTGACAGCCTTCGGGTTGAACGGTTCGGCATCCTGGGCCAGACCGGCCCCGGGCCGGGTCGTCTCGTTGTTCGATCCGAAGAACCCGTGCATGCGGTACACCACGGTCGCTGCTATCGCGATCACCGCCACGATGACGAGTGGTATCCAGGCCCGCTTCAAGATCCCGACCATGCACGCCCCTTATGCGCCGCGCGACACCATGTGTGTCGGCCAGGCAAACATAGATGTACTGAATAATTTCAGCAAGCCGATCGGCTAGCTCTAATTGAGTGATCGGTATAGGACGAAGAGGGAGCGCGGGTAAGCTGGGCGTTTATTGTGAGGCGCGTCTCGCGGCGGGACGGAGAGGGTGAACGGATGGCACGACCGACGGCACCACGCGGCCTGGCCCGACAGCGGGTACTCGACGCCGCTCTGGCGCTGTTCGCCGAGCACGGCGTCCACGGAACGTCGCTGCAGATGATCGCGGACCGTATCGGCGTGAGCAAAGCGGCCGTCTACTACCAGTTCCGCTCGAAGGAAGACATCGCTCTGGAAGTCCTGCGGCCGTCGATCGACGACATGGCCCGGGTCATCCGGATCGCTGAAGTGCTTCCCGATATGCAGCGCCGCCGCGAGGTCTTGGTCAGTGGCCTCATCGAGATGGTGGTCCGACACCGTGAGTTGTCGGTCCTGTTCTACGGCGACCCGGGTATCGACCAAATGGTGCGTGACGAACCAGAATTCAGCGTCGTCACCGGCCGCCTGCAGGAGCTGCTCGAGGGACCGCAACCATGCGCCGCCGACCGCATCGCCCTGCGGGTGTTCCTCTCCGGCGTCTGCAGGGTCGCCGCAGATCCCGACATGTCCGACATCGACGACGGCGAACTGCAGCGAAACCTCGTCGAGCTGTCGACCCGCCTTCTCGCGCCGGCACCCGTGCCCTGATCCAGGCGTAACGGCGGCGTGACGCCGTTTTACCAGCTCAACACACGCGATCGCGATACTCGAGGGCATGCCGGAACTGAACCACGTCCCCGCCACCACCCCGCCCGAGGAGATGTCGGATCTGCTTCGTCGCGACGGCTACGTGATCGTCGACAACCTTGTGCCCACCGAGTTGATGGACGACATCGGCCGCGAACTCGCGCCCTACCTCGATGCCACCCCGCTCGGCTACAACGCGATGATCGGACGGCGGACGCGTCGCACCGGCGCGCTGGTCGCGCGGTCTCCCGCGTGCCGCACGCTGATCCAGAACCCCACGATGATGGGCGTCTGCGCCGACTTCCTCGGCCACGCGTCGGCCTTTCAGCTGATGCTGACGCAGGTGATCTCGATCGAACCCGGCGAGTCGGCGCAAGCACTGCACCGCGACCAGAACGCGTTCGACTTCTATCCCTTCCCCGACGACTACCACGTGCAGTGCAACACGCTGTGGGCGCTGTCGGACTACACCGCCGAAATGGGCGCCACCCGAATCGTTCCCGGCAGTCAGGTCGGCGACAAGAAACCCACCGACTACCGCGACGACGAATGCCTGCAGGCCGAGATGACACGCGGTTCGGTGCTGATCTACACCGGCAAGATCGTGCACAGCGGGGCCGCGAACCGTTCCGATCGGGTTCGGCGCGCGATCAACGTCAACTACTGCGTCGGCTGGGTGCGCCAGGAGGAGAACCAATTCCTCTCGGTGCCCATCGACGTGGCGCGGACCCTCGACGACGATCTGCTGAAGCTCATCGGCTACCAGGAGGGCGCCTGGGCGATGGGATACTTCCGGGACTTCGAGGATCCGCTGCGTGCAATCCGCGGTGACGCTGTCGAGTACGGCTTCGACGGCAGCCGACTCAACGGCGCGGCGAACGCGGCCTTCACCGACTCGCTCACGCACAGCGAGTAATCGTCGTCCTCTAGTCCGCGTCCGTGGGGTGTGGTTCGTAGGGCTGGTACCACCACCAGTTGGCGCGTTCGCCGGTGGGCCCGGAACAGGGTGCGACGTCCGGTGGGGGTTGGGTGGGTGGCCGGGCCAGGGAGGCTGAGGTGAGGGTGTGGCCGGCGGCGTCGGTGACGACGAGGTGGTCGGCGGGTCCGGTGATCGTGATCAGGCCGCGGTGATGGGCCCGATGGTGATACGGGCAGACCAGCGCGAGATTCCACAGTTCGGTGGGTCCGCCGTCCTCCCAGTGCACGAGGTGGTGAGCGTGTAGCGCCCGGGTGGCCCCGCAGCCGGGCACCACGCAGACACGGTCGCGATGCTCGAGCGCCCGGCGTAGGCGCCGGTTCACCGTCCGGCTCGAACGCCCGGCCCCGATCACCTGCCCGTCGCGGTGAAACCACACCTCGCAGGTGGCATCGCAGGTCAGATACCGGCGCTCGGCGTCGGTGAGCACCGGGCCCAGGTGCAGGCTCGCGACTCGGCTGGCTACGTCGACGTGCACCACCACGGTGGTGCGCTGCCCGTGCGGACGCGCCGCCGCCTCGGCGTCCCAGCTCGCGTCGACCAGCCGCAGAAACGCCGCCGCGGTGGTCGGCATCGCCGCCCGCCCGTCGGGGTCGGCGGCCGTCCACTCGGTGATCAGTGCATCGCGATGCGAGGCCAGCGCCGCCTCGAACGCGGCGGCCTCGACATGGGGCAGCGCGATCTGCCAATAGGTGTACTGCTCATCGGAGGTCGAGCTGATCGTGGGCTGCGGCCCCGGATCGACTATCGCGGCCTCCTCGCCGTCATCATCGGGTTCGGGCGCTGGTTCAGGCTGGGGTTTGGGTTGCATCTTCAACGCGGTGCGCAACTGAGACACCGTCGCGCATCGGGCCATGGTCGCGAAATGGGCGTCGGAGCCGGGAAGACCGTGTTCGGCGATCACCCCGACCTGATCCACGGAGAACCGACCCTGTGCCAGACCCTCGACACACTGCGGGAATTCGTCGTAGCGGGCCGCAATCGCGGCGATCGTCTGCGCCCGCGATGGAGACACTGCGGCTTTCCACGCCGCCAGACCAGCGGTCGATTTCGCGCCGGCCGCCGCCCACAACTGATCACGGTCGACCTCGGCGAAGATCTCCACGATTCGCCCGTCGATCGCGTTACGCTGACCGGTCAGCTCGGCAAGCTCGTCGAAGAGCACCGACAACCGCTCATCGATGGCCAACGAACTGCTCGGGAACATGACCCCACAGAACCACAAGGCACCGACAACTCGGCTCCTCGGACTCAGCGCACCCGAAACTCGTTGCCGCCCAGCACTGTCGGCAGCTGCTCGAGGTCCTGCTCGTGCGGCTGACCCAGGCTGATGCGACTGACGTCGTCGAGGCTGTCGTAGCGGGTTCCGAGATCGAGATCAAGCGCTGCCAGGTAATCGTCGAGCTGCTCGACGGTGCGCGGACCGATGATCGGCACGATTCCGGTACTCGACCGCCGCGCCCGTTCGACGAGCCACGCGACCGCGACCCGTGCCGCCGGCACCCCCAACTCGTCGGCCGCAGCGAGCACCGCGTCGACCACCGCGGCCTTGCGCGGGTCCTCGTCGGTGTGCACCACTCGATTCCAGGCCTGTAACCGCCCGGATTCACCGCTGCGGTACTTGCCGGTGAGCAGCCCTCCACCCAGAGGAGACCACAGCGCGGCACCCAATCCGAGTGCCTCGACCATGGGGAGGTTGTCGCGGTCTGCGCTGCGCTCGACGAGGCTGTACTCGATCTGTACGGCTGCGATAGGCGCCCACCCCCGCACCTCGGCCAGCGTGGCGCCTCGGGCCGTCAGCCACGCCGGGAAATTCGACAGCCCCGCGTAGAGCACCTTCCCGGACGCGATCAGATCCTCATAGGCACGCACGATCTCCTCGATGGGTGTCACGAAGTCAGGCCAGTGAACCCAGAGCAGATCGATGTATTCGGTATCGAGTCTGCGCAGGCTGTTCTCCACGGACCGCACCATCGCTCGGCGGTTGTTACCGGTCTGCAAGACACCGCTGCCCTCAGCAGTTCCGCCGACGGCGAATTTCGTGGCGATGGTGAAGTCATCACGCCGGCCCGCCAGGATGCGACCCAAGATCTCTTCCGACTCGCCGACCTGGTAGGTGGCTGCGGTGTCGATGAAGGTGCCGCCGGCCTCGGCGAAGCGATCCACGATCGCCCGCGCGGCCGGTTCTTCCGCGCCATAACCCCAGCGGGTACCGAAGTTCCCCGCACCGAGCGCAAGCGCCGAGGTGCGGAGACCGTTGTTGCGGCCGAAGGTGAAGTGCTCCATGGAGAGCACAAGTCACGATACGAGGGCTTTATTTCACATCAGCGCCGCAGTCGCCACCGCGTGACACCGGCGAAGGTCGCCGCAAGCGCCAGCAGCACAGCCATGTTCGTCAACCACGTGCTCGACGTATGGTGCCAATGCGCGTCGTCGGCGATCCCGGCGACCAAGCGCGTCAGGTCCGCCGTCGACGCGGTGGCCGCGAAACCCCACCGCCCCGGGGCGAACCAGGCAAGCGCCTCCATCAACGGCCGGCCTGTCACCGGGATGAACCCGCCGGCGAGCACCAGCTGCGCCATCAGCGTGATCGCCAGCAGCACGATCACCTGATCACCCGTACGTGCGATCGCCGAGATGGCCAGTCCCATCAGCACGGCCACGCACGCCGTCCCTGCGATGCCGACGAAGAACTCCACTGGGGCGCTGCCCAGAACGACCGCACTCGCCGGACCCGGCTTGCCCATGCCTGGCGACAGAACGATCGCCACGAGGACCGCCGACTGCAGTACGGCGATCGCGCCGAACACCACCGCCTTCGCCGCCAGGTACGCCGAGGCGGACAGCCCCGCCGACAGTTCGCGCTGATACACGCGCCGTTCGCCAACCAGATCGCGCACGGTCAGTGTCGCGCCCATCAGGATCGCCGCGAAGCTCGTCAACGCGACCACGTGCTTGGCCTCGAATGGGGGCGCGCCAGGCGCCGGCACCCCAGCCAATCCGGCGTCACCGGCCACCGTCAGCGGCAGCAGGCCGACGAGAAACGGAAGCACCGCGAGGAAGGCGAGGTATCCGCGGTTGGCCAGAAGCAACACCATCTGGCGGCGCAGGAGCGTCGCCGTCTGACGCCACAGCCCAGGGCGCCCGCTGAAGGTCGGCGGCACCGCGTCGAAGCAGACCGTCTCGGCTTCCGGTCGACGGTGACGCTGCAGAAATCGCTGATGCAGGCCGTCGGGGTCAGTGCAGACGGCAGCGAAGATGTCCGCCCAATCCGACCCGCCCAGAACGGAATTGACCTCACCAGGTGGTCCGACGAACACTGTCTTGCCGCCGGGTGCGAGCATCACCACCTGGTCGCAGACGTCCAGGAACGCCAGTGAGTGCGTCACCACCACGATGACACGTCCGGCGTCGGCGAGGCGGCGAAGCATCGCCATGACCGCGCGATCGAGGGCGGGATCGAGACCGGTGGTCGGTTCGTCGAGCACGAGAAGGCCGGGATCGGTGAGCAATTCGATGGCAATCGACACACGCTTGCGCTGTCCGCCCGACAACGACTCGACGCGGGTATCCGCGTGCGGCACGAGTTCGAGCTCGTCGAGCACCGCTGCGATCGCCCAGGCCCTGTCCCCCGCCCCGGCGGGCATGCGCAGTTCCGCGGCAAACCGAAGTGCCTCTTCGACGGTGAGGCGGCCGTGGACGACATCGTCCTGCGGCACCATCCCGATTTCGCTGCGCAGGCCGCGCACGTCGCGGGCGTGGAATGCTGCCGTGCCGGTGGTAGGTCGCATCGCGCCGGCGATGACCGCAGCCAGCGTCGACTTCCCCGCACCGGACGGGCCGATCACCGCAGTCAGCGTTCCGGGCGGAGCCTGCAACGAAACCTGTTCGAGCAGAACGGTTTCGTCTACGACAACGGTGACGTCCCGGACGTCGAGGCCGCGGGTGGTCACCCGGCGCATCATCACACAATCGGTCATGGCAGTTCTCTCATCCGAGGACAAAGGCGAGGGGCAGGACGACGAGCAGGGAATCGATGCGGTCGAGCAGGCCACCGAATCCGGGCAGCCAGCCACCGGCGTCTTTGACCCCGGCCTGGCGCTTGAGCATGGACTCGAGCAGGTCGCCGAAGAGCCCGCCGAGCGCGACCGCCATGAGCAACCCGACCGTCACAGTGCCGAGCAGCGTGAGGATCAGACAGGCACCGATGATCGCGCCCACCATCCCGCCGACCGTCTTGTTCGGGCTCAGCGGAGACAACGGCAGGCGAGCCCACCGCATGCGGCGCAATCCCTTTCCGCCGCACCAGGCGGCGACGTCGGTCGCCGCGACGGCCAGGCACAGCAGGTAGGTGTCCGGCCACACCATCACCAGATGAGCGAGCGACCAGCAGACCCACACCGATCCGAACGCCGCGAAGGCCGTTCGGCGCGAACCGTTGTCGACGTCGCCGGCCAGGACCGACGGCACCGCGCACAACAGCATCAGGACGGGCGCGACGTACAGCAGAGACGGGCGCAGCCACGCTGCCAGCGGGTACGCCACGGCCAATGCGAGCAACACCGCGGCGTCGGCCCGGCCCAACTTCACCAGCCGGGCGTACTCGAGGACGGCGACAGCAGCCAGTGCCGCTGCCAGCAGCGCCGTGGTGCCGGGCCCGAACCAGACGGGCAGCCCGACCGCGGGGGCGATGAGCACCCAGGTCCGCCACTTCTGCACCAATTCCGTTCTGCGCGAGACGATCACCGCGACACCGGCCACAGCGAGGACAGCCACCGTCACCCACATCAGGAACACGGCGCGCGAGTACAGGTGCACCTGCAGGGGGCCGAGATCGATGTCGAGCGCCATCCTGCGATCGAGATGCAGGAACCACAGGTAGTGGTCAACGAGCGTCATGACGTCAGGCCGTCAGTGCGTAGCGGTCGGTGACGACGTCGCCCCGCAACTCGAGCACGTACTCGCGTAGGTGCGCCGCTGTGACGAAGAAGGGGTCGACGGGCGCACCGAGGCGCACGTGCATCGGCGCGCGGGAGAAGTGCCCGTCCTTGGGCAGCACGTCCGCGGTTCCCGCGATGGCGACGGGGACGATCGGCACGCCGCAATCGCGTGCCAACCGCACTGCACCGGAGCGGAATGCGCCGATGGTGCCGTCGGTCGACCGGGTGCCCTCGGGGTAGAGGACGACGGTACGTCCCGCGCGCAGGGCCGGGCCGGCGGCGGCGAGTAGCGCGTCGTAGGTGGCGTCGCCGGTGCGGCGCACCGGCAATACGCCGATCAGGGAGGTCGCGACGACGCGACGCGACGGGACCGCGAACCAGTAGTCGGCGGCGGCACCGAAGACGGGGCGGGCATGGGCGGGAAGCGCGGCCACCAGGACCGCGGTGTCGGCGTGCGAGGCGTGGTTGGCGACGACGACACAACCACCCTCGACGCTCCACTGCCCCGTGACGGTGAGCCCGCCCGAAGCAGCGCACACCGTGCGCCAAAGCCGGTGCCGCAGCATGCTTGCAGCGGTCATGCGCCGACCTCCGCCATCGGCCGGGTCACGGCGTCGCGGGTGGGGACGGCGATGCGCTGGGTCACCGCGGTGAACCTGCGATGCGCGACGGTGAAGGGTGCTGTGATGGCGTCGAACTGGGCGTCGACGAGTTCCTGGGCACGCTGGGCTTTGAGCTCTCGGTGCGCGGCCCGCAGCCGCAGGATCGTGGTGAGCACCGAGCCGTTCACGAGTTGCGTCAACAGGATCGGCATGATGACGGGGAGAGCGGTCGCGAGCACCAGGAACAGGCAGCGCTCGGTCTTGCCGAGCGGGCCGCCGTTGCGGCGCGTGAGTCCGGCGGCCGCCACGGCCAGCGAGGCGAAGGTCGGCAGGGTCGCGGCCAGGGCGGCCAGCAGCACCTGCAGGACCGGCCAGGACAACCAGTCGAATTCCGGCCCGTGCAGGCGCGCGGCCCATACTGCGAGGCCGGCGAACGCGAGCAGGTCGGCGGTGCGGTCACCGAGTTCGTTGACGACGAAACCCCACGGCCTGCTGACGCCGCGGGCGCGGGCGACGACTCCGTCGAGATTGGCGCCGGCCAGTCGCAGCACCATGAAGAGCGCAGCCAGCGGCCAGGAGCCGAAGGCGATCGCGGTTCCCGCCGCGCCGGCCGCGACGACTCCAGCGGCGGTGAACACGTCCGGGGAGATGCGTCGAGCGACCGCGGTGTCGATGACCGGGGTCAACCGTGCCGTGAACCACGGCTTCAGCGCGTAGAGCCCCGTGAAGCGGGTGCCGCGGACCGCCCTGGGGAGCAGGGTGCGGCGGATGGAGGTGATGCTCATGCGCCGAGTACATCGAGGCCGACGAGCTACCGATCCCAACTCCGCGCTCGGTACGTCAGCACACGCGCCGACCCCCTCCCCGCCATGTGACACCATCGTCTCAGCAACGAGCGGAGGGTCATGCCGGTATCGATCTCGGTGGTCAGGGCGACGCAGCCCGGCACGCTGGTCGATGCGGCCACCGAGCTGGGTAGCCAGTACGCCGAGGTCCAGACCGTCATCGCCGGCGAACGGGAGACGCTCTCGCATCTGCAGGATCACTGGACCGGGGCGGCCGCCGCGGCCGCCATCGCCCGCGGGCTCAAGGACATCGCGATCCAGGAGCGGACCGCGATGCGCCTGCAACATCTGCAGTCGGCGCTGCAGAACGCGGGCCTGCAGATGGGCGCGCTGCGCGACACGTTGCTGAACCTGGTCTCGTCGCTGGAGAACATGGGTTTCTCGGTCGCCGATGACGGCACGGTGACCCCCCACCAGTGGCTGGTGGGCCGGTTCCTCGACAGCATCGCCGCCAACTGCAGCACCGTGCTCAAGAAGATCTTGCAGCTGTTCACCGATCTCGACGAGAACACGGCGGCCGCGATCGATCAGGCCGACGGCCCCAATCTGGACAACCCGACCGTGAACGTCGGCGGGCAGGACGTACAGATCCCGTCGATGGACACCGCTCCCGCGGACGTCAAGCAATGGTGGGACAGTCTGACCGAGCAGCAACGCCAGGAGCTGATCGCCAAGCATCCGCCGATCCTGGGCAACCTCAACGGGCTGCCGGCCGAGGTGCGCGATCAGGTCAACGTCGCGGTGATGGACGACGATCTGGACCGGGTCGAGCACACCGCCCAACAGAACGGCGTGTCCGTCGACGACGTGAAATCAGACCCGAGCAGGTTCGGACTCTCACGTGATGACGTCGTGCGTTACGACAACGCCAAGAAGACGCAGGACGGTCTGCTGCACCAGATGGGCATCGACGGCGACGAACGCAACAATCGCCGCTACAGCGATATCAGCCCGCAGGAGCGGATGGACCGCAACCTCCGCCCGACGATGTTGTGGGCATACGAGCCAACGGCTTTCGACGGCAAGGGGCGGGCGGCGGTCTCGATCGGCAATCCGGACAAATCCGCCAACACCGCGGTCATCGTTCCCGGCACCGGCTCGAGTGTGCGCGACGGGTGGCTTTCCGACGGCCACAACGACGCCCGCAACCTCTACGACCAGGCGCGGGCCGCCGACCCGAACAGCCCCACCGCGGTGATGTCGTGGATGGGTTACGACACCCCCGAGAGCTTCACCGATCCCAACATCGCTACTCCCGGCCTGGCACGCACCGGCGGCGACGCGCTGGCCTGGGACGTCAACAGCTTCGGGGTCACCCACGACCCGTCGGTGCCGCAGCACACGACGGTCATCGGGCATTCGTACGGCTCGACGACGGTGGCGGATGCGTTCGCGCGCAGCGGGATGCAAGCCAACGATGCGGTCTTGCTCGGCTGCCCGGGCACCGACGCCGCCCGCAGCGCCGCCGACTTCCACCTCAACGGTGGCCAGGTCTACGTCGGGGACGCCTCGACCGATCCGGTCGGCATGCTCGGCGAAGCCGGGCCGGGACTGCCGAACGCGCTCAACGACAAACTGGGCAACATGATGGGTGTGTCCGCCGGCCTGGGCACCGATCCTGCGGGGCAGGACTTCGGGTCAGTGAGGTTCCGGGCCGAAGTCGCCGGCGCCGACGGGATCGACCCGGCCGACCACTCGAACTACTACAAGGTCGGCAGCGAATCATTGCGCGGCATCACCGACATCGCGTCCGGCAACGCGGATCGCCTGGTCACAGACAACCTGATCGCCGAGCACCGCCACCCGATGACCGTGAGTACTCCCCGCGAGGTCGACGTGCCCATCATCGGCAAGGTGCCGATCCCGGGCGTCGACGTCCAGACCCCGATCATCTACGACCCAGAATGGGACCGAGAGAACGTCACCAATGACCACAGATACTGATAAGCGGTTACGCGTCTGCGCGGCAGCGTTGTTCAGTGCCCTTGCTGTCCTCGCCGTCTCAACAGGAGGTTGCTCATCGATGTCTCCCCCACCCAAGGACACCGCGTCCGCAGGCCCGACGGCGCAAAGCCTGCCCGACGATCAGGCCCGAGCACAGGTCGTCGATGCTGCCAAGGAGATCGCCCGGGCGGCGAATCTTCGCGTCACCTATGCCACATTCGAGTGGGAGTGGTGCAACGACCAAGGAGAGCCGCCGTATCACGGCCGTGTCGACGTGGCGTACGAAGTGCCGAGGAGCACCGACAGCGCGACGATGGCCAAGCAGGTCGCGGCGGCGGCAGCACAGCAGCCGGGCTGGGCGCCCGGTCCGCCGCCGGGGCTCAACCCGTACGGCGAGGTCGCGCACAAGGGCGGTGTGATGGCCATTGCTGCGCCGGGGAACTATCCCGAGCGGGGTTCGCTGCAGATCTTCGGTGAGTGCCGGAACATGACCGACCACCGCGACGACAGCGCGCTGCACGACATCACCGGTGAGGTGCGTGACCGCTGAATACGCGCTGCTCGATCTGACCGCGCCAACGGCGAAGCGGCGCGATGGATCGACGAGTCAGCGCCGGAAAAGCCTTGTCCTGGAGCGCTTCTGGTCACCCTCGACACCGATCCACTGCGTCGCGGTGTAACTCAGAGTTTCGGCACCGGTACGAAACACCTCGAGACGACCGTCGGCGTGCTCGGTGTACGTGTCGCCGAATCGCATGTAGTCGTCGAATTCATTGTTGGGCAACGCGACTTTGACAGTCATCGGATCAGCGCACCTTTTCCGGAATGGTGTTGATCGTGTGCAGGATGTGAACGGCGAGCTCGCGCGCGGCGTCATTCTTGAGTTTCGTGTGCTCGGCGATGGTTCCAGCGACGAGGTCGACGCGGGCGTCATAGGGTGAGCGGATCGACTGTTGCGATGCCATGGGAATCCCTTTTCAGCCGGGCCTGTTTCGCTCGTTGACCGAGGCGCCCGACGTTCGTCAGCGTACGCGCAATCGGCCGCCCCCGGAGTCGAAGTGAGTCCAGCGCACATTCGAGGAGTACGGTCGGGGCGATCGGGACCATCGAGGCCTCGCGAAGCAAGGGGCTCGTCATGTCCGATAAATCTCCCCGGCAAGCCATGTCCAAGAGTTCGGGCAAGTCGCTCAAGGAGAAACGTGCGGCCAAGCACGCCAAGGAAGACGCGAAGAAGTCGACGACGGAGGCGGCGTTCGACAACAAGAAGCGCTGAGGCGAGATCCCCTCTCGCTATGTGATGCGCATCACTTAGGCGTACGTTGGGGGTCTGGGTTTCCATCGGCGTTAGAGGTCCCCCGTGAACGCGACACCCACCCTGAAGAAGGCGCTCAACCAGCGCCAGCTGACGATGATCGCGATCGGCGGTGTGATCGGAGCGGGCCTGTTCGTCGGTTCCGGCGTCGTCATCGGCGCCACCGGACCCGGGGCCTTCCTCACCTACGGCATGGCCGGCGTGCTGATCATCATGGTGATGCGGATGCTGGCCGAGATGGCCGTCGCCAATCCTTCCACCGGATCGTTCGCAGACTATTCGCGCACCGCATTGGGGCACTGGGCGGGATTCTCTGTCGGCTGGTTGTACTGGTACTTCTGGGTCATCGTGGTCGGCTTCGAAGCCATCGCCGGCGCAAAGATCATCCAGTACTGGATCGATGTCCCCCTCTGGCTGTCCGCCCTCGTCTTCATGGTGCTGATGACGGCGACCAACCTGTTCTCCGTCGCCTCCTACGGCGAGTTCGAATTCTGGTTCGCCGGAATCAAAGTGGCCGCCATCATCGCGTTCATCGCGCTGGGCGGCGCGTACGTCTTCGGGCTGTGGCCGGACAAGTCAGCGGACTTCTCGAATCTGACCAGTCACGGCGGGTTCACGCCATTCGGATTGAGCGCGATCACCGTTGGAATCGTCACGGTGATCTTCTCCATGGTGGGCGCCGAAATCGCGACGATCGCCGCCGCGGAGTCCTCCGATCCAGAGCGCGCGGTGGCCAAGGCCGCCAACTCGGTGATCCTGCGCATCCTGATCTTCTACGTCGGCGCGGTGTTCCTGCTGGTCACTATCTTGCCGTGGAACGACGACGCCGTGTCCGCATCACCATTCGTCGCCGCGTTCACCCAGATGGGGATTCCCTACGCCGATCACGTGATGAACGCGGTGGTGTTGACGGCGGTGCTGAGCTGCCTCAATTCCGGGATGTACACCGCGTCGCGGATGTTGTTCGTGCTGGCGGCGCGGCGGGAGGCCCCGCCTGCCCTGGTCAAGGTGACCCGTCGCGGCGTGCCGGCGAACGCCATCCTCGCGTCGTCGGTCATCGGGTTCCTGTGCGTCATCGCCGCTGCTCTGTCACCCGACACGATCTTCGCGTTCCTGCTCAACTCCAGCGGCGCGATCATCCTGTTCGTGTACCTGCTCATCGCGATCTCGCAGATCGTGCTGCGCTACCGAACCCCGGATTCCGAACTGCGCGTGAAGATGTGGCTCTTCCCGGTGCTGTCGATCCTCACGGCTGTGGGGATCGTGGCCATCCTGGTCCAGATGTTCATCGACACAGCGCTGCGGTCGCAGCTGGTGCTCAGTCTGCTGTCGTGGGCGGTCGTCATCGTGCTGTTCGCGGTGAACAAGTGGTTCGTGAAGAAGCGTCCGCTGTCGCCCGCCGAGGCACCCTCCGCCGCGCCGCATCGCGTACTCGTGCTGGCGAATCAGACCCTCGATTCACAGGAGCTGCTTGCGGAGCTGTCCCGTATCGGTGCAGATCGCGACGCGCAGTACCTCGTGGTGGTGCCTGCCAGCCCGGTCGACACGGGAGCTGCGGCCACGCACGGACCGCGTGACGTCACCGAGGCCACAGAGGAGGCGGCGCAGGCTCGGCTCGACGCCACGTTGGCGACGCTCCGGAGCGAGAACCTCCAAGCCCAAGGCGAATTGGGTGACTATCGCCCCCTGCGGGCACTCGATCACGCTGTCAGCACGTTCGATCCCGACCAGATCGTGATCGCTACGCTGCCGCCCGAACTGTCGATCTGGCAGCGCTTCGACGTGGTGGACCGCGCCCGGGCACAGTTCGAAGTGCCGGTGACACACGTCGTCGCCAAGTCGATAGCGGGAGAACAGGCTCGGAGATGACGATCGTCGCGGGCGTCAACCCCAGCGGTCAGGCGTCGGCGCCGCTGCATCTGGCGGCCCAGCTGTGTCGATGCACGGGTGACCGGATGGTCGCGGTGGCGATCGTCGAGCGGCCGTGGCCCCCGAAGCTGGATCCCGTCGAGAACGAGTACCTGAATTACGTTGCAGTGCAGGCGCAGAGATCTCTCAAGCAGATGGTCGACCAACTGCCCGACGACGTGGACGTGTGGCAGGTGGTACACCACGCCGCGTCGGTCCCTAAAGGCCTGACTGAGCTCGCCATCGAATGGAGCGCTGAGGTCGTGGTGGTCGGCTCGTCATCGACAGGCCTGCTCGGCAGGGTCGCGCTGGGTAGTGTGACCGATCGCCTTGTGCACACCGCTGCGGTTCCGGTCGCCATCGCACCGAGGAGCTATCCCGCGCAGCGCGGACGTATCGAGCGGTTGACGGCGGCCTACGGCGGGCAAGCCGACGCGGTCGGATTGGTCGCCACCAGCGCAGAGATGGCACGCGAATGGTCGGCGCATCTGCGCATCGCGTCCTTCACGGTCCGCCCGGTCACCATGTTCAGCGGCGCCATCGAGACCGGCGCTGAGGACCTCGTCGTCACCCAGTGGGCCCGGCGCACCCAGGACCAGATTGCCGCTCAACTGGAGAAAGCACGCTCGGACATCGAAGTCGTCGACGCCGACATCGTCATCGGCGCCGGGGCGACGTGGCGTGACGCGGTGGATGCTGTCCCGTGGGCGGCCGGCGACATCCTGGTGCTCGGCTCCGGTGCGGCAGGACCCGCTGCACAGGTGTTCCTCGGCTCGGCTGCGGCCCGCATCCTTCGGCACGCCCCGGTGCCGACAATGATCGTGCCGCGACGGCAAGCTGCCTGACCGAGAGGACTAGGCTGTGCGGTATGGCTGGCAGGATGTCCGACAGGAAGACCGCGGATGTGGTGTCGAACTTCCTTTCTGCGCAACGATATACGCGCGACGAGGTGTTCTCCGACGCTGATCCCGTGCCGGCTCGGCCGGGAGCGCACGGATGGTGGTTCCGGGAGATCCCTGGCGCAATCGACGTCTCCGGATGCGAAGAGCGCGACGGCTGGACCCTGCTCTACGTCGGGGTGAGCCCCGGCCCGCCGCGAGCCGACGGAAAGCCGCAGACTCCGCAGGATCTGCGTAAGCGCATCAGATACCACTTCGGCGCGGGGACCGCCGGCGCGGACGGCTCGACGTTGCGCAAGTCGCTGGGCGTGCTGCTGGGCGGAGAACTGGGCTTTGGGCTGCGCAGGGTCGGGTCGGGTAAGCGGCAGACGTTCGCCGGTGGAGAGGCGATCCTGACTCAGTGGATGGCGGAGAACGCGATGGTGTCCTGGGTGCTGCACCCGGAGCCCTGGCACATGGAAGCCAGGCTGCTCACCGCGTTGGTGCTGCCGTTGAACCTGCAGGGCAACGAGCGCAACGCTTTTGCGCCGGAGTTGAAGCGGCTGCGGCGGGACGCGGCGGTCAAGGCCGGCAAGATGCGGGTGCTCGCGGAGTGGTCCTGAGCGGTTCTGCAGCATCAGCGCGCTATGACGCGGTGCTCTTCGATCTGCTGACCGCGCTGCTGGATTCGTGGACAGTGTGGAACGACGTCGCAGGCGATCCACGCACCGGAGCCCTGTGGCGGAACAAGTATCTCGAGATCACCTACGGGCAGGGGTCGTATCGCGACTACGAGACCCTCGTCGGCGAAGCGGCCGAGGCGCTGCACCTCGATCGAGGCGTGGTCGCCAAGCTCTCCGCCCGCTGGGCTGAACTGCAGCCGTGGAGTGAAGCTCCCGGGGTCCTGACCGAGTTGGCCTCGGCCGGCGTCAAGCTCGGCGTCGTCACGAACTGCTCAGAACGTCTGGGACAACTCGCCGCCGCGCGGATGGGCGTTCCCCTCGACGTCGTCGTCACGGCCGAAGCGGCTGGTGCATACAAGCCGCAGCCGGCGCCCTACCTGCTCGCCGTGCAGCAGCTGGGGCTCGAACCGCATCGCGTCCTCTTCGTTGCCGGCTCACGCTTCGACATCGCCGGCGCGGGCAACGTCGGCATGTCCGTTTGGTGGCACAACCGAGTGCACATGGACCGCGGTGACCAGCCCGCGCCGATGGCCGAACACAACACCCTCATACCGCTCGTCGGCGATGTCCTGAGAAATCCGTGATCTTTTGCAACAGCAAAAATTTCGAATGCCATTTTACGATGGCGGCGGCAACAGTGTTCGGACGAATACACGTCGAATACGCCAATAACCTGGCGATCGCCACGTCAGAACTTATCCTGGATCAGCGGCACAGGACTCCGCTCACCGGCCGCGCGAGGGGACAGCAGACATGAACACATTCGCAGATCGACTGAACAGGCTTTTCGACACCGTGTATCCGCCTGGACGCGGACCGCACACGTCCGCCGAAGTGGTCACGGCGCTGAAGGCAGAGGGGTTGACGATGTCGGCTCCCTACTTGTCGCAGCTGAGATCGGGAAACCGGACCAATCCATCCAGTACGACTATGGCCGCCTTGGCCAACTTCTTCCGCATCAGACCTGAATTCTTCACCGATGACTCCTACTACGCGAAGCTCGACAAGGAGCTGACCCTGCTGGCCGGCCTTCGCGACGAGGGGGTACGACGTGTGGCCGCACGGTCCATCGGACTGTCGCCCCAAGCGCAGCGCGATGTCGTGGAGAAGGTGGACGAATTGCGGCGCAGGGAACACCTCGCCGACGATGGATCGGTGTGATCGGGACGCATCGAGCCACCTAGCCCGGATATAGCTATGGCGCCACCAGCGGGGAAGCCCAGTAACCGCACCGTGCCCACGTGGCGGTACGTCGCCGCGGGCGGCGCAATCTCGTCGATTCTCGTCGTGTTCGGCGGAGGCGGAGCCACCGCGTACGCCGACGATCGAGCACCGAACACCGCCGACTCGGGCAGCCGGGACAGTTCCTCCATCACAAACCGCCCGGAAAGCACGCCACCCCGGGAACCGGACACGGAGGCGCCACCGACGTCATCGCGGACAGAGACCGTGGCCGCGGACAGCGACGACGCTGATAATTCCGATGAGTCTCCGCGGACCGAGGATGCTGATGTTCCGCCTGGAGAGCAGGGCACTCCCACGGACAGCACTGCGGATCCGTCGCCTGAGGTGCCAGGCGATGCAGCGCCAGAGGACAGTCCGACAATCGACCCACCCGCCGAGGACACCGGGTCCGAGACCACGCCGTCGACGACGACACCAGATTCGCCCTCGGATTCGCAGTCCATCGCCACCCCGATCACTGCTACCCCGATCACTGCTGAGCCGACTGCAGGCGACGCAGACCCGGTCAGCACCGATGCGCCGATCACCTCCGCGCCCGCTGTCGACCCCGACTCAGTCGCCAGCGCTTCCCCCGTCGTGGACAACTCCCCCGTCACCGTCGATGCACCGATTGCTCCTGTCGCCGAACCGAACACCGTTCTGGCCGTGCCGGTTCCGGCAGCCACGACCACGGTCCCGCTCGTCTCGGTGGCAGCGGCGATCGCACCCCCCAGCATTCTGCAGTGGTTCGTCTTGTTGACGTGGGTCCAGCTCCAGTGGCTGTTGCAACAGCAGCTGAGCGGCCCGGGTACGACACCCGTTCTGGGTCACCTCGGCGCCGCAGAGTCGCGGCTGATGAGCGCGGCGCTCCCGAATTCCTCCACGACGGCCTACCTGCCGACGCAGTTTCCATGGCTGAGAGACGCCCTTGAGGGGATGCGACTACTCGGCCTTCCGATCGATCCTGCTCTGCTGGAGAGGACGTCGGCGACCTTGGCGGCCGGGACGGCAACGCTACCTGCGATCGTGAAGGCGCTCACCGATCAGGTGAGCGCTCGCTCGGGACTTCCGTCGGGCTCCCCCTGCGTCGGCGCGTTCATCCGCCACGTTTCGGTCTGGGCGCTGTTCACCGCTGCCGCCCTCGGAATTTTCGGCATGATCGGCATGACCGGTCTCGGCGCCATGGTCGGCTTCCGCCAGGCCAAGGCGAGCTACGCCCTGAGGGCAGCCGGTCTGGCTCGGTTCAGCGGCCCCGGCCCATTGGGACTCGTGCGGGAAACGGGATTCGTTCAGATCGGGTCGCGGCGCTCCAGTGCTGGACCGTCGCGCCTGCGCGCCGTGGCCACGCATATGCGGGACAGCGCCTGACACGGGGCAGCTTCAGCTCTTGTCCAACCGCGTCGTCTGCGCCTGATAGAGAGCCGGAAGCTGTTCTGCCAGAGCAGAATCGAAGGCGCCACCGTGTGGCCCCGGGGTGTACTCCGCCGTCACCAACAAGCCACGGTGGGTGCCGAGGATCATCGCGATGTCCCACGCCAGCGACTGCGTCGTCGTGGTCGTCCGCGTGTGCAGCTGCACGCTGATCGCGTCGGGCGGAATCGGACCGAAGTCGGCGGTCTCGATGCGGGCGGCGGACTGCAACTCCGGTGTGGCCAGTGAGAACGACGCGCACTGCTCGGCGAGGCCGTGCACATGGACCGGCTGTGGTGTGACGGCGAGTTCGATGCCGATTGCCGCACCGCCCGAGGAGCGCATCGCGAGCGCCTTCTGACTGACCTCACCTTGGGAGAGAAACACACCGCATTGCGGCGGCTCCACCGGGGCGGGGCCGCCCTGGGGAACGGCGATGATCGTGCCCCACTGCGTGCCGGGCAGCGGCGGCACAGCGCTCTCGTCGACGGGCATCGACTCGGTGAGGACGTGGAGGTCGGCCAACACAGGCGGTCCGGCGGCACGGGCTTCCCGCCGCGTCAGGTCGGACGCCACCAGCGAGCCGACCACGACGAGGACGACGTTCACCAGCGCAAAGAGGAGTCGCAGCCTGTCGAGGCTACCCAAGCGATTCGCCACCAAAGGCATTCGGTGCGAACCCTGAGGCGGACTGCGTGTCATGCCGGATGGCGGTCGACCCGCTCGACGAACACCGGGACACTGACGCTGCCGCCGCCTTCGATGCTGGCGATCAATGCCATGCGTCCGGCCGCCCTGGTGGTCAACCCGAAGTCACTGATCCAGAAGTGATTCTCTCCGTCACGGTGCCCGCCCGGAATCTCCTGGTCGCCCAGCACGATGATGTCGCCGTTGGACGAGACCGCCTCCAGCTTCATTCGGTAGGGCCGCCCCTCGTCATCAGGCCCGGCCTGCATCAGCGTCACCAGGCTCAGCGGGAGGGCCAACTGCTCACCGTTCTCGTTCGTCAGGCCCACCGCCGGAGCCTTGACGACGTCGAGAACGCCTCCTGTCACGTTGAGCTTGCCGTCCACGATCTCAGCGTGCTCGGCGAGAAAGGCGCCTGTGATCTGCATATTTCGAGAGTAGCGATGGACTCGGCCGGCGTTTCGTTCTATTTCGGCCGCTACTCGTGGCCGGCGAACACCTTGCGATAACTCGACGGCGACATACCCAGGCCGCGGCGCAGGTGATGCCGGAGATTGCCCGCGGAACCCAGGCCTGATCGTCGGGCGACCTCGTCGACACTGAGGTCATGGCTCTCCAGGAGTTCGCGAGCACGGTCGACGCGGCGGTGGCGGATCCATTCTCCGGGCGGCTGGCCGGTCTCCTCGCGGAAGCGACGGATGAACGTGCGGGTGCTCATGCCCGCGTGCTCGGCGAGCCGACGAATCGTCAGTGGCTCCTGCAGATTCTCGGTGACCCAGTGTCTGGTCGCCGCTGTCGACGCGGAATCGTCGACGGGGACGTGACTTTCGATGAACTGGGCCTGGCCACCCTCACGCCAGGGCGGCACGACGCAGTAGCGCGCGACCGCGTTCGCGACCTGCGTTCCATGATCGCGCCGGATGACGTGCAGGCACAGGTCGATGCCTGCGGCGAGGCCCGCGGAGGTCAGCACGTCGCCGTCGTCGACGAAGAGCACGTTCTCGTCGACCAGCACCCGCGGATACAGCGCGCGCAGCGTGTCGGCGTGCTGCCAGTGGGTCGTGGCAGGGCGGCCGTCGAGCAGCCCCGCGGCAGCGAGCACGAAGGCGCCCGTGCAGATCGAGACGACGCGGGCCGTGGACGGGATCGTGGCCAGCGCCGCAGCGACGTCTGGTTCGAGCCGGCCGTCGACGCGGGCGGGCCGATATCGCGTGCCGGGGACCACCACGGTGTCAGCGGTGGCGAGGGCGTCGACTCCTGCCTCCGGGATCATCGCGAATCCGGCCGTGGTGGGTACCGGGTCGCTGGTGACCCCGCACGTGATCACGTCGTACAGCGGCTCGCCGTCGGGGCTTGCGGCCGCGCCGAACAGCATCGGGGCGATCGTCGCGTCGAAGCCGATGACCGGCTCCAGCAGCAATACGGCGACGCGGTGAGCGGACACGACGCCATGATGGCATGTTTTTGACGAACAACGGCAGTCTTGCCACTGGCCACGGCGGCACGATGACGCCATAGTCGACCGGTGACCGTGACCGACCGCTCTGCGCGCCGCATCGTCCGCCTGCACTGGGCGTGGGTCGTGGCGGCCGTCAGCTTCGTCGCTCTGCTCGGCGCCGCCGGCTTCCGCTCCGTGCCCGGCGTGATGATGAACCCACTGCATCACGAGTTCGGCTGGTCTCACGGCACGGTCGGGTTGGCGATGTCGGTGAACATGACGTTGTTCGGCCTGACCGCGCCGTTCGCGGCGGCGCTGATGGACCGCTTCGGTATCCGCCCGGTGCTGACCGTCGCGCTCGCGATGATCGCGACCGGCAGTGCGCTGAGCGTGACGATGACCGCGAGCTGGCAGTTGATCCTGCTGTGGGGAGTACTCGTCGGCGCCGGGACCGGCGCGATCTCGATGGGATTCGTCGCGACGATCGCCACCCGGTGGTTCGACGCACATCGCGGACTCGTCACCGGTGTGCTGACCGCTGCCAGCGCGACGGGTCAGCTCATCTTCCTGCCCGTGGTCGCCGCCATCACAACGGATCACGGGTGGCGATGGGCCTCGCTGCTGGTGGCCGCCGCCGCGCTCATCGTGATCCCCCCGATCCTGCTGCTGATGCGAAACTGGCCGCAGGACAAGGGCCTTGGACGCTATGGTCAGGAACCGTCCGGCGACATCGGGCCGGCGCCACGTCCGCCCGGCAGCAGTTTCGGCGCGGCCTTCTCGGGACTGGTGCTCGGTGCGCGGGTGCCTGCCTTCTGGCTACTGGCGGGCAGCTTCGCGATCTGCGGCATGACGACAAACGGGTTGATCGGCACCCACTTCATCCCCGCGGCCAACGACCACGGGATGCCGACGACCGTGGCCGCCGGCCTTCTCGCCGTGGTGGGCGTCCTCGACGTCGCGGGCACTGTGTTCTCGGGATGGTTGACCGACCGCGTGGATGCCCGCCTGCTGCTGGTCATCTACTACACGGGGCGGGGGCTGTCGCTGCTTGCGCTCCCGGTCCTGCTGTCCCCACACGCCGAGCCCGGAACGTGGGTGTTCATCATCTTCTACGGCCTGGACTGGGTGGCGACGGTGCCACCGACCATTGCGCTGTGCCGCAATTATTTCGGCGACAGGGCGCCGATCGTCTTCGGCTGGGTGTTCGCCTCGCATCAGCTCGGCGCGGCCGTCGCCGCGGCGGGTGCCGGCTGGATTCGCGACCTGCGTGGCGACTACGACCTCGCCTTCTACATCGCGGCCGGCCTGTGCGCCGTCGCTGCGGTCATGTGCCTGTCGGTGCGGCCGGTGCGCGCGAGGACGGCAACCGAGATAGCCGTGACACATATACGTCGACCCTGACGCCAGGTTTTGCTTTGCTGTTGACGGGCACTCCGACGGGAGGCAGCGAGCGAAGCAGGTGACGCGGTGACTGACGACTCGAGGGTGAGCGACTCAGCAGAGACCGAGAGCTGCGACCTGTGCATCGTCGGAGCAGGTCTGGCCGGGATGAACGCACTCGCGGTGGCGTCCGAATACCTGGGCCGCGGGCAGCGGGTGATCCTCGTCGACCGGCGCCAACGCGTCGGCGGCATGTGGGTGGACGCCTACCCGTACGTCCGCCTGCACCAACCACACCCCTGGTTCACCGCCGGCGACATCGGGTGGGCCCAGGGCCATGACCGCAGCCATCTCGCCACGCGCTCCGAGGTGCTCGACCACTTCGCCCACTGCTTGGATGTCGTTCGGCGGCAGGTCACGGTCGACACCCTCTTCGGCTGGGAGTTTGACGGCTTCACTGAGGCCGACGGCATGGCCACACTGCATGTGAGTTCCGCAGACGGCCGCACGCGCACGATCACCACACCGCGGCTGATCAACGCGGCCGGCTTCGCCGTCACCCCGAACAACCCGCTGCCCGTTCAGTCCGAGCAGGTGCGCTCGGTCTCGCCGAACTTCTGCGACGTCGACGAGATCGCCTCAGACGGTGCGCCTGTGTGGGTGATCGGCGGCGGAAAGACCGGGATGGACACCGCCCAGGCGCTGCTCGCCGCCGACCCGCGCCGAGAGGTGTCGATGGTCGCCGGATCCGGGACCTACTTTCTCAGCCGCGACGAGACCTTTCCGCGCGGCCGCAAGCGGTGGTGGTCGGGCACCATGGCGAGCGTCTCGGGAGCGCAGATGCTCAGCCACTTCGACGGCACCAACGAGAACGAGGCGAACCGCTGGTTTCGCGACACCTACGGCGTCTGGCCCACCGAGCGCGCCGACACCTACGTGTTGGGCATCATGTCGGGCGAGGAGAGCCGGGCCATCGCGGCGGGTCTGCGAGAGACCGTGATGGACCGCTTCACCGACGTGACCGATGGTCCGGACGGCCCGGTGATGACGTTCGCCCGTGGCCGCAACCGCGGGGTCATGCCCGGCAGCTGGATCATCAACTGCACAGGCTACGTCCTACGCGACGCGGGGCCTTATCAGCCGTACCTCTCTCCCGGCGGGTCGGTGCTGTCCATTCAACCCCGTTCGGCAACAATGCATTTGACGTCATTCATGGCGTACTTCATGACGCACATGCTCTACCGCGACCGGCTGGTGGACGCTCCGCTGTATGAGATGGACGCCATCGACCTACGGGCGAAATCGAAGGTCATCCTGCCGTTCGGCATCCTGTGCCTCTCGCAGTACAACCTCAGCGTGATGTTCGAGTGCTTGCCGAATTCGGTATTCCTGCGGTGTGGGTCCAACGTCGATTCCTGGTATCCGCTGACCCGCCGGTTGCGGGGATCTGTGACCTTCCTGCTGCGGCACCGCCGCGACCGCGACAGCGCGCGCCGGACGCTGGACACGTTGCGCGAGCGCTTCGATCTACGCTGCGGCCCGTTAGCCGCTTCACCTGTTCGGTGAGCGCAAGCCATCAGCTCGGCCGGGCTGCCGCCGAGGCAATCGGCCTCGTGGTGATTTGCTGTGATTGCGGCAAAGTGCCGAACTGACTGCATCGTCGGACGTAGCATCCTGTCGGGCAGTTGTCGGCCGTTGGTCGGGGACGCAATCGAGGGGGATGAGTAGATGTTCGATCGTATGGGGTTTGCCGCAGGCTGCCTACTTGCCGCCGGCGCGCTCGCCGTGTGTGCGCCAACGGCTCTTGCTGACGATCCATCGTGCGATCAGCAGCCGCCAGATCAGCAGCAGCAATGTCAACAGCAGCAGGGGCCGGGTGTTCCGCAGCTGCCGCAGAACCGTGATTCCGGCAACGGCAATTCCCCACCGCCACAGCAGCCCAATCAACCACCCCAGCAGCCTCCCCAGGCCCCGCAGAACAACCCCCAGCAGAACGGGATTGATCTCTCGGACAAGAACTGCTGGGTGATCAACGGCGTTCCCGTCATGTGGAACCCCGCGCTCGCCACCGGTCCCGGTGACGTCGTCGGATGGTGCCCGCAGGTCTACGGCCTCCAGCCGCATTGAGGACCTTGCTGCCAATTGTCCTTCTCCCCCGGCGGGTGAGTGAGCGACGTCGACACGATGCGAGGACACTTGCCACCAGTGCACCGACTCCGGAGATGACCGGCCTCAGCCGACCGCGGTGGGTTCAGGTGTGACGTCCGAGGTTTCCGGCGGATCGTCGGACGGCGTGCGGGTCTCCGGAACGGCGAGCACCAGCAGGACCAGGGCCGCCACGGCGATTCCCGTGAGTGCCCACATCGCGGCGCCGTACCCGGCGGCGGCGTCGATGGCACCGGCCAGCGTGGGGCTCAGCGCGCCGCCGATCCCCTGCACCATCGTGGCCGCGCCGAACGCGATGTTGTAGCGGCCGCTGCCGCGGGTCAGGTCGGCCACCATGATCGCGAACAACGCGCCCTGCAGGCCGGCGCCGATACCGTCGAGGGCCTGCACGGCGATCACCTCACCCGGGTACTGCGCCAGGATGAACAGCACGCCGCGCACCGGTAGTACCGCAAAGGCCAGCACCATCAACGGTTTTCGTCCCCAGCGATCGCCGCGACGGGCCACCAGCATGGCCATCGGGATCATCACGACCTGCGCGACGATGATCAGCGCGGCCTGGTACAGCGCACCGTTGTTGGCGTCCCCGACGGCCAGCTTCTGACCCGTGATCGGCAGCATGGCGCCGTTGGCGAGCTGCCAAAGCCCCACGACGGCCGCGAGAATGAGCAGTGGGCGATTACGTAGCAGCACAGCAAAACCCGACGGTTTGTCGTCGCCGCCGTCGGTGTCGTCTTTGGGTTTCATCCCGCGGGCCACATCGTGGTTGATCAGGTTCGGTTTGATCATCAGTGTGGAGAGGACCACGAAGATGCCGAACAGGCTGGCCAGCCAGAAGCCCAGCCTCAGGCTGATGAGGTAGCCGGCCAGCCCGGCGACGGCGGAGCCCACCACATTCCCGGCGTGGTTGAACGCCTGCATGCGACCGGTCTGCGCGGCATACCGTTTCGGCCCGACCATGCCCAGCGCGATGGCGGCGATGACGGGACCCAGGACCACCCCGGCTACTCCGGTCAGCAGCTGGGCCGCGGTGACGACCGCGAACGTCGGCTTCAGCGTCACGATGAACGTGCCGAACGACGTCAGCGCGGCGGCCCCGGCCAGGAGGGCCCGCTTGTACTTCGTGGCGTCGATCAGGGCGCCGGCCGGGGCGTTGAGCAGCAACCCGACCGCGCCGCCGAGGGTGAGGATGAAACCGATGTTGGCCGGGTTCCAGGTCTCCTTGTTGATCAGGTAGACCCCGAGGAACGGGCCGAGGCCGGCCTGGACGTCGGCGAGGAAGAAGTTGACGCCGTCGAGCGCCCAGAGCGACCGCGTGAGTTCGGGACTGTCGGAGGTCACACCGGATCCCCGGTCAAGGTGCAGGAGCCGTAGCGCCGGGTGGTCACGCAAGTGATGTTGACCGCGCGGCCTGAAGCCAACCTGAAGAAGCCGGGATATCACCTGTGAGTTTGGCTGACAGTTGCTGTGAATGGGGTTGCGTCGCAAACGGATCTGACACGGGTCGCTGTAACGAGGCAGATGCGGCGACCGACTTCACCTGTGACTGCTGTGGCCAAAGGTGCCGCAGCTCGTGATTCGCGGAGGTCGCTGATGACGCGCCACAGCAGCTATCTGACCTCGTTCGCGCGAACGCACTGCCTCCGGTTACCCCCGCCGACCGAGGACGCGTGGAGCTGGCAGTTGCAGGGAAAGTGCCTCGGATATCCGGCAGAGGTGTTCTTTCCGGAGGACTCGTCACGGGCGGTGGTCCACAGAAAAGAGAAGGCCGCCAAGGTGATCTGTCGCCAGTGCCCCGTCCTCCAACAATGTCGTGACCACGCGCTGCGGACACCCGAGCAGCACGGAGTGTGGGGCGCGATGACTGCCGGTGAGCGTGCACGTCACCTTCTCCACCGGTCCGCTGTCTGAGCGACCGCGAGCGGGCACAGGCACGGCCCACCGCGGCGCATTCTGGCAAGTGCACAGCTAGCGTCGCCACGATAGGGGGATGCCGCCGCCGACGCCGACGCCGCCACCACCCTTGCCGCAGCTCCCGGCTCCCGACTTTCACGAATTTCAGCGAGGGATCTCGCTGCTCGGCGGCTGGTTCCCGCTCACCGTCGAGATCGTCGCCGTCGTGGTGTTGATCGCCGTCATCGGCTGGCGGACCCGACGGTGGCGGGCGATCTGGGTGCCGATCTCGATCATCGTCGGGATCCTCGTCGCGCTGGCGGCCCGCACCTACATGAATTCCGAGGGGCTGGCCTCGGACCCCGCACCGTTCGTGCTGTGGGTGTGGACGGCGGTGTTCGGGGCGGCGGTCGCGATCGCGGTGCTGGGCTGGCGCAACACCAGATGGTGGCGGCGGGGGCTGTCCGTGCTCGCCGTACCGCTGACGTTGTTGACCGCGGCAATCTCGCTCAACCAGTGGGTCGGCTACTACCCGTCGCTGCAGTCGGCGTGGGGGGCGATCACCGCGGGTCCGCTCCCGCATGAGGTCGACGTCTCGGCGCTTCCTTCCCTACGCAACACCACGCCAGATTCGGGGAAGCTGGTGAAGGTCGACATTCCCGACACGGCAAGCGGTTTCACGCATCGGAGCGAGTACATCTATCTACCGCCCGCTTGGTTCGCCGGTGACACCCCGCCACGACTGCCGGTGGTCATGATGATCGCCGGAGAGTTCAACACTCCGGCGGACTGGATGCGTAGCGGTAATGTCATGCCGATCCTCGACCAGTTCTCCAGCCAGCACCACGGTCAGATCCCGATCTTCGTGTTCGCCGACGTCGGCGGCAGCTTCAACAACGACACCGAATGCGTCAACGGGCCACGCGGCAACGCCGCCGACCACCTGACCGAAGACGTGCGCCCCTACCTCGTCGCGAACTACGGAGCATCCGACGCCGCGATCAACTGGGCGGTCGTCGGCTGGTCGATGGGCGGCACGTGTGCGGTGGACCTGACCGTGATGCACCCCGATCTGTTCGCGACGTTCGAAGACATTGCGGGCGACCACGGCCCGACCGCGGGTACCAAGCAGCAGACGATCGACCGGCTCTACGGCGGTGACGCCGCGCAGTGGGACGCCTTCGATCCGCGCACGGTGATGGCCGCGCACGGCCTCTACACCGATGTCGCGGGCTGGTTCGAGGACACCGTCGCACCCGCGAACGCCGACCAACTGATGAAGAACGCCGGACTGCACCGGCCACAGTCGAATTCCCCATCGGGATTCGGCGGCCATGACGGGGAACGCGACACCGATGAGTTGGGCGCGGCCGAGGACCTGTGCGCGGCAGGTCAGGCCGTGAAGATCTCATGCTCTGTGCACAAGATCATCAGCTTCCACACCTGGCAGTTCGCCCAGCACGCATTCTCCGACGCGCTGCCATGGCTCGCTGAACGGGTGCAGACGCCTGGAACCACGAACTCGTGAATGGCTCAGTTCCGGACAGCGAAGCTCGCGCCGGTCTTGTCCGCGACATTCTGGCCGGCGGTGATGACGGGGTACTTCGACGGCGTCGCCGCGCTGATACAGGTGGGGACCGTCTCGATGACTGCGTCGTAGTTGGGTTGGCAGAAGAATGGCAGCGACAGACGGCGGCTGGCCGGACCCGTGAGGGTCGGGTTCTGCACGCGATGCAGAGTCGAGGTCCACCGGTCGTTGGTCCACCGCGCCATCAGGTCACCGATATTGACGACGAAGCTGTCGGCAATGGGGGCCACGGGAACCCATGCACCGTCGAGTCGTACTTCGAGACCCCCGACGGCGTCACGCTGATAGAGCAGCGTGAGGCTGCCGTAGTCGGTGTGCTCCCCGATGCGCAACTGGCCGGGTTCGAGGGTTCCATCAAGCGGCGGGTAGTGATTGGCGAACAGATTGCTGATCG
The DNA here is from genome assembly GCF_055419625.1 of Mycobacterium sp. IDUB_1. Taxonomy (NCBI): domain Bacteria; kingdom Bacillati; phylum Actinomycetota; class Actinomycetes; order Mycobacteriales; family Mycobacteriaceae; genus Mycobacterium; species Mycobacterium sp. IDUB_1. The sequence continues at coordinate 472,605 of NZ_JBVAYA010000002.1, read as the reverse complement.
GCTTGTCCACCTTGTTGTCGAACCAATGCTCATCCAGGCCCAGGGCAAGAGCGAAGAGGCGCATCATGTCGAACGCGAGCGCCGCCATTTCGGCGTAGTAGCGCTCCCAGATGTCTCGAAATCCGGGCACAGCCGGCCAGATGTTGTTGTGAAAGTGTCCGCATCGGCGGGCTTCCACGAACCACGGGTTGTCGGCTGGAACGTCGGGCAGGCCAATCGAGAAGAACTCAACGAGGTCCGCCGGTGTCATCTTCCCCCGCGTTCGTGCCAGCGCACGGGATTTCGACGGCATGTAGCCTCGGCTCGTGTCGGGTTCGGCACGGACCGAAAGCTTCACGCTCTCGTCGCTGTCGAAGAATTCAGCGGTCACGGCGTACATGTCGTCGAGCAATTGCGTGGAGACGCCATGGTCGACGACGGCGAGAAATCCGATGTGGCAGTTGGCTTCGTCGATCTCGCGGGCCAGTCGTCGACGGTCGAGCGCACTGCCGCGCGCCTGGGAGAGGTCGATCAGGGGGACGGTGTCAGACACTGGTCTCTCCGAATTCCTTCGAAATCGGCCACCCGGCGCGCCGTTTGGGGCGCGGGGCGGCATAGGTACGAATCTTGCTGGTGGTCAACGAGAGAGCCACGAGACTCTCGGCGATGGACACGGCCGCCGCGACGCCGTCGACGACGGGCACTCCGAGTTTGACGCTGAGTCGGTCGCTCATACCCGCCATCCCCGCGCAGCCGAGCACCAGGGCTTCAGCGCCGGCATCGATTGCTCGTCGGCCCGCGCTGTGCATCGCGTCGACGGCAGCCTCGGGGTCGGCCTCGAGATCCAGGACACCCAGCTCCGCCGCTTCGATCGCCGCGCAGCGTGAAACCAGCCCCGCTGTGGTCAGAGTGTCGTGGATCTGCGCGCAAGCGCGCCCCAGAGAGGTCACGACTCCGTAGCGGGGAGCCAGCAGCATCGCGAATTGAGCTGCGGCCTCCGTGATGTCGACGACCGGAATGGAGAGTAGTTCACGCGCCCCCTCGCGTCCGTGCTCCCCGAACCCCGCCATCACCAGCGCGTCGACGTCCGGCGGCAGGCCGTGCAGGCGATCGAGGACGGCAGCCGCGGTGATGAAGCTGTCGTAGTAGCCTTCGGCAGACTCTGGGCCCCAGTGCGGCTTCCATGCCTCGATGACGGTGCCGGGGCTGGCAGACGAGCGCGCGTGCCGTCCGATCTCGGTTGTCATCGATGCGCTTGTGTTGCAGTTCATCACGACGATGTATGTCATGCGGTCACCTCAGCTGGCTGGCGTGTGCTCCACGCGATCGGCACGTAGAACGCGGTGGCCAGGATGGCGCCGATCGCCCAGGAGAACGGCGCCCAGACACCGAACGCCGGAACCAGCGCGAGGACCGCGGCGACAACTGTCGCGGGAACGAGAGCGATCAGCGCCCTCGGATTGACGCCCCGGGAGTAGTAATACTTGCCGTCCGGGTCGGCCCGGAACAGCTCCGCGACGTCGACGTGCCCTCGACGGATGATCCAGAAGTCCGACATGAGGACGCCGAAGAGCGGTCCGAGGAAGGCTCCGAGTCCACCGACGAAGTACGCGATCGACTCCGGATTGTTGTACAGATGCCATGGCAGCGGCAGGACTGACAGCACGGCGGCGATCAAACCGCCGCGGAAGAAGTTGACGTGTTTGGGGGCCACATTCGAGAAGTCGTAGGCACACGAGATGAAGTCGGCGACGATGTTGATACCGATGGTTGCTATCGTGAAGACCAAGGCGCCGAACAGAATGACTGCTGTGCTGTCGGTCTTTTCGATGAGCTTGACGGGGTCGGTGATGGCTTCGCCGAACACCACGATGCTTGCAGACGTCACGGTGACGGCGACGATCGCGAACATCACGAAGTTGACCGGCAGCCCGAAGAAGTTGCCGCGGCTGACCGTCTTCTCGTTCGGCGCGAGTCGCCCGAAGTCGGCGAAGTTGACCAGGAACGTGGCGAAGAAGGACACGTTCAGGGCGATGGCGGCGAACATCTCATACGTGAGATTCCAGCCGTGCGCCTGGTCGGGGCTGAGGTCGAAGGACACGTTGCCGCCTGCTTTGATGACCATCCAGATGGCGAGGGCGAACATCACCACCCAGACCGCCGGTCCGGCCCAGTCCTGGAACCTGCGGACCGCGTCCATGCCGTGCCGTACGACCAGTAGCTGAATCACCCACATTGCGGCGAAGCAGATCCACCCGAGTGCGTGCAGTCCCAGAAATGTTGATCGCGTGAGTGGTTCGACGGCATCGTGGGCCACCCGTAATGCGGCGATCTGCAGCCCGGTGGAACCCAGGTAGGTGAGGATGCCGTAGTAGATGACGGCAATGCCGGCGCGGATGAGTGCGGGGATGTTGGCTCCCCAGATACCGAAGCTGGACCGGGCGAGTACCGGGAAGGGGACACCGGTGCGCTGTCCGGCGATACCGCTCAGATTCATCAGTCCCCAGATGATCAACACACTGACGGTGAGCGCGATGAAGACCTGACCGCCGTTGAGCCCCATGAAGAACAGTGATGCGGCGAACGTGTAGACGGTGATGCTGTGGATGTCCTGCATCCACATGGCGAAGAAGTTGTAGACACCCCAGTTGCGTTTGGTGACGGGCGCGAGGTCGGAGTTGTAGAGACGCGTCGATGTGGTCACCGGGACGGTGACGGTCGGCGTCTCGGGTAATGAACTGATGGACATGATGTTTCGCTTCCAGCTGTGCAGGCAGTGCTGCGAGATTCGAGTGGGCCGCGGGACCGGGAGGGAGCTCGCCGGTGTCCGATGCGACGAAGACGACGAGCGATCCGCTGGTGTGGTGACGGACCGACTCGCTGCGCGTGGTGTCTACGGGGACGGTGCCCGACCACGGGCACACGGGTGGCGCGGTTAGTGGTATTCGCGCTCTCTGGTGATCGACAGCAGCGCCATCGGCACCCGCTGCGAGGCAATGGCGCGCAGGCACTCTTCAACCGTGAAGGTGATGCCGGACATCACCATCGCGAACGAGCTCCCGCGTACGACCACGCTTCCCGCTACTCCTGTCGTCTGACCTCCAGAACGGAGGTCTGTCGCAGAGGAAACTAGCGGGCGCGTGCTACCGGCGTGTTACGCACGGAAACATCAGGGTGAATGGTGAGCGGAGCGGTCGCCACTGCGGGAGCCGGGTGGATTCGCGACCTGTCGCTCCAGGTGCCGCCCCTGCTACGGAACGAGTTGCTCGATGTCGTCGAGCGAGGTGTCCCGCGTCTCGCGCATCACCAGAAGCGCGATACCGGTCAGCGCCGCGGCGCACATCAGGTAGACGCCGACCCACGCCACGCCGTAGGTGGTGGCCAACCACGTCGCAACGAACGGTGCGATGGCCGCGCCCAGGATGCTGGAGACGTTGTAGGCGACGCCCGACCCGGTGTAGCGCACATTGGTCGGAAAGAGTTCGGGCAGCACGGCACTCATCGGCCCGAACGTGAGTCCCATCAACGTCATGCCGATGATCAGGAACGCCAGGGTCGAGGTGGTCGTCGCCGACGCCGGGTTGAGCAGCAGCCCAAAGGTGGTGCCGTAGATCATGATTGCCACCGTGATCACCAGCAGCGTCACCCGGCGGCCGAACTTGTCGGCGAGCAACCCGGTGACCGGGAGCATCGCCGCGAAGAAGAGCACCGAGATCAGCTGCAGCTGGAGGAATTCGAGGTACGGAATGCCCAATCCCCCACCGGTGGGGGTCTTCTTGCCGGTGCCGAAGCTCAGTGCCCACGTCGTGACGACGTAGAACAACGTGTAGGTGGCCAGCATGACGAACGTGCCGATGATCAGTTGACGCCAGTGGTTGCGGAACACCTCGGCCAGCGGTGCGCGCACCCGCTCGCCGCGGGCGATCGCGCGGGCGAACACGGGTGTCTCGGTCAGCCGCAGGCGCACGTAGAGCCCGATGGCCACCATCACCGCGCTGAGCAGGAAGGGGATGCGCCAGCCCCATGTGAGGAACGCGCCGTCCAGGTCGGGGCTGGCGGTGTTGAAGCCCAGCCACAGCACCAGGATGAGGAAGACGCCGTTGGCCAGCAGGAATCCGAACGGGGCGCCGAGCTGCGGCCACATCGCCGCCCACGCGCGCTTGCCGGGTTTGGCGGTCTCGGTGGCCAGCAGGGCCGCGCCGCTCCATTCACCGCCCAGCGCCAGGCCCTGGCTGAATCGCATGATCGCGAGCAACGCCGGGGCGAGCAGCCCCACCTGGTGGTAGGTGGGCAGCACGCCGATGAGGAAGGTCGCGATGCCCATCACCAGCAGCGAGGCCACCAGCGTGGTCTTGCGTCCGATCCGATCACCGAAGTGTCCGAACAAGATCGACCCGAGGGGACGCGCCACGAACGCGAGGCCGAAGGTCGCCAGTGATGCGAGCAGCGCCGTCGTCGGGTCGCCCTTGGGGAAGAAGAGATGCGGGAAGACCACGACCGCGGCGGTGGCATAGGCGTAGAAGTCGTAGAACTCGATCGTGGTGCCCACCATCGAGGCGACGACGATCCGCCCGCGGGGCACGCCGTCGACCAAGTCCGGTTCGCGTGTGGTCATGGGTGAACATCCTTGCATTCGCCGCGCGTGACCGGGGCGTGTCCGGGCCCGTGGCTACCCTCGGCGGAGTGGAGTCGTTCGCGGTGTCTCGGCAGGACGTGCTGGAGCGGGTGTCGCGAATCGATGCCGCGCGCTATGCGCGGACGCGCAATTTCACCGACGGCGGCACGCAGCTCTCGCCCTACCTGACCCGTGGATTGGTGACGTTGCCCGAGGTGCGCGAGCTGATCCTCGAGCGGCACACGCCGGCGCAGGCGTACAAGTTCGTCTTCGAGTTGGCGTGGCGGGAGTACTGGCAGCGGGAGTGGACGTTCCTCGGTGACCGCATCTTCACCGACGTCAAGCGGCCACAGCACCCCGTCAGCTCGCGGCGGATACCCCGGGCAGTGCGCGACGGCGACACAGGAATCGACGCGCTCGACGCCGCCGTCGGAAAGCTCTACGACACCGGCTACATGCACAACCACGAACGCATGTGGTTGGCGGGCTTGACGTGCAATCTCGGCCGCACCCACTGGTGGGAACCCAGCCTGTGGTTGTACTACCACCTGCTCGACGGCGATCCCGCCAGCAACAGCCTGTCGTGGCAGTGGGTGGCGGGCACCAACAGTCACAAGAAATATGTGCCGGCCCAGCAGAACGTCAACAGGTACTCACCGCTGACGCAGCACGACACCGTCATCGACCACGGTTACGGTGTGCTCGCCGAGATGGCGGTTCCCGACGTCCTCACCGAACGGGTGGAGCTCGACCTCAGGTGGACGCCGCCGCCGAGCGACGAGTCGGTGGTCGACCCGGCCAAGCCCACGGTGCTCTATCACTCGTTCTGGCTGAACGCCGCATGGCGCCAGGACGTCGACGCCAACCGGATCGTCCTGCTGGAACCCAGTTGGTTCGACCGCTTCCCCGTCTCGCCGATGGTCACCGACTACGTGCTCCGCTGCGCGCGGGAGATCCCGGGCGCCTGTGTGGTGGTCGCCGAGTTTGACGACCTCGACCTCGGAGACGACGTCATCTATATGCGACATCCCTCGGTGCCGCACTGGCGCGGCACCGCCGACGAGATGCCGCGGATGTTTCCCGACGTGCCGGAGAAGTCGTACGCGTCGTTCACCAGCTTCTGGAAGCAGTGCGAGCGAACGAGCGGTAGCATCCTCGTCACCAGCGGTAATCGAGGAATTTTCCGTCGAGGGTGACCACGACACGGTCGCCGTCTGGATCCGCGCGGCGTTTGATGTCGACCTTGAAGTTGATGGCGCTCATGATGCCGTCACCGAACTCCTCATGGATCAGCTCCTTGAGTGCGGGCCCGTAGACCGCGAGCGCCTCGTGGAACCGGTAGATGGTCGGATCGGACATCAGCGCGGGGTCCAGACCACGGCTGGGTTGCAGCTGCAGGCTCTCTGCCACCGCACCATCGAGGTCGAGCAGCGCGCACACACGCTCGGCTTGAGCAGCCTGCATGGGGTGCTGGCCGAGTAGGGCTGCCACACACCACACCAGTGGCGCGTCGATCTCCGCCGCAATCTCGGACCATTCGAGCTTCTTGCGGATGCGAGCGGCCTTGATCAGTTCTGCGGCATCGCTTTTGGGCATGATCGGGGTCATCGAGCATTCCTTTCTGTCGTTACCAGCGTGCGATCCTCGGACGGCAGCTCGACCAGTCGTGCGTCGCCGGTGCGGGCGTGTGTGGCGAAGAGCGTCAGTCCTACGAAAGTCAGTCCGCCGACGAGATTGCCTATCACCGTGGGTATTTCGTTCCAGATCAGGTAGTCGCCGATCGAGAAGTCGCCGCCGAGCATGAGTCCCGACGGGAACAGGAACATGTTGACGATGGAATGCTCGAAGCCCATGTAAAAGAACAGCATGATGGGCATCCACATCGCGATGACCTTGCCTGAGACGCTGGTGGACATCATCGCGGCCACGACGCCGGTGGACACCATCCAGTTGCACAGCACCCCGCGGATGAACAGCGTCAACATGCCTGCAGCACCGTGCTCCGCGTATCCCACCGTTCGGCTGTGCCCGATCTCACCGAGCCGCTGGCCGACTTCGTTGGGGTCGACGCTGAAGCCGTAGGTGAACACCACCGCCATCATCAGGGCCACGAGGATGGCGCCGGCGAAATTGCCGACAAAGACCAGCCCCCAGTTGCGCAGCATCGACCTGAACGTCACACCCCGGCGCTTGTCGAGCATCGCCAATGGGACGAGTGTGAAAACACCTGTCAGAAGGTCGAATCCGAGCAGATAGAGCAGGCAGAAGCCGACGGGGAACAGGACCGCGCCGAGCAACGCGTTGCCAGTCTGCACGGTGATCGTCACGGCGAACGCTGCCGCGAGGGCGAGGATGGCACCTGCCATGAAGGAGCGGATCAAAATGTCTCGGGTCGACATCAACGCTTTCGACTCGCCAGCGTCGATCATCTTGCCGACGAACTCATTCGGACTCACATAGGACATACAGAACCTTTCGGGAGGACCGTTGCCCGAAGGGTTCCCGGAACGTATTGCCGATTCGCAACAGCGCATGAACAGTCGTGTTGCCGCCACCTCACAGCCAACTCCCAGATTGTGTGAGGGGCTCGTCAGCGGGGCGAGACGGCCGTCCTTTCGACGGGGAAGTCGAAGAAGGTGTCGGGATACGTTTCGTCGGCGAGCGTGAAGTGCCACCACTCGCTGTCATAGAACTCGAACCCCTGCGCCTCCAGCGCATCCTTGAGGAGGAGCCGATTGGACAGTTGCGCGCCGCGAACACGTGGGTCGAAGGTGTGACTGAGCGTGTCGAAGCAGTCGAAGCCGGTGCCCATGTCGATGCTGTTGTCGGGGAAGCGAACCGGTTGCGGTGCAGCGCAATCCACAAGGGGTTGACCGACGACGTAGGGCGCAGTCGTTTCAGCCGGCAGCCGGACCAACGTCAGGTCGACGGTGCTGCCGCGGCTGTGACCGGATTTGTCGGCGATGTAGCCGTCGGCGAAGAGGGTGGTCTTGTCCACCCGCGGGTAGAACTCTGGCTTCATCCGCTGATCAGGGATGTCCTGGGCCCAGGAGACGAAATCGTTGACGGCACGCTGGGGCCGGTAGCAGTCGTACACCTTGAGCGAATAGCCCTGCGGCAACAGGACCCGCTGCGCTCTGGACAGCGCGTCGGCCGCCGCTTGGGTCAGGATGCATAGAGGCTCCGCGTAGCCGGCGACCGTTTCACCTGTGAAATTGTGCGGCGTCGAATAGCGGATGTCCTGCAGGATCGTCGGGTCGATGTCGGACAGCACGGCGAAGTCGGCGGGCGCAGTTGGCGCGGCGGGCTGCGCCGCGGTTGTCGCGGGCGACGCGACGGCGGCGATGAGGAGTGCCGCGAGCAAGGCGAGGAAGCGGGTCATGCGGCCGGAGTACCCATGACGGTTGGCTTTTCTCCGGTGGCGGCACGTGTTGGTCGGGCGGGTCGGCGCCGCCCACCGTTCGAGCCGTCGTCGCTCTCGGAGTCAGGCCTCCGTCCGTGCCCCCAGTCGGACTCGAACCGACACTTGGCGGATTTTAAGTCCGCTGCCTCTGCCAATTGGGCTATGGGGGCGTACTCCGCAGAACATACTTCAGGACGCCTTGCCCCGATGCGAGGCGCCCGGCATCACAGTGCTCACGTCCTTGCTCAACATGTCGGTGCACCACTCAACTCTTCATCGGGGTCACGGCTGAACAGCCAAGCGTTGTCGTCGCGGCCCCTCGTCCAGGTGCCCTTGTACGACCTTGACCCCCGCATCTGAAGCCGACGCGCGACGACGCCAGTGTCACCGAGGCGGAAGCGGGCCGTTGGGATCTGCGTAGCGGCGCGGTTCCATCGCAGGCGGAGGGGGATCGATCCACGCTGGATCCAGAGGCGGCGGCGTATAGCGATAGTTCGCGGGAAGCTCAGAGAGACGACCCGGCAGATGCGTGAGCGGGTATCCGCGCCACCAGATCAGATCGTCATCTTCGTCGGGCTCTCGGAACTCTGCGCCTGGCCAATCCTCTTCGAGATCAAGCAGGTAGTAGTACAGCGCTGGGTTGTCGGCCTCGTTCCACGGGCCTGGGTCTATGAGGGACCTTCGGGTGTCGCGGGCCAAGCCCCACGTGCGATCCGACGGTGGTGTGACGTAGACGAGCCGAATTGACGAACCATCCGTCCACGCGTGAGACACCAGGAATACGCACCGCCCGGGTCCTGGATGGGCAGCGGCGTTGGCGTTGCGGACTTCAATCCGATGGAGCAGGTCCTTGAGAACCACAGCCGCGAACTCGCACTCCGCGGCGCTTGGAGTCTCGTCAGATGAGGGCTCAGTTGATGGGTGCATAGTTGTTCACCCACGGCGGCGTCAGCGTCCAGTTCTTCTCTACCTCAACGACTCCGCTGCCCCCTGGGAGGGGATACATCGTGATCACTCCTTTCTGCCCGCCGCCGGGTACGTCGTAGCTGGGGTTGGTATTAGCCACGATTCTCATCGTCAAGCTCTCGCCAGTGTCGGTACAACTGGGCAATCCGAGAAAGCCCGATGTGCAGTGAGCCTTATTGATCGGCACGTCGTAGACAAGGGTTCCGCCCTGGCTCTCCTTCGGACGGCTGTGGGAGACGAGGTCTCTGAATACATTCGGGTTGATCAGTCCGTGCTTCCAGTAGATCTTGTCCCATCCGAACCCCTCCGTCGTAGCGGCGTTGTAATAGCCGCGCCTGAGTACAACGTGATTGCCATCGAGATCGGTGGCCTCGGCGATGACATCGTTGACCGGGTACGCCGGATCAGGCGGCGGCGCGAGCGGAACGTCTAACGCGTGGACCATTTGGGGCGACTCAGCGAAAGGATCGCCGCCCAATCGCGTTGTCGCGGCGCTGATCTTCGCGGCGATCTCTTGGTCCGCGGTACTCAGAGCGGCCGCACGAGCTCCGATCACGCCAGCATGTGAACGCATGGCAGCGATCCGAAGACCGCTGTACTTGCTGGCGTCGGTGACTGAGAGGTCCTCGCCCACGGTGAAGCCCGTTTCATGGGCCTCGTTGATGGCCTCGACTGCCTTGCGTTTGAGGTAGTCCAGCTGATCAGCACCTCGCCGCGCGATCGTCGCGGCGTCGCTCAGCGCATCGGACATACCGCGCACCTTCACCAGGTCACTGAAGGTCCGTTGTTGAGCTGCGTCGGCAGCTGGGCCTTCCCATGCGGTGCCACCCGGCGCCAGCGTGCCGCGGTGCACGTTGGCAAAAGTCTGTTCCCAGCGCTGTGCCGCGCTTGTCCAGTCGGTGGCCGCGCGGTGTAGGTGCGTGGTGTCCCAGCCCAGGATTTGAGACAGGCTCGGAATACCGGCCCTCACATCGACGGGCATCTACGCCCGCTACGGCTCGATACGCAGCGCCGACAGCCGCTGGGCGGAAGATTCGTCGGTCCTTAAGTACTGCGTTGCCGCCATGTGGAGTTTGTCCGCTGTGGCCTGCACTCGACCAGCCAACATCGCCGCCGTGGACGTAGTCGCCGCATACACGTGGCCGACCGCAGTCGAGGTTGCCTGGTGTGGCGGCCCTGTCATCCCGGTCAGAACGTGACCCAATAGTCGTTCCGCATCTCCCAAACACTGCCCAGCCAGTGCCTGTAAACCTTCGCCACAGACTTTTAGTGCCTCCACAAGCCCAGTCTAGGGCGATTCTCCAGGACGCCAGCACACCAAATTGGCCGTAATCGACCGCGGCCTCTCAGGTTACGACGCTGCATGTCCATTAGCGCTGGAGAGAATTTAAGTCCGCTGCCTCTGCCAATTGGGCTATGGGGGCCTGCGCCCTCAAAAGATACTTCAGCCCACCTTGGCCTTGATGCCGCGCACCCGATGTAAGACTGGTCAACATGGCGGCGAGCTCGTATCACCACGGCAATCTGCGTCAGGCCTTGCTCGAGCAGGCCGTCGAACTCGCCCGCGTCGGCGGCCCCGACGCCGTCGTCATGCGCGACGTCCAGCGCGCCGTCGGCGTGAGTAATGCTGCGGCATACCGGCATTACTCCGATCGTCACGCACTTCTCGCCGCCGTCAAGGAGTACGCGATGGGCCTTCTCGGCGACCAGATGCTAAACGCGCTATCCCAAGTACCCAATCGCGGACCCCGCGGTCCCCGCGCCCTGGCCCGGCTGCGCGCGACCGGTCAGGCCTATGTCGATTTCGCGCTCGCCGAACCGGGCCTGTTCCGCGCCGCGTTCACCCCCGGCGGGCCGACCCGCACCGACGACGTCATCCCAATGAGTCGCCATCCATTCCGCATCCTCAGCGGCTGCATCGACGACCTCGTGACTGTCGGCCTCCTCGACGAGCGCAAGCGCGACGGGCTGGACGAAGCCGCGTGGGCCTCGGTTCACGGCCTCTCCGTCCTCTATCTCGACGGACCGTTGGCGACGACCGACGACGCACGCAAGAACGTGATCACCGACCGCCTGCTCGACGTCATCGGGGCGGGCCTCCGCTAGCCACCCACCGCTTGATGTTGACATCGATAACTTCCACTGTCATGCTCGATAAAGTTATCCGCGTCAACATAAGGCGGCTCTTCCATGGCTTCTCATACGCTGGACCGTTCCACGGCCTCCCACCGGTTGAAACGTGCCCGACCCGGCGCAGTGCTGACGGTCGTCCTCGTCGCCGCTCTGGCGATCAACATCGAGACCACCATCGTCAATGTCGCTCTCCCCACGCTGAATTCGTCCCTCGACGCATCCACCCGCGGTCTGCAGTGGATCGTCGACGCCTACAACCTGGCGTTCGCGGCACTGGTCCTGGCCGGGGGCACCATCGGCGACAAATTCGGCCGCCGCCGCACGCTGATCGCCGGCCTCGTCCTCTTCGCGACAGCTAGCATCGGCGCGGCACTGTGCACCACCACCAGCGAACTCATCGCGATGCGGGTGGTGATGGGCGTGGCCTCGGCGATGATCTACCCCACCACGCTGGCGATCATCACCGACACCTTCCGCGAACCCCGCCAACGCGCTGCAGCGATCGGGCTGTGGGGCGCCGTCACCGGCCTCGGCGTGGCCATCGGCCCGATCCTCGGCGGCGCTCTGCTCGAAGTGTTCTGGTGGGGCAGCCTGTTCCTCGCGCTCGCTCCGATCGCCCTCGCCGCGGCCGTCGCGGCGCCCCTGGTGATCCCCGCCGCCAAGGCTGACGCGTCGTCTCGCCTCGATCGCGGCGGACTGCTGCTGTCCGTTGTCATGCTCGCTGCACTCGTCTACACGATCATCGAGGCACCCGAGCGTGGCTGGACCTCACTTCCGACTCTCGCCGGCTTCGCCGTGGCGATCCTCGCTGCCACCGCCTTCACAATCTGGGAGCGCCGCCAAACCGAACCGCTCATCGACGTCAGCCTCTTCACCAACCTGCGCTTCAGCGCGGCCAGCGGAGCGGTCACCGTGGCGTTCTTCGCACTGTTCGGGTTCATCTTCCTGATCACACAGTTCATGCAACTGCTGCAGGGCTTCGGCCCGCTGGAGACCGGCGTACGGATACTGCCGGTGGCGCTGTCGATCGCCGTCGGTTCGGTGCTCGGCACCCGGCTCGCCGTCGGCCGCATCGGCACCAAAGTCATTGTGGCGCTGGGCCTGGTCCTGATGGCCGCATCGTTCGCCTGGATCAGCGCCGCCGACCTGAGCATCGGCTATCCGGAGATGGCAGCCCAGATGCTGCTTCTCGGCGGCGGACTCGGCCTGACCAGCGCGCCGGCGACCGAGTCCATCATGGGTGTCGTACGTCCCGAGCAGGCCGGCGCCGGGTCGGCCGTCAACGACGCCACCCGCCAGGTGGGAGGCACCCTCGGCGTCGCCGTGCTCGGCAGCATTTTCTCGACGCTGTACCTCACCCGACTGAATGACGCTGCGGCCGTGCAGATATTGCCGGAACCCATCCGCGCCATTGCCGGAGAAGGCCTCGCGCAAGGCCTTGCTGTCGCGGCGCAGTCCCCCGCGCCAGTCGCCGGCCCCGTTCGCGGCGCCGTCGCCGACGCATTCCTGTCCGGCCTGAGCGCGGGGTGCCTCACCGCGAGCGGGGTGTGCCTCGCGGGAGCACTCTTCGTGCTTCTCGCCCTCCCCTCGCATCCGCTGGAGGAGCGGTCATGAGCCGCGCCGAACCGATCAGCTGGAGCCGATCCGTAGCGTCCGGCGGCCGAATGCGCGATGATGCCGCGCATGCATCGCCTCACTGGTGTCCTCTGCGCGCTCGCCTTCGTCCCCGCGGCCATGACCGCCTGCGCCCCGGCCGACGAGCAGCCGGCCGCCTCGTCGTCTGCCTCGGCCAACGCTGACACCTGCACCAAGGACAGCCTGACGACCCTGAAGCCGGGCACCTTCACCTTCGCCACCGACCAGCCGGCCTACGCCCCGTGGTTCGACAGCGACGACCCCACGAACGGCAAGGGTTTCGAGTCGGCCGTCGCCTACGCCGTCGCGAACGAACTCGGCTACGCGAAGGAGAACGTCACCTGGATTCGCGTCCCGTTCAACGCCGCGATCGCGCCCGGTCCCAAGCAGTTCGACGCCGATCTCAACGAGTTCTCCATCACCGACGAACGCAAGCAGGCCGTCGACTTCTCCTCCCCCTACTACGACGTCACCCAGACTGTCGTCGCGCTGAAGTCCTCTCCCGCAGCCAATGTCACCACCGTCGACGGCCTCAAGGGGCTCAAGCTCGGCGCGCAGGTGGGCTCCACGAGCTACACCGCCGCGCAGAAGATCGACCCCGGCGTCGCCGTGTTCAACAACAACGACGACGCCAAGGCCGCGCTCGCCAACGGCCAGATCGACGGTCTCGTCGTCGACCTGCCCACCGCCTTCCAGATCCAGGCCGAGCTGACCGACGGCAAGATCGTCGGCCAGCTGCCCGCCGGCTCGGACAAGCCCGAGCAGTTCGGCATCGTCCTCGACAAGGGAAGCCCGTTGACGGCCTGCGTCTCCCGCGCCGTGGACCAACTCCGTGAGCGTGGCGAGCTCGCAGAGCTGCAGAAGACCTGGCTCGCTCAGGCGGGGAACGCACCGGTCCTGTCGTGACGACCGTCGGCATCGACCGCGTCGCCTACCGGCAGGCGCGGGCGCGCCGCTCGACGCTGGTGGCGCTGCTCTCGACGCTGGTGTTCGCCGCGGTTCTGCTGTTCGCCGTGACGTCGGCGCCGGGCTGGCCGCGGGTGCGCGACTCGTTCTTCAACCTACGCATCGGCTGGGACAGCCTGCCCGCCCTGCTGAACGGCCTGTGGCTGAACATCCGCGTGCTCATCGTCTGCCAGATCCTCGTGCTCATCGTGGGCCTCACCCTCGCTGCTCTGCGCACCCTGCGCGGGCCCGTGTGGTTCCCGCTGCGCGCCCTGGCCACCGGCTACGTCGACCTGTTCCGTGGTCTCCCGCTGCTGATCTGCCTGTACCTCGTCGGCTTCGGCCTGCCGGGTCTGCGCCTCACCGGCCTGCCGACCAGCCCCGTGATCCTCGGCGGCCTCGCTCTGGTCCTGGTCTATTCGGCCTACGTCGCCGAGGTTCTGCGGGCCGGCATCGAATCGGTGCATCCCTCGCAGTTCGCCGCGGCACGATCGCTGGGCCTGACGTATCGCCAGACCATGCGCCTGGTCGTTCTTCCGCAAGCCACCCGCCGCGTGACCCCGGCGCTGCTCAACGACTTCGTCGCGCTCCAGAAAGACTGTGGTCTGATCTCCGTGCTGGGCGCCGTCGACGCTGTGCGCGCCGCGCAGATCCAGTCCGCTACCACCTACAACTTCACCCCGTACGTGGTGGCCGGTCTGCTGTTCGTCGCGCTTGCGGTGCCGTCTGCGAGGTTGGCCGACTGGGTCGCGCGCCGGTCGGCGACACGGCAGGGCGCCCTGTGAGTCCGCTGCTCCAGGTGCAGGGCCTGGTCAAGGCGTACAACGACCGGACGGTGCTCGCCGGGGTCGACCTGGACGTGGCTGAGCACGAGGTGGTGGTGCTGATCGGCGCGTCCGGGTCGGGAAAGTCGACGCTACTGCGGTGCATCGATCTGCTCGAAGACATCGACGACGGCCGGATTCTGCTGAGCGGCCGCGATATCAGCGATCCGCGGATCAACGCCGAAGAGGCGCGCCAATCCGTGGGGATGGTGTTCCAGTCATTCAACCTGTTCCCGCACATGACCGCGCTGGGCAACGTCGCCCTTGCCCCGCGGGTGGTGCACGGCAGCAGCAAGCGCGAGGCCGAGCAGCGGGCACGCGAACTACTGACCCGGGTCGGCATGGAGTCACACGCGACGTCCTATCCCGACAAGCTCTCGGGCGGCCAGCAGCAGCGTGTCGCCATTGCCCGCGCACTGGCCTACGAGCCGAAACTGCTTCTGCTGGATGAGATCACGAGCGCGCTCGACCCTGAGCTGGTCGGCGAAGTGCTCACCCTCGTCGGAGAACTCGCGGCGTCCGGGGCGACGATCGTGATGGCCACCCACGAGATGGCCTTCGCCCGCGACGTGGCCGACACCGTGTGCTTCCTCGACGGCGGTCAGATCGTCGAATCAGGCTCAGCTGCAGCGGTATTGGATACGCCACGCGAAGAGCGCACGCGACAGTTCCTGCAACGCTTCACCTCTGGGCGCTGACCCTCAACTCGTGGGCGGCTCGTATGGCACCTCGGGATGCTCCCGGTGCCACTCCACCGTCTTCTGCACGACCTTGCGGTGCCGGAACGTGAGCCACGCGAATCCGGCACCTGCCAGCACGACAGCCAGGATCACCGCGACCACTCCCGTGGTCCGCGAGCCGTTGGCGAACGAGAACAGGGCGATCACCAGCGACAACACCCCGAGGCCGACACCGATCAGGCCCAGCGCGTTCTTGCCTGCCTTCATCGTTTCGCCGGCGAACTGGCGGTTCGTGCGGGCGTGGTCGACGGGATCTCTTGAGGTGTTCGGCATGTTCACTCCTCTCACTCGACGGGCGAAAATTGGGACGGGGGCGCCGCACAGCCCGTTGTCGCTGGTCATCGTGTCGGGTACGCAGCAACGAGCCGCCGCGTGACCATGGAGAAGCGATACCCGAGGGTCTACCCACCAAACGATGATCGACAGCCGGTCACAACTCAGTCATCGTTCGCGGGGGTTTGGTCACGGGCCGTCCGGGCATGCCGTGCGAAACCGATCAGGAGGCACAGATGAGCATTCCGGAGTCCGAGAAGGCCGAGTCCGACGTCGAGCCCGACTCCAAGGTGGCCGGTTCACGCGCCAGTGAGAACGACGATGATCAGGCCGATGGCCCATACGTCGGACGCGCCGGCTCCGATGACGACATCGACACCGAGGAGTCCGGCGCAGAGGCGCGCGCCCAGCAGGGCTAGCGGGCCCCGACGCGTGCGACGTGCTCGGCGATCTGGGCGTATACCCGCTCCGTGACCGACGCGGCCTCGCTCATGATGTTGTACCCGTGGTCGACTCCGGGCACTTCGATGTAGTCGACCAGCGACCCCACCGCAGCCAGACGGTCGGAGTACCACCGCGCCTCGTCGCGTAACCGGTCGTACTCCGCGGTGACCACCACCGCGGGCGCGATGCCATCGATGTCGTCGGCATTCGCGCCCCAGGCGGGTGACACCAGCCGGTCGCGGCGTCGGAGCCGGTCAGGCACATAGGCGTTGTCGAACACCTGCCCCATCCACGGTTTCATCACCGCCCGCGCACCCAATGGTGACGGCTTGTCCTTCACCGCGGTGATGAGATCCAACGGCGGATAGTGCAACACCTGCAGTCCGATCGCAGGGCCTCCGTCCTCGAGCGCTTGGCGCGCTGCCGCCGCGGCGAGATTGCCGCCCGCACTCTGGCCACCCACCGACAACCGTGCGCCATCCCAGTCCCGGCCCTCGTCGGCGACCCAGCACACCACGTCGTAGACCTGTTGCGCCGCAACGGGAAAGCGATACCGCGGGGCGAGCAGGTAATCGGTGTTGACGATCACCACTCCTGCGGCGGCGGCCAGGTACCGACACCACGGATCGTCTTGCTCGCGGTGCCCGACCACGAAGCCCCCGCCGTGGATGTTGACGTACACCGGCGGGTGATGCACCCGCTGGTCCGGTCGGTACACGGTCGCCTCGACCGGCCCGTGTCGCGTGGGGATGTCGACCAGCGACGTGTGTGCTTCGATGCCGGGGAAGCGCACCGCCGGCTTCGGAGAGGGGTTGACCGTTGCAGCGAACAGGCGGGCCAACGGATCGGTGATCACGTTATGCACAGCGACACCTTGCCTTCAGACCGCCGAGAATCCACCGTCGACGGTCACGATCGCGCCGTGGATGTTCGAGGCATGCGGTCCGGCGAGGAACAGGACCGCGGAGGCGACTTCGTCGATGGTGCTCATCCGGTTCGACGGTACCCGGGCCAGAACGGGGTTCACCGCGTCACCGAACTCCACCATGCGTTCGGTGGCGATGGGCCCGGGCGCCACCGCGTTCACACGCACACCGGACGGTCCGTACTCATCGGCCCAGGCCTTCGTCAGGATGTGCACACTCGCCTTGGTGGCGCCGTAGAGGGCTGACCCCGACGAACCGAACAGTGCGCTGATCGAACCGATGTTGACGATCGCCCCCTCACCGCGCGCAGCCATCGCAGGTGCGACGAGACCCGTCAGCAAGAACGGAGCGGTGACACTGACCGCGAATGCGTCGGTGATCTCGTCTACGGTGACGTCCGCCGTCGGAGCCGGAAACACCAGCGTGGCAACGTTGTTGACGAGGATGTCGAGCACACCCCCGACAGCCTCAGTCGCCTGCGACGCGACTTCGGCGACCGCCTGCGCGGGATTCGAGAAGTCGGCGGCGACGAACGCGGCTCGACCGCCGGAGGATTCGATACTCGCGACGACCTCCTCACCGCGACTGCGGGTGCGTCCGGTGATCACGACGTGCGCGCCAGCTCTCGCCAGCGTCGTGGCGATTCCCGCGCCGAGTCCTGATGTCGAACCGGTCACCAGGGCGGTGCGGCCGGCCAACGGGGTTGATGTGGTCATGATCGTCCTCACTGTCGGGTCACGTCGGCGATCGCCGCCGCGAAGTCTCGGGGAGCCTCCTGCGGCACGTTGTGTCCGATGCCGTCGAGGACGCGGTGTTGGTAGCGGCCGGTGTAGCGCGCGCGATAGGTGGCGCCGTCCTTGGCGGGGCCGTCGAAGTCGGAGCCGATGGTGATCGTCGGAACCGTGATGGCGGGTGTGGCGGCCAGACGGCGCTCGTCGTCGTCGTACCGAGGCTCTCCCTGTGCCAGGCTCAACCGCCACCGGTAGTTGTGGATGACCACGTCGGTGTGGTCTGGGTTGGCGAAGGCGGCGGCCGTCAGATCGTAGGTGGGTTCGTCGAAGTGCCACAGCGGCGAGGCGTTGCGCCAGATCAATTTGTTGAAATCTGCAGTGTTGCTTCGGTATCCGCGTTCGCCCCGATCAGTGGCGAAGTAGTACTGGTACCACCAGCCGTATTCGGCCTGCGGTGCGAGCGGTGCCTGGTTGGCTTCCCGGTTCACGATGATGTAGCCGCTGACCGCGACGAGTCCGGTGCACCGCTGCGGCCACAGTGCGGCGACGACGTTGGCGGTGCGACCACCCCAGTCGTACCCACCGAGGATGGCGGCAGGGATACCGAGCGCATCCATCAGTGCGATGACGTCGTGGGCCAAAGCGGCCTGCTGGCCGTTGCGGGGGGTGCGCTCCGAACAGAACCGGGTGCTGCCGAAGCCGCGAAGGAAGGGCACGATGACGCGGAAGCCCTGCCCGGCGAGGATCGCGGTCACGTCGGCGTAGCTGTGGATGTCGTAGGGCCACCCGTGCAACAGGACCACGGGCCGGCCGTCGCGAGGCCCGGCGTCGACGTAGCCGACGTCGAGATCGCCGGCGGTGATCTGCCGGACGGGACCGATCGGGTGAGCGGGCGCGGGCAGCGGAGTGGCGCCGGCCGGGGTGGACGAACCCGCGGCCAGCGTCGCCGCGCCCGCCGCGGCCGTCAACAGGAATCCGAACTGCCGTCTGCTCACGCTGTCGTTCATGACCCCATCACAGCGCTCAAGAGCGATCGACGCCAACGATTGTTGTGGATGATTGTCATCAACAATGGAGATAGGTTGGGCGAATGGAGTTCCGTCAGCTCGAGCATTTCCTCGCTGTCGCCGGGGAGATGAGCTTCACCCGCGCCGCCGAGCGCGCGCACGTCGTGCAATCCGCACTCTCGACGTCAGTGGGCAAACTCGAACGCGAGCTCGGGGTGACGCTGTTCGATCGCTCCCGCCAGCAGATCAGCCTCACCCCCGCGGGCGAACGGTTCCGTACCCATGCGCACGACGTGGTGCGCGCCGGCCGGGCCGCCGTCGACTCCGTCGTTGAATTCCGGGGCACCTTGATGGGGGCCGTCGAATTCGGTTCGCTGATCGCCTTCGGCCCCCTGGACGTCGCGCGGGCCCTCGGCGACTTCCACCGCGAGCATCCGCACGTCCGACTTCGATTGCGGCTCAGTCAGACTGGCGCGTCGACCTACCTGTCTGCACTTCTGGAAGGCTCACTCGACGTGGCGCTGGTCTCTGTACCTGACCGCTTTCCCGCCGCGCTGAGGCTGCAGAAGTTGTTCGACGACCCGCTGGTGTTCGTGTGCCGCGACGACCACCGAATCGCGAACCGCCAGCAGGTGGCGATCGGCGACCTGGCCGACGAAGAGCTGATCGGGTTTCCTCCGGGTTTCGGGTTGCGCCGCCTGGTCGACGACGCCTTTCACGGTGCAGGGAGCCAAGCGCGAACCCTGTACGAGGTCCCGGCGGGATTCCATGCCGTTGCCGACCTGGTCAGTAGCGGTTTGGGCACCGCGTTCATGCCGCAATCCGAGGCCATACGGTATCCCGCACTACGGACGGTGCACCTGACCACACCGGTGCTGTGGTCGGTCTATCTCGCCACGCCAGCCGACGGGCGCATGACCCCGCCGGCGGCCCGGTTGGCGCAGGCGCTGCTCGAGGCGGCAGACGGGTCAGTGGCTCCGTAGTTCGGAGATCAGTTTGTCCTTGGTCATTCGCGAATACCCGCTGAGGCCAAGCTCTTTGGCACGTTCTTTGAGCTCGTCGACCTTCCAGTCGTCATAGGAGCCCGACCGGCCCCCTTTTCGACCCACAGCCGACGCGCCCCGGGCTGCCGCGGCGTTGGAAATCCGTGCGGCCTTCTCTTTCGAGTTGCCCTCGCGCCGAAGATCCTCGTACATCTTCTCGTTCTTGATCGACGAGTTCGGCATGTGTGCGACCTCCTTCAATGTGCACGATGCATGTAGGCTTTCCGCGCTCGTCAGCTGCCAAACACATCACTTTCCCCTCGCCACCCGACGGATCAGCTGACGGGTTGCCTTCTCCATCAGCTCCTGGGCCTTGTCGAGGTCGCGCATCGTGTCGGCCCGTTTGGTCGCCGCGGCGATCGTCAACCCGTTCTCGTATCCGGTGACCACCCTCGGATCGACATAGGAGGCCCGCGCGACGGCCGGGGTGTTACCCAGCTCGCTCGATACCTCCTTCATCACCGCCGACGTCTCACGCTTGATCGCGGTCTTCGAGGTGGGCGGCTTCGCGGCGGCGAACGACGCGGCGGCCAGCACGGTGCCGTGCCAGGTGCGGAGATCCTTGACGGTGAACTCGTCACCGACGATCTCTTTGAATCGCGCATTCAGATCGTCGGCCTTGACGTCGACCCAGTCGCTGTTTCCGCTGCGGCACACCAGCAGCCGCTCGGTGCGTTCTGTGCGGCGCATCAACGACCGGACCGCACGCACCACCTCTGGGTCGTCGATCTCGACGGTGCGCTGCACCCCGCTCTTGGCGGGGTAGTCGAATTCGACCGCGTTCTTCTTCACCGTGACGTGTTCACACAGCAGGGTCGCCAAGCCGTAGTGCTCGAAATCCTCGGCCGACTGCTCACCGCCGGCCCGGAAATACCCCCGGTCCAGCAGCTGCAGGGCCAGCGCGAGCACACGGTCCCGGGTCAAGCCGCGACCAGCCAGGTCCCGCGCGATGCGGGACCGCCACTCCGGCAACCGCGTCGAGAGCTCGAGCACCCGGTCGAACTTCTCCTCGGCCCGTTCCTGCTGCCATCGCTCGTGATACAGGTACTGCCGCCGGCCCGCAGCGTCGGTTCCCACCGCCTGGATGTGGCCGTTCGGCCGTGGGCTGATCCACACGTTCTTCCACGCCGGTGGGATGACCAGGTCCTTGATCCGCTGGGCCGTATCGGGATCGGCCAGCAGTTCGCCGTCGGGCCCGTAGTAGGCGAAGCCCTTGCCGCGCCGCTTGCGGACGATCCCCGGCGTGTCCAGCTTGCTACGTGCCAGGCGCATCCCGACGTACCCCTTGTTGCCGACCCATACGTGCGATCGGGGGTACCCACTCAGGGCTTGAGGATCACCTTCACGGCGCCGTCCTGCTTCTTCTGGAAGATGTCGTAGGCGTGCGGCGCTTGATCGAGCGGCAGCACGTGAGTGGCGAACGAGTCGACGCCCAACGGGTCGCCGTCGGTCAGCAGCGGCATGATGTCGTCAACCCATTTCTTGACGTTGGCCTGACCCATCCGCAGCTGGATCTGCTTGTCGAACAGCGTCAGCATCGGCATCGGGTCGGCCATGCCGCCGTACACGCCACTCAGCGAGATCGTCCCGCCGCGGCGCACGCAGTCGATCGCCGAGTACAGCGCGCCGAGCCGGTCGACGCCGGCCTTCTGCATGAACGGTTTCGCGACGAAGTCGGGCAGGAACGCCGCAGCCGTCTGCGCGGCCTGGGCGATCGGTGAGCCATGCGCTTCCATTCCCACCGCGTCGATGACCGAGTCGGTGCCCCGCCCATCGGTCAGGTCGCGTACCGCGTCGCCGACCGAGCCGCTGAGCCCGGCCATGTCGATGGTCTCGATACCCCGCGCGGTGGCTCGCGCCAGCCGCTCCGGAACGCGGTCGACGGCGATCACGCGGTGCCCGAGATGGGTGGCGATGCGGGCCGCCATGTCGCCGATCGGCCCCAGTCCGAGCACCGTCACCGATCCGCCGTCGGGAATGCCAGCGTAGGCCACACCCTGCCATGCGGTGGGCAGCACGTCGGACAGGTAGACGAAGCGCGAATCGGGCGGCCCCTCAGGCACTTTGATGTGCGTGAACTGGGCCTGCGGGATGCGCAGATATTCGGCCTGCCCTCCGGGTACCTCGCCGTAGAGCTCCGAGTAGCCGAACAGTGCGGCACCCATGCCCTGGTCGCGGACCTGCGTGGTCTCACACTGTGTGTAGAGCTGCTGGTCGCACATGAAGCAGTGACCGCAGGAGATCTGAAACGGCACCACGATGCGGTCCCCGACCGCGAGATTCGATACGCCTGAGCCGACCTCGCGCACCACTCCCATCGCCTCGTGACCGAGGATGTCCCCGGTGTTCATGAATGCGCCGAGCACCTCGTAGAGGTGCAGATCGGAACCGCAGATGTTGGTGGACGTCACCTCGATGATCGCGTCCGTCGGTTCCTCGATGCGGGGGTCGTCTACGGTGTCGACGCGCACGTCGCGCCGGCCGTGCCATGTCACTGCTCTCATGAGAATTCGCCGTACCCGCGCGGATGCGGTCGAAACGCGATCAGCCGCACCGCGTCAGCCCGGCAGTGTCTCCCCGCCGATCGGAGCCAGCACCTCACCGCTGTAGTAGGACGAGAGTCGGCCCGCGGCGAAGAACACGTACGACGGTGCGATCTCGTCGGGTTGGGCCGCCCGCCCCATCGGCACCTGTTCGCCGAAGGACTCGACCTTCTCGGCAGGCATGGTCGCCGGGATCAACGGAGTCCAGACCGGGCCGGGGGCAACACAATTGACCCGGATGTTGCGTTCGGACAGAGACTGCGCCAGCGAATACGTCAGCGCGATCACCGCACCCTTGGTCGCCGAATAGTCGATGAGCGACTTGTTGCCGCGCAACCCGTTGATGGATCCGGTGTTGATGATCGCCGACCCGTCGGGCAGATGCGCCAGAGCGGCCTTGGTGACGTGGAAGAAGCTGTCGATGTTGACCGCGAAGGTCCGCCGCCACTGCTCGTCGCTGATCTCCGTCAGGTCGGACACCGGCGACTGGAAGGCGACGTTGTTGACGACGATGTCCAGCCCGCCGAGCTGTGTCACCGTCTGCGCGACCACGGAGCGGCAGTGCGCGGGGTCGGCGAGGTCACCCTCGAGCGAGATGGCCTGTCGGCCCGCCGCCTCGACCAGCGACACCGTGTGGGCGGCGTCGTCGAGCTCCTCGAGGTAGGCGATCGCGACGTCGGCGCCTTCCTTGGCGAACGCGACCGCGACGGCGCGCCCGATACCGGAGTCACCGCCGGTGATCAGTGCGCGTTTGCCCTCGAGCAGTCCCGTGCCGATGTAGTCAGCCATCTCATCGCGTGGCCTGTCGGCCATCTCGGCTGTCTCGCCGGGGTAGGGAATCACACCGTCGGGCATTGCGCCTCCTGTGTCTCGTGGACCGTCAGGGCGTCGAGGTACCCGGCGGCCGGGCGGCGAAACTACGCGCCGGTGCGGCGCAGCGTCAGCGGCAGCACGACCCAGAACGAGGCGAACAACACGAGCGCAGCCACCCCGGCGGCCAACGCAGCGGTCAGCCCGGCGACAGCGTCGAAGATAATGACCGTCATCCCGGTGACCGCCGCGCCGAGGAGCAGCAGACCGGCGTAGGCGCACCGATGGGCGAAGGTGACCAACGTGCCGAGGCGGTGGCGGCGGAACAGCACGCGGTGCATGCCGACAGGGGCGATGAGCAGCGCGGTGGACAACACCGCCGCACTGACCGTGGCCAGGTAGACCATCTGCATGTTGTGGCCCAGCATCGTGAATCGCTGCTGGAACGGCAGCGTCAGCAAGAACCCGGTGAGCAGCTGCACGCCGGTCTGCACGACCCGCAACTCCTGCAGCAGACTGGCCCAATTGCGGTCCAGCCGTTCGGTTTCCGTCTCGTGCCGGGCGCGTCGGTCCCACCCTCCGTCGTCGTCGAGCGGATGCGCGTCCACCCGTCGATCTTCGCACCCGCCCCGCCGCACCGCACCGCGTTTGACCACCGCACGCTCGGGTAATCACCCGGCCATGAGCAGGCTGTCGAGAAAGTTGTACACCCCTCTGTCGGTGGCCACCGGTGTTGGCGGCGGGCTGCTGGCTGGACAGATCTTCGGTCAGATCTGGAAGCGCGTCGGGCAGAACGATCCCGAACCCCCGGACCCCAAAGACCTCAGCTACTCGACGTCGTCGGTGTTGATCGCCGGCGCCATCCAGGGTCTGATCGTCGGGCTGGTGCGAGCGAGCCTGCAGCGGGCTGGTGCCCGCGGGTATTTGGCGCTGACCAACGAACCGCCGCCCGGCTGAGCAGCGAACTCATAGCCTTTCCACAGCCACCGATAGGCATGTTCTTAAGCGCCGGTCGGACTGTGGAGGCATGTCCCGCACGATCGACACCCGGCTGCTGGGGTACGCAGCTGCCCTCGCGCTTCCCGCCAGCCTCGCGGTGATGCTGATGGCGACGCCAGGCGCGGTCTCACCGATCCTCTACTGGACGGTGTCGACTTTCGCTTTGGTGATCGCCCTGGCCGTACTGGTCGTCGGCGAATGCGCGTGGGAAGACACCGTCGCCGAAGCCCAGGCCGCGGGGCTGGTCGCCAGCGAACCCGGGCACTGACCCGTCACACCGCCGGACCGAGCATTATCGACGGGCGCGGCAGGCGCCACCGCGCGCACCCGTCGGTGAGAGCGTTGTCCACCTCTGCCGCAACCGCGCCGCTGACCTGCCCGTCGCCGTAGACCCACTCGGAGATGTCGCCGCCGGTCAGACTGATCCGCGCCAACGGCAACCCGCAGGTGCGAAGGACCGCGGTGCGGCACAGCAGCCGCTCGGCGGCCGTTCCCCACTCCACGGCACCGGCGGAATCGTCGACATCAGCATGCACGCCGACCACCTGCAGTCGACGCTCCCCGATCACCGCGGGTCCGCGGTCGTCGAGATACACCGCGATGTCGGGATGACCGGTCGAGGCGAGGACGTCGACGTGCCGGTCGGAGCTGACCACGAACCGCGTGACCCCGCCCGCCACCGCTGCCCGGATCGGGGGCGTCGTCGCGCCGCACCGCACCAGGATGTGCTCGGTCCGGATGCCGCAGTGCCCGGTCTGCTCGAGCTCGTCGACCCCCGCCACGGACACCGTGATCCCGTGGGCGCGCACCCAGCCGGCCACCACCGGATCGCGCAGTGCACGCGCGGGCACGCTGGGAGTGGACATCGGCAGCGTGCGCCGCATGCGGCGAATCGACGTCGACAGGTGGTGAGCGGGACGGTGAACGTCGAGAACGGCCATGACTTCGGTCTACGCCGCTACGGTCCGCCCGAGCGCGATCCTTGCGACATCTTGACGCCCGCCGGCTGATCTTTGACGCCGAGCAGACGCGAACTCCTGCTTTCAGAGCCTGAAAAGCACGAGTTCGCGTCTGCTCGCGGGGGGAAACTCAGCGGGTCGGGATCTCGTCGGCGAGCGCGATCAGCCTGGCGCGCACCAACTCCGGCTGCTCGTCGAGGATGAAGTGGCCGCCGTCGACCAGCTCCAGGGTGTAGTCGTCGGCGCGGGCGCTCTCGGCCGCGGCCAGCGACGGGTGGATGGCCGTGTCGTCCTTGCCGAACAGCGCGCGCGTCGGGACCGTCGACCGGCGCCGCTCCGGGTTGCGCGCGCTCTGTCGAGCCTCGCGCAGCAGGAACGTGCGGTACGTGTCGCGCGCGGTCCGCGCCACCATGGGATCCCGGAACGCATCGGCGTAGACCCGCGCCGTCTGGCGATCGATCTTCGGGGCGGCGACTCCGAAGATCACCCGCTCCAGATACGGCGTGCGCCGCTGCAGCGGCACCCCGATCGACGCCACGAACGGCTGGTACAGCAGGAATCGCCACAGGTGCGGCGCCAGCGCCTTCGCCGACACCCACGGGTGCGGAATGTTGAGCACCAGATAGCCGTCGATGCGTTCCGGCACCCGCAGCGTCAGCAGGTGGCCGATGAAACCACCCCAGTCGTGGCCCACCAGCAGCACGTGCTCCAGACCCATCGCGTCCATCAGCGCCACCAGGTCGCTGACCACGTCCTCCTTGGCCCACTTGTGCGGCGCAGGCCCTGACCAGCCGTAACCCGGCAGGTCGGGCGCGATGATCCGCAGCCCCGGCGGCGGGTCGGCGAGCAGGTCGCGATAGGCCCAGTGGTGCTGCGGCCAGCCGTGCAGCGCGAGCACCGGCCTGCCGTCCTCGGGACCAGCCTCGGTGACGTGGAAACGGACACCTCGCGCGGTCACGTAACTGCGGCGGACCCCTCCGATAGGAGGGGGTTGGTTCGTCATGCCCCTGAGACTAACGGGGAAGGTTTACGGTGCTGATATGCCCGGGTACCGCGACCTGTTCGACGCCAGCATCTCCGATCCCGAAGCGTTCTGGGCCGACGCGGCCACCGACGTCACCTGGACCCGCGCGCCGCAAGCCGTCCTCGACGACAGCCGGCCGCCGTTCTACCGGTGGTTTCCCGACGCCGAGCTCAACACGTGCGCGAACGCGCTGGATCGTCACGTCGAGGCGGGCCGCGGAGAACAGCCGGCAATGATCTACGACTCGGCGGTCACCGACACACAGCGCACCTACACCTACCGCGAATTGACCGACCACACTGCACGATTCGCCGGTGCGCTGCGCGATCTCGGCGTCGGCCCCGGGGATCGGGTGATCATCTACATGCCGATGATCCCCGAGGCCGTCATCGCGATGCTGGCCTGCGCGCGGCTCGGTGCGGTGCACTCGGTGGTGTTCGGCGGATTCGCGCCGCACGAGCTCGCCGTCCGCATCGACGATGTCCACCCCGCCGTGATCGTCTCCGCGTCCTGCGGCATCGAGCCCACGCGCGTCGTCGAGTACAAGCCCATGCTCGACGCCGCGATCGGCATGTCCAGCCACCCACCACGGAATTGTGTTGTCGTGCAACGAGATCGGCACCGTTGCGAGCTCCTCGAAGGTCGAGACCTGGACTGGGCCGACGTGATGGCCGCCGCGAGCCCCGTCGACCCGGTCCCCGTCGCCGCCACCGACCCGCTCTACGTGCTCTACACCTCGGGCACCACCGGCAAGCCCAAAGGCATCGTGCGGGACAACGGCGGTCACGCCGTCGCGCTGCTGTGGAGCATGCGGCACATCTACGACATCACCCCTGGCGACGTGTTCTGGGCAGCCTCCGACGTGGGCTGGGTGGTCGGCCACTCCTACATCGTCTACGCCCCACTGCTTCTCGGCGCGACGACCGTGCTCTACGAAGGCAAACCCGTCGGCACGCCCGACCCCGGCGCCTTCTGGCGGGTCATCTCCGAACACCGGGTCAAAGCGCTGTTCACCGCGCCCACCGCGATCCGGGCGATCCGCAAGGAAGACCCGGAAGGCAAGTACGTCGACGAGTACGACCTCTCGTCGCTGCAGTATCTGTTCCTCGCCGGCGAGCGCCTCGATCCCGATACCTATCACTGGGCCGCCGACAAGCTCGGCATCCCGGTGATCGACCACTGGTGGCAGACCGAGACCGGCTGGCCGATCGCCGCGAATCCTATGGGAACAGAGGCCTTTCCGATCAAGGCGGGCTCGCCGACAGTCCCGATGCCCGGCTTCGACGTGCACATCCTGCGCGAAGACGGCAGCGACTGCGCACCCGATCAGGAAGGCGCCATCTGCATCCGCCTGCCCCTGCCGCCCGGAACCCTGCCGACACTGTGGCACGCCGATGACCGCTACGAGCAGTCCTACCTGTCCGAGTACCCCGGCTACTACCTCACCGGCGACGGTGGTCACTTCGACACCGACGGCTACCTGTTCGTGATGGGACGCATCGACGACGTCATCAACGTCGCCGGGCACCGCCTGTCCACCGGCGCCATCGAAGAGGTGCTCGCCACCCACCCCGCGGTCGCCGAGTGCGCGGTCATCGGGGTGCCCGACGAGATCAAGGGGCAGGCGCCGCGAGGCCTGGTGGTGGTCAAGGCGGGCGCCTCCACCGACGGACTCGCCGACGAGCTGGTGCAACTGGTGCGCGACGAGATCGGGGCCGTCGCCGCGTTCCGGCTCGTCGACGTCGTCCCCGCCCTGCCCAAGACGCGGTCGGGCAAGATCCTGCGCAAGACCATGCGGGGGTTGGCCACCGGCCGCGACGAACCGGTGCCGTCGACCATCGAGGACCCGGCCGTCCTGGAGAAGCTCGGCCCGATCCTGCGCCCCTGAGGGGTGTTATCCCGGCGCCGCGCGGGGTACTTCTTCCTGCACGCACGTCAATATGACGACGCGAAGGAGGACGGGATGGCGGACAGCCCGAAATACATGGCCGTACAAGGCGCAGCTTTGATCGTGGCGGTCGCGCTGACCGTCATCGGAGTACTCGGATTCGTCCCGGGCGTCACCTCCGGGGTCGACCGGCTGACCTGGGCCGGTCAGCAGTCCGGGGCCTTTCTGTTCGGGATGTTCGGAGTCTCGGCGCTGCTGAACATCGTCCACATCGTGGTCGGTGTCGCGGGGTTCGCCGGCGCGCGCAGCTACGCCGCCTCCCGCGCCTATCTGCTCGGCGGTGGGCTGATCTACCTGGGGCTCTGGATCTACGGACTGCTCGTCGAACGCGGAAGCAACGCCCACGTCCTGTCGCTCAACGGTGCCGACAACTGGCTACACGCGGGCATCTTCGCGGTGATGGTGCTGCTGGCCGTCACCCTGGCCGGACAGCACGATCCGACGAAACGCCGCTCACGGGTGCGGCGCGCCGCCAGCCACTGAGGCCGGGCCGCGGGGCCGCGCCGAGTGCACGCATTCTGATGGATTTCGGCCGATTTCCGTCAGAAACCGTACGTTCGGCGCGCAGTCAGGCAATCGACAGCGCGATCCCGTCGAGGATGTCGTGCTCACTGACCAGCAGCCGATCGATGCCGGCACGGTCGGCGAGCACCGCGGCCAACTCCGTCACGATCAGCGCGCCGCCGCCGATCACGTCGACCCGACCCTCGTGCATCGGCCCCAGCACGGCGCGCTGAGCGCGGGTCATCGCCAGTAGGTCCGCACACACCGGCAGCAGCTCGTCGAAGCCCACCGAGGACAGGTGGATCGCATCGGAGTCATAGGTGGTCATCTTCCGCGCCAACGCGGCCAGCGTGGTCATAGTGCCCGCGACCCCCACCCAGGTCTTGGCGTGCTGCACCGGCACCACCCCGAGTACCGTGTCGAGAGCCTCGCGCACCACGGCACGCGCCGCGGCGACCTCCTCCTCCGTCGGAGGATCGGAATGCAGGCACCGCTCGGTCAACCGCACGCAACCGATGTCCGCCGAGTAGGCGGCCTCCACGTCGTCCGTGCCGAGCACCACCTCCGTCGAGCCACCGCCCAGGTCGACCACGACGAAAGGCGCTGCCGTGGAATCCAATTCACCCACCGCGCCGAGGAACGACAACCGCGCCTCCTGCTCGCCGGTGATCACCTCGGCCACCGCCCCGGTGACGACCGTACCGAGCACCTCGGACGTCATCGCGAAGAACTCGTCCCGATTGCCGGCGTCCCGCGCAGCCGACGTCGCCACCATCCGCACCGCCGACACCTCGTGGTCCCGCATCAACGCGGCGTAGGCCTCGAGCGCCGCGCGGGTGCGAGCCAGCGCCTCGGGCGCGAACTCCCCGGTCGCATCCACGCCCTGCCCCAGCCGGACGATCCGCATTTCCCGATGCACGTCGGTGAGACGCCCGTCGGTGACGTCGGCGATCAGCAAGCGGATCGAGTTGGTTCCGCAATCCACCGCGGCCACCCTGGCGCTCATGTCCACACCTCCGGATCGAGGATGCCGGCCATCTCCGGCTCGGCCGCCAGCACCGCCAACGCCTCGTCGCCGAACGGATTGACGCCCGGCCCCTTGGCCAGCGAGTGGGCGATCACCACGTGCAGGCACTTGACCCGGTCGGGCATGCCGCCGCCGGAGAACGTCGTGCCCAGCGACTCGATCGCGTCACGCTCGGCCAGATACGACTCGTGGGCACGGCGATACGCCGCCGCCAACTCCGCATCGTCGGCCAGCCGCTGCGTCATGTCTCGCATCAACCCCGACGATTCCAGCCGGCTCGCCGCCGCCGTCAAGGCCGGATGCGTCAGGTAGTACAGCGTCGGGAACGGCGTGCCGTCAGGCAATCTCGGCGCGGTCTTCACCACGGCCGGGTCCCCGTCCGGGCAGCGGTAGGCGATCTCGAGAACACCGCGCGGCTCACGCCCCAACTGCCGCGCGACGACCTCGAGATCCGTCGACTCAACCACCGGGCGCCGGCGATGGTAGTGGCGGGCCTGGCGGCGGCACTGCAGGTAGCGGGGGCGGCGCAGTCGGCGAAATGCCGTGCGGCGCATCGGCGATCGTGTGCCACAGCGCGGTGTACCAGGGGTCGGAACTCGCCGCCGGGCCCACGCCCTGCGGCGCCTCCCCCGCCTGCGTTGCCCCGGCCGGCAACTGCACCTGATACGGGATCTCCCCCGGCATCACGAAACCCAGCCGTTCACGCGCCTGCGCGGCGATGAACACCGGATCGGCCAACTTCGCCTTCTGCGCCTCCAAATCCGCGATCTGGTCCCGCAGTTGGGACTCCGAGGCCTGCAACTGCTTCATCTCGGTGCGCTGGCCGAAGTACGTACGCACCGGCCCGGCGATCGTCAGCGTCAACACACACACCACCGCCGCCAGGATCGCCGCACGACGAGCCGTCGAACCGAAGCGCTGGTCGGCCGAGGCCTGCATCGACGCGGCGATCGAGGCACGAATCGACGTGCCAGGGGTGTCTGACTCTGCCTCGGTGACGGCGTCGTCCTCGGGTACCCGCGGTTCGGCCGCGCTGCGCTCACGGCGGCCCGACGTCGCGCCGGGCTTGGCCCGCCCGGGCTTACCCGGCCCGGCGGGCCGAGAGGTGCGACGCCGCGGATCAGGCCGTTTGGCTTCGGGCACAGGCTATTTCGCTCCGCCTTCGAATCGCGGGAAGGCCAGATCGCCGGCGTAGCGAGCCGCGTCACCGAGTTCCTCTTCGATGCGCAGCAGCTGGTTGTACTTGGCGACCCGCTCACTGCGGGCGGGAGCACCGGTCTTGATCTGCCCGCTGCCGACGGCCACAGCCAGGTCGGCGATCGTGGTGTCCTCGGTCTCGCCGCTGCGGTGGCTCATCATCGTCTTGTAGCCGGCGTTGTGCGCCAGCGACACCGCGTCCAGCGTCTCGGTCAACGTGCCGATCTGGTTCACCTTGACCAGCAGCGCGTTGGCGGCGCCGCGCTCGATGCCGTCCTCGAGGCGCTCGGGGTTGGTGACGAACAGGTCGTCGCCGACCAACTGCACCCGGTCGCCGATCGCGGTGGTCAGCGCGACCCAGCCGTCCCAGTCGTCCTCCGAGAGCGGGTCCTCGATCGACACCAGCGGGTAGGCGCCGATCAGCTGCTCGTAGAAGGCCGCCATCTGCTCGGCGGAGCGGGTCTCCTTCTCGAACGCGTAGCCGGTGCCGTCGGTGTAGAACTCGGTGGCCGCGACGTCGAGCGCGAGTGCGATGTCACTGCCGACCGTGAAGCCCGCGGCTTCGATGGCGGTGCCGATCAGATCCAGCGCCGCCTTCGTGCCGGGCAGGTCGGGGGCGAAGCCGCCCTCGTCACCCAGACCCGTCGCGAGGCCCTGCTTCTTCAGCACCGACTTGAGCGAGTGATAGACCTCCGCACCCCAGCGCAGCGCTTCCTTGAAACTGGGGGC
The DNA here is from genome assembly GCF_055419625.1 of Mycobacterium sp. IDUB_1. NCBI lineage: Bacteria > Bacillati > Actinomycetota > Actinomycetes > Mycobacteriales > Mycobacteriaceae > Mycobacterium > Mycobacterium sp. IDUB_1. The sequence goes on along the minus strand of NZ_JBVAYA010000002.1, from coordinate 441,201 downwards.
GCCGATCGGGGCGATCATGAACTCCTGGACGTCGACGCCCGTGTCGGCGTGGGCGCCACCGTTGATGATGTTCATCATCGGCACCGGCAGGATGTGCGCGTTCGGGCCGCCCACGTAGCGGAACAGCGGCAGTGCGGCGCTGTCGGCGGCGGCCTTGGCCACCGCCAGCGAGACGCCGAGGATCGCGTTGGCGCCCAGCCGGGACTTGTCCGGCGTGCCGTCGAGGTCGAGGAGCGCCTGGTCGACGAGGCGCTGCTCATCGGCGCCGAGGCCGATGACCGCGGGCGCGATCTCGTCGAGCACCGCCTCGACAGCCTTCTGCACGCCCTTACCGAGGTAGCGCGAACCGCCGTCGCGCAGCTCCACGGCCTCGTGCTCCCCGGTGGAGGCACCCGACGGGACGGCGGCGCGGGCGACCGTGCCGTCCAGCAGGCCCACCTCCACCTCGACCGTCGGGTTACCCCGGGAATCGAGAATCTCGCGGGCTCCGACCTGCTCGATGATGGGCACGACTGCCTCCTTGGTCATTCCGGGCGTAACTGCTCAGCGTGATGATCAGCACTGAGCCTAGAGGTTCTCAGAGCGGGTGTCCTTCGGCGTACGCGGTTGCCCAGTCGCGCACCGTCCGCGCGTATTGATCCGAGTGGTTGTAGGCGTGCAACGCGTCCATCCAGCCGCGCGGTGTCGCCAGGTCCTTGCCGCTCCAACACAGGTATCCCGCGGCCGACAGCGCGGCATCGTCGATGTTGTCGGCACTGATCTTGCCGTCGTTGTTGGCGTCGACGCCGTAGAGCCGCCACGTCTCTGGGATGAACTGCATCGGCCCCATTGCGCGTGCGAACGGCTCCTCACCCCTGTCCTCGGTGGCCGGGTCGTGGCTGACCGAATCGTGATCGAGGATCTCCAGATTGCCGCCCGTGCCGTCGAGCAGCACGCCTCGGATGGGCGGGGTGACATCCCCGTTGGGGCTGATCACCGCGCCGCGGTACGTGCCGTGATGGCTTTCGACCTGGCCGATACCCGCCAGCGTCGTCCACTTCAGGTGACAGTCGGGGTTTTCCACGTCGGCCACCCGCGCGGCGTATGCGTAGGCCTCCAGCGCGGTCACCGGGATACCGAGCGCGGGCGCGCGGGCGGCCGCCCACTCGTGTAAGGCATCAGCCGGGCGGCCCTTGGCATAGGTGTCGATCTGCGGGACGGGATCCCCCGGCGGAGGTGGCACACCCTCGGGAATCGGGTTACCGAGCTGCCACGAACAGCTTGCCGCCAAGAGCAGCGCTGTCGCGCCGATCACGGCCACCGTTCGCAGCCAACGCACCCGTGTCACCGGACTCCTCAACCCCATCTGGTCTTAGCCATGCTGCCACGCACGACAGGACTTCAGACCTATCCCGGGCCCGACACAGGCGGTGTACATTCACTAATCGCATCACCAACCAAGGTGAGCCGAACCTTCCTTTGGCTAGCCAACGCTGAACACCAACGAGGACGACGATGAGCATCAGCACCGATCTGACGGTCAGCATGCATTCGGCCACACTGGCGGCCTCGCCCAACGTCACCTCCCAGCTGTTCGGCAGCGGACTGATCGGTGTGCGCGAAGGCCTCGAAGCCGCGATCGTCGTGTCGATCCTGGTCGCCTTCCTCGTCAAATCCGACCGCCGCGACGCCCTCAAGTGGGTATGGCTCGGAGTCGGTGCCGCGATCGCGATGACGGTGACCGTGTTCCTGGTCATCCAGTTCGGCGAGAACACGATCTCCGGGCTGGCCGCCGAAGCCATCGCCGGAGTGGCCTCGCTGATCGCCGTCGTCATCGTCACCACGATGGTGCTGTGGATGCGCCGCGCTGCCGCCGGCATGTCCGGCGAGCTGCGCAACGACATGGCGCAGGCACTCGAAACCGGCCCGCTGGCCGTCGCGCTGCTCGCCTTCTTCGCGGTCGGTCGCGAAGGCGTCGAGACCGCCTTGTTCATGGTGGGCTACGCCGAAGCGACGTCGAACTGGCCGTTGGTCGGGCTGATCATCGGCGTGCTGATCGCCGGCGCCATCGCCTACGGGATGTACCGCGGTGCGCTGAGCATCAACCTCGCGAAATTCTTCACCTACACCGGCGTGTTCCTCATCGTCGTCGCCGCGGGAATCCTGTCCTACGGCATCGGCGCGCTGCAGACCGTTGGCTGGCTGCCCGGGCTGGGCTCCACAGCGTTCGACATCACCGCCTGGTTCAACTGGTCCTCCTGGTACGGCGAAGTACTGCAGGGCGTCTTCAACGTCACCCCGACCCCGACGGTGCTGCAGCTGTGCGGCTGGCTCGCCTACCTCGTCGTGGTCCTCACCCTGTTCCTGCGTCCCACCCCGGCGCCGACCCGCTCGGCGCCGTCATCTCCCCTCCCTGATCCCGAAAGGTCCACCACGTGAAGGTCTCCCCGTCTGTCGCCGTCCTCAGTACGGCCGTCGCCGCCCTCGCGCTGAGCGGCTGCCAGGCCAAGCAAGAGTCGGCCAACGCCGCCGAGGGCACCGACGCGCCGGCCCAGATCACGGTCAACGCCTCCGACAGCTCCTGCGAGCTGTCCGGCACCGAGGGCAAGACGGGCGCCAACACCTTCGTCGTCACCAACAACGGCAACAAGGTCACCGAGTTCTACGTCTACGGCGAGGGCGAGCGGGTGATGGGCGAGGTCGAGAACATCTCCCCCGGCCTGCAGCGCAAGCTGATCGTGCAGCTGTCCCAGCCCGGCACCTACCAGACCGCCTGCAAGCCGGGCATGATCGGCGATGGCATCCGCGCCGACTACACCGTCACCGGTGACGCCGTCGAGGTCGACACCGAGGGCAAGTTCAAAGAAGCCGCCGACAACTACAAGCGCTACATCAACAGCCAGACCGACGCGCTGATCCCCGCCGTCGAATCGTTCGTCGCCGCGATCAAGGCAGGCAACCTCGAGGCCGCCAAGGCCCAGTACCCCACGGCGCGCACGTACTACGAGCGCATCGAGCCCGTCGCCGAGTCCTTCCCCGACGACCTCGACCCGCGCATCGACCTGCGCGAAGCCGACCTCGAGCCCGGGCAGAAGTGGACCGGGTTCCACCGGCTGGAAAAGGACCTGTGGGTCAGCGGCATGCAGCCCGACACCAACGCGATCGCCGACCAGTTGGTTGCCGACGTCAAGGAACTCGACGCCGGGGTGAAGGCGCCCGACTACACGATCGACTCCACCCAGATCGCCGGCGGCGCACAGGGTCTGCTCGACGAGATCGCCACCAGCAAGATCAGCGGCGAAGAAGACATCTTCAGCCACACCGACCTGTGGGACTTCAACGCCAACCTGCAGGGCTCGCAGACCGCGGTTGCGTCGGTGCGGCCGATCCTCGACGAGCGCAACGCCGATCTGGGCAAGCGCGTGGATCAGCGGTTCGCCGAAGTGGAGAAGATGCTCGAGCAGTACCGCAAGGGCGACGGGTTCGTCAGCTACGACACGGTGACCGAGCCGCAGCGCCAGGAGCTCTCGCGGGCCATCGACGCGTTGAGCAAGGAAGTGAGCCAGGTGCAAGGTGTCATCGCTCCCCAATGATCCTGCGCCCCCGCGCGATTCGACGCGTCCGGGGTTGAGCAGGCGCAAGCTGTTCGGCGCGGCCGGGGTCGGTGCCGCGGTGGTCGGAGCGGCCGGTGCGGGGGCACTGGCCGGCCGCGCCTCGGCGGCTGCGACGGCCAGCCATCTGGACACCGCGGTCCCCTTCCGCGGTGAGCATCAGGCGGGCATCGTCACCGAGGCTCAGGACCGGATGCACTTCGCGACGTTCGACGTGACCACGAACAGCCGCGACGACATCATCAAGATGCTGGCCGACTGGACCGAGATGGCCGAGCGGATGACGCAGGGCGAGGAGGCCTTCACAAACGGTGCCACCGGCCAGAACCCGTACGCGCCGCCGACCGACACGGGGGAAGCGCTCGGCCTGCCGCCGTCACAGCTGACGCTAACGATCGGATTCGGCCCGTCGTTCTTCGTCAAAGACGGTGTGGACCGGTTCCGTATCGCCGACAAGAAGCCGGCACAGCTGGTCGACCTGCCCAAGTTCCCGAACGAGAAGATCGACCCTGCCCGCAGCGGCGGCGACATCGTCGTGCAGGCGTGCGCCAACGACCCGCAGGTCGCCGTCCACGCGATCCGCAACCTGGCCCGCATCGGCTTCGGTACCGTCGCGGTGCGCTACTCACAGCTCGGTTTCGGACGCACCTCGTCGACCACCCGCGAGCAGTCCACCCCGCGAAATCTGTTCGGCTTCAAGGACGGAACCGCCAACCTGCGCTCCGACGAAACCGACAAACTGAACCAGTTCGTCTGGGTTGCCGACGGTGACGGGCCCGCCTGGCTGACCGGCGGTAGCTACCTGGTGGCCCGCCGCATCCGGATGCGGATCGAGCAGTGGGACCGCACCACGCTGCTCGAACAGGAACGCGTCGTCGGCCGGCAGAAGGGCAGCGGCGCCCCGATGGGGTTGAACGACGAGTTCGACGAGCTGAACTTCACCCTGACGGACAAGAAGGACAAGCCGCTGATCGACGAGCAGGCCCATGTCCGGCTCGCGTCGAAGGAGAATCTCGGCGGCATCGAGATCCTGCGGCGCGGTTACAACTTCACCGATGGCTCCGACGGGTTCGGCCACCTCGATGCCGGATTGTTCTTCATCGCGTTCGTGCGGGACCCGATCAAGCAGTTCGTGCCGATGCAGAATGCGATCTCTCGCAGCGACGCGATGAACGAGTACGTGACGCCGACGAGCTCGGCGGTGTTCGCGTGCCCGCCGGGAATCCGCGAGGGCGACACGTCGACGTTCTGGGGCTCGACGCTGTTCGACTGAGCGCTCCCCCTTTCCGCCCAAACCGACGTTTGGGCGAACTGTCGCGAGACCACGCCGCCATTTCGTCGAACTCGACCACCATTGCGCGCACTCGCCGTCACCGCTAGCCTGTCTGGAACGATCCTTACAGAAAGGCGAACGCGGTGACATCCGCCCGGAACAAGCGCCAGCAACAGGGAGACACGTCGCGAGAGCAGATTCTCGACGCCACCGAACGGTTGATGTCGGCGCAGGGCTACGCCGCGACGTCCATCAGCCACATCCGCAAGGAATGCGGGCTCCCCGCGAGCTCGATCTATTGGCACTTCGGGTCCAAAGAGGGTGTGCTGGCCGCGGTCATGGAACGCGGCGCCGATCGCTTCTTTGCTCAGCTGCCGCGACGCGAGCCGGGCGATCCACACGAACCCGACATCGAGACCCGACGCGCCGCCGCAGCGAAACTGCTTGCGCAACATCCGGATTTCCTCCGGCTGACCTACATGCTGTCGCTTGAGCGGAGCACCGACCCCGCGGTCGATGCAGCCATCCGGCGGGTGCGTGACACCGCCATCGCCGGCTTCCGCGAGGCCATCGCGCCGATGATCCCGGCCGGCGTCGCACCCGAGCGCGCCGAGGAGGTCGTCAACGAACTCGCCGCATTCGCCACCGCGGTATCAGATGGGGTGTTCTTTGCCGACCACCTCGAACCCGAAACGACGGACGTCGACCGCATGTACGTCCGCATGATCCAAGCCGTGCGAGCCCTCATTCCCGTTCTCTTGGAGGAGACATGACATCACGATCGGTCGTCATCACCGGCGCCAGCGCGGGACTCGGCCTCGAATGTGCCCGCGCCATCCTCGCCGACGACCCGACCTGGCATCTGGTGTTCGCTGTGCGCGACCCGGCCCGCGGAATGGCCGCCGTAGACGCGCTCGGCGCCCTCCATCGATGCACCGTCCTCCCTTGCGACCTCGCCTCGCTGCGATCAGTCGACGAATTCGTCGACGCATTCACCCGCGCCGATCTGCCGCCCTTGCACGCCATCGTCTGCAATGCAGGCCTACAGGTGGTCGACGTCAGCCAGAGCACAGCCGACGGAGTGGAGATGACGTTCGGCGTCAACCACCTGGGCCACTTCGCCTTGGTCACAAGCCTTCTCGACCAGCTCGCTGCGCCCGCGCGCATCGTGATCGTCAGCAGCGGCACCCACGATCCGACGAAGTTCACCGGCGGCATGCCCCATCCGCTGTACACCTCGGCCAAGGAGCTGGCACGACCGGGCGACCCGGACGACAAGGACGGGCGACGGCGGTACACCACGTCGAAGTTGTGCAACATGCTGTTCGCCTACGAACTCGACCGCAGGCTCGCCCAGGGCGCCCGCGGTGTCACCGTGACGGCGTTCGACCCGGGTCTGATGCCAGGATCGGGGTTGGCACGGGAGTACTCCCCCGCACAAAAGCTGCTGTGGCGCTACGCCTTTCCGGCTCTTCGCGTCCTACCCAACGTCAACAGCATCGCGACGTCGGGCCGGCGGCTGGCGGCCCTGGTGCACGACGCGCGCTACGAGGGCGTCACCGGAACCTATTACGAGGGCAAGCGCCCCATCGGGTCATCGGCGGACTCCTACGACACGGCCAAGGCGCTGGACCTGTGGACGACGAGTGAGCAGTTGGTGGCCACCGCGAGTGCGTGATCGAACTCGACGAAATGGCGTGATCTACTCGACGTCTTGCGCCCGTTCGTCGGTTTGGGCGTCGAATACTTCGTGGGGCCAGTGGGCGCGCCACTCGTCGGGGGAAATGGCACCGCGCGGGCCACCGTCGAGCTCCTCGGCCACGTCGTCACCCCGGCGGGCAGCCGCGGCCGCACGCTCGGCGGTCCGCACGTCGTCCATGAACTCCAGAACCGCTGTGCGCAAGGCGTTCTCGGCATCGAAGTCGGCGCTGACAGTGATCCAGGTGAGCTCGTCGGGCACCAGCTCGGCCGGGAAGCCGGCACCCTCGGCACGCGCGAGAACCTTCTGCGCCAACGCCAACGCGGGCTGGGCCGTCGGGATGTCGTCCATGATCGACTCCCGCGCAGACTTCTCCAACGCCTTGCGCGCTTCCCACTGCGCCAGCTGATCTTCCAGCGAGATCGACTTGCCCGCCAGCACAGCCGGCACGCGGTTGCCGAGTTTGCGCACCAACGCGTCGGCGACATCGTCGATACCGAACGCATCCTGTGGCGCGTCCTCGGCGATGCGCGCGTGAAAGAGAACCTGCAGCAACACATCTCCGAGCTCGTCGCGCAGCTCGGTCAGATCGCCGCCGTGCACCGCGTCGAACAGCTCGTAAGTCTCCTCGAGCAGATAGCGCCGCAGCGAGTCATGGGTCTGCTCGCTCTCCCACGGCCCGGCGGTGCGCAGCTTGTCCATCATCACGACCGCATCCACCAGGTGCTCCCCGGGCTGCGGCGCCGGCGCGGCGATCACCCGCTCCCCCGCCGCGATCCGCGCGGCGACCGACGGGTGCTCACGGTCGGACGACAGCAGCGTCGGCGCGGGATCGCCGCTGTAGGCGGGGCGTGCCGACGGCAGCGACCACGGCACCTTGACCGGCATCTCCTCGGTGTACTGCACATCCCCGGCCAGCAGATCGATGGCCTCGATCGGCACCAGCGACGGGCGGCGCGGATCCACCAGCACGACCGTCATGCGCCACCTCCGAATTTCGCGATGTCGACCGGCGCCTGCCCGTCCCCCGCGATGGCCACGAGCAGCCCCGCCACGAACGCGATCAGCTCGAGATCCCGGATGCGCGGCGCCCCCACCCCGCTGCCGGCCCGCGGAATCGGGACCTGCACGGTCGACGTGGTGGCGCGATAGTTGGCGCCGGAGTAGAGCCGCTTGAGCCGCAGCTGCGCCGAATCCGGAAGCGTCAGAGGCGAAATACGCACCGTCGAACCCGACGGCGCGCCCACCTCGGTCACCCCGAACGCCCGGGCCAGCAGCCTCAGCCGGGCCACCGCGACCAGCAGAAGGGCCGGCTCGGGCAGCGGACCGTAGCGGTCGACGAGCTCCTCGATCACCGAGTCGACCGCCGCATCGTCGGCGGCAGCGGCCAGCCGGCGATACGCCTCCAGACGGAGCCGATCACTGCCGATGTAGTCCGGCGGCAGATGCGCGTCGACAGGCAGATCGATCCGGACCTCCTTCGGCTCTTCCGGTGAGAGAACGGTTTTCCCGTCTGCCGCGGCGCGGTAGGCCTCGACCGCCTCGCCGACGAGCCGCACGTACAGGTCGAACCCCACGCCCGCCACGTGACCGGACTGCTCGGCGCCCAGCACGTTGCCCGCGCCGCGGATCTCGAGGTCCTTCATCGCGACCGCCATGCCCGCCCCGAGGTCGTTGTTCTGCGCGATGGTGGCGAGCCGGTCGTACGCCGTCTCGGTCAGCGGAACCTCCGGCGGATACAGGAAATACGCGTAACCGCGCTCGCGGGAACGGCCGACGCGGCCCCGTAGCTGGTGCAGCTGCGACAGACCGAACGTGTCGGCACGCTCGACGATCAACGTGTTGGCGTTCGAGATGTCCAGGCCCGTCTCGACGATCGTCGTGCACACCAGGATGTCGAACTCGCGGTTCCAGAACCCCTCGACCGTCTTCTCGAGCTGCTCCTCGGGCATCTGACCGTGCGCGACCACCACCCGCGCCTCGGGCACCAGCTGGCGCACCCGCGCGGCGGCCTGGTCGATCGAGCGCACGCGGTTGTGGATGTAGAACGCCTGCCCGTCGCGCAGCATCTCGCGACGCAGCGCCGCCGCCACCTGCTTGTCGTCGTGCGGGCCGACGTACGTCAGCACCGGATAGCGTTCTTCCGGCGGGGTGAGGATCGTCGACATCTCGCGAATCCCGGCCAGGCTCATCTCCAGGGTGCGCGGTATCGGGGTCGCGCTCATCGTCAGCACGTCGACGTGCGTGCGCATCGACTTGATGTGCTCCTTGTGCTCGACACCGAAGCGCTGTTCCTCGTCGACGACGACCAAGCCGAGGTCCTTCCACGTCACCCCGGTCTGCAGCAGCCGGTGGGTGCCGATCACGATGTCGACCGAGCCGTCCTTCATGCCCTCCATCACGGCCTTGGATTCAGCTCCGGATGTGAAGCGCGACAGTCCTTTCACCGTGACGGGGAAACCGGCCATGCGTGCACTGAACGTCTGCAGGTGCTGATCGGCGAGCAGCGTCGTGGGCACCAGCACCGCGACCTGCTTGCCGTCCTGCACCGCCTTGAACGCTGCACGCACCGCGATCTCGGTCTTGCCGTATCCGACGTCGCCACAGATCACCCGGTCCATCGGGACCGGCTTCTCCATGTCCGACTTCACCTCGGTGATCGCGGTGAGCTGATCCACCGTCTCGGTGAACCCGAAGGCGTCTTCCATCTCGATCTGCCACGGGGTGTCCGGCGCGAATGCGTGACCAGGTGAGGCCTGCCGCTTGGCGTACAGCGTGACCAGTTCCGCGGCGATCTCCCGAACCGCCCGGCGCGCTTTGGTTTTCGTGTTCGCCCAATCGCTGCCCCCGAGCCGCGACAATGTCGGCGCTTCTCCGCCGACGTAGCGCGAGAGCTGGTCCAGCGAATCCATCGGCACATACAGCTTGTCCGTGCCACCGCCGCGTTTGGCCGAGGCGTACTCCAGCACCAGGTACTCGCGCCGGGCACCACCGACCACCCGCTCGGTCATCTCGACGAAGCGTCCGATGCCGTGCTGGTCGTGCACCACGAGATCACCGGCGGTCAGCGCCAGTGGGTCGACGACGTTGCGCCGTTTGGCGGCGAGCTTCCTGCCTTCGGTCGCCGCGACGCGGTTGCCGGTCAGGTCGGCTTCGGTGATCACCACCAGACTCGCGCCCGGCATCACCACACCGTCGTGCAGCGGGCCCTTCATGACCCCGACCACGCCCTCGCGCGGCACTGCGCCGGGCTCGAGAATCGTTGCGGCCGTGTCGGCTTCGCCGAGCTGCTCGACCACCCGCATGCAGGTTCCGGTGCCCGGGGTGACGACGACGCCGTAGCCGCCGGTCGCGACGTGAGCGCGCAGCATCGCGAAGATCTCGCTGAGGTTGTGCTGTTGGCCCCGCGCCGACGGTGCGGGGCGGATGTCGAGGCGCACCGGCTCGTCGGCGCCGCTGTCGAGCTGGCTCAACGTCCACCACGGGTGCCCACCCGCGCGCGCCGTGTCGCGGCCCTCGTCGAACGGGACGAACCCGGAGGCACCCAGCGCCTCGAGGTCGATCGGGGCGTCACCACCGACGGCAGCCGTCGACCACGACGCCTCGAGGAACTCTTGACCCGTCTTGATCAGATCGGCGGCACGACTGCGTACCTTCTCCGGATCGCAGATCAGCAGCGGCGTCCCCGGGGGAAGCAACGAGGGCAGCGTCACCAGACCGACCGGCTTCAGCAGCGGCAGCAGCGCCTCCATCCCGTCGACGGGGATGCCCTCGGAGAGCTTGGCCAACATGTCGGGCACGCTGCCCGGCACCCCGTTCTCCAGTACCGGATGCTCCACGGCCAGCACCGCGGCCCGCTCCCGCACCTCGGAGGTCAGCAACACCTCCCGGCACGGCACGGCGATCACCGTCGAGACGTCGATCTCGGGGATGGACCGCTGATCGGCGACCGCGAACATCCGCATCTCGGAGACCTCGTCGCCCCAGAACTCCACGCGCACAGGGTGCTCGGCTGTCGGGGGGAAGAGATCGAGGATGCCGCCGCGCACGGCGAACTCCCCGCGCTTGGCGACCATGTCGACACGCGTGTAGGCCAGATCGACCAGCCGCGCGACGGTCCCGTCGAAGTCGGAGTCCTCCCCGACCGTCAGCGTCACGGGTTCGACCGCGGCCAGATCGGGCGCCATCGGCTGCAGCAGCGAGCGAGCCGTCGTCACGAGCACGCGCAGCGGCGGACCCAGCCGCGCGTCTTCGGGACGGGTGAGCCGGCGCAGCACCATCATCCGGGCGCCGACGGTGTCGACGCCGGGTGAGAGCCGCTCGTGCGGCAGCGTCTCCCAGGACGGGAACATCGCGACGGCGTCGCCGAAGACGCCCGTGAGTTCGGCGGTCAGGTCGTCGGCCTCGCGGCCGGTTGCGGTGACGGCCAGCACCGGGCCGGTCTGCGCGAGCGCAGCCGCCACGAAGACCCGCGCGCTGGCAGGTCCGACGAGGTCGAGATCGGCGGGCCGGTCGGCGGCGCGGCGGGTGACTTCCTGCAGAGAGGGGTCGCGCAGTGCCAGGTCGACGAGGCCCGCGATCGGGGTGTGGACATGAAGGGTCCCCGATACGGTCATGATGGCTTCCATCGTAGGCCCCGGCGGCGTCGCGACCGAACCGGCCGAGGCGGCTACTCCCCCCGCAGTTGCGGGTCGGCCTCGAGATGGGTCAGGCCGTTCCACATCAGGTTCACCAGATGCGCGGCTACCACTTCTTTCTTCGGCTCGCGTGTGTCGAGCCACCACTGCGCCGACATCGACACCGAGCCGACGAGCGCCTGCGCGTACAGCGGCGCGAGGTCGGCATCGAGGCCGCGGCGCGAGAAGTCTCCGGCCAGTATCGACGACACCTGGTTGACCGCGTCGTTGAGCAGCGTCGAGTACGTGCCCGCGGTGATGCTCGCCGGCGAATCGCGGATCAGGATGCGGAACCCGTCCGTGTGCTCCTCGACGTAGGTCAGCAGCGCCAGCGCGACCCGCTCCAGGCGCACCCGGGACCGGTTGTTGGTCAACGACGACGTGATGCCGTCCAGCAGCGCCGACATCTCACGGTCGACGACGACGGCGTACAGACCCTCCTTGCCGCCGAAATGCTCGTAGACGACGGGCTTGGAGACGTTGGCCCGCAACGCGATCTCCTCGATCGACGTGCCGTCGAAACCGCGCTCGGCGAACAGCGACTTCGCGATCTCGATGAGCTGCTGACGACGCTCGCTACCGGTCATCCTGGCGCGCGGGGCGCGCACGTCCTTGTCGGGAGCTGGCACGCCGTTCAGGGTAAACCGCGGCACCTCCGCGTACCGTCAAGCTCCGTGATCACGCTGGATCGGCTGATCAACGTTCTCGGCGGGTACGGCGTCCGCTGGCACGCCGGCTCGGCGGACCGCTCGACCGAACTGCGCAGCGTCGTGCTGCCCGAGACCGTCGACGGTCGCACGGTGCCCGGCGACGTGCTGCTCGCCGTCGGAGCGACGACGGGCGCCGAGGCGCTGCAGTGGGCCGGTGCCGCGGGGTCGGTCGTCGTCCTGACCCGCCGCACGGACGCCGGTGACGCCGAGGGCATGGCGGTGCTGGTGGTCGACCCGGCGGTGCCGTGGAGCGACGTCGCCGCGATCGTGTACGGCCTCGTGCTGGAAGGTCGCGAAACGGAGTCCGGACGCGGGCCGACCGACCTGTTCGCCCTCGCCGACAGCCTGGCCGCGGCGGTGGGCGGCGCGCTCGTGATCGAGGACCGGCGCTCGCAGGTGCTGGCGTTCTCCCGCGATCAGCGCGATGCCGATCCGCCGCGGGTCGCGACGATCCTGGCCCGGCAGGCGTCGGCCGATGTCCGAGAGACCTTCGCCGGCGTGTTCGAGCATCTGTCGACCTCTGACGAGCCGGTGTTCGTGCCCGCCGACCCGAGCACCGGCCGTACGGGACGCATGGTCGTGGCGGTACGCGCCGGCAAGCACCTGCTCGGCTCCGTGTGGGTGGCCTGCCCCGAACCGTTGACCGGCGCGCGGCTGCGCGCACTCAGCGATGCGGCGCACACCGTCGCGCTGCACCTGCTGCGATCGCGTGCCAGCGCCGACCTGGAACGTCAGGTGGAGTCCGAGCTGGTGATCCGGCTGCTCGAGGGAACACCTGACGCAGCGACGCTGGCCAGCCGGCTCGGGCTGCCGCCCGCGGCGCTGCGGGTGATCGCGCTGCGTGCCCACGACGGCGGCCGGCGACACGCGGCGCTGCTGCAGGCCTTCGAGCGGGCGACATCCGGTTTCGGCTGGTCCCGTCCGTCCCGTAGCGCGTTGGCCGCCACCACCGTCTACACCGTGCTCGCCGCGGACGAGGCAGCCGTCGCCCGCGCCTGGGTGCAGGAGCTGATCAGCGCGCTGCCGCCGCAACTACGCGTGCAGGCCGGGATCAGCGCGCCCGCGACTGCCGGCGACCTGGCCGCGGCACGCACCGAGGCCGACGAATGCCTCGCGCTGCAGGAGAACACCGGCTCTGCCGTCGCACCCGCCTACGACGAATCGTGGAACGACGTCGTCCTGCAGCGCCTGCGCTCGGCCGCGAACGCGGGCCGCAATCCGCACCGCGGCGCCGTCGCCGAACTCCGGACCCACGACGCGGAGCACGGCACGGCGTACGAGGCGACGTTGCGGGCCTGGCTGCAGGAGCGCGGCGATCCGGCCCGCATCGCTGCGCGGCTGGGCGTGCACGAGAACACCGTCCGCTACCGCATGCGACGGATGGCCGAGCTCACCGATCTGCATCTCGACGACGCCGACAAGAGGTTCGCGATGATGATCGAGCTCGCTGTGCACGACTGACTCGCTTGTCGAGCGCCGACAGTTCGGCGCTGCCCGATTGTCGCCCCAGCACAACACCCGGCTGTCCTTTCCGGCTGACCATGGACTCACGGTCATCGAACAGGAGGACGTCATGTGGGCCAGGTCAGGGATGGACGGCGGTCCCCGATCGGTCGTGGTCGTCGGCGCGGGCATCGTCGGCCTGTCGACGGCGTGGTTCCTGCAGGAGCGAGGCGTCGACGTGACGGTCGTCGACCGCACAGGGGTGGCCGCGGGCGCGTCGTGGGGTAACGCCGGCTGGGTCTCGCCCGCGCTGACCACGCCGCTGAACTCGCCGTCCGTGCTGCGCGAGGGGCTACACGCACTCGCCGACCCCTCGGCTCCGCTGCACATCCCGCTGCGGGCCGACATGTCGCGGGCGCGCTTCCTCGTGCGGTTCGCCGCGCACTGCCGTCCCGGCCCCTGGCAGCGCGCCGCGGATGCCGGTGCGGTGCTCAACGACGAAGCGATCGAGACGTTCGACGTGCTGGTGTCCAACGGTGTCGACGCCCCGGTGACCGATACGTCGATCTCGGTGGCGTTCCGCGACGCCGATCGCGCGGCCGCATTCGGCCGCGATCTGCACGGCTGGCTGACCGGTCGACCGACCGCGGTCGAGATCCTGACCGGCGCCGCGCTGCGCGAACGCATGCCGCTGGCCTCGCCGAACGTCGCGACAGTGGTCGACATCGCGGGTCAGCGCTTCGTCGACCCCGGCCGTTTCACCACCGCGCTCGGCCGCGCCGTCGCCGCGCGGGGCGCCGTGCTGCACACCGCAGAGACCCTCGGCGTCTCCCCCGACGGCGCCGGGGTGCAGGTGCACCTCAGAGGGGCAGAACCGCTGCGGGCCGACGCCGCGGTGCTCGCCGCCGGCGCCTGGCTGCCCGCGCTGACCGACCGTCGGGTGCGGGTGGCGCTGCAGGCAGGGCGCGGCTACTCGTTCACCGTGCCGGTGGAGCGGCCGCTGCCGGGACCCATCTACCTGCCCGAGGCGCGGGTGGCGTGCACGCCCTACCGGGGAAGGCTGCGGGTCGCCGGGACCATGGAATTCCGTCGTCCCGACGAGGCGCTGTCGATCCCTCGCGTCGACGCGATCGTCGCGGCAGCCGCACCACTGCTCGACGGGGTCCGCTGGCACGACCGCACTGATGTGTGGGTCGGCTCGCGGCCTGTGACCGACGACGGCATTCCGTTGATCGGCCAGCTCGACCGCGGCGTGTACGTGGCCGGTGGGCACGGCATGTGGGGGCTGGCGCACGGCCCCGCCACCGGACGTCTCCTCGCCGAACAGATCGTCACGGGCAAGGTGCCCGAGGCGGCGCGCGCCTTCGACCCGCTGCGCAGACGCTGACCCACCCTCGTCACGAGGGTTCCACCGGTCGTCAGGGGCGGTGCCGTGACCCGCCCCTGACGACGATCCCCCACCTCCGGAAGGACACCCCATGACCAGCACTGTCTGGATGACGCCACACACCCGCACCGCCCTGGAGGCCGAGTTGGCCGAGCTGCTAACGGTGCCACGCTCCGGCTCCGACCGCACCGGCGAGCTCGTCGACGCCTGGCTGGCGCGCAAGCAGCGCATCCGCGACATCCACGAACTGCTCAGCCGATCGGCAGACGCCCAGACCCCGCCCGACGACGGAGTCGCCGAGCCCGGCATGGTGCTCACCGTCCGCTTCGATGACACTGACGAGAACGAGACGTTCCTGCTCGGCACCGTCGGCACCACCGACGACGAGCTCGATGTCTGCACCGCCGCGTCGCCGCTCGGCAGCGCTCTGCTCGGCGCGACACCCGGCAGCCGCTGCATGTATCGGCTGCCGACGGGACGCACTGTCGGAGTCACTCTGTTGGCGGCCGTTCCGTTCGGTCAGCACCGCTTCGCAGGGCAGGGGGCCGACCACGCGATGGGCTAAAGTCGCACGCGTATCTCGTCACCGATCCGTCGTGGTGTAATCGGCAGCACCTCTGATTTTGGTTCAGATAGTTCAGGTTCGAGTCCTGGCGACGGAGCGTCACGAGAGCTCACCGCTGCGACTGTGCGGATCGATACGGCGCAGCCGGCGTGTCCCGGATGAACCTGCACACTCGACAGGCAGGAGCCGCGATGACGCGTGACGCAGCCGTCCTCATCCTCGCCGCGGGAGCCGGCACGCGGATGAAGTCCGACACACCCAAAGTGCTACACGCCCTCGGCGGGCGCAGCATGCTGTCCCACGCCCTGCACGCCGTCGCCGGGGTCGGGCCGACGCACCTGGTGGCGATCGTCGGCAAGGATCGCGAACGGGTCGCCCCGGCCGCGCTGCAGATCGGCGAGACCATCGGCCGCCGGGTCGAGATCGCCGTGCAGGAGGAACAGCGGGGCACCGGGCACGCCGTCGCCTGCGGGCTGTCCGCGCTGCCCGAGGACTTCACCGGAGTCGTGGTCGTCACCTCCGGCGACGTGCCGCTGCTGAACTCCCACACGCTGGACCAGCTGATCGCCGCCCACAGCGCGGCCGGAGCCGCGGCCACCGTGCTCACGACGACACTGGCCGACGCCACCGGCTACGGCCGCATCCTGCGTACCCAGGACGGCGAGGTGATCGGCATCGTCGAGCAGGCCGACGCCACCCCGGCACAGCAGGCCATCCACGAGGTCAACGCCGGGGTGTACGCGTTCGACGCGGAAGAGCTGCGCTCGGCGCTGAGCCGGTTGCGCTCCGACAACGCCCAGCACGAGCTCTACCTCACCGACGTGTTCGCGATCGTGCGCGGCGACGGCCTACCCGTCCTCGGCCAGCACATCGACGACGCAGCGTTGGTGGCCGGCGTCAACGACCGCGTGCAGTTGGCCGCGCTCGGCGCCGAACTGAACCGGCGCGTCGTCGCGGCCCACCAGCGCAACGGAGTGACCGTCGTCGATCCGGCCACGACGTGGATCGACGTCGACGTCACGATCGGGCTCGACACCGTGGTGCGCCCAGGAACCCAACTGTTGGGGGCGACTGCGGTCGGCGCGCGGTGCGAGATCGGACCCGACAGCACACTGACCGATGTCACCGTCGGCGACGGAGCCTCGGTGGTGCGCACCCACGGCTCGGAGTCGGTCATCGGCGCCGGCTCCACCGTCGGACCGTTCACCTACCTGCGCCCCGGCACGGTCCTGGGCGACGACGGCAAGCTGGGCGCGTTCGTCGAAGCCAAGAACGCGACGATCGGCACCGGCACGAAAGTGCCGCACCTGACCTACGTCGGCGACGCGGACATCGGTGAGCACAGCAACATCGGCGCCTCGAGCGTGTTCGTCAACTACAACGGCGAGACCAAGAGCCGGACGACGATCGGCTCCCACGTGCGCACCGGCTCGGACACGATGTTCGTCGCTCCGGTCACGATCGGCGACGGGGCGTACACGGGCGCGGGCACGGTGGTGCGCGACGACGTGCCGCCGGGCGCACTCGCGGTGTCGGCGGGCCCGCAGCGCACGATCGAGGGTTGGGTGGAACGGAAACGACCCGGCAG
The DNA here is from genome assembly GCF_055419625.1 of Mycobacterium sp. IDUB_1. NCBI lineage: Bacteria > Bacillati > Actinomycetota > Actinomycetes > Mycobacteriales > Mycobacteriaceae > Mycobacterium > Mycobacterium sp. IDUB_1. The sequence continues at coordinate 424,270 of NZ_JBVAYA010000002.1, read as the reverse complement.
CGCGGCTGCGAACGCGGCAGCAGCAGCGCGCGCAGCAGCCGAAACTACCGGCGAGTAGCAATTCGTCGCCGATTATTGGCATTCTGGTAACCCGCCGACGTGCGCGCGACCCCGCTACGTACGATGGCCCGAGAATCGACTGCGAGAAGCCGAGGGCAGCCCGTGAGCCACGACTGGACCGACAACCGCAAGAACCTGATGCTCTTCTCGGGTCGGGCGCACCCCGAACTCGCCGAGCAGGTCGCCAAGGAACTCGACGTTCCGGTCACCGCGCAGACCGCACGCGACTTCGCCAACGGCGAGATCTTCGTCCGCTTCGACGAATCGGTGCGAGGCAGCGACGCGTTCGTGTTGCAGAGCCATCCCGCGCCGCTGAACACGTGGCTGATGGAACAGCTGATCATGATCGACGCGCTCAAGCGCGGCAGCGCCAAGCGGATCACCGCGATCCTGCCGTTCTATCCCTATGCGCGTCAGGACAAGAAGCACCGCGGCCGCGAGCCCATCTCCGCACGTCTGGTCGCCGACCTCTACAAGACGGCCGGCGCCGACCGCATCGTCACCGTCGACCTGCACACCGACCAGATCCAGGGCTTCTTCGACGGTCCCGTCGACCACATGCGAGCGCAGAAGCTGCTGTGCGGCTACATCGGTGAGAACTATGCCGACCACGACATGGTCGTCGTCTCCCCCGACTCCGGCCGCGTCCGCGTCGCCGAGAAGTGGGCCGACAGCCTCGGCGGTGTCCCGCTGGCCTTCATCCACAAGACGCGCGACCCGCTGGTGCCCAACCAGGTCAAGTCCAATCGCGTGGTCGGCGACGTGCGCGGCAAGACCTGCATCCTGACCGACGACATGATCGACACCGGCGGCACCATCGCCGGGGCGGTGAAGCTGCTCAAGCAGGACGGCGCGGGCGACGTGATCATCGCCGCCACCCACGGCGTGCTCTCCGACCCGGCGCGCGAACGTCTCGCCGACAGCGGGGCCCGTGAGGTCATCGTGACCAACACGCTTCCGATCGGCGAAGACAAGATGTTCCCGCAGCTGACCGTTCTGTCCATCGCTCCGCTGCTGGCCAACACGATCCGCGCGGTGTTCGAAAACGGCTCGGTGACAGGGCTCTTCGACGGATCGGCATGAGCGCGCGCATCCTGCACAACCCGCGATGCACCACGTCGCGCAAGGCGCTGGAGATGTTGCGCGACGGCGGAATCGAACCCGAGGTGGTGCTCTACCTCAAGAACCCGCCGACGCGCAGCGAGCTGGCGGCGATGATCTCCGACGCCGGCATCGACGTCCGCGCGGCCGTGCGCACCCGCGAATCGCTCTACACCGAACTCGGGCTGGCCTCGGCGTCCGACGACGAGCTGCTCGACGCGATGGTGGAGCATCCGGTCCTGATCGAGCGGCCGTTCGTCGTGACCACCAAGGGCACCCGGCTGGCCCGCCCGCTGGAGCGCGTTCGCGAGATCCTGTGACAGCGCGACGAGTGTTCGCGGCGGCCGCCGCAGCGCTGACCCTGACCGCGTGCACGCCGGAAGCCCCTGACTACCAAGCGGTCTGGTCGACGACGAGCGCACCCGCCCCGTCCCCGCAAGCGTCGAACGGGCCCGCGGCGCCGGTCCCCATCGCCGCGTTCCTCGAACAGGCCGGGGTGACCGGCCAACCTGTCGCCCCCGACAGGGTGACCGATCTGACGGTGACCATGCCGACCCCGCCGGGCTGGCATCCCTACCAGAACACCAACCTCGCGCCCGGCACCCGGATGATCGCCAAGGGCGACACCTACCCGACCGCGATGCTGATGATGTTCGAGCTGACCGGGAATTTCAACATCGCCGAAGCGCTCACCCACGCGAACGTCGACGCGCAGATGAGCCAGAACTTCCGCCAGCTGGGCGCCGCCACGACGGACTTCGACGGCTTCCCCTCATCGATGATCGAAGGCAGCTACGACCTCAACGGCGCGCGGATGCACAGCTACAACCGCATCGTCATCGCCACCGGGGCCGCGCCGAAGAAGCAGCGCTACCTCATCCAGTTCACCGTGACGGGATTCGCCGACAAGGCGGCTGAGGAGGCGGCCGACATCGAGGCCGTGATCAGGGGCTTCACGGTGAAGGTCCCCGCACCGCCCGCACGCTGAGTGCGCCTGGAGCCTTCCTAGAGTGTTGCCATGAGCGACTGGACCGCAGCCGACCTGCCCTCGTTCGCCGGCCGCACCGTGATCGTGACGGGCGCCAACAGCGGACTGGGCCTGGTGACCGCCCGTGAACTCGCCCGCGTCGGGGCACGCACCATCCTCGCGGTGCGCAACGTCGACAAGGGCCGCGACGCTGCGGCGACGATGTCCGGCGACGTCGAGGTGCGCCGGCTCGACCTGCAGGACCTGTCGTCGATCAGAACGTTCGCCGACGGCGTCTCCGGCGTCGACGTGCTCGTCAACAACGCCGGCATCATGGCCGTCCCCTACGCGCTCACCGTCGACGGATTCGAGAGCCAGATCGGCACCAACCATCTCGGCCATTTCGCGCTCACCAACCTGCTTCTGCCGCGGTTGACCGACCGGGTGGTGACGGTGTCGTCGTTCATGCACATCTTCGGCTACATCAGCCTCGCCGACCTCAATTGGAAGTCGCGGCCCTACCTCGCCTGGCCCGCCTACGGTGCGTCGAAGCTCGCGAACCTGCTGTTCACCAGCGAGCTGCAGCGCAGACTCACCGCCGCCGGCTCCGCGGTCCGGGCAGTGGCCGCCCATCCCGGCTACTCGGCCACCAACCTGCAGGGCCACACCGGCAACCGGTTCGGCAGCCGGGTCTGGGACGCGGGCAACGCATTCTTCGCCACCGACGCCGACTACGGGGCGCGACAGACGTTGTACGCGGTCGCCGAAGACGTGCCCGGCAACACGTTCGTCGGCCCGCGGTTCTCGATGCGCGGCCCCACCGGGGCCCACTGGCGCACTCCGCTGGCGCGAAACAGCGGCAAAGCCGCCGGCTTGTGGACGCTGTCCGAGCAGCTCACCGGGGTGGAATTTCCGCTCTAGCCGGGTGCTGGGCTACCCTGGTCGACGCATCACGGCGAGGGTGGTCTGCCAGACCGCCGTTATCGACGGGACGATCATCTGCAGTTCGTGTCGCCCTTGCCGTGTCCATCACCACCGGCACAGGAGTACCGACATGGCGCGCAACGCCCCGAACAATCTGACCGCTCAGGTCCGCAGCACCACCGGCAAGGGCGCATCGCGCCGTGCCCGCCGTGAAGGCCGCGTGCCCGTGGTGCTCTACGGCCACGGCACCGACCCGCAGCACCTCGAGCTCGACAGCCGCGACTTCGCCGCCGTGCTGCGCAACGCCGGCACCAACGCCGTGCTGACACTCGACATCGCCGGCACCGAGCAGCTCGCGCTGACCAAGTCGCTGGAGATCCACCCGATCCGCCGCAACATCCAGCACGCCGACCTGCTCGTCGTGCGCCGCGGCGAGAAGGTGACCGTCGAGGTCAACGTCGTCGTCGAGGGCGAAGCGGCACCCGGCACGCTGGTCACCCAGGAAGCCAACGCCATCGAGATCGAGGCCGACGTCCAGTCGATTCCCGAACAGCTCACCGTGTCGGTCGAAGACGCCCAGGAGGGCACCCAGGTGCTCGCCAGCCACGTCGAGCTGCCCTCGGGTGTGACGCTGGTGTCCGATCCCGAGCTGCTGGTCGTCAACGTCATCGCCGCGCCGACCGAGGAAGAGCTCGAGGCCGAGGGTGGCGGCGAGTCGCTCGAAGAGCAGGCCGAAGAGGCCGAGGCTGAGACCGAGGGCGGCGAGGACGCGCCCGCCGACGGCGACTCCGAGTAGTCGCCGACATGGCCGAACCCCTGCTGGTGGTCGGCCTGGGCAACCCGGGGCCTCAGTACGCCCTGACCCGGCACAACCTCGGTTTCCTCGTCCTGGACGTCCTCGCCGACCGTGTCGGCGAGACGTTCAAGGTGCACAAGAAGTCCGGGGCCGACGTGGCCACCGGGCGGCTGGCCGGCCGCCCGGTGGTGCTTGCCAAGCCGCGTGTGTACATGAACGAATCCGGGCGCCAGGTCGGACCGTTGGCCAAGTTCTATTCGGTCCCGCCGCGCGATGTGATCATCGTGCACGACGAACTGGACATCGACTTCGGCCGTATCCGGCTCAAGTACGGCGGCGGCGTGGCCGGCCACAACGGCCTGCGGTCAGTCGGATCGGCGTTGAGCACCAACGACTTCCAGCGAGTGCGGGTCGGCATCGGCAAACCGCCGGGCCGGCAATCGGGGGCGTCGTTCGTCTTGGAGCCGTTCAACGCCCGAGAGCGACCCGAGGTCGCCGTGATCTGCGAGCAGGCCGCTGACGCGGTCGAACTGCTGATCACCCAGGGCCTGGAGCCGGCCCAGAACGTCGTGCACGCCTGGGCTTAACCGCTGCGCGTACCGCGAATCCCGCTGCCGACGTGCTTCACCGGCTTGTGCGGGAAACGCTTGAGCGCATGCTCTTCGGCTGCCGAACCCGGGATGACGTAGAGGTTTTCCTGCTTGTCCTGTAGCGGTTTGAGTACCAGGTCCATGAACGCCTTGCGGTCGTCGAGGTAGGGCTCGATGACCTCCTCCCCCGCCGGGCACACCGCCAGGCAGTAGGCGGCCTTGTAGTTCGCTTTGAATGACAAGCTCTGCCACATAGAGGCGTTCTCGGAATCGGTGACCCGGGAACGGAAGTCGTCGCCGTCGGCGCTGTCGGCGACGGTTTCCACCCAGTCGGTGAAACCGCCCATGAACTCGCGGTAGTTGTGCACCGAGCACGCGACGAAGTCGAACCCGCCGTCCTTCTTGATCGCCCCGACCGGGCATGCCGCCACGCACAGCTTGCACTCGAGACACGGCGAATAGTCGAGCGGCGTGTCGTAGGAGGAGATGTCACTCGCGACCAGGATGGTCCCGAGCAGGATGAAGTTGCCGAAGCGGGGATGGATCACGTTGCGGTGGATGCCCATCACCCCCATACCTGCGGCGACCGCGACGGGTTTGTGGGCCACCACCCAGATGCGGCCCGGGTAACGGTCCATCTCCATCGGGAAGGTCGCCGACGGATTGATCACCCGATGGCCGGCGTCCTGCAGCAGTCGTGTGATGCGGTGGGCCGCCTCGTTCATGATCTCGCCGCTGCGGTGGAATTCCTGGTTCGCGACGCTGCGAGCGGTGGAGCGCACGTTGTCGCGGTTCATCTTCACCACCAGCGACAGATAGCTGACTGCGCCCGGCAGCGCCGCCTGCACGTGCTCGACCTCCGAGGCCAGAGCGGGGTTGTCGACGCGAGCGAAGCCGACGTCGTCGACGCCGGCCTCACGGCAGACCGTTCGCAACCAGTCGGCGTCGATCACACCGGGCGGCTGGGACGGCCGCTCTCGCACCGCACGGACGGTCGGGTGCGCGGCGAGCCGCGGCGGCAACTTCTGCACCATGCTGAGTATGCTACACAATACTCAGCATGGTGGTCAGTCCGTGGTGCGCCGCCGGTAGGCAGCCAGCGCGAACGGCGCGAACACTGCCGTCAGCGCCAGCGACCACAGGATCGTCGACAGCACCGGATGATGTAGCGGCAGTTGGGCATCCGGTGCCGCCGGACCGCCGTTGCCCCACAATTCACGCATCGCCTGCGCCAATGACGACACCGGATTCCACTCGGCGATGACACGCAGCCAGTGCGGCATCGGTTCGGTGGGGACGAAGGTGTTGGCCAGGAACGTCACCGGGAACAGCACGGTGAACATCACCCCGTTGACCGCCTCGACCGTGCGCATCAGCGACCCGATCAGGATGCCGAACCAGATCATGCCGAAGCCGAAGATCAGGATCAGCGCGAAAGCCAACACCGCTTCGGCGACGCTGCCGCGGATGCGCCAGCCGATGGCCAGGCCCGTCAGCGCCATCACCAGCACGCCCAGCGACGAGTGCATCAAGCTCGCGATGCTGCGCCCGATCAGCACCGACGACCGCGAGATCGGCAGAGAGCGGAAGCGGTCGATGATGCCCTTCTCGACATCGGCGGTGATGCCCGATGCCACGACGAACGCCGAGAACACGATGGTCTGCGCTTGAATGCCAGGCAGCAGGAACTCGCGGTAGGACGCGCCGCCGGTGTTGGTGATCGAGGCACCGAACACGAACGCGAACAACAGCACGAACATGATGGGTTGCGCGGTGACGTCACTGAGCATCTCCGGCATGCGCTTGGTGTGGATCATGTTGCGCTTCACCATGATCCACGACTGCTGCGCGATGTTGGTGGGATGTGTGCGCACCGCCTGGGCGTCGCCTTTCGGGCGGTGGGTGTCCAACGCGGTCATGCGCCGACCTCCTCGGTGTCGTCGGTACGGTGCCCTGTCAGGTTCAAGAAAACGTCGTCGAGGCTGGGCCGCGACAATCCGATGTCGTCGACGGCGATACCTCCGTCGCGCAGCCAGCCGGCGACGGCGATCATGTCGTCGAGCCCGTCCGCCGAGGCGGTCAGCCTACGGGCGGGCGCGTCGACGTGGACCTCGGCGCCCGTGCGGCGCAGGACATCCTGCGCCGCAGACAGATCCGCCGCGTCACCGACGGTGATCACCAGGCTGGCGCGCCCCGCCTGCTGCTTGAGCTGCAGTGGAGAGCCTTCGGCGATGATGCGGCCCCGGTCGATAACGACGATGTTGTCGGCCAGTTGATCGGCCTCTTCGAGATACTGCGTGGTCAGCAGCAGCGTGGTTCCATCAGCGACCAACTCGCGCAACACCTCCCACAGTTCACTGCGGCTTCGGGGATCCAGTCCCGTGGTCGGCTCGTCGAGAAACAGCACAGGAGGAGAGGCGAGCAGGCTGACCGCGAGGTCGAGGCGCCGCCGCATACCGCCCGAGTAGGACTTGACCACCCGGTCACCGGCGTCGCTGAGCGAAAACTGCTGCAGCAGTCGGTCACCGAGCTTGTCGAGCTCTTTGCGGCGGATGCCGTAGAGGCCGCCGATCATCCGGATGTTCTCCCGCCCGGTGAGCAGCTCGTCGACGGTGGCGACCTGTCCGGTGAGGCCCATGTGGCGGCGGACCTGATCCGGCTGGGTGCGCACGTCGTACCCGGCCACGCGCGCCGTACCGCTGGTGGGCTCGGTCAGCGTCGTCATCATGCGCACCGTGGTGGTCTTGCCGGCGCCATTGGGGCCGAGCAAGCCGAGCACAGTCCCGGGCGGAACGGCGAAGCTGACGCCCCCGACCGCGGTGTTCTCGCCGAAGCGTTTGACCAGCTCGATGGCTTCGATGGCCGATTCCATACCCCGACGGTATCCGCGGGCCCCGACATCCGGCCAATGCTTTAGGCCGCGAACGTACGCGTCGCGGGAGAGGGGCGTCGCGGGAGAAGGAGCTAGGTGACCAGAGAGACGGAGGTCGAGCGACGCAGCTTGCCCGACGACGTCTTCGGGATGCTGCCCGGGCCCAGCACGACGACGTTGCGCGGCCGCATCTCGACCTCGGCGACGACCTCGTGTGCGACCTGATGCTCGATGCGGCGCACTTCGGCCGGGTCCTGCCAGGCGTTGGACTCGACGGCGACGGCGAACGTCTCGCGGGAATGTCCCGCATCGAGGCGCACGGCCACCGCACAACCGGGCCGTACCCCTTCGACGCGTCCGGCCGCCCGCTCGATGTCGGTCGGGTAGATGTTGCGACCGGCCATGATGATGACGTCCTTGACGCGGCCGCAGACCACGACGTGGCCTTCTTCGGTCAGGTAGCCTAGGTCACCGGTGTCGTACCAGCCGTGCTCGTCCTGCGCCGGGATGAACCCGCCCATCGTCATGTAGCCGGGCGTGACGCACTCGCCACGCAACTCGATCACGCCGACCCCGCGGGGCGGCATCACGTTGCCGTGATCGTCGATGACGCGGGCTTCCAGATCGGTCAGCAGAGGCCCCAGGTCGGCGAGCCGCTTGGTGTTGCCCTTGGTCGCCGGCACAGCGCGGCGCAGCGCGGCCAGCAGGTCGGCGTCGACCTCGTCGACGACCAGGCCGGCGTTGCACGGCGAGAACGACACGGCAAGACAGGTCTCGGCCATGCCGTAGGCCGGCAGGATGGCCGACGGCTTCAACCCGAACGGCTTGCCGGCGTCGATGAGGTCTTCGACGTCCCCGGGCTCGACGGGCTCGGCGCCCGAGAGCGCGAACCGCAGCGTCGACAGGTCGAAATCGCCCTGCTTTGCCTGGCGACGCAGGCGCTTGGCCAGCAGCGCGTAGGCGAAGTTCGGCGCCGCGGTCATCGTGCCCTTGTACTTGTCGATGAGCTTGGCCCACAGCAGCGTGTCGCGCAGGAAGTCCATCGGCGTGACCTTGACCAGCTCGGCGCCGAAGTACATCGGGATGGTCAGGAAGCCGACCATGCCCATGTCGTGGAAGCAGGGCAGCCAGCTCACCATCACGTCTTTGTCGACGTCGTACTGCGCGCCGATGAACATCGCCTCGGCGTTGGAGTGGATGTTGCGGTGCGTGATCTGCACGGCTTTGGGCGAGCCCGTCGAACCCGACGTCAGCTGCATCAGCGCCAGCTCGTCCTCGCCCACCTCGATCGGATCGATCGGATCGGCGGCGAGCAGATCGGTGACGGTGAGGACGGTGATGCCTTTCTCCTCCAGCACCGGGATCGCCACGAGGAACGGATCGGAGACGATCACGGCCTTGGCCTCGATCATGCTGATCACGTTCATGGTGTCTTCGGACCACATCACCAGATCGGTGCGGGGCGTGGGCTGGTGCAGCATCGTCAGGCTGGCGCCGCGCATCCACAGGCCCTGGGCGGTCGGGGCGATCTCCACCGGAAGGCCGGCGAGCACGCCGACTGCGTCGCCGAGTCCGACACCCGCTGCGGCGAGGCCACCGGCGATGCGCCGCGCGCGCTCGTGCACCTCACCCCAGGTGTGGCGGACCGGCTCGTGGGGCTCGCCGGTCACCATGCCCCGGGTGCTCGTACGGGCGTTGAAGTACATCTTCTCGGTGAATCTGCTCACGACGACCTCCTCGCCGACATCTGCTGATGTGCACATGCCCGTTTGCCATGTTCCGCCTGTTGAGCGGCCTTTTCATGCAGGCGCGCACACATTAATGCAGCGGTTGTGTCTCGAATCGGTGATGGTCCGTTCCGGCCATGCGCGCGGCGGCCCGAGCCTCGGCCGCGTCCAAGGTGGCGCCCTGCGTCGATGACGACGAGGGAACCTGACGCGTCCACTGCTTGACCGCTAGCTCTCACCGTCGATCATCTTAGAAGACTCTTAAGTAACTGCCAAACGGGTGTCGAGTTTGAGGGATTAGTCACAGCTGTCGGCGCCGGTCACTCAGGCCGACGGCGTCGCACTCGGCACCACCCGAGCGCCGTGCACCGGCCCGCTGGCCACGCGCACCGTCCGGCACACACCAGCTCCGGCCAGCTCCGTACCGACGTCGACGGCCGACCCCGCCGACGTGCACAGGAACGCGCACGTCGGCCCGGAGCCGGAGACCACCCCGGCCAACGCGCCGGCCTCGACGCCCGCCCGCAGGGTGCGACGCAAGCCCGGATCCAGCGTCAGCGCTGCCGGCGCCAGATCGTTGCCCAGCAGCGGGGCCAGCGTTGCTGGGTCACCCGTGGCCAGCGCCGCCAGCACCGGCTCTGCGGACTCCAGCCGGGGCGGCAGGGCGTGCTCCTGCGCCTCGCGCAGCCGATCGATCTCACTGAACACCTTTGCGGTCGACAGCCCACCGTCTGAGAACGCCAGCACCCAGTGAAAAGTGTTGCGAGTCAACACCGTTGCCAATTCCTCGCCGCGTCCGGTGCCGAGCGCGGTACCGCCGTGCAGCGCGAAGGGCACATCGGAGCCCAACTGGGCAGCCAGGGCGTGCAGGTCCCGGCGGGGCACTCCCAGCTCCCACAGTTCGTTCATCGCGACCAGAACGGCGGCGGCGTCGGCGCTGCCGCCCGCCATTCCGCCGGCGACCGGGATCGTCTTGTCGATGGCGATCGCGACGTCGGGCGCGCGCCCGACGTGCTCGGCCATCAGCTCGGCCGCCCGCCACGCGAGGTTGCGCTCGTCGGTCGGCAATGATTCCGCGCCTTCCCCACTGATCTGGAGGCTCAGCACATCGGCGGTCGTCACCGTCACCTCGTCGAGGAGCGAGACGGCATGGAACACCGTGGACAACTCGTGGTAACCGTCGGGCCGGCGATCGCCGACCTCCAGGTACAGGTTGACCTTGCCGGGCACCCGAACCGTGACCGAACCGGTGGGAACCCACTCGGGGGCGGTATTACCGTCGCGCGCGGACACCGAACGACCCTAACGCCGCGGCAAAGCGCGGGTGAACCCTACTCTGGGAACGTGCTTTCGCCGGGGGACCGCTTCGAGGGCTACACCGTGGATGCGGTGGTGGGTCGCGGAGGCACGTCAACCGTCTACCGGGCGCGCGAGATCCGGACCCCTGGGCGCACCGTGGCACTGAAGATGCTGACCGATTTTCCGCCCCACCCCGGGGACGCCGACCGACTGGAGCGAGAATTCGCGCTCGGCCGCAGGCTCGTCCACCCCCACATCGCGACGGTGCTCGACCACGGACCTGGGTGGCTGGCGATGGAGTTCATGGCGGGCGGTCCTGCCACGAATCTGCCGACGCGGCCCGACCGCCTCACTGCCTTGGCCCAGATCGCGGGAGCGCTGGACTACCTGCACGAGCACGGTGTCGTGCATTGCGACGTCAAGCCCGCGAACATGCTGCTGCGCGCGGAATTCGGCGAGCACGGGGCGGCGCTCGCCGACTTCGGCTCGGCCCATGTACTCGGCGAGGCGGTGCCACCGCGCACCACCCATGTGACCGCGTCGCTGCCGTATTCTGCGCCCGAATTGCTGCTCGGGCACCCGGTCAGTGCGGCCACCGACGAGTACGGCCTGGTGTGCAGCGCTGTCGAGCTGTTGACCGGAGCGCCGCCGTTCATCGCTGCGACCGCGATGGGCCTCACCGCAGCCCAGCTGTCCAGTCCACCGCCCCGGTTGTCACGCCGGATCGCTTGGCTACCTCACGCTTTCGACTCCATCGTCGCCAAGGCACTGGCCAAACAACCGGCCATGCGCTATCCCACCTGCGCCGAGCCGATCGCGCTGATTACCCGCCTGCTCCGGCCGTGAAACCTGAAAATCATTCCCGCTCTTCGTAACCCACGCTTAACGTCGGTGAATTCTGCTGTGACACGCCTGGGGCTAGCGTCCTCGTCCATGACTGCCGTAGAGTACGACAATTCAGCCCTCGCCCACGAGGAAGAGGGCTACCACAAAGGATTGAAACCGCGCCAGCTGCAGATGATCGCGATCGGCGGCGCCATCGGTACCGGCCTCTTCATGGGCGCCGGAGGCCGACTCAACTCAGCCGGGCCCGGCCTCTTCATCGTCTACGCCGTCTGCGGCGTATTCGTCTTCTTCATCTTGCGCGCCCTGGGCGAGCTGGTGCTGCACCGTCCGTCGTCAGGATCGTTCGTCTCGTACGCGCGCGAATTCCTCGGTGAGAAGGCCGCTTTCGTCGCCGGATGGATGTACTTCTTCAACTGGGCCTGCACGTCGATCGTCGACGTCACCGCGATCGCGCTCTACATGCACTACTGGGGTGCGTTCAAGGCGGTCCCGCAGTGGACGATCGCGCTCATCGCACTGGTGATCGTGCTGGCGGTGAACATGATCTCGGTCAAGGTGTTCGGGGAGATGGAGTTCTGGGCCGCGCTGATCAAGGTCATCGCACTGGTGACCTTCCTCGTCGTCGGCATCGTCTTTCTCGCGGGCCGCTTCGACATCGAGGGCCAACCGACCGGCTTGTCCGTCATCTCAAACAGCGGCGGCATCCTGCCGACCGGCGCGCTGGCACTGGTCCTCGTCACGTCGGGCGTCATCTTCGCTTATGCCGCAGTGGAATTGGTGGGGACGGCCGCAGGCGAGACGGAGAACCCCGAGAAGGTGATGCCGAAGGCCATCAACTCGGTGGTGTTCCGCATCGCGATCTTCTACGTCGGTTCACTGATCCTGCTGGCACTCATGCTGCCCTACACCACCTACAAGCAGGGCGAGAGTCCGTTCGTCACGTTCTTCTCCAAGATCGGCGTGCCCGCGGCCGGGGACATCATGAACTTCGTCGTGCTGACCGCAGCGATGTCGAGCCTCAACGCGGGCCTGTACTCCACGGGCCGCATCCTGCGCTCGATGTCGCTCAACGGCAGCGCGCCGCAGTTCACCTCGCGCATGACCAAGCGGGGCGTGCCCTTCGCCGGCATCGCGCTGACCGCGGTGTTCACCGTGGTCGGCGTGTTCCTCAATCTCGTCGTGCCCGCCGAAGCGTTCAACATCGCACTCGACCTCTCGGCGCTGGGCATCATCGCGTCCTGGGCCACGATCGTGATCTGCCAGATCCAGCTCTACCGCTGGTCGAAGAAGGGCATCCTCGAGCGACCGTCGTTCCGGCTGTGGGGCACGCCCTACACGAGCTACGCAACCCTGGTGTTCCTGTTCGCCGTCACGGCACTCATGTGCTACGAGAACTACTGGAACCTGGTGGCGCTGGTCGTCCTGGTGCCCGCGCTGGTCATCGGCTGGTTCCTGGTGCGCACACGAGTCATGGCGATCGCACGTGAGCGGATCGGCATCACCGGTAACTACCCGATCGCCGCGCAGACACCACTGATGAACGAGTACCTGGAACGCGACAATCCGAAGCCGAAGACCGACGACGGTCCCGGTACTACTGAGAGGTGACCTGGGCGTCGAGCTCGTCGGAGGTGGCCTCGGCGGAAACCGCCGGGGCCTCCTTCGGCACGACGTGCCAATCAGCATTGCGCTGCAGCAGCCGCACGAAGTCCGCGATGGCCAGCGTCTCGCCGCGACGAGACGGATCGATGCTGGCAGCCAACAGACGGCTCGCAGACTCGTTGCCCGAGCCCGCCCACTCGGCGAACGCGTTGCGCGCGGTCTTACGACGCTGGGCGAACGCGACGTCGACGAGCTCGAACACCTGCTCGCGGAACTCGGTGTCGGTCGGCCACTGCGAGGTCTCGTAGCGGTCGATCCGCACCAGCCCGGAGTACACGCGCGGGATGGGCCAGAACACGGTGGGCGACACCATGCCGTAGCGGCGCACATTGCCGAAGAACCGCACCTTGGCGCTGGGCACGCCATAGTCCTTGCCGCCGGGCTCGGCGGCAAGGCGCTCCGCGACCTCGGCCTGCACCATCACCATCACCGTGCGAATGGACGGGAACTCGGCAAGGAGGTGCAACAGTGCAGGTACAGCAACGTTGTAGGGCAGATTGGCGACCAGCGCGGTAGGCTCGTCATCGAGGTCCTCGCGGCGGAACGTGAGGATGTCCCGGTTGAGCACCTTGAGTCGATTGATCTCGCTGTGCGAATGGCTGGCGATCGTCTTGGGCAGCTGTTCTGCCAGCACCGGATCGATCTCCACGGCCGTCACCCGCGAGCCCCTGTCGAGCAGGGCCAGCGTCAACGAACCGAGACCGGGGCCGACCTCCAACACGTGATCGTTGCGATTCACGCCCGACGCGGACACGATGCGGCGCACCGTGTTGGCATCATGAACGAAGTTCTGACCGAACGATTTGCGGGGGCGGAAGTCTATCGACTTTGCCAAGTGACGAATCTCAGTTCGCCCGAGCAGCCGAATTGTCATGACGCACCGATCCTTCCACTACAGACCGGCCACGCACCCCATCCCTGGCGCGCCCTGGTCACTTCAGCAATTGCGATCTGCTCTTCCCTCGTTGCCAGATCTGCACGCTGAGCATACCTCAGACCACCGTTGCGTTCCCAGGTGTTTTGATCAAATTGCACACCACCAAAAAATCCGTTGCCTGTGTTGATCCCCCAATTACCTCCGGCTTCGCACCGGGCGAGGGCATCCCACTGGCCCGAATTGGACACCGGCGGCACCTCGGTCCCGGGCTTCGCGCCGATGCGCAGGACCCCGTCGCGGGCAGGAACGACGATGACATTGGCTACTGGCATTCTGCCTGTTTCGGCGCCGTTTACGCGGGCAACGGCGAATGTCACGTCCTGGGTGCCCGGCATTCCGGGATCCTCCACGACCTGCCGGCTCATGTTGAGCGTGACGTCGGGAATCTGCTGATTGTTCGGGGCGAGCGGCAGCCGCTCGGTGACTTTCTCGATACGCACCCGGGTGACCGTGATCCGCATGCCGTCGACGATGGCAGCCGACGGTGCTGGATTCACGATGTCACTTTGCTGAAGCGGCGCCCCGGCGGCATCGAGCAGCGCCGCGACATTCGCCGCCGCAAGGCGTACGGTGCGCACCGCGCCGCCGTCGTCGAGCTGAACTGTTTTGGGGCTCACCACCGGAAGCGCCATCCCGCCGAGGGGAACGCGGCTGCCGCGGGAGGCGGCCAGCGGCGCCTTGTCGGTCATCCGCAGCTGGGCGAGCGCCTCCTGCACCGTCGACGCCGTTGTCCACACCTGCTCGGTGCCGCCGCCGTCGGTGGAAATCTCGAGCGGGCGGCTGCGCCGCAAAACGATGGTGTCGGCCTGGTGGACAGGCGTGTCGGCGGCCGGGAACAGGTCGTCGCGCTCCCCGACGTCGAAGCCGTTTTCTTTCACGACATCGATGACGCGGCTCTTCATCGTCGGCACCGTCATCGACGCACCATCGATGGTGAGCGTGACCGTCTTGTGCATCGCAACGGCTGCACTGCCCGCGAAGACCAGGGCTAGCAAAGTCGCCAGGACAAGTGCTCGCAAGACAGGCGAGCGCGTCTGATGAAGTCTGGTGATGGCATTCACGATGTCGTCGACCCCAACTTCTTCACCGCGCGCAGCTGCTCTGCGCGCGCGTGCATTATCACAGGACGGTAACGAATAGGCCTACGCACAGCAACTTTGCAGGCCGTAGACACGCTCCGCCGTCACCGAAGAGCTGTCGGCGACCACCTCAGGCGCCCTGCCGACGACGTCGGCCAGCGCACGAACAGTGTAAGGGAGGCAATAGGGCTCATTCGGCGCCCCACGGAAGGGGTGCGGGGTGAGAAACGGTGCGTCGGTCTCCACGAGCAGCTGGTCGCCGGGAATCAGCTGAGCGGCTTCTCGCAGCGCATGGGCGTTTTTGAAGCTGACCGTGCCCGACAGGCTCAGCAGCCAGCCCTCGCCGACACAGGTCCGCGCCATCGCCGCATCGGAGGAAAAGCAGTGGAAGATCACACTCTCGGGTGCGCCTTCGGCCCGCAGGACGTCGAGCACGTCGGCATCGGCGTCGCGATTGTGGATCATCAGCGGCTTACCCACGCGTTTGGCGAGATCGATGTGCCAGGCGAAGGCCTCCCGCTGCACCGAGGGCTCGGCGCACCCCTCCAGACGTCCCGGCCAGTACAGGTCGAGCCCGGTCTCGCCGATCGCCACGACCCGCGGATGCCCCGCGAGCGTCTCGAGCTCCGCCCGCGCGTCCTCGGTCAGCGCGCCGGCGCGGGTCGGGTGCAGCGCGACCGCGGCGTACACCCGCGGGTCCCACCCGGCCGCGTCGACTGCCCACCGTGCCGAATCCAGATCGTCGGCGATCGTGACCACAGCGCGTACGCCCACGCTCTCCGCCCGGTCGAGGATCGTCCGCACGTCGTCAGGCGTGCGTGCTCCGCACGCGTCGAGGTGGGTGTGCGCGTCGACCAGCGGGGACAGAGGCTCGGGAAGCGGCGGCGGCTCGCGCCGCTGTCGGGAGGAGGAGCTCACTGTCCACACCTTAGGGTGAAGCACAAATGAGCGAGCCTTACTACGTCACGACGGCGATCGCGTACCCCAACGGTGACCCGCACGTCGGACATGCCTACGAATACATCGCCACCGACGCCATCGCCCGCTTCAAGCGGCTCGACGGCTTCGACGTCCGCTTTCTCACCGGCACCGACGTGCACGGACTGAAGATGGCCGAGACCGCCGCGCGGGAAGGCGTACCGACCGTCGAACTCGCCCGGCGCAACTCCGACGTCTTCGAACAGCTGCAACGCAAGCTGAACGTCTCGTTCGACCGCTTCATCCGCACCAGCGACGCCGATCACTACGAGGCGTCCAAGGCGATCTGGCGCCGCATGGTCGACGCAGGCGACGTCTACCTCGACGCGTACGCAGGCTGGTATTCGGTGCGAGACGAGCGCTTCTTCGCCGAGAACGAGACCGTGGTCGGCGACGAAGGGGTTCGCACCTCCATCGAGACCGGCACGCCGGTGACGTGGACCGAGGAGGAGACGTACTTCTTCCGGCTGTCCGCCTACACCGATCGACTGCTCGCGCTCTACAGCGAGCACCCGGGGTTCATCGAGCCGGACGTACGCCGCAACGAGATCGTCAGCTTCGTCTCGGGTGGTCTGCGCGACCTGTCGATCTCGCGCACGACGTTCGACTGGGGCGTTCCTGTGCCCGATCACCCCGATCACGTCATGTACGTGTGGGTCGACGCGCTGACCAACTACCTGACCGGCGTCGGATTCCCCGACACCGAATCCGAGCTCTACCGCCGCTACTGGCCGGCCGACCTGCACATGATCGGCAAGGACATCATCCGGTTCCACACGGTGTACTGGCCCGCGTTCCTGATGTCGGCGGGGATCGAGCTGCCGAAGAAGGTCTTCGCGCACGGCTTCCTGTTCAACCGCGGCGAGAAGATGAGCAAGTCGGTCGGCAACGTCGTGGACCCCCACGACCTGGTCGACACGTTCGGTGTCGACCAGGTGCGCTACTTCCTGCTCCGCGAGGTGCCCTTCGGCCAGGACGGCAGCTACAGCGAGGACGGCATCGTCGCGCGGATCAACGCCGACCTGGCCAACGAGTTCGGCAACCTCGCGCAGCGCTCGCTGTCGATGGTGGCCAAGAACCTCGACAGCGTGGTGCCTGAACCCGGCGAGTTCACCGCCGAGGACCTGGAGTTGCTGACCGCCGCCGACGGGCTCCTGGAGCGGGTGCGCGGGCACTACGACGCCACGGCGATGCACCTGGCGCTGGAGGCGATCTGGTCGGTGCTCGGGGCGGCCAACCGCTACTTCTCGGCGCAGGAGCCATGGGTGTTGCGCAAGACGGACCCGCAGCGCTTCGCGACGGTGCTCTACACCACGCTCGAGGTGGTCCGGATCGCGACGCTGCTCAGCCAGCCCGTGATGCCGGAGTCGATGGCACGACTGCTCGACCTTCTCGGCCAGCCCGCCGATCAGCGGTCCTTCTCGTCGGTTCCCGTCAGGCTCACGCCCGGTGTCGTTCTGCCGGCGCCGAGCGGCGTCTTCCCGCGCTACCAGGCCGACGACAAGGTGTGATACGCATCACGTCGTGTCACACGGAGGCGGTCAGCGGTGTCTCGAGGTCACAAGCCCTCGGACCAAGGAGACACCATGACCGAACCCCAGCCCCGCATCGTCGTGATCGGTGGCGGCTACGCCGGCGTGATGGCCGCCAACCGGCTGATGTCACGTGACGATCTGGCGGTGACACTGGTGAACCCGCGGCCACGATTCGTGGAGCGGATCCGGCTGCACCAAATGGCCGTCGGAAACCACGACGCGGTCCTGCCGTTCGACCGCGTGCTCAACGCCGGCGTGCGCGTCGTCGTCGACAGCGTCATGCACATCGACGCCGCCACCCGCAGCCTCGCGCTGTCCTCGGGCGGCCAGCTCGAGTACGACTACCTCGTCTACGCCGCTGGCAGCACCGCCGCGGCGCCGGCCTCGGTGCCGGGTGCGGCGGAGTTCGCCTACCCGATCAGCGAGTGGGAACAGGCGGACGCTCTGCGCGCACGGCTGGCCGACGTGGCCCTGCCGGCGCCGATCGTCGTGGTCGGGGCGGGCTTGACCGGCATCGAGGCAGCGGCCGAACTCGCCGAGGCCGGTCGTGCCGTCACACTGGTGAGCACCCAGATCGGGCCGTCGCTGAGCCGGCCCGGCCGCCGCTCGGTGACCACCCGCCTGCGCCGGCTGGGCGTGACGATGATCGACGGGGCCGCGGCGTCGGTCACCGCGGTGGGGCCCGACCACGTGGTCCTCGCCGACGGCCGGCGGCTCGCCAGCGCGGTGACCGTGTGGAGCGCCGGCTTCGGAGTTCCCGCGCTGGCCGCCACCAGCGGGCTGACCACCGACGGGATGGGTCGGTTGGTCACCGACGAGACGTACACCAGCGTCGACGACGACCACATCGTCGGCGCCGGAGACGCCGCCGCCCCGTCGCGGCAGCCGTACCGGATGAGCTGCCAGGCGAGTCTTCCGATGGGTGTGCTGGCCGCCGACACCGTGCTCGCTCGGCTGGCAGGCTCCGAGCCCGCAGAACGGTCGGTCCCGATGACCGCGCAGTGCATCAGCCTCGGTCGGCGCGCGGGAACCCTGCAGCTGCAGCGCAAAGACGACACGCCTCTGCCGCTGTTCATCGGGGGACGCGCGGGCGCGGTCATCAAGGAGCAGGTGTGCCGGTGGACGGTGAAGTGGATGGCAGGAGAAGCGGGTGATCCCGGCTCCTACCGGTCGCTCAACGGTCCCTCACGGGAGGCCGAGCCTCTGACCGAGACGGCCGGCAGCCGATGACCGAACACGCTGAGCGGTTCACCGCGCTGCGCCCGCTGCTGTTCACGATCGCCTACGAAATCCTGGGCAGTGCAACAGAATCCGATGACGTTCTACAGGAGAGCTATCTGCGGTGGGCGCAGGTCGAGCTGAGCGGGGTGGCCGACACCAAGGCCTACCTCGCCCAGCTCGTCACCCGGCAGGCGCTCAACGCGCTGCGGGCCCAGTCCCGGCGCAAGGAGACCTACGTCGGCCCGTGGCTGCCCGAGCCGCTGCTGACGGAGGCCGACCCGTCGGCGGATGTGGTGCTGGCCGAGTCGGTGTCGATGGCGATGCTCGTGGTGTTGGAGACGCTGAGCCCCGACGAACGGGCAGTCTTCGTGCTGCGCGAGGTGTTCGGCTTCGACCACGACGAGATCGCCTCGACCATCGGTAAGTCGACGGCCGCGGTGCGCCAGATGGCCCACCGCGCTCGGCAACACGTGCAATCCCGACGGAAACGCTTCGAGCCCGTCGACCCGCAGTACTCCGCGGAACTGACCACTCAGTTCTTCAC
Organism: Mycobacterium sp. IDUB_1; assembly: GCF_055419625.1. Lineage (NCBI taxonomy): Bacteria > Bacillati > Actinomycetota > Actinomycetes > Mycobacteriales > Mycobacteriaceae > Mycobacterium > Mycobacterium sp. IDUB_1. Next base: position 405,132 of record NZ_JBVAYA010000002.1, on the reverse strand, counting down.
TGCGGCGGCGACCGGTGACCTCGACGGCCTGATGGCGATGCTCACGCCGGACGTCGTGTGGACCGCCGACAGCGACGGCAAGGTGAGCGCGGCGCGCCGCCCCGTGGCGGGTGCCGAACGCGTCGCCCGGTTGGTCATGGGCCTGGTTCGGCTGGGCGGGCCCGAAGGCCGCGTCGAACCGGCCGTGTACAACAGCGCGCCGGCGCTGGTGCTCTACACCGGCGACCGGCTCGAGGGCGTGGTGCTGATCGAGGTGAGCGACGGCAAGATCGCGAACTTCTACGCGATGCGCAACCCCGAGAAGCTCGCCACGGTGATGGTGCCGCGACGCATCGGCAGATAATGAGGCGGTGCGTACCGACCGGCTGGGCCCCCTCGGCGCTGCGCCGTCGGTGCTGCGCGCCCTCGCGATCGCCACTGCACAGCGCGGGCTGGCTCCACCGGCTGCCCTGATCGGCGACTGGTTCGGCTCCCGTGCCGTGATCGCGCCCAGCGTGATCGTGTCTCCGGTACCCGCCGGCTCGGCATTCGACGTGGCGTCCGGATCGCGCGGTGACGGCCCCGTGGGCGGCGGGTGGTTCGGGTACCTGTCCTACCCCGATCCGGGTGCGGACGGGTGCGGACCGCGGCTGCCCGAGGCGGCGGGCGGCTGGTCGGATTCCGTGTTGCGGTGCGACGCCGACGGTACCTGGTGGCACGAAAGCCTCAGCGGGGCTTCGGTATCCACGTGGGTGGTCGATGCTCTGCGAACGCGCCCCGACGCGAGGCCGGCCACCGTCACGTGGCGCGACGCCGATCGAGAGGCCCACCAACGCGGGGTGCACGCGTGCCTGGAGGCGATCGCCGCGGGCGAGGTCTACCAAGCGTGCGTGTGCACGCAATTCCGCGGCGCCCTGCACGGCGAGCCGGTGGACTTCTTCGTCGACGCGGTCGCGCGCACCGCGCCTTCGCGGGCCGCGTTCATGTCGGGAGACTGGGGTGCCGTCGCGTCGCTCTCCCCGGAGCTCTTCCTGCGTCGATGCGGCGAGGCCGTCACCTCGAGCCCGATCAAAGGCACGCTGCCCCGTCACGCGGATCCGGCCGCGCTGCGCGCGTCGGTCAAAGACGTCGCGGAGAACATCATGATCGTCGATCTGGTGCGCAACGACCTGGGCCGAGTCGCCCGCACGGGCAGCGTCGTCGTCCCCGAGCTCCTCGCCGTCCGACCTGCACCGGGAGTGTGGCACCTGGTGTCGACGGTGTCGGCGCAGGTTCCGCTCGACGTGTCGACGGCGGCGATCCTGGCGGCGACGTTCCCGCCGGCCTCCGTCACCGGTACGCCAAAGACCCGGGCTCGGGAACTCCTGCGGCAGTGGGAACCGCACCGCCGTGGAATCTACTGTGGCACAGTCGGTTTGGCATCCCCCGAGGCGGGATGCGAGCTGAACGTCGCGATCCGCACCGTCGAGTTCACCGCGAACGGCGATGCCGTGCTGGGCGTCGGGGGCGGCATCACCGCGGACTCCGATCCCCTTATGGAGTGGGAGGAGTGCCTCCACAAGGCGGCACCGATCGTGGACGCCGATCTGCGCGATGAGCCGCCGGTGGTCTCGACGCGCTGATCAGCGGCTGTTGAAGAAGCCATCGATCAAGGCTCCCAGGCCGGCCGCCAACCTCCCCCGCCGCGACGGCGCGGGCACCTCTGCGACCACAGGCTCGGCGCGGCGCGATGCCCCACGGAACCACCCAGAACCAATGGGTGGAATAGCCCGGCTTGCACTCCACCGAGGCGATGGCACCCAACGGAACAACCAACGGCGACAACGCTTTCTGTTCCGCGGTCGCCACGGAGCCGACGTGTTCGAAGGTGAGCGTCTGAGCCGCCACATCGAGCACCACGCTGCCCGATGAACTCTCGAGTCTGCACAGATCGTCGTGCGTCATCCGCTGATTGTGCCCCGTTCTAGCTTCGGGAGCGCAGCACCGCGTCGTAGAGCTCCCGTCGTGACGGTGCACCGGGATGGGCCGCCACCACCTGGGCACACGCGTCCTTGACCCGCAGGCCGTCCTCGTCGACGAGCCGGATCACCTCGGCAACCAGCGCCTCGGGATCAGCCGTCGGGGTGGCCCCCGCGAGCACCACGGTGATCTCCCCGAGCACCGGATCGGCGGCCCAGGTCGCGAGCTCACCGAGTGTCCCCCGCACGATCTCCTCGTGGGTCTTGGTCAGCTCACGGCACACCACCGCCCGCCGCTGCGCACCGAGCACCGCGACCGCGTCCTGCAGACACTCACCGAGCCTGCGAGGGGATTCGAAGAACACACAGGTGCGCGTCTCGTTCGCCAGGCTCTGCAACCACGTCGTGCGCGCCGCCGTCTTGCGCGGCGCGAAACCCTCGAAGCAGAACCGCTCCGACGGCAGCCCGGCGACGGCCAACGCCGTCGTCACCGCCGACGGTCCCGGCAGGCAGTGCACCGGCAGGCCGGCGTCCACGCAGGCTGCCACCATCCGGTAGCCCGGGTCGCTGATCAGCGGCATCCCGGCGTCGCTGACCAGCAGCACCGTGGCGCCGCCGCGGATGTCTTCGAGCAGCGCGGGCACCCGCGACGCCTCGTTCTGGTCGTACAGGCTGACGATGCGCCCGATCGGCCGAACCTCGAGCGCGGTCGCGAGCGTACGGACCCGCCGCGTGTCCTCGGCGGCGATCACATCGGCGCTGGCCAGCGCGCGGATGAGCCGGTTCGAGGCATCTGACGGCTGACCCAGCGGCGTCGCGCCGACCAGCAGTCGTCCGACGGTCATGCCCCACAGCCTACGATCGCAGGCGTGACCGCCCCGCCCGACGAGCTCGTTGTCGCGCGCCGTGCGGTGCCGGTCGTCTCCCCCGGGCCGCTGGTACCGGTGGCCGACTTCGGGCCGCTGGACAGGTTCCGCGGCTGGGCGATGACCCTGGTGATCACCGCGCTGGCCGCGGTGACACGGTTCCTCAACCTCGGCTCCCCCACCGACGCAGGGACCCCGATCTTCGACGAGAAGCACTACGCGCCGCAGGCCTGGCAGATGCTGCACAACCACGGCGTGGAGGACAACCCGGGCTATGGCCTGGTGGTGCACCCGCCCGTGGGTAAGCAGATGATCGCCCTCGGTGAGGCGATCTTCGGCTACACCGGGATGGGGTGGCGGTTCACCGGCGCGCTGTGTGGCGTGGTCATGGTGCTGCTGGTCGTCCGCATCACCCGCCGGATCAGCCGCTCCACGCTCGTCGGCGGCCTCGCCGGACTGCTGCTGATCGCCGACGGCGTGTCGTTCGTGATCGCCCGCACCGCGCTGCTGGACATCTTCCTGGTGTTCTTCGTCGTCGCCGCGTTCGGTTGCCTGATCGTCGACCGCGACCAGGTCCGAGAACGCATGCACGTCGCGCTGATGGCCGGCCGGGTCGCCGAGACGCGCTGGGGGCCGCGACTCGGCGTGCGCTGGTGGCGTTTCGGCGCGGGGGTGCTGCTCGGCCTGGCCTGCGCCACGAAATGGTCGGGGTTGTACTTCGTGCTGTTCTTCGGGGTCATGAGCGTGGCCTTCGACGTGGCCGCGCGCAAGCAGTACCGGGTGCAGCGGCCGTGGCGCGGCACGCTGCGCCGCGACGTCGGGCCGTCGCTGTATGCGCTGGTGGCCGTCCCGTTCGGCGTGTACCTGGCGTCGTATGCGATGTGGTTCGCCTCCGAGACCGGGGTGAACCGCTACGAGGTCGGGCGCTCGATAGGGCCCGACAGCGTGGTTCCGCTGCCCGATGCGATCCGCTCACTGTGGCACTACACCTACGCGGCCTTCCGCTTTCACTCCGGGCTGACCAACGCCGACGGCAACCATCACCCGTGGGAGTCCAAGCCGTGGACGTGGCCGATGTCGCTGCGCCCGGTGCTGTACGCGATCACCAACCAGGACGTCCCCGGCTGTGGCGCACAGTCGTGTGTCAAGGCCGTGCTGCTCGTCGGCACACCGGCGATGTGGTTTCTCGCCGTCCCCGTTCTGGTGTGGACGCTGTGGCGCGCCTTCGTGAGGCGCGACTGGCGGTACGCGGTGCTGCTGGTCGGGTATGGCGCCGGCTTCCTGCCGTGGTTCGCCGACATCGACCGGCAGATGTACTTCTTCTACGCCGCGACCATGGCGCCGTTCCTGATCATGATGATCGCGATGATCCTCGGCGACATCCTGCATGCGCCACGGCAGAGCGCCGAACGGCGAACGCTCGGACTACTCGTCGTCAGCTGCTATGTGGCGCTGGTGATCACGAACTTCGCGTGGCTCTACCCGGTCCTGACGGGTCTGCCCATCTCGCAGGGCACATGGAACATGCAGATCTGGCTGCCGTCCTGGCGTTAGAGCGGGTCGCGGGCGGCTGGGCACGACATACAGCGAGGCCCGCCGCGGCCGGTACCGAGTTCCGACGCCGAGATCGCGAGCACCTCGATACCCGAATCCCGCAGCCGCGCATTGGTTTCGGTGTTGCGCTCGTAGGCGACCACCACCCCCGGGGCCAGCGCCAAGGTGTTGTTGCCGTCGTCCCACTGCTCCCGCTCGGCGGTCACCGGGTCGAGTCCGGTGTCGATGACGCGTAGCTTGCCGATGCCCATCGCGTCGGCGGCGACGTCGACGAACGGGGCAGCGCGGTCGATGCGCACGCCGTCAGCGGACTGGCGGATCGGGAACGCGGTCAGCGAGTCGACGATGTTCGGGTACATCACCACCGCATCCTTGTCGACCATCGTGCACACGGTGTCCAGATGCATCTGCGCGCGCTCCTGCGCGATGGGCACCGCCAGCACGGTGTGTGCCAGACCGTCGTCGAACAGGCTGCGCGCCAACGCTTCTGCACCCGCGGGTGTGGTGCGCTCCCCCACTCCGACCGCCACCACACCTGGGCCGAGCAGCAGCACGTCGCCGCCCTCGACCGGGGCCGAGCGGGATTCGTAGGCGCGACGCACCCCGAGGAAGCGCGGATGGTGTGCATAGATCAGATCGGTCAGCGACGTCTCCCGCACGCGCGCGTGCATCGACAGGGATGTGATCGCGACCCGCGGCCCGATCCAGAACGACGAATCGCGGGTGAACAGCAGGTTGGGCAGCGGGTCGATCACGAAGTCCCCGCCGTGATGCATGCGCCGCACCAGGGACAGCTCGTTCTCCCCGAACGGCAGCTCGTCGAACGTCATGCCCGCCATCAGCACATGGGCCAACGCACCGGCGTCCAGGGTGCGCAGGTACATCGAGAGTTCCTGCGCCAGAGGCGCTCCCAGCCGCCGCGCATCGACGGCCGCGGAGATGCCGTGCATGCGGGCCGCGCCGCTGTGGGCGAGCGCCTGGCTGAGCAAATCCCCCAGCAGCAGCACCTCGACCCCGCGCGACCGCAGCAGATCGGCGAACGCATCGTGTTCTTCCTGGGCTCGCCCCACCCACGGCAGCCCGTCGAACAGCAGCGTGTCGTTGTTGCGCGGCGTCAGCCGTTTCAGTTCGGCGCCGGGCCGGTGCAGGATCACCGTCCGCAGCGTGCCGACCTCCGAATTGCACCCGAGCACCGCGTCTGTCACAACTAGCACCGTAGCGGGAAAGCGACCTCAACTAGGGTTTACCTATGACCAGGGCGCAAGAGCTCACACCGGGTGAGATGTCGGTGCGCAGCGGCGTGGCGGTCTCGGCGCTGCACTTCTACGAACGCGAGGGCCTCATCTCGTGTCGCCGGACGAGCGGCAACCAGCGCCGCTACGCCCGGGAGACGCTGCGCCGGGTGGCGTTCATCCGGATGTCGCAGCGCCTCGGCATCCCGCTGGCCCGCATCCGCGAGGCGCTGGCGACACTGCCGAACGACCGCACGCCGACGAGCAAGGACTGGGCACGGCTGTCCGCGGGTTGGCGCGACGATCTCGACCAGCGCATCGTGCACCTCGAGAGGCTCCGCGACAATCTCGCCGGCTGCATCGGGTGCGGGTGCCTGTCGTTGAAGACGTGCACGCTCGCCAACCCCGACGACATGCTCGCCGCCCAGGGTCCGGGCGCCGCGCGCCTGTAGGCGGGATCGAACGTCTGTGCGATAAGGTGGCGGCCATGGAGCAGGCGGTGCAGAGCTCTCTGTTCGACCAGGCCGACCGGCGCGAGCTCGGCAACGGGGCGTGGCTGGAGGTGCGCTCCGGCTGGCTCGCGCAGGACGGCGTCAGCGACGACGGGCTCTTCGCCGAGCTGCGCGAGACGATCCCGTGGCGGTCCGAACGGCGGCAGATGTACGACCGGGTGCTCGACGTGCCACGGCTCGTCAGCTTCCACCACCTGCTCGACGAACCGGCGCCTCATCCGCGCCTGAAGCAGCTCCGGCGGCGGCTCAACGACGCGTACGCCGGCGAGCTCGGCGAACCGTTCGTCACCGCGGGCCTCTGCCTGTACCGCGACGGCAACGACAGCGTCGCGTGGCACGGAGACAACATCGGCCGCAGCCGCACCGACGACACCATGGTCGCCATCGTCGGCCTCGGTGCGACGCGCGTGTTCGCGTTACGTCCGCGCGGCGGCGGGCCGTCCCTGCGCATCCGCCACGGCCACGGCGATCTGCTGGTGATGGGCGGTTCCTGCCAACGCACGTGGGAGCACGCGATTCCCAAGACCGCTCGGCCGACGGGCGCCCGGATCAGCATCCAGTTCCGGCCTCACGACGTTCGCTAGCCCTTGACGAGTGAGACGGCCTGCGTGACGAGGTCGCGCGCGCGCCCGGTGTCGATGTGCGCGACGGGCCGATCGGCCTGCACGAGCGGGTTCGCGGTGACGATCACGATGAACGTGCCGAAGTGGGCGACGTAGTTGTAGAGCTCGCCGGTGCGCGGCCCCTCGGCGGTGATCGTCTGCAGCACTCGATGGGTGCCGACGGTCTGCACGCCGTCGATGTCGGGCGCATCCACCACTTCGACGAGCCCGCGGATTCCCGCCCCGGCGAGTGTGACCTTGCGGCACTGGTCGCTGGGTGTCGGCACCGGAACCTGCTCGGAGGTCTCGACGGCGATCACGACGTAGCGGACACCCTCGCCCTCGGCGGTCAGCGCGGCCATGTTGCCCTTGACGTCGGCAGGAACGGTCTGCTGCTGGGCGACCTTGCCGCAGTCGGCGGGGTCGAAAGTCAGTCCGGCAGGCAGCTTTTGGCCGCCGAGCAGGCGCGGGTCGATTGCTGCGGGACCGGCGTCCTTCACGGTGAACGGCGCGGGGAACTCGCTTTTGAGTTCTTTGACGCGAGTGATGTCGGCGTGGGAGTAATCCTCGGAAGTCCCTCCACCGCACGATGCCAGCAGGCCCGCGCACAGCAGCAGGGGCACTGACTTCGAGTACGACATCGCTCGTCAATGTACCCGCCGCCACTGCACCCGGGGCAGTCCGCTCAGCCGCGCAGCGCAGCCACGGTTTCGGTGAGCAGGTGCGCTGCGAAGTCCGGCGGCAGGGCGGGTTGCGGCGAGCCGGGATCGGTGACGACCGACACCAGGCACACGTGCCGCCCCAGAACGGCGACGAATGTCTGTGCATGCAAGCGTGTTTCGGTGCCGCCCTCGACGACGGTGACCGCGTCGGTCCGCATCCCGACGACGTCGGAGTCGGCGACGACGGGGGCCGGCACGCCGACGACGGTGGCCGTCGTCGGACCCGCGGTCACGGTCCATCTGCCGCAGTCCCGCGGCAGGGCGTGCCCGCCCGCTGGCACACCGGCGACCACGGCGTACGCGATGCCCCCGGGCCCGGAGGCCGACCACCCCCGCGTGGTCGCCGGATCGGCGGACGGGGCGCCCAGCGCGGCGCACTGCGGCGGGTCCGTTACAGCGGGCATCCGCATGCCCCACAGCGACACCGGTGCCGGCAGGCCCTGGTAGGCGGTGATCTCGTAGCCGTCGGGCAGTGTCGCTCGGCTGCGTTCGATGCGCGCCGGGTTGATCGACGCCGCGGCCTTCGCCGCAGAGGGTGTGACCGCGGTCGGCGCGGGGGCGGAACCGCAGGCGGTCAGCACCGCCGTCATCGCCACAGCAACCACGCCGGACGCGAACCGCACGGGCTGTTGATACCACGCAGGCGAGCCGGCGAGAACGAGCGACACCACCTCGCCGGGCGACAATCGACTCGATCGGCAGCCCTGGCGGTTATGCTCGCGCTGCCCATCGGCCGACAGGAGACAACATGACCACCACTGCGCGGGCCGGGCTCATCGCGCTGGCCACCCTCACTCTCGGCGTCGGACTGTCGGCCTGCTCCAACGACACGTCGGGCAGCGCGTCCAGCGCGTCGTCGTCGGCGACATCGTCGTCGGCGTCATCGTCCTCGTCTGCGGAGGCTGCCCCGCCCACGTCGTCGACACCGCCCGCGCCGATCGTGACTCTCGCCGACTACATCCGCGACAACAACATCGTCGAGACCCCGGTGATGCCTGGCGATGCCGGCTCGCCGACGATCGAGCTGCCCACCCTCGAAGGCTGGGAGGACATGGGCGGCAACGCCCCCGAGGGCTCGTACTCGGCCATGGCCTTCACCGGCGACCCGGCCGCCGCGGCCGACCCCGCGACCGTCATCACCAAGGTGGTCAAGCTGACCGGCAACGTCGACCCCGCGAAGGTGCTCGAGGTGGCGTCCGGTGAACTGCGCGCCCTGCCGGGATTCGACGGTCCCGACGCCGGGCAGCCCAACAAGCTCAGCGGCTTCGACGCGACGGTCATCGGCGGGACCTACACCAAGGACGGTGCGCCGCGGATGGTCGCCCAGAAGACCGTGGCGATCCCCGGCCAGGAGGGCCTCTACGTGTTGCAGATCAACGCCGAGGGCACCCCGGACGAGGCGAACGCGCTGATGGATGCGACGTCAGCGATCGACGACCAGGCGAAGATCACGCCCTAGCTGGTCAGGCCCGGGAGATCGCCGAGGCTTCCGCGATCTGCTCCGGCGTCGGGCGCACCCCGGTGTAGCGCTCGAACTGCTCGGCGGCCTGCAGCGCGATCACCTGCGCTCCGGTGATCACCGCGACCCCGGCGCGGCGCGCGGCCGCGATGAGCGGCGTCTCCGACGGCAGCGCGACTACGTCGAAGACGGTGTGCGCGTTGCGGATAGCGTGCTCGTCGAACGCCAGGTGGTGTTCTTCGGCGCCGCCGGCCATCCCGATGGGCGTGACGTTGACGACGATGTCGGCGATATGCGCTGCGGCGCCGCCGGATTCACTGTCGGATGCGTGGGAGTAGCCCAACCGGTCCGCCAGCGCGCGGCCGGCGTCGGCATTACGCGCGACGATCGTGCCGTCTCGAAAACCGCGGTCGGCGAACGCCGCCCCCACCGCGCTGGCCATCCCCCCGCTGCCCCGGATCAGCACCGACTGCCGCGGATCGAGACCGTTGTCGTCGATGAGTTGTTGCACGGCAAGGTAATCGGTGTTCGATGCGGTCAGTCTGCCACCCGGCGCAGAAAGGTCGTTGACGATCGTGTTGACCGACTGCAGCGTCTGCGCCGAGGGCTCCACCACGTCGACGAGCGTGAGCACGTCGGCCTTGAACGGCATCGACACCGAGCATCCGCGGATGCCGAGCGCCCGGACACCACCGATGGCGGCGACGATGTCGGTGGTGGTGAACGCCTTGTAGATGAAGTCGAGCCCGTACACGTCGTACAGATGATTGTGAAACCGCGTGCCGATGTTGCTCGGGCGCCCGGACAGCGAGATACACACGCGGGTGTCCTTGTTCAGCGCGGGTTTGCGATCAGCCGGGCTCATCCGACGGCCCTGATCACCTGGCGCGCCACGTCGCGGATCTGCTGCACCAGCTCGGCGTCGAAGGGCAGCTCGGACGGTTTCGGCACGTCGATCTCGGTGACGACGACACCCAGGTCGTCGCGATGCCAGACGGCGCCGAACCGGTCGAGGATGGCTCGCATCGGCACGTTGTCGGACAGTACACGCGCGGTGAATCGGCGCACACCGTCGTCGTGCGCCGCCACCGAGATCGCGCGCATCAGGAACGTTCCGATGCCCCGGCCCTGGTAGGCGTCCCCGACGATGAAGGCGATCTCGGCCTCGTCGGGATGTCGCTCGTCGCGCACGAATCGGGCATCGGCCACCACGGGCCCGTCGACGCCCTCGGTCAGCACGAACACGAAGTGGTCGAGGTAGTCCACCTCGAACAGGTAGGTCATCAGCGACTTGGTCGGTGAGCGGACCGACTGGAAGCGCCGGTAGAGCGTCTCGCTGGAGAACTCGACAGGTCCGTCGGTGGTGCGCGCGTTGTCGCCCGGCAGCACCGGCCGCAGATGGAACACACTGCCGTCGCGCATCATCACCGGGATCGGCGTGATGAACGCGGCCAGTCGTTGACGCGCCGTGCGCACCAGCTTGTCCATCATGCCGGGGATCTCGAGCATCGTGGCGAAGGCTTCGCGGCCACCCACCCAACCGGTCAGCTGCTCGGTGGCGATGACGGTGGCGGTGCGGGGGGCATCACGCAGCAGCGCGATCTCGCCGACGATGAGTCCGGGACTGACGTCCACCACGGTGTCGTGGCCGTCGACGCCGGCGTGACTGACCTCGGCGTGCCCCGAGCCGATCAACAGGAAGCTCACGGCGAGCTCTCCCTGCTGCATGAGCACCTGGCCGGGGGCCGCGGACAGCGGGCGCAACTGCTCCGCGAGCGGCACCAACGTCGTCACTGCGACGCCGGCGAAGACATCGAGGCCGGCGAGGTCGTCGGCCTCTACGGCAGTCACCCCGGGCATCTCTCGAGGCTACGGGCGCCCGTCCGCGCCCGGCAACACCTCCGATGTGACGGTCGGCATGTTGCTAGGGCCCTAACTATTAGGGCACCATGATTAGGTGACCGCCGCCGCTGACGTCGACCCGCTCTCCTTGGAGCAGCAGGTGTGCTTCGCGCTGGCGGTCACCAACCGCGCGGTGCTCGCGGTCTACCGGCCCCTGCTGGAGCCTCTCGGCCTGACACACCCGAAGTACCTGGTGATGCTCGCCCTGTGGGACCACCGGAGAGCAGCCGGGGACGACCCAGCGCCGATGTCGGTCAAGCAGATCGCCACCACATTGCAAATGGACTCCGCGACGCTCTCCCCGATGCTCAAGCGGCTCGAGGCGCTGGGATTGATCACCCGCACGCGCAGCGCGACCGACGAGCGTGCCACCGACGTCGAGCTCACAGCCGAGGGAGTCGCCCTGCGCACACGGGCGCTGGCCATCCCGGCCGCCGTGGTGGCCCGTCTCGGCGTCGACATGGCCGAACTCGAACTCCTGCGCTCTACCCTGACCCGCGTCAACACCGCCGCCCTGGCAGCCGGCGCCCCGTACGAATGAACCCCACCCGAGGAGCCGACATGTCCGCCGAGAAACCCACACTGTGGCAGTACCTGACCTACATCTACGGCCGGCGCCTGCCGGCGTCGATGCAGCGCTGGGTCGCCGAGGACCTCGCGGGCGAGGGCGCGGTTCGCCGGCACATGATCCGCTACTCGATCCCGCCGATCTTCGTCCTGGCCCCGTTCTGGCTCATCCCGGTCAACCTCTACATGCACCTCGAGATGACGGCACCCATCTACGTGTGGGCCGTGCTGATGGCGCTGGCACTGAACAAGCCGTGGCGGCGGCACCGGCTGGCGGTGCACGGCCTGGACCCGAACCTGGTCGACGTGATCAAGCGCAAGAAGCAGGCGCAGATGCACGAGGACTATGCCCGGCGGTTCGGCGCACGCCCCGACTCAGCGGACTGGCAACAGAACAGCAGCCCCTTCTGAAGACGGTCAGCCCAAGCCCGGCGTGGGCACCAGCACCTCGGTGATGTTCCCGTTGACGGTGACCTGATTGGCCGGGTCGTCGAGGTTGATGTCCGAGTAGTCGGTGTGCCGCTTGCTCATCTGGCCGTCGATCGAGCGTTCGTCGCCGGGGATGTAGTAGCAGAAGCCGTCCCACTTCCGGCAGATGTCCACGACCCTGTACGGGGTGTTCGGCGGGATCCCGAAGCCCTGCGGTGCCCGCCAACGGTTCTTACCCTCCGGATCGGTGTAGACGAACCCCGTGCCCGCGCGTTCGGGGGAACCGGTGGTGACGAACCGCAGCTCGCTCGGCGGCGGCGCGGTCGGGTCGAACGAGAACTGCCGCAGCCACCGGTTGATGACGTTGGAGCCCAGCGAGTGCCCGAACACGATCTTGGGCCCCGGGGTGTTCCTGATCCACCCGTCGAGCCTCGCCACACCGTCGTCGAGGCTGGCCTGCCCGATGGCCGGTCCGGCGAGACCGACGTTCATGTAGTTGAGCGGCTCGCAGACGTTCGGGGGCGCACACAACGAGCCGTGCAGCTGTTGCATGGTCCGCTCGGGCCTGTCGAGCGCTCCCGCGAGCACCGCCACGTGAGCTCCGGAACCGGCGCCGTCGTCGACGTCGGCATGGGCGATCGCGGGCGAGACGCCGAACAGCGCCATCACCACGGTCGCGAGAATCACCAGGTGTGGTCTCATCGCGTCTTTTCCTTGCGCCGGCCGAATACGGGGTCTGGTCTCTGCATCGCAATCCCAGGCCAAAAGGTTACGTCCGAACTGGCGGACGCTGCCACGAATACCCCACAGGGTATATTCGGAGACACGCTCCCCTTGAGGAAGGACTCACCGTGTGTCGTGCAGTTCAGTGCCGCACGTGCGGCAAGACGACGTGGTCAGGCTGCGGAAACCACGTCGATTCGGTGCGCCGCAGCGTCCCGGCGAACCAGTGGTGCGCCGGCCATGACGCCGTACCCGCCAAAGGTCGGATATGGAACCCGTTCGGCAAGAAGCGGATTCGATGACGGCCTGAGACCTACCGTGCCGGGTAGGCGTGAACGAGCGCCGAGGACAGCTTCGGCACCGCATGGGTGAGGGTGTGCTCGGCCTCGTGCGCGATGCGATGCGCGTCGGCGAGACTGACGGCCGGGTCGATGTCGAGTTCGGCATCGGCGTGAAGCCTGTGCCCGATCCACCTCATTTTCACGCTGCGGACCGCCGTGACACCGGGCTCGGCCGCCAGCGCCTCCTCCGCGGTGTCGACGAACCGCGGATCGACCCCGTCCATCAGCCGGCGGAAGATGTCGCGGACCGCGGTGCGCAGCACCGCGAGGATCGCGACCGTGATCACCAACCCGATGATCGGGTCGGCGAGCGGGAAGCCCGCCGCCGCGCCCCCGGCGCCGAGCAGCACCGCCAGTGACGTGAATCCGTCTGTGCGAGCGTGTAATCCATCAGCGACCAGAGCTGCTGATCCGATCTTCCTCCCGACGCGGATTCGGTACAGAGCAACCCATTCGTTACCGAGAAAGCCGATGAGGCCGGCCACCGCGACCCAGCCGACATGGTCGATGGGCACCGGGTTGATCAGCCGCCTCACCGATTCGATTCCTGCGACGATCGCGGACAGAGCGATCATCGCGACGACGAACAGCCCGGCGAGATCCTCGGCGCGGCCGAAGCCGTAGGTGTAGCGCCGCGTCGCGGCCTTGGTGCTCAACGCGAAGGCGATCCACAGCGGGATGGCGGTCAGCGCGTCGGAGAAGTTGTGGATTGTGTCGGCGAGCAGAGCCACCGACCCGGAGACGGCGACGATGCCGATCTGGGCGAGCGCTGTCGCGCCGAGGACGAGCAGGCTGATCTTCACTGCGCGGATTCCGGCAGCGCTCGACTCGAGCGCGCTGTCAATACTGTCGCTCGCGTCGTGGCTGTGCGGGGCGAAGATCTCACGCAACGCGCCGCCGAGGGTCACGCCGTGATCGTGGCTGTGCGAGTGGTGATGATGGTGCGGTTCGTGACTCATGCCCGCTGCCCTCCGTTCGTGTCGGAGTGCAGCACCGCGAGCTCGGAGTCGTCACGGTGATGACCAGGCACGCCGGGCCCGGCGTGTTCGGCGTTGTAGACCGCGTCGGTGACCAGTTGCCGCACGTGCTCGTTGTCCAGGCTGTAGTAGATCGTGGTGCCTTCGCGGCGGGTACGGACCAGCCGCGCCATGCGCAGTTTCGCCAAGTGCTGGGACACCGACGGTGCCGGTTTCTCGATATGAGCGGCGAGATCGTTGACCGACATCTCCCGACTGCCCAGCGCCCACAGCACCTGTACCCGTGTGGCATCGGCAAGCATGCGGAAGACCTCGACGACGAGGTCGACCTGGTCGTCCGGAAGACGACGAGAGCATCCTCGGTTATCTGCATGCATACGCAGATAGTAGAAATAGGCGTTGCGATGCGTCAAGCGGGACCGAGGGTCGTGCTGCAGGTGTCTGACATCGAGACTCCCGGCCATCTTGGCCGAAACTGAGGTGCGCCAGATCGAGATGTGTGGGCCACGTGCGCTCAAACCCGCGAAGCACGGCGAACTGATGCTCGTCGACGTCGATCAACAGCACGTGCACCGCAGGCCGACGCACCAGCCCGGCATGATCGACAGCCGCATCAACGGTCTCATCTGCACCTTCGACGGCCGACGGGCCGGGATCCGCCCCAGTGTTGCCGTGCCACCGGCGTCGTCGCTGCTACGACCGGCACGCCGTTAGGTGGTAGGTCTCGGTTCGTCCAGGAATGCCATGGTGTCGCCGTGGCCGGATGCGGTGGCCAGTGGCGTGCGGTCTAGAGCTGCGACGAAAAGATCTCTGGGACTGGTTGATTCGGGAATATCAGCCGCGAGATCGATCACGTCGCGGCCTTCGAAGCTGATCCAGCGGGCACCGCTGTCAGCGATGATCGCGGCAGTGCGACGTCGATCTTCTGCTGAGAGGTAGGCCAGGGTGGCGGAGTGCTGGATGACGGCGGTGGCCCCGGAGGGCACCTCTGCCAGCAGCGCGCCCAATCCGTCGCGTAGGTCAGCACGATCGATGCGGATGGACACGCTCGCGGCCACGTTCAGTGCTGCCAGCAGCCGGGTACGTCGATCGTCGTGCTCCGGCCAGATCAGCGTCGTCAACCAGGCAGCGGTGTCTTGGTCGGAGGCATTGAGTGGGTTGAGGTCCAATCCGGCTCTCCACACGATGTCGGGGGTGGCGAGCTGAGGCGGCAGGGTGCCGGCGGTGATCTGGCAACCGATGACGACTGGCGATGGGCCAGTGGCTGGGTGGACGACGGTGCCGTCGGAGTAGCGATAACTGTAGTGGTCAGGGATGAGGCACAGCCCAGCGGCGGCGCCGAGTTCGATCAGCGCGATGGGGCCCGATATCTGATGCATGAGTGGGAGCAAGACGGCGCATCGTGCGGGCTCGTTGGTCTGGGTGGAACGCTTCAGAATTGTGGTGCGTAGCCGGTCCCAGTGGCCCAGCACACCGTCTCGCAGGGAGTCCGCGTCCCCGGGTCGGGCACCGTGCCAGCGCAGGCAGGCGAACACTAGGTTTGGCTGTCGCTTGTTCTGTGGCAGTTCAGCCAACCGAATGTGGACCTCCGGGTCTTCGACCACTGTTCGCGCCCACGATTCCAGGCTTGGCGAACTGCCGCGAGCTTGCCGGTCGGCGAACTGGGCATAGACCGCGGCAGTCTGTTCACCAGCATTCGCCATCACCTCAGGATGCCTGCGTTGGCCGAGCCCGGTGTGTGACTTCCCTTGGGGATGGGCTGCGGCCAACTTTTGTGGCGGGTCAAACCCTCGAGGCAATTGAAAGGACTCGCTACGCCCGAGACGGCCCGCCGGTGCGCAAGCTCGACAGCGCGGCCAGATAGAACAACCGCCGCAGGGGCGGTTGAAGGGCTTCGGCCGGTGCAGGTTGCCGCTGACGCGACCCGAACTGCGAATTCGTGGTGGAGCTAAGGGGAATCGAACCCCTGACCTACTCGATGCGAACGAGTCGCGCTACCAACTGCGCCATAGCCCCTGATACCGGTAGCAGGCTACCAGCCGCCGGTCACCGGCAGAAATCGCCTGGGCTACTGCCCCGCTGCGCGCGGCAGGTCGAAATGCCGGGCGAAGGCGACGTACTCGAGGTGCTCGAACTCCGGGTCTTCGTCGTCGATCTCGAGGACCGCGGCTCCGGGCCGGCGCAGCCGCGACGGGACGACGTCGAACTCCTGATCGCTGGTGTTCTCGACCCCGAGACGTGACCGCGCCATCCGCTGCGCGCGGCGGCGGCGCACCTGCTCCTCGATCCGGGTCTGACGGCGCAGATACGCCAGGTACAGCAGCGTGATCGCTGCGATGGTGCCGCATGCCCACCACATCGACGCCGACCAGGTGATCGCTGCCACAGCGCTGGCGAGGATCAGGACCGCCATCACGGCCAGCGTGCGGGCACGGAAGCGATACTTTCGCGCGCTCACCGCGGCGGCGGTGGCCGATTCACGGCGACGCCGCGACTCGCCGCGTGAACCCGCGATGCGCAGATCGCTGTCCGCGGGCGGCTCGAGACCTGAGGAGTCGTCGACGTACTCGTATTCGTCATCGTTGTGGACGTCGTCATCGGCAGCCGAGAGCTCCTCGGGGTCGTCGAGCTCCTCGACGTCCTCGACATCGGACGTCGCATCGGCGCTCACGACGGGTTCGTCGGCTTCGTCGGCCGTCGGCACCGATTCCGCGATCGGGAGCGCGCCGGACTCTTCCACGACGTCGACGTCGAGGTAGTCGGGCTCGTCGCTCTCGCGGGTGTCGGCGGCGACCATCACCACCGCGCGACCCGCCGCTTCATCGGCCTGCGCCTCGCCGTCGTCGTCAGCGGGTTGCCAGTGCGGATCGCTGCGATGTCCCGCAGCGGGCCCGCCGCGCCGACGCAGCCGCGCACCCGCACCGCTGTTGAGCACTCGGGTGGCCAGCGCGACATCGCTGGTTCGGCGCACGGCGTCGCGCTTGCTGATCAGCATCGGCACCAGCACGAACAGCCAGAGCACGACAAGGGAAATCCAGAGAAGAGATTGGGGGATGCTTGGCATGGCGCCTGCTCCTTTCCCCATCAGGCTAGGTCTGTTCGACCAGCGCATCCGTGAGCGGCGCGCCGTGACAATTACACACCTGTAATTCGCTGAGTACAAGCACCAAACGTCACACGTGTCACATCAGCCACAGCGGGCCGGGCAAAGCGGGGATCAGCCCCACGACGCGCGGCCGGCACGCACCAGTGCGGAGGTCACCGACCCGTTGACCTCTTCGATCGTCAACCCCACCAGCAAGTGGTCCCGCCAGGCGCCGTCGACGTCGAGGTAGCGTTTCAACAGACCCTCTTCTCGAAATCCCGCCTTTGCCAGAACCGCGCGGCTCGCCGAGTTCTCCGGCCGTACGGTCGCTTCTACGCGGTGCAGCATCACCGGCCCGAAGCAGTGATCCAGGCCCAGCGCCAATGCGCCGGTCGCGATCCCTCCCCCGACGTACTCCCGAGCCACCCAGTAGCCGATCCATGCCGACCGCAGTGCGCCATGAGTGACGTTCCCGATGGTCAACTGACCGGCGAACTTCCCGTCGAGTTCGATCACATAGGGCAGCATCCGCCCCTTGCGCGCCTCGGCCCGCAACCCAGAACACACCGCGGGCCACGACGAAACAGCATGGCGCAGTTGCCAATCCATATCCGTCGACGGCTCCCACGGCTCCAGGTGGTCGCGGTCGGTCAGCCGTATCCTGCTCCACTGCGCGGCGTCGCGCAGACGCACGGGGCGCAACCGCACCGTTCCCGCGGCCACCCGGATCGGACCCACGGGCTGAGGCCACCCGGGGTGCTGCGAACGGGAGCCGAGGAGGTTCATCACGGGACGTGGGGTTCGAGCTCAGCCGCGCTGAGCCAGGAACGCGACGTCGACGATCTCGCCCGTGCGGATCTGCTCGGCGTCGCTGGGCACGACCACCAGGCAGTTTGCTTCTGCGAGCGTGGCCAGTAGATGCGACGAGGCACCGGGCGACCCGCCGAGAGCCTGCACCAGGTACTCGCCGGTGTCCTGGTCGCGCATCAACTGCCCCCGCAGGTACCCCTTGCGGCCCACCACCGACGTGATCGGCGACAGCGCGCGGGCCTGCACGACGCGCCGCATCGGCTGTCGCTTACCCAGCGACAGACGCAGCAGCGGTCGCACCATCACCTCGAAGACCACCAGGGCGCTGACCGGATTGGCAGGCAAGAGGAACACCGGCACGCCATCGCGTCCGAGCTGACCGAAGCCCTGCACCGAGCCCGGGTGCATCGCGATGCGCGTCACCTCCATGTCGCCCAACTGAGCCAGCACGGACCGCACGCCCTCGGCGGCCGCGCCCCCGACCGCTCCCGCGATCACCACCGCTTCTGATCGGCTCAGCTGCCCCTCCACGACCTCACGCAGCTTCGCCGGATCGGTGGGCACGATGCCGACGCGGTTGACCTCGGCGCCCGCATCCCGTCCGGCCGCGGCCAAGGCATAGGAGTTGACGTCGTAGACCTGGCCGTTGCCCGGGGTCCGCGAAATGTCGACGAGCTCACCGCCCACGGACATCACCGACAACCGCGGCCTCGGATGCACCAGCACACGCTCCCGGCCCACCGCGGCCAGAAGGCCCACCTGAGCCGCGCCGATGATCGCCCCCGCCCGCACAGCGACATCGCCGGGCTGAACGTCGTCACCCGTGCGGCGCACGTAGGCTCCCGAGCGCACACCTCGCAGCACCCGGACCCGGGATTCCCCGCCGTCGGTCCACCGCAGCGGCAGCACCGCGTCGGCAAGCGTCGGCATCGGCGCACCTGTCTGCACGCGCGCAGCCTGGCGCGGCTGCAACCGGCTCGGCGTGCGCGAACCGGCCTCGATCAGGCCCATGACGGGCAGGCTGAGGTCGCGGTTGTCACGTTCTTCACCGTCACCGCCGTCCGGCCCGCCCCCGATGCCCAGCACGTCGACGCTGCGCACCGCGTAGCCGTCGATCGCCGCCTGGTCGAACCCGGGCAGCGGCCGCTCGGTGACCACCTCTTCGGCGCACATCAAACCTTGCGCCTCGGCTATCGCCACTCGTACGGGCCGGGGTGCCACCGCGGCTGCGGCCACCCGAGCCTGCTGCTCCTCCACCGAACGCACAGCATGCCTTTCTTCTGTTGAGCGCCTACGCGCTCCGCAGAAGATGCGCGTGATCGGTGGCGCTAGTGCTCGGTCGAATCCCGCCCGAGTCCCAGCCGCTCGACCAACCACCGCCGTAATTCGGGCCCGTAGTCGTCTCGCTCCAACGCAAAGTCAACCGCAGCCTTCAGGTAGCCCCCGGGATTTCCCAGATCGTGTCGAGATCCGCGGTGGACCACGACGTGTACCGGATGGCCCTCCTCGATCAGCAGCGCGATGGCGTCGGTCAGCTGGAGCTCGCCGCCCGCACCGCGCGGAATCCGCCTCAGCGCGTCGAAGATCGCCCTGTCCAGCACGTAACGGCCGGCTGCCGCATAGGGCGACGGCGCGTCCTCGGCCTTGGGCTTTTCCACCATGCCCTTGACCCGCAGCACGTTCGGATTCGCCGCGTCGGGCACGGTCTCGACGTCGAACACGCCGTAGGCGCTGATGTCCTCACGGTCGACCTCGATGGCGCACAGCACCGATCCGCCGCGCTTGGCACGCACCTTCGACATGGTCTCGAGTACGCCGGTCGGAAGTACCAGATCATCGGGGAGAAGCACCGCGATCGCGTCTTCGTCGGGCGTGAGGCTGGCCTCGACACAACCGACTGCGTGGCCGAGGCCTTTGGGCTCGGCCTGCACCACGGACTCGACCTTGATCAGCGCGGGCGCTCGGCGCACCTTCTCCAGCATGGTCTTCTTGCCGCGCGCCTCGAGCGTGCCCTCGAGCACCAGATCCTCGACGAAGTGGGCAACCACGCTGTCCTTGCCCTCGGAAGTGATGATGATCAGACGTTCGGCGCCTGCCTCCGCGGCCTCGGCGGCCACCAACTCGATACCGGGCGTGTCGACGACCGGCAGCAACTCTTTGGGCACCGTCTTCGTGGCGGGCAGGAAACGGGTTCCCAGCCCCGCGGCGGGGACGACCGCAGTGTGCGGTATGGGAACTTCAGGCCGATTCATCGTTCACACACTAACCTCTCGGGGTCGGTAGTTCCTCCTTACCCGGCACGCGGAAGGCTACTCAGTGCGCCAGACGAAAACACAGGTACGCGCCGCAATCCTCGCCGCACGCGCGGCGTCGACGCCGCAGCAACGGGCCGCCGAGGCCACCGCGCTGACCGGACACCTGCTGGCGTGGGTCACCCCCGGCTCCACCGTGTGCGCCTACGTTCCCGTCGGGTCGGAGCCCGGGTCTGCGGAACTGCTGGACCAATTGAGCAGCCGCGGCGTGCGGGTCCTGCTGCCCGTGGCGCGACAGGGCGACGACGGCGTGCCCCGACCTCTGCAGTGGGGCACCTACCGCGCGGGCACGTTGGTCCGTGCGGCGTTCGGACTGCGGGAACCACCACCTCCGCATCTGCCGCCGGAGGCTGTGGCCGAGGCGAGCGCAGTGCTGGTGCCGGCGTTGGCGGTTGACCGTCGCGGCGCGCGCCTGGGCCGCGGCGCCGGCTTCTACGATCGGACGCTGCAGCGGGCCGCCGACACGGCACCGTTGGTGGCCGTCGTCCGCGACCAGGAACTCCTCGACGCACTGCCGCACGAGCCGCACGATGTCCGGATGACTCACGCCGCGACGCCCGGCCTCGGCGTGGTCGAACTACGACGGGAATGACAGGCACCCGCTGGCGGTTCTAGCACTTGAGTCGGTAGAGTGCTAACAAGCGTGACGACCTCGGAGGAAGCTGTGCCCACCTATTCTTATGCGTGCACCGAGTGCGACAACAAGTTCGACGTGGTGCAGGCCTTCAGCGACGATTCACTGACCGAGTGCCCGCAGTGCCACGGTCGGTTGCGCAAGGTGTTCGGCAAGGTCGGCGTGGTGTTCAAGGGCAGCGGTTTCTACCGCACCGACAGCCGTGAGTCCGGCAAGAGCTCGACGAGCTCCAGCGCCAAGAGCAGCAGCACAGAGTCGAGCTCGTCCAGCTCCTCGGACAGCTCCTCCTCGAACTCCTCGACGAGCAGCTCCGCCAGTTCATCGTCGAGTTCGTCGTCGTCGACGCCTGCTGCAGCCGCGTCCAGCTGACCGTTATCCACAGGCGTCCAATAACCTCCTGACGGATAAGCGCCGTCGCCTTAGCGTGGCCGCATGCCCGGCTCGCTCGACCCCACCGCTCTGCACAAGCTCACGCGGGCGCTGCGCCCCGACTGGGTGCGGACGGTGGTCGCCCGTCGGATACTGGCGGGTGCGCTGGTTCTGCTGGCCGCCGCTGCTGCATGGCGTGACGATCCCCGCGACGACCGCACCGACGTCGTCGTCGCCGCCCGCGACCTGAGCCCCGGCTCAGCGCTGACAGCCGACGATGTGCGACTCGAACAACGAAGTCCCGCAACCATTCCCGACGGCGCACAGACCCGGATCGACGACGTGGCGGGAAGCATGCTGGCCGGCCCCGCCCGGCGCGGTGAAGCGCTGACCGACGTCCGGCTCCTCGGGTCGCGGCTCGCCGAATCGGCTGCCGGCCCCGACGCCCGCATCGTCGCCATCCCACTGGCGGATCCCGCCCTGCTCGACCTGATCCGGGCGGGTGATGTCGTCGACATCGTCGCCGCCCCCGCCGCGGCCGACAACGGCTCCGAGGCACGGGTCATCGCGACTGACGCGATCGTGGTGATGGTGTCGACCAAGAGCGGCGGGATCACCGCCCAGAACGGCAATCGCGTTGTCCTGATTGCCCTTCCGTCGGCTTCGGCAAAGACTGTCGCGGGTGCGGCGCTGGTGCAGACGGTCACCGTGACCCTGCACTGACCTACTTCACGGTGAGGTAGATGACGTTACCCGTCCTGATCAAGTGCTGATCGTCGAAGTTGGCGTCCCACACGCGCTTCCAGATGTCAGGACCGGTCGTCAGGTTGACCACCGTCGCCTCGTCGAGCGGAACCCGGGACTGACGGGTGACGATGACCCGATTGCCCGCGGCCTCCAGCTCGCTGATGGTGTCTTCGGCGCTGCCAGCGGTCGGCGCGGCGAGCGCAGGTGCGGCAAATCCCAGAGCCACGGCGGTGAGGGCGGTTGCTGTTGCGGTGGCGATACCGATCCTGGTCATCTCAAACCTCTGCTCTGTGGCGATGTACTCGATCTGATCGCTTAAACCCGCAGCTCAGGCGGATCATTCCGGTGGCAGTAAGTATTCGATCAATGGCAGGAACGACTAACGTGGTGCCCTGTCAGTCCGCATAATCCGACCGAGAGGACCAGCATGCTTAAGGGATTCAAGGATTTCCTCGCCCGCGGCAACGTGATCGACCTGTCGGTGGCGGTGGTCATCGGTACTGCCTTCACCGCTCTGGTGAAAGCCTTCACCGACAACGTGATTCAGCCGCTCATCGATCGTATCGGCGCGGGAGGCGACCGCGAATACGGGGTCTTGAAGGTGCCGCTGGGTGCTGACAAGTTCCTCGACTTCAACGCGGTGCTGTCCGCGGTGATCAACTTCGTCCTCGTCGCCGCCGTCGTGTACTTCGTGATCGTGCTGCCGTACAAGAAGCTGCGCGAGCGCGGCGAAGTCGAACAGGCCCAGGACACGGAGCTGAGCCTGCTCACCGAGATCCGTAACCTGCTGCGGGAGAACGAGGGTTCGGCAGGCAAGCACGTGAGCGGGCCCGGTACCGGCCCCAGCCCGGACACTGCGAAGCACACCAGCGCAGACCGCGACTGATAGCACGCAACAAAAAGCCCCCGGGTCTTCACCGGGGGCTTTTTGTTGCAGAACTCGATCAGGGGTTGTTGATGTCGAACGGGATCGCCATCCAGTTCGCGCACCACGGTCCGTCGTACACGCAGGCGCTGATGTCACCGGCAGCACCGGAGAACACCCATGCCTTCGTGCCGGGGACACCCCGGCTGGAGGTGCGAACCTCGCCGCCCTGCGAGGCGAGCGCCTCGCCGAAGCCGGAGGTGCGAACCTCGCCCTGGGCGTAGACGCCGGACGAGCCATTGGACACGTCAGGCGAACGCACAGCGCCGTCGGCCTCGCGGCCATTACCCGGCGTCGAGGGGTCGGCGCTCATGTCGTCGGCGCTGGCAGTGCCCACGCCGATTGTCATCAGTGCGGCGGCAGCGGCGAGGCCGCTCAGCCCCATTGCGATCGGCTTCGCCAACCGCGCGGAAACGGAAGTACCGTACTCGGCCACCGGCCGTCCCTTCTCTCTGAACTGGTTGAAGCTATGTCGGCTCAGATTACCAGTGTTGATCGCGTCGTGCGCACGTAGCGCGATGTTCAGAATCATCTTCTTCACCTTGAGTTTTCCGCCACCGAAGTGGGTACAACTCTCAGTTCATGTTCCACGGTTCTCCGTAGGTGGTGACGCTGTCTCCGTCCTTGGAAATCAGCCGCGCGTACGGCCGCAACAGCACACCGCCGGCAGCACCGGTCACCGTGCCGTGCGCGTTCGACACCGCCACCGCGCCGTGGTCACCGGAGACGTCGACGGAGAACGTCGCGACCTCCTGGATACCCGGACCGTTGCCCAGATCCGCCGAGATCGAGACGCCCGGCAGCAGGGGCGGAGTCGAGATCGGCGGGAACAGATCGATCGCTCCGGCCGAGGTGCCGATGACATCCTGCGCGTCCAAGGCGATGTTGGGGGTGGTGTAGCTGAAGTTGATGCCCACACCCAGCGACCACGGGAAGCCGATCTGGTAACCCAGTTCCAGGGTGCCCTCGAAGTCCTTGGCACCGTCGCCGACCACGGTGTAGACCGCCTTGCCCGAGTGGAACCACTCCCGGGTCAGACGGTTGCGGTCAAGGGGGAACACACCATTGAGGAACGTGTCCCACTGCTGGATCGTCAAGGTGCGACCCTTGCCGTCCACGAGGCTCAGTTCGTTGTCCAGCCCTGCGTGTGAAGTGCCAGTGCTGACGAGCAGCGCCGCGACGCTCATGCTCAGTGCAACCAACACCCGAATGATCAGCTTCATGCTCTCCTCAGCCCGTAGACGGTGATTTATTGGAAAATTTCTCATCTTTGAGGAGACGAAAATAACCAGCAGCCAGCTGGAGCGCTTGCCGGCCAAGCTGTTTGGCATCCAATTGCCAGCTCCGTCACAGGAAGCGGCCCCTGACCGAAGTCAGGAGCCGCTCCTGGGAGTGGGAACGTGTGAGGTCAGTTCATGTTCCAGGGTTCTCCGTAGGTGGTGACGCTGTCTCCGTCCTTGGAAATCAGCCGCGCGTACGGCCGTAACAGCACACCGCCGGCAGCACCGGTCACCGTGCCGTGCGCGTTCGACACCGCCACCGCGCCGTGGTCACCGGAGACGTCGACGGAGAACGTCGCGACCTCCTGGATACCCGGACCGTTGCCCAGATCCGCCGAGATCGAGACGCCCGGCAGCAGCGGCGGCGTCGAGATCGGCGGGAACAGATCGATCGGACCCTTCGCCGTACCGATGATGTCCTGCTGATCGAGCGCGATGTTCGGGGTGGTGTAGCTGAAGTTGATGCCCACACCCAGCGACCACGGGAACCCGATCTGGTAACCCAGTTCCAGGGTGCCCGCGAAGTCCTTGGCGCCGTCGCCGACCACGGTGTAGACCGCCTTGCCCGAGTGGAACCACTCCCGGGTCAGACGGTTGCGGTCAAGGGGGAACACACCATTGAGGAACGTGTCCCACTGTTGGATGGTCAGGGTGCGACCCTTGCCGTCGACGAGGCTGAGCTGGTTGTCCAGCCCTGCGTGCGATGTCGCGGCGCTGACGAGCAGCGCCGCACTACTCATGCTCAGTGCCATCAGCACCCGAATGATCAGCTTCATGCTCTCCTCAACCCGTAGACGGTGACATTTCACGAAGGTTCTCCTCGTCGAGGACATGAAATTAACCAGCGGCACGTCGGAATGCTTGCCCGCCAAGCTGTTTGGTAACCAGTTGCCAAGCTGGTCACAGGTGGGGCTCGCATGATCGAGAAGTGCAGGGGTGCAGAACACGAAGAAGCGGCCCCTGACCGAAGTCAGAGGCCGCTTCTCAGCTGAAAGGAGTTGCGTTAGTTCATGTTCCAGGGTTCGCCGTAGGTGGTGACGCTGTCACCCGCCGACGAGATCAACCGTGCGTAGGGGCGCAGCAGCACACCACCGGCAGCACCGGTCACCGTGCCGTGCGCGTTCGACACCGCAACCGCACCATTGGCGCCGGAGACGTCGACGGTGAAC
>NZ_JBVAYA010000002.1:207443-379880 GCF_055419625.1 Mycobacterium sp. IDUB_1 | reverse complement strand
ATTGTCCAGCCCTGCGTGAGAGGTGCCAGTGCTCACGAACAACGCTGCGATGGCCGCGACCATCGCGATCAGCACCCGACTGATTGCCTTCATGTTCTCCCTTGCTCAGTAGAACGGGTCCCCGTGTCGGGGCACCGGTTGCTCGTGCCTGGCCGTACCGCTACACCACACACCTCGCGAGAACTTCATGTGAGTGGAATTAAAAAGCTCACATTTTGTTCTTACGAATCACTCATCGTTTTGACGAGAGGAACATAACGAGGAGGCATCCGACCGGCAACGCGTACGTCTGTGTGGTGTCGCGAGATGCGCGCTGCGGCCATCGTTTGCTGACGACTCCTCGAGAGTCGGCGGCCCCCTCCTTGCGACGACGGGGGTTGGCCGAAGAACACCGTCGCTGATCTTGACCCCGCACCAACGTCTTCGTCACAGGCGGCGCAGGCGTTACACCACGTTCCTGTACTGCAGCTGTGGTGAACCTACAGGTCAGCCGTGATCACTGTGATGGGGCGGAATGTTGTCGCGCAGCCAGCTGTCCCGATCGGTGCCCTCCCCCGGGTGGTCGGGGTCGCGCTCGCCGGTCGGCATCTCAGGCAATGTGTCGCCGAAGATCTTGTTAACTACATCCCGCGACGGGCGGGGGTGATCGGTCATTGAGCCCATCCTATGTGACGAACATCACATCGCAGCGGAGACTGCAGTTCACCCGGCGTTAACACTGCAGGTCGAACACGCCGTACGCGCATACCAAAGCGGGCCGGAGAGGAAGCTCCTCCGGCCCGCATGCGGACTAGCTGCTGCCAGCCCACGGCGATTAGATCTCCAAACTGGATAGCTGCGCGATGATGTGCGCGGCCAGGGGCCCGAGGGTGGCCATGCCGTCACGGACGGCGGCGCGAGACCCCGCGAGGTTGACCACCAGCGTGCTGCCAGACACGCCGGCGAGTCCACGCGACAGTCCCGCATCAGCGGTGCCCGCCGCCAGGCCCGACGCGCGCAGTGCCTCGGCGATGCCGAGGAGCTCCCGGTCGAGCAGATCGCGTGTCGCCTCCGGGGTGACCTCGCGCGGCGTCACGCCCGTGCCACCGACCGAGATCACGAGGTCCACGCCGCCGATCACGGCAGTGTTGAGTGCGTTGCGAATCTCGACCTCGTCGGAGGACACCACGATGACGCCGTCGACGACGAACCCGGCCTCGCCGAGCAGTTCTGCGACCAGAGGCCCGCTATGGTCCTCCTCGTCTCCGTGCGCGGAGCGGTCGTCGACGACGACGACGAGAGCCCGGCCGACCAACGTATTGGGCTGTTCCATGGGGACAACCGTATATGTCGGCACCGACGACGTCGCAGCCACTCGCAGCGTCAAATGCGGCGAGCCGTGAACCACCCTCACTGTGCCGCCTTACCCAGCGTCACGTCGACGGTCTGCGGCTTGCCGGACGGATCCAGATACGTCAGCGTCACCTTGTCGCCCGGCGCCTTGGACCGCACCGCAGCCACGAGCGCATCAGCGCTGTCGATCACCCGGTCGTCGAGTTTGGTCACCGTAACGCCCGCGGGAAGCCCGGCCGAAGATGCCGCGCCGTTCGGCGTCACCTCGACGATCTTGGCCCCGTCCCCGCCGGCGTTGTTGCCCACCTGGACGCCGAGCGAGGCGCGGGTCGCGCTGCCCGTCTGAATCAGTTCGTCGGCGATCCGCTTGGCCTGATCGACCGGGATCGCGAATCCCAGACCGATCGAGCCGCCCTGCGCCGCTCCGGAATCGGCTCCCATGGTGGCGATGGCCGAGTTGATCCCGACCAGCTCACCGTTCATGTTGACCAGCGCGCCGCCCGAGTTGCCCGGGTTGATCGCCGCATCGGTCTGGATGGCGTCGAGCACCGTGTTCTGGTTCTGCGCGTCACCGCCGGCGGCGACCGGGCGGTTCAACGCGCTGATGATGCCCGTCGTCACCGTGCCCTCCAGGCCCAGCGGTGATCCGATCGCGACGACGTCCTGACCGACCCGCAGGTT
Organism: Mycobacterium sp. IDUB_1; assembly: GCF_055419625.1. Taxonomy (NCBI): domain Bacteria; kingdom Bacillati; phylum Actinomycetota; class Actinomycetes; order Mycobacteriales; family Mycobacteriaceae; genus Mycobacterium; species Mycobacterium sp. IDUB_1. The sequence continues at coordinate 377,867 of NZ_JBVAYA010000002.1, read as the reverse complement.
CGCAGACGATCCGATCGCGATCGGAGTCAGGCCCGAGACACCCTTGGCACGCACCACCGCGATGTCGCTACCGGGATCGGTACCCACGATGTCGAACGGAGCGGTCCGGCCGTCGGCGAACGTGACCTTGGTTTCCGGGCCGCCCGGACCGGCCGCCGCGGCGACCACGTGGTTGTTGGTCAGGATCAGCCCGTCGGTGGACAGGATGACGCCGGAGCCCTCTTCGGACTGGCGGCCCTCGTTCACCTCGAGCTTGACCACACTCGGTACCACCTTCGCCGCGACCTGCTCCACCGAGCCGTTGGGCACGCTCGCGGCCGGCTGACTCGGCGCCGCACCTGACGCGCTGAACCCGGTAGAACTGTGGGCCGGATGTATCAGAGTCGCGACACCACCACCGATGCCCGCCGACACGATCGCGATGGCCACCGCTCCCGTGACGAGACCCGTTGCGCGCGAACGCTTTTTAGGGGCCGCAGGGGCCGGCGGAAAACCGGGCCGCTGGTAGGGGTTGGGCATGGGCGCGCCGGGGTAGGGATCGTAGGGCGAGCGGTAGGCCTGCCGCTGCTGCTCCGTCGCGTACCGCCAGTCGTAGCCGGGCTGCTCATGGGCACCGGACCGTTGGGGGCCGACCTGACCCTGCGGCGCCTGGCCAGCCATTCCGGGCTGCTGACCCGGATGCGGCCCCGGTGAGTACCTCGGATGGTTGGTCATGTCGATGCAGTGTCTTCCTCGAGTAGGGGTGGTCTACTTCACCAACGAAGTGTGTGGCATCCAGAGTGCCCACCTGGGCTGAGAGTGCCCTGAGATTCGCTTCGGTACACGCCCAGATTCTGCCGCGCTCACGCGAAGATCGTCGCTGGTGACACGCGTCACCACGGGAATCACGATGCGCGTGTCGCCGTCGTGTCCACCGCCGTGGACGGCCGGCCGGGCAACACCATGTGCACCGATGTCCCTGGCGGATCGCCGCCGGGGACGGCGTCGGTGACGAGCAGAGTTCCGCCGTGCTTGGCCACCACCTGCTTGACGATCGCCAATCCCAGTCCTGAACCCGGCATCGCCCGCGCCGCAGTGGACCGGTAGAACCGCTCGAACACGAGATCTCGTTCGTGGGAGGGGATTCCCGGTCCGTTGTCCGACACGACCAACGCCGCGTGGTTGGCGTCGACCTGCCTCATCTGGACACCGACCCGGCCGCCCTGGGGGCTCCATTTGGCTGCGTTGTCCAGAAGATTGAGAACCGCCCGCCCCAGCCCGGCCGCATCGCCGTACACCTGCCAGGGCGTGACGGTGACGTCGAACTCGATGTCGTTGCGGCGACGGCGAACCCGCTCCAAGGAGCGATCGATGACGTCGGCGATCTCCACGACCTCGTACACCACGCGGCCGGCGTCCTCACGGGTGAGATCCACCAGATCACCCACCAGCGTGGACAATTCCTCGATCTGCCCCATCACGTCGGCCTGCAGGTCGGCCATCTCGTCTTCCGGGATACGCGGGGCACCCGGCCGCATCGACGCCATCAGCAGTTCGACGTTGGTGCGCAGCGAGGTCAAAGGCGTGCGCAGTTCGTGACCCGCGTCGGTGACCAGCCTGGCCTGGCGGTCGCGTGACTCGGCCAGCGCCCGCAGCATCATGTTGAAAGCCTCTGTGAGTCTGGCCAATTCGTCGTGACCGACCACGGGGATTGGGCGAAGGTCGTCGGTGCGCGCGACACGTTCGGCCGCCTGGGTCAATCGAGCCACGGGTCGCAGGCCTGCGGTGGCCACCATCCCACCCGCGATGGCGGCGATCGCGACCCCGATCCCGCCGACCCAGAACAGCACCGTCCCCAGCTTCTTGAGAAGATCGCCGGTCGGCCCCAGGCTCTTCGAGAGCAGGAGCGACGAGCCGTTCGCGAAATGTACGGCGAACACCCGCTGGTGACCCACGGTGCGCAGCGACATTCCCAAATTGCCTGCGATGACGTCCTTTTCGGGCTGCCCGACCGGAATGTTGTCCGAGGTCCGATACCCGGCCCGGCCGGGGATGACCAGCCGCGCGTTCATGTCCGAATACGCCGTCGCTTCGATGGCCTTACCCGGGTCGACTTCGAGCGAGCCGCTCTCCACGAGAAGTTGAGCGCGCTTGAACAGCTGGCTGTCGAGGTCGTCGTAGAGCGCTCGGGACACCACGGCGTAAACGGCGACACCCATCAACACGACAGCCATCAGAACCATCGACATCGCCAGCAGCATCACGCGCCAGCGCAGCGACACCGAACTGCCGGCCGGTGGCTGTTGAGGTTGTCCCGGCCATGCGACATCGGGGTGCGGCTGCATCAGGGTGGGGTCTCCCGAAGCACATAGCCGACGCCCCGCACAGTGTGGATCAACCGCGGCTCGCCCTCGGCCTCGGTCTTGCGGCGCAGATACCCGACGTAGACCTCGAGCGCGTTGCCCGAGGTCGGGAAATCGAAGCCCCACACCTCTTCGAGGATGCGGCTGCGGGTCAGCACCCGACGGGGGTTGGCGATGAGCATCTCGAGCAACGCGAACTCCGTGCGGGTGAGGCTGATCGAACGCTCACCTCGGGTGACCTCACGGGTCACCGGATCCAGCGAGAGGTCGGCGAACGTCAACGCAGCCGATTCGCTCGAATCGTCGAGCGTGGTGCGGCGCAGCAGCGCCCGCATGCGCGCCAGCAACTCTTCGAGCGCGAACGGCTTGGGCAGGTAGTCGTCGGCGCCCGCATCCAGGCCTGCCACCCGCTCGGACACGGAATCGCGAGCCGTCAGCACGAGGATCGGCAGATCGTCGCCGGTACTGCGGAGCTGTCGGCACACCTCGAGCCCGTCGAGGCGCGGCATCATCACGTCGAGCACGACAGCGTCGGGACGAGCTGTGGCGATCAGGTCCAGTGCTTCGCGGCCGTCCTGGGCCAACTCCACGGAGTAGCCGTTGAAAGACAGGGAGCGGCGCAGCGATTCGCGGACCGCGCGGTCATCATCGACGACGAGTATGCGCACCGGCACAGTCTCAACCCCGTGTCTGAGAGAGTGCTGAGAGCCGCGCCGATGAAACCTGAATGTTTCCGCTACGCGTCGTGACGGTTAGCGACGGTCCAGGTCGATGAGACCGAGACGCGCTGCCTTGAGCAGACGCCGCGGCACCTTGCGCTGCTGACCTGCAACGGTCACGCCCACGAGCCCGGTGGCCGTGGCTTTCCACTGCGCGCGCCGGCTCCGGGTGTTCGCACGCGACATCCTGCGCTTCGGGACAGCCATGATCGAGCTCCATCTGTTTCGGGGTGTCCATCGGATTACCCACGGACATCGGTACTGCCTGCAGGCCCGGGCGTACCGGACGCGGGCAATTGGTGTCCAGGATAACCGGTGAGCTCGGCGGGTTCCAAACTCCGCGGATCCCGCCACGGGCGACACGCGGTCAGGTCTTGACGTGCTACCGCCGGTACCCGTTAACCTACCGGTTGGTTGGGCGCTCTGCCCACTGGAGCGACGGGAGAGTGCGTGAGGTCGGTGTCGGACCGCGATCCCGTCCGGATAGGGAACTGCTCGGGCTTCTACGGCGACCGGCTCTCGGCCATGCACGAGATGCTCACCGGCGGCGAGCTCGACTACCTGACCGGCGATTATCTGGCCGAGCTGACCATGCTCATCCTCGGCCGCGACCGGATGAAGGACCCAGATCGGGGCTACGCCAAGACGTTCCTGCGCCAGCTCGAACAATGCCTCGGCCTTGCCATGGACCGCGGCGTGCGCATCGTGGCCAACGCCGGCGGCCTCAATCCCGCGGGCCTGGCCACCGCCATCCGTGACCTGGCCGAGCGCCTCCAGATCACTGTCGCCGTCGCGCACGTGGAGGGCGACGACCTGCTCCCCCGCGCCGGCGAGCTCGGTCTGGGCCAACCGTTGACCGCCAACGCGTACCTGGGCGCGTGGGGCATCACAGACTGCCTGCACGCGGGCGCCGACGTCGTGGTGACAGGCCGCGTCACCGACGCATCGGTGATCGTCGGTCCCGCGGCAGCGCACTTCGGGTGGCAGCGCGACGACATCGACCGCATCGCCGGCGCGATCGCCGCCGGCCACATCATCGAATGCGGCACCCAGGCCACCGGCGGCAACTACTCCTTCTTCACCGAGATCGCCGACCTGGACCACGCCGGCTTCCCGATCGCCGAGATCCACGCCGACGGCTCGTCCGTCATCACCAAACACCCGGGCACCGGCGGCGCCGTCACCGTAGGCACAGTCACCGCGCAACTGCTCTACGAAATCGGCGGAGCCCGCTACGCCAATCCTGACGCCACACTGCGGGTCGACTCGATCACGCTGACCGACGACGGACCCGACCGGGTGCGCGTCAGCGACGTCACCGGTGAGCCTCCGCCACCGACCCTGAAAGTCAGCCTCAACAGCCTCGGTGGTTTCCGCAACGAGATGACGTTCGTACTGACCGGGCTCGACATCGAGGCCAAGGCTGAGCTCGTACGCCGTCAGCTCGAGGCGAGCTTGACCGTCCGGCCGGCGGAGATGCAGTGGTCCCTGGCCCGCACCGACCACGCCGACGCCGACACCGAACAGACCGCCAGCGCCCTGTTGAGCTGTGTGGCGCGCGACCCCGACGCTGCCGCGGTGGGCCGCCGATTCTCCGCAGCTGCGGTCGAACTGGCGTTGGCCAGCTACCCCGGCTTCACGAGCACCACCCCGCCCGGTGACGGTCAGGTCTACGGCGTCTTCACTGCCGGTCACGTACCGGCCGCGCAGGTGCCCCACGTGGCCGTGCACCCCGATGGCACCCGCGTGAACATCGCACCGGCCGCGCAGACACGCGAACTCGAACCGGTTCCCGAGGTCGAGCCACCAGAGCCGAGTCCCGCCGGCGCGACGCGGCGGGTGCCGCTGGGCACCATCGCCGGCGCCCGCAGCGGGGACAAGGGCGGCAGCGCGAACGTCGGTGTCTGGGTGAAGACCGACGATCAATGGCGCTGGCTCGCATCCGCATTGACCGTCGACAAGCTCCGCGAGCTGCTTCCTGAGGCGGCCGACCTACCGGTGACCCGCCACCTGCTGCCCAACCTGCGGGCCGTGAATTTCGTGATCGACGACATCCTGGGCCAGGGCGTCGCGTCCGCGGCGCGTTTCGATCCCCAGGCCAAAGGGCTGGGTGAATGGCTGCGCAGCCGAACCATCGATATCCCCGAGGAGTTGCTGTCGTGAGCATCTGGACCACACCGGAACGTGAAGACCTGCGAAAGACGGTGCGCGCCTTCGCCGAACGCGAAGTACTCCCCCACGTCGACGAATGGGAACGCGTCGGCGAGCTCCCTCGAGATCTGCACCGCAAGGCAGCCGCGGCAGGGCTGCTGGGCGCCGGTTTCCCGGAGACGGCCGGCGGCGACGGCGGCGACGGCGGCGACGCGCTGGTCATCTGCGAGGAGATGCACCAGGCGGGAGCACCCGGCGGCGTGTTCGCTTCGCTGTTCACCTGTGGCATCGCGGTGCCTCACATCATCGCCTCCGGCGACGAGCGCCTCATCGAGACCTACGTGCGGCCGACACTGCGCGGCGAGAAGATCGGCTCGCTGGCCATCACCGAACCGGGCGGCGGCTCCGACGTCGGGCACCTGACCACCCGGGCAGTCCGAGAGGGCGATGAGTTCGTCATCAACGGCGCCAAGACCTACATCACCTCGGGCGTGCGGGCCGACTTCGTCGTCACCGCGGCGCGCACCGGCGGCCCGGGCGCGGCGGGGGTGTCCCTGATCGTCGTCGACAAGGGCACGCCCGGTTTCGAGGTGAGCCGCAAGCTCGACAAGATGGGCTGGCGCTCCTCCGACACGGCCGAACTGTCCTACACCGACGTCCGCGTCCCCGTCGCCAACCTCGTCGGCGCCGAGAACAGCGGCTTCTTCCAGATCGCCGCGGCGTTCGTCTCCGAACGCGTCGGCCTCGCCGCGCAGGCCTACGCCAGCGGGCAGCGCTGCCTCGACCTCACCGTCGAGTGGTGCCGCAACCGCGAGACCTTCGGCAAGCCGTTGATCGCGCGGCAGTCGGTGCAGAACACGCTGGCCGAGATGGCGCGGCGCATCGACATCGCGCGGGTCTACACCCGGCACGTGGTGGAACGCCAGATCGCGGGCGAGACCAACCTGATCACCGAGGTGTGCTTCGCCAAGAACACCGCTGTCGAGACGGGTGAATGGGTGGCCAACCAGGCGGTTCAACTGTTCGGGGGCATGGGCTACATGGCCGAATCGGAGATCGAGCGCCAGTACCGCGACATGCGCATCCTCGGCATCGGCGGCGGCACCACCGAGATCCTGACCTCGCTGGCCGCCAAGACGCTGGGCTTCCAGGCGTGACGCTCCACTCGACACTCGATCCCCGTTCCCCCGCCTACCGCGAGGCCGCCGATGCGATGGCGATCAAGCTCGCCGAGCTCGACGCCGAGCACGCCAAAGCGCTGGCAGGCGGCGGAGAGAAATACGTGAGCCGCCACCACGCCCGCGGCAAGATGACCGCGCGCGAACGCATCGAGGCGCTCGTCGACCCCGACTCGCCCTTCCTGGAGCTGAGCCCACTCGCCGCGTGGGGCAGCGACTTCACGGTCGGAGCGAGCGTCGTCATCGGCATCGGCGCGGTCGAGGGCGTCGAATGCCTGATCGTTTCCAACGATCCCACCGTCAAGGGCGGCACCAGCAATCCGTGGACGCTGCGAAAGATCCTCCGTGGCAACCAGATCGCTTTCGAGAACCGTTTGCCGGTGATCTCGCTGGTCGAGTCGGGCGGTGCGGATCTGCCCACACAGAAAGAGATCTTCATCCCTGGCGGGCAGATGTTCCGCGACCTGACCCGGCTGTCGGCGGCGGGCATCCCGACAATCGCGCTGGTGTTCGGTAACTCCACCGCGGGTGGAGCCTACATCCCCGGGATGTCCGATCACGTCGTGATGATCAAGGACCGCTCGAAGGTGTTCCTGGCCGGCCCTCCGCTGGTGAAGATGGCCACCGGCGAGGAGTCCGACGACGAGTCCCTCGGCGGGGCCGAGATGCACGCCCGCACATCAGGTCTCGCGGACTACTTCGCCGTCGACGAGCTCGATGCGATGCGCATCGGCCGCCGCATCGTGGCTCGGCTCAACTGGCGCAAGAAGGGACCGGCGCCGAGGCCGTACGTCGAGCCGGTGTTCGACTCCGAGGAACTGCTCGGCATCGTGCCGCCGGATCTGCGCATCCCGTTCGATCCGCGCGAGGTGATCGCCCGCATCGTCGACGGCTCGGAGTTCGACGAGTTCAAGCCGCTCTACGGCGGCTCGCTCGTGACGGGATGGGCCACGCTGCACGGGTTCCCGCTCGGCATCCTCGCCAATGCGCGCGGCGTGCTGTTCAGCGAGGAGTCGCAGAAGGCCACGCAGTTCATCCAATTGGCCAACCGATCAAACACGCCACTGTTGTTCTTGCACAACACCACCGGCTACATGGTGGGCAAGGCGTACGAGGAGGGCGGCATGATCAAACACGGCTCGATGATGATCAACGCCGTCTCCAATTCGACCGTGCCGCATCTGTCGCTGCTCATCGGCGCCTCTTACGGCGCGGGCCACTACGGCATGTGCGGACGCGCCTACGACCCGCGCTTCCTGTTCGCCTGGCCGAGCGCGAAGTCGGCGGTGATGGGCGGCGCCCAATTGGCGGGCGTGCTGTCGATCGTGAGCCGGGCCGCGGCGCAGGCCCGCGGTCAGGATGTCGACGAGGCTGCCGACGCCGCTCTGCGCGCGGCGGTGGAGGCGCAGATCGACGCCGAGTCGCTGCCGATGTTCCTGTCCGGGCGGCTGTACGACGACGGCGTCATCGATCCGCGCGACACCCGCACGGTGTTGGGCATGTGCCTGTCGGCGATCGCCAACGCACCGATCGAGGGGACGTCGAATTTCGGCGTCTTCCGGATGTGAGGGCCCCCATGAGTGCGATTTCGGCGTGCTCGTCGTCGCTGAGCGCAGACAACCACGCCGAAAACGCGAGAAGGGGCGAGCGATGATCACTCGAGTTCTGGTCGCCAACCGTGGCGAGATCGCGCGGCGGGTGTTCGCCACCTGCCGGCGGCTGGGTATCGGCACGGTCGCGGTCTACACCGAACCCGATGCCGAAGCACCCCACGTCGCCGAAGCCGACGTTCGGGTGCGCCTCGACGGCACCCGCGGTTACCTGGACACCGCCCAGCTGATCGCCGCCGCACGGGCTGCCGGCGCCGACGCCGTTCATCCCGGTTACGGATTCCTCTCGGAGAACCCCGATTTCGCGGCCGCGGTGATCGACGCCGGCCTGACGTGGATCGGCCCGCCCGTGGCCGCCGTGGCTGCGATGGGTTCCAAGATCGAGGCGAAGAAGATGATGGCCGCGGCGGGCGTGCCGGTGCTCGACGAACTCGACCCCGACACGGTGACCGCCGAGATGCTGCCGGTGTTGATCAAGGCCTCAGCCGGCGGTGGTGGCCGGGGTATGCGCGTGGTGCGTGATCTCGCCGAGCTGCACGCGCACGTCGATGGCGCCCGACGAGAAGCCGAGTCGGCGTTCGGCGACCCCACGGTCTTCTGCGAGCGCTACCTCGAGGCGGGCCATCACGTCGAGGTGCAGGTGATGGCCGACGCGCAAGGCACGGTGTGGGCGGTCGGTGAGCGGGAGTGCTCGATTCAGCGCCGCCACCAGAAGATCATCGAAGAGGCGCCCTCACCCCTGGTGGAGCGCACACCGGGCATGCGGGACAAGCTCTTCGAGGCGGCCCGGCTGGCTGCCACCGCGATCGGCTACACCGGCGCAGGCACCGTCGAATTCATGGCTGCCTCGGATTCGACGAAAGACGGCGGAGAGTTCTTCTTCCTGGAGATGAACACCCGCCTGCAGGTCGAACACCCGGTCACCGAGCTCACGTCCGGCCTGGACCTGGTGGAGCTGCAGCTCGCGGTCGCCGACGGGGCGCCGCTGGGCCCGCACCCGCCGGCCTCGTCGGGTTCGTCCATCGAAGCGCGCCTCTATGCCGAGGACCCCGCCAAGAACTGGCAACCGCAGGCGGGCACCGTGCACCGAGTCGACGTGGCCTCGGCGGTCAAGCATTTCGAGCTGCTCGACCGGCCGGGTGTGCGCCTCGACTCCGGGGTGGGCGACGGCTCGGTCATCTCGGTGTTCTACGACCCGATGATCGCGAAGGTCATCTCCTGGGCGCCCACCCGGGAGCGGGCCTCCGCACTGCTGGCCGATGCGTTGACCCGCACCCAGCTGCACGGTGTGCGCACCAACCGGGACCTGCTGGTCAACGTGCTGCGCCACCCGGCGTTCCTGGCCGGCGCCACCGATACCGCGTTCTTCGACACTCATGGCCTCGCCGAGCTCGCCGCACCGGTGGCCGACACCGCGACGACGGAGCTGTCGGCCATCGCTGCGGCGTTGGCCGATGCCGCGCACAACCGCAGGACCGCAACGGTGTTCGCAGGCATCCCGAGCGGATGGCGCAACCTCGCGTCGGGCTGGCAGACGAAGAGCTACGTCGACGACGAGGACACCACCCATGACGTGGCCTACCGTTTCACGCGCGACGGCGTGCGGATCGCGGATCGCGACGACGTCACGCTGGTGACGGCGACGCCGGACCAGGTGGTGCTGAGAGTGGCCGGCGTGGACCGTCCGTTCACCGTCAGCCGCTACGGCTCCCGCGGACACGACGTGTACGTCGACTCGCCCAACGCGGCGGTCCACCTGACGGCGCTGCCGCGGTTCCCCGATCCGGCCGATGCCGTCGCGCACGGCTCGCTGCTCGCCCCGATGCCCGGCTCGGTGCTGCGGGTCGGGGCCGCCGTCGGCGACGCCGTCACCGCGGGCCAGCCGCTGGTGTGGCTGGAGGCGATGAAGATGGAGCACACCATCGCTGCGCCGGCCGACGGTGTGTTGGCCGAACTCAACGTCACCGCGGGAACGCAGGTGGAAGTGGGCGCCGTACTGGCGCGAGTCGATTCAGGAGAGGCGTCATGACCGGATTCGTCGAGACCGAAGAACAGCAGGCCCTGCGCAAAGCGGTCGGCGCGATGGCCGCCAACTACGGGCAGGACTACTACCTGGAGAAGGCGCGCGCCGGCCAGCACACCGACGAGCTGTGGGCCGAGGCAGGCCGGCTCGGCTTCATCGGGGTGAACCTGCCCGAGGAGTACGGCGGCGGCGGCGCAGGCATGTACGAGCTCAGCTTGGTCATGGAGGAGATGTCGGCAGCGGGTTCGGCGTTGCTGATGATGGTGGTGTCGCCTGCGATCAACGGGACGATCATCGCCAAGTACGGCACCGACGAGCAGAAGCAGCGCTGGCTGCCCGGCATCGCCGACGGCACGATCACGATGGCTTTCGCGATCACCGAGCCCGATGCCGGCTCCAACTCCCACCGCATCACCACCACGGCGCGGCGCGACGGCAGCGACTGGATCCTCTCAGGCCAGAAGGTCTACATCTCCGGCGTCGACCAGGCTCAGGCCGTGCTCGTCGTCGGCCGCACGGCCGACCACAAGACGGGCAATCTGAAGCCCGCGCTGTTCGTCGTGCCGACCGACACTCCCGGATTCAGCTTCACCAAGATCCCGATGGAGATCGTCAGCCCCGAGTTCCAGTTCCAGGTGTTCCTCGACGAGGTCCGCCTGCCTGCCGACGCGCTCGTCGGTTCTGAGGACGCCGCGATCGCGCAGCTGTTCGCGGGGCTGAACCCCGAGCGCATCATGGGTGCGGCGAGCGCGGTCGGGATGGGCCGCTTCGCGATCGACAAGGCGGTCGACTACGTCAAGACCCGGCAGGTGTGGAAGACGCCGATCGGCGCGCATCAGGGGCTCTCCCACCCGCTGGCGCAGAACCACATCGAGGTCGAGCTCGCCAAGCTGATGATGCAGAAGGCGGCCAGCCTGTACGACTCCGGTGACGACGTGGGCGCGGCCGAGGCGGCGAACATGGCCAAGTACGCCGCCGGCGAGGCGTCGGTGCGCGCCGTCGACCAGGCAGTGCAGTGTCTCGGCGGCAACGGGCTCACCAAGGAGTACGGCATCGCCTCGGTGCTGACCGCCTCGCGGCTGGCCCGCATTGCACCCGTCAGCCGGGAGATGGTGCTGAACTTCATCGCGCAGACATCGCTCGGGCTCCCCCGGTCTTACTGATGCTGGTGTCCTACGAGGGCGACGGCGCGGTCGCCCGGCTGACCCTCGACTCACCGCACAACCGCAACGCGCTGTCGACGGCGTTGGTCGCCCAACTGCGCGAGGGCCTCGAGCGGGCCGCAGCGGACGCGCAGGTGCGGGTCGTCGTGCTCGGCCATACGGGCGGGACGTTCTGCGCGGGTGCAGACCTGGCCGAGGCCGCAGGCCGCGATCCCTCCGAGCTGGCGCTCGACCGGGCCCGGGAGATGACGCAGGTGCTGCGCCAGATCCTGACGTGCCCGCTTCCCGTCATCGCCGCCGTCGACGGACACGTCCGTGCCGGCGGGCTCGGTCTGATCGGCGCCTGCGACATCGTGGTGGCCGGCACCGCCAGCACGTTCGCGCTGACCGAGGCCCGCATCGGGGTGGCTCCATCGATCATCTCGCTGACGTTGCTGCCGAAGATGACCTCCCGCGCCGCCGGTCGCTACTTCGTCACCGGCGAGAAGTTCGGCGCGACGGAGGCCGAGCAGATGGGCTTGGTCACCGTCGCCACTGCAGACGTCGCGGCCGCCGTCGACGACCTGACGGCGGCGATCGCGCAGGGCTCACCGCAGGGGCTGGCCGAATCGAAGGCGCTGACCACGGCCGCGATCCTCGAGGAGTTCGACCGTCGCGCCGAAGCATTGACGCAGCGCTCGGCGGCGCTGTTCGTCTCCGACGAGGCCCGCGAGGGCATCCTCGCGTTCCTGGAGAAGCGCAAGCCTCGCTGGATCAACTGACAGCTCACAGTTTGGCCACGGACCTTGCATGTACCGCCGATCGTCGTAACCTGGTGGCGATGTGCGGACGTAGCAGGAAGGCCCGATGAGCAGCCCCGCGTCACGGAGCCGCTCGATGCGCGCTGCCGACACCGATCGCATCCAGGTCGCGCAACTGCTGACCGACGCGGCAGCCTCGGGAACGATCGGCGTGACGGAGTACGAAGCCCGGTTGGCGAGGGCGTATGCGGCTCAGACCTGCGATGAACTCGATCGGCTGTCTGCTGATCTGCCGGGTGCGATCACCCGCGGCCGCAGCGGCACGTGCCGCCCCGCACCGTCGAGCACCCTGTTGGCGATCCTGTCGGGCTACGAGCGGCGCGGCCGGTGGAACGTCCCGAAGCGGCTGACCACCGTCGCGTTCTGGGGTGGCGGCGTCGTGGACCTGCGCTACGCCGACTTCACCGCACACGACGTCGAGATCCGCACCTACACGATCATGGGCGGCCAGACCATCCTGGTGCCGCCGGAAGTGAACGTCGACCTGCGCGGTGTGTCGGTGATGGGCAGCTTCGAGCACAGCATCGAGGGCGAAGGCGCTCCGGGTGCGCCCTGTGTGCGGATCTCCGGGTTCGCTCTGTGGGGCAGCGTCACTGTCAAACGGAAGAGGCGTAAGGCCTGAGGCCTACGTCCGATCGGCGGTCAGCGTCGCCGCTTCGACCCCAGGTAGTCGCCGACCACCGCCGCGCCGAGCCCGTCGAGGTCAGGCACCACGACACGACCGCCCACCCGGCGGGCGACCTGATCGATGAACCGAGCCAGGCCCGGGTCACTACCCAACCGGAAGATCGTCACCTGCGCGCCCAGCCGCGCGACCTCGTCGAAGCCCTTGACGGTGTGGCCGATCGTGCGGGGGTGCGGCGGGTAATCAAAAAACACCGCGGGACTTCCGTTCCTGTCGAAGTCCTCGAGATGGGCGGTCGGCTCACCGTCGGTGACGACGAGGACGACGGGCTGCGCGTTCGGATGCCTGCGGAGGTGACGGGTGGCCAACGCCAGCGCGTGATGCAGATTGGTGCCCTGCTCGTAGACACCCTCCAGACCGGTCAGCTCGGCCGCGGTCACCGTGCGCGCGTAGCGCCCGAACGCGATGATCTGCAGCGCATCGGAGCGGAACCGGGTGCTGACGAGATGGTTGAGCGCCAGCGCGGTCTGCTTCATCGGCAGCCAGCGGTTCTCCATCACCATCGAGAACGAGGTGTCGACGAGCAGCGCGACCGCGGCCTGCGTACGTGTCTCGGTCTCTGAGATCTCGACGTCCTCGACGGTGAGGCTGATGGCTCCCGCGCGCTCACCAGTGCCCGCCTCTCTCAAGACAGCGTTGGTGAGGGTGCGCGTGACGTTCCACGGCTCGGTGTCACCGAACTGCCACGGCCGAGTCGCACCGGTCAGCTCCCCGGCCGCACCGGCACGGCGGGTGTCGCGTTCGCCGTGCCGACCCGAGAGTTGTTGGGCCACATCCCTGAGCGCGGTCTGGCCCAGCTGACGCATCGCCTTCGGCGAGAGCCGCCACTGCCCGTCGGCACCCCGATCGAGGAAGCCCTGGTTCATCAGTGCACGTTCGAGTTCGGCCAGCGCGCGCGCGTTCACCGCAGCCTCGTCGCCGAGCTGACGGGCCAGCATGTCGAGGTCGACATCGTCCATGGAGGCACCCGAATAGCTCTGTGAAAGCTGCTCGGCGAGCTGCTCGAGCTCGGCGATGTCGGCCAGCGCCTGGGCACCCTCGCCCATGCCCATCGGGTCGTCTCCAGAGAAGCGTTCCGACCCGTTCCAGTCCTCCCCGGGCCGCGCGGCCTGCAGATGCGCGTCGAGCCGGTTGAGCGCGTTCATCAATGACGGCGACCCGAATGCCTGCTGTGCCAGCGAGTCCAGCTCGGCACGCTGCTGTTCGGACAGGCTGTTGCGGAAGCGCTGCGCGGCCGCCGACCGCTTGGCCAGCGAATCGAGCAGCTCGTCGATGTTGCGCGGGTTCTCGGGGAAGAACTCGCCGTGCTTGGCCATGAAGTTCTCGAAGTCCTGCTGATCGTCTTCGCCTTTGGCGTGCTTGTCCAGCAGGTCGTTGAGGTCGTCGAGCATGTCGTTGACGCGTTGGCGATCCTCGTCGGTGGCGTTCTCCAGCGCCTCCTTCATGCCGGCGAAACGCTGATCGAGCATCTCGCGGCCCATGAGGTCCTTGATCTGCTCGTACTTCTGCCGGGCCTCCGGGGAACGCCAGTCGTACTCCGAGAGCTCCTGGACGGCCTTGGCCGGCGACGGCGACAGCGATTCCAGCTGCAGCTCACCGAATCTCGCGTCGTCGTCGAGCGCCCGCGCCAACTCTTTGCGTTCGGCGAGCACCGCCTCGTCGAGCAGCTTCTTGATGTCGGCCAGTGTGCCGTCGAGGTTGTTGCGCTGCAACAGCTCTCGACGACGACGGTTGGCCTCTGCGGCCAGCTTGTCGGCGCCTGGCATGTTCTTGGACCCACGCCGCAGCAGTTCCTGCAGCGCGCGCCGTGGCGAGGTGCCCTCCATGACGTCCTGCCCGATGGCTTCGAGGGCCTCACGCAGGTCGACCGGAGGGGCCAGCGGATCAGGTCCGCCGGTGTATCGCGAGTACCGCGACAGTCGTTTAGCCATAGATGGTTTCGCCCTCTCCGGACACCTTGTCGATCCGCTTGGCCAGATAGAGCGCCTCGAGCGCCAGCTCGATCGCCGCTGCCCGCTGCCCGTCGGTGCTCGCCTCGAGGCGGCGCTGGATCTCCGCGACGGCGGGCACCTCGGGCAGTGCGGCGAGCACCTCGCGTGCAGACACCCGCTCCCCTGTCGTGACGGGCGAGCCGTTCTCGACCGCGGTGACGATCGGACCGACGTCGATACCGCCGAGGAGCCGCTGGGCGGTCTCGGCGGTGGCGCGCCTCAGCAGGTGTTCGAGCACTGCCTGCTCGCGTCCCTCTTCGCCGGATTCGAATTCCAGCTTGCCGCGCAGCACGTCGATCACGGTGCCGAGGTCGACGACGCGCGCCACCGGATCCTGTTCGCCGAGCAGCGCGGCGCGATGCCGGGCGGATGCGGCGACGGTCTCAGCCGCGGCGATCGCGAACCGGGCCGAGACACCGGAGCGCTGATCGATCGCGGTCGATTCGCGCAGTGCGCGAGCGAATCTGGCGAGGATGCTCATCAAGTAGGGCGGCACCTCGGCGGCCAGATGCGCTTCCTGCGTGATCACGCCGACCTCGGCGTCGAGCTCGAGCGGGTAGTGGGTGCGGATCTCCGCGCCGAAGCGGTCCTTCAGCGGGGTGATGATGCGCCCGCGGTTCGTGTAGTCCTCGGGGTTGGCGCTCGCGACGACGAGGACGTCGAGCGGCAACCGCAGCGTGTAGCCGCGAACCTGGATGTCGCGCTCCTCCATCACGTTGAGCATCGCGACCTGGATGCGCTCGGCGAGGTCTGGCAGCTCGTTGACCGCGACGATGCCGCGGTGCGCACGCGGGATCAGACCGTAGGCGATCGTCTCCGGATCGCCCAGGCTGCGGCCCTCGGCCACCTTGATCGGGTCGATGTCGCCGACCAGGTCGGCCACGCTGGTGTCGGGGGTGGCGAGCTTCTCGGTGTAACGCTCACTGCGGTGCCGCCACGCGATCGGCAGGTCGTCGCCGGAGTCGGCGGCCCGCCGGATCGATTCCGGCGTGATGGGGCTGTAGGGGTGCTCGCCCAGTTCCGCGCCGGCGATCACCGGCGTCCACTCGTCGAGCAGTCCACTCAGCGCGCGCAGCAGGCGTGTCTTGCCCTGCCCGCGCTCACCCAGGAGCACCATGTCGTGGCCGGCGATCAACGCCCGTTCCAGCTGCGGGATCACGGTGTCGTCGAAGCCGAGGATGCCCGGCCAGATCTGTTCGGCAGTGGCTCCCAAGCTCAGCGCGGCGAGCAGGTTTTCCCGGATCTCGGCCTTGACGCTGCGCTCCTGATGCCTGGAGGCGCGCAGCTCGCCGACGGTCCGGGGCATGTCTGCAGTGGCGGGCGAGGGTTGAAAAGCTGAAGTCACCACTCCACGCTACGACTGTTCCCCGCGAGCGCGCGGGTCTGCACGCAACACACCACCTCACGCAGGCATTTTGCGCGCAGTCGCGGTGATCGTCAGTGCGCGAAGTGACGCGCTCCGGTCAGGTACAGCGTGATGCCCGCCTCCGCGGCAGCCGCGGTGACCTCGTCGTCGCGCATCGAACCGCCGGGATGGACCACCGCCGTCACACCGGCCCGCGTCAGCGTCTGCAGCCCGTCGGGGAACGGGAAGAACGCATCGGAGGCCGCGACAGCCCCCTGCGTGCGATCCCCGGCCCGCTCCACGGCCAGACGCGCCGCGTCGACGCGGTTGACCTGGCCCATACCGACGCCGACCGTCGCGCCGTCCTTGGCGATCACGATCGCGTTCGACTTGACCGCCCGGCAGGTCCGCCACGCGAACACCAGATCAGCGAGCACCGACGGATCCGCCGGCGTGCCGGTGGCCAGCGTCCAGTTCGCCGGATCGTCGCCCGAGGCGTCCACCGCGTCGCGCTGCTGCACCAGCAAGCCGCCGCTCACCTGACGGAACTCCGTGCCACCGGGCTGCGGCTCCGACGCCACCAGGATGCGGATGTTCTTCTTGCCGCGCAGCACCTCCACCGCGCCCGGCTCGTAGGCGGGCGCGACGATCACCTCGGTGAAGATTCCCGCCACCGTCTCGGCCATCTCGACGCTGACCTCGGTGTTGGTGGCGATCACGCCCCCGAACGCCGAGAGGGGGTCGCATTCGTGGGCCTTGCGGTGCGCATCGGCGACCGACACCGACGACACCGCGATGCCACAGGGGTTGGCGTGCTTGATGATCGCCACGCACGTGTCCTCGTGGTCGAACGCCGCGCGCCACGCCGCGTCGGCGTCGGTGTAGTTGTTGTACGACATCTCCTTGCCGTGCAACTGTTCTGCCTGCGCCAGACCCGGCCAGCCGCCGTCGTCGCTGTAGAGGGCCGCCTGCTGGTGCGGGTTCTCGCCGTAGCGAAGCACCGCGGTGCGCCGGAACGTCGCCCCGAACCACGGCGGCAGCGTGGCTGCGCCGTCCTCGGCGGCGTCCTCGGGCGCCAGCACCGACTCCATCCATGACGCCACCGCGACGTCGTACTCCGCGGTGTGACGGAAAGCCAGTGACGCCAACTTCTTTCGCTCGGCGAGCGTGAATCCGCCGGCACGCACCGCGGCCAGCACACCGTCGTAGCCCAATGGTTCGACGACCACCGCCACGCTGGGATGGTTCTTCGCCGCGGCGCGCACCATCGACGGGCCGCCGATGTCGATCTGCTCCACGCACTCGTCCACACCGGCCCCGGAATTCACCGTCTGGGTGAACGGATACAGGTTGACCACGACCAGCTCGAACGCCTCGACGCCGAGGTCCTCGAGCGCCGAAACATGTTCGGGTTTACGCTGATCGGCCAGCAGCCCGGCGTGAACGCGGGGATGCAGCGTCTTCACCCGACCGTCGAGCACCTCGGGGAATCCGGTCACGTCCTCCACCGGGGTCACCGGAACACCGGCGTCGGCAATGGTTTTCGCAGTCGAACCGGTCGAGACGATGCTGACCCCCGCCTCGTGCAGGCCCTGAGCCAGGGGCACGAGCCCGGTCTTGTCGTACACGCTGATCAGGGCGCGGCGGATACGCCGCCTGCCGTCGGTGTCGCTCATCCTATGGTCGCCTTTCGTCCCGTCCAGGTGACGCCGCGGGTGGCCAGCGCCGCCAGGACATCCACCAGGAGTTCTCGTTCGATCACCTTGATCCGTTCGTGCAGGGTGGCCTCGTCGTCGCCGTCGAGCACGGGCACCGCCTGCTGCGCGACGATCGGGCCGGTGTCGGTGCCCGCGTCGACGAGATGGACGGTGCACCCGGTCACCCGGACGCCGTAGGCGAGCGCGTCACCGACGGCGTGCGCGCCGGGGAAGGCGGGAAGCAGCGCCGGGTGGGTGTTGACCACCCGCCCCGGGAACCGCGAAAGAAACGCCGGACCAAGGATTTTCATGAAGCCCGCCGAGACCACCAGATCGGGCTCGTGCGCTGCCGTCGCCGCGGTGATCGCGGTGTCCCATGCTGCGCGGTCGGGGTGGGCGCGGAGCGGCACGGTGAACGTCGGAACCGCCGCCCGCTCCGCGATCTCCAACGCACGGCAGTCGCGGTCGGTGCCGACGGCGACCACACGCGCGGGGTAGTCGCCGACCGCGGCCTCGAGCAGCGACGCGAGCAGGGAGCCGGTGCCGGAAGCGAGGACCACGAGCCGCGACGGCGCACTCGGGGGAACCCGGACCGGTGGCTGCACGGCTGGAAGCCTAGTGGGTGGTGCCGTCGCGGCCCGAACGCATGTCGTCGTCGGCCACGAAATGGTCCTCGGGATCGTCATGCTCGCCCGGAAGGTCTACGGCCGCGAGTTCTTCGCGCACCGGTGGCGGCGACACGTCGGGCTCGGTGTCGACGCGCTCCGAGACGATCACGACGGTGTCGGAATCCGATTCGAGTTCGGCGTAGGCCGGCTCGTCATCGTCGGCGTCCTCCGCGAGGGTGCCGGATTCGACGACGGGCTTGGGCCTGCGCACCCGGGGCGTGAAGCCGCCCGACATGGCGACGGTCAGCGCCCCGATGCCGGCGAACCACACGAAGACCGCAGGTCCGAACGTGGCATGGTCGACCCCGACGTCGCCGAAGTTGCCCAGCGGTCCGCCGCCCGCGTACCCCAGCAGCGCCATCGCCGCCGCTCCGAGGGCCGAGGCCACCACCACCTTGGCCAGCGCCTGCACCGGCGGCAGCGCGCGGCGTGCGCACTGCTGGCCTAGCGCGACCCCGGACACCGCGCCGACGATCAGCAGCGCCACCCAGACCGGGCCGAGCGGCGGGGTCGGTACGGCGGCCAGCACGGGCAGCGCCGGCACGTCACCGCCCAGGACGGTGAAGGCGCTGAACGTGGCCAAGCCGACGTGCGCGCTGGAGCCCACCGCGACGGCGGCGGCGCCGACCACGACGTTGGGCAGGTACAGCAGCGAGAGCACGGTCAGGCTCAGCTGCCCGAACAGCGAGTCGGTGATCGAGTAGAGGTCGTGCATCGTCGACCAGTGCACGACGAGCGAGCCCGCCACCACCGCCGCGGACAGAGCCGAGAGGGCCAGCACACCGACGCCCGCGGCGCGGAACGCGTCGGGCAACCACGCCGGCAACGGCGGGCGCAGCAGGCGCCGGCCCATCCGGGTGCCGACGCCCAGCGCGGCCCCCAGCAGGTGCACGGTCAGCACACTGGCGAAGGCACGCGACGCGTCCGGTGTCTGCAGCTCCGTCAGCACCGACGCGGCGTCATGGATCACCGCCAGGCACAGCGCCGCGATCAGCAGAGGCCCACCCAGCGCCGACGCCACAACCCAGCGCGTCACGAACCAGGACGTGTGGGTCACCGCGGCCGCGGTCGTGCGCGCCGTGCCGTAGACCATGGCCAGAGCGGGAAGCAGCGGCATGACCCCGAGTGCGCTGCCCGCGATGGACACCGGCACCTGATGCACACCCAGCCACATGCTCGCGATGGCACCGAGCGCACCGGTCATGTCGCTGTTGGCGATCAGAAGCTGCAGCAGCACCACCGCCGCGATGACGACCAATGCGACCAGTGACGGCCCGAACGCCACCCGGAGCAGTTCACGCGCCTGGCGTGGGCCCGCTGGTCCTGGCGTGTTACCCGCGCGTGGGGCTGTGTTCACGGGTCGGGCCGCTCCTGAAAAGACGCTCTCGGACGCGCGACGGTCACGCATGCGCGCTTGAGACTACGACGCTTGAAACACTGCGACGCGCCCGACACTACGACGCACCCGACACTACGAGGAGGACTGGCCCGACTGCGAGGACGGCGAGGGCTGCTGTTGCGTGGGGACCTGTGTCGTCGGCGTGCTGCTCGACGGCGGTTGGCCGTAGGTCGGGTAGCCGGTGGGCGGCGTCGGCGAACCCGACTGCGCACCCGAGTGCTGACCCGACTGGCTGCCTGATGGCTGCTGACCCGACGGGGACGTGGCGGGGAAGCCGCCGGTGGACGGGCCCGCGCCCGGGTAGCCGCCGTAGGGCGTCGGATAGCCGGGGCGCTGCTGCGGCTGACCGTGCTGCTGGCCGGGCTGACCCGGCTGCTGTCCGTAGTAGGACCCGGGGTACTGGCCGTACTGCGGCTGCTCGTACTTCGGCCGCGGCGTGGGCGGGGTGAGGATGCCGGAGTCGAACAGCAGCACCACGACGGCCGTCGCGGCCTGGAGCAGCGTGAACGCGGTAACCAGCCACAGACCCCAGGCGACGCTGGTCCCGCTGGGCTTGTTCAGCACCTCCGAGATGACCAGGAGGAACCCCAGCACCGACGCGACAGCGGCCAGCGCGACGCGACTCTTCTGCTTGGGCAGCAGGCCGACGCCGGCGACGAGCGCACCGACGAGCGAGGCGACGACGGCGATACCGAGCCCCACGGAGCTGCCGCTGAGCTCACCGAGACCCGGGAAATCCGAGGACTCCGCGGTGAATTGCGGCGCGAAGTACGACAGGTAGGCGAGCAGGCCGAGACCGGCGACTGCGGCGCTCAGGTACTCGGGCAGCTTGCTGGGGCCTTCCGCGCCGGGGCTGCTGGGCTCACCGACCCTGGCGAACTGCTGCGTAGGCGCGCTGAACTGCGTGGTGGGCTGCTGACCCGGCTGGTAGCCGTGGCCTCCGGTCGGGCCTTGTGGGTACGACATGACCTCTCCTGTGGTGTGCGGGGCCCCGCGTCGACATCATTTGTCGACATTTGTCAACGATGTCAACGCAGGCGACTGCGATCCCGACGGACCGCCTGAGCGATTCGATGACCCACGCTAGCGCACATCGCTGGAGACCCCGTGCGGCGGAGGCGGCGGCTAGGCGGGAATCAGGACCGCCCGCTCCCCGGCCGAGCGCTCCGCGGCTTCGATCTCGCGGACGAGCGGCAACACCCTGGCGCCGAAGTACTCGATCTCCTCCTGGAAGTGCAGGAACCCGCCGAGGATCAGGTCGACGCCACGTTTGCGATAGGCCGCGATGCGCTCGGCGATCTGTTCCGGTGTGCCGATCAACTGGGTGCGGAAGCCGTCGTTGTACTGCACGAGGTCCTCGAAGCTCGAGTCGGCCCACATCCCCTTCTTGTCGCTGGTGGAGCTGCCTGCCTGCTGCACCGCCGCCCGGAAGCCCTCCACTGCGGGCTTGTTGGCCTTCTCGATGATCTCCCGCAGGGTGTCCTTCGCTTCTTTTTCTGTGTCGCGGGCGATGATGAATCCGTTCAGGCCGAATTTCACCTCCCGGCCGACCTCGCGGGCATGGTCACGAACGTCGACGATCTGTTCGGTGACGCCGTCGAAATCCTTGCCGTTGGAGAAGTACCAGTCCGCGTAGCGGCCCCCGTTTCGCCGCGCTGCGGTGGAGTTCCCGCCCTGGAAGATCTCCGGGTTGGGGCGCTCGGGCGAGTTGACCGGTTTGGGCTTGAGCGTGAATTCGTGGATGCGGTAGAAGTCGCCGAGGAACTCGACGTCGTCCTCGGTCCATATCTTGCGGAGAACCTGCAGGAATTCGGCGCTGCGCCGGTAGCGCTCGTCGTGCTCGAGCCAGGGCTCGCCCAGGTGGGTGAATTCGTCCTTGAACCATCCGGACACGACGTTGACGGCGAAGCGGCCGCCGGAGAGCTGGTCGGCGGTGGCGCCCAGCTTGGCCAGCACACCCGGCTGCCACAGTCCCGGATGGACGGCGGCGATCACCTTGAGGCGCTGGGTGGCCAGCAGCAGCGCGAGGCTGAAGCTGGTCGACTCGTGCTGGTACTCCGCGCCGTAGCTGGCCTCGTAGCGCACCTGGGACAGCGCGTAGTCGAAACCGTTGTTCTCGGCGGTCTGCGCGAGCTTGACGTTGTAGTCGTAGTTCCAGTCCGTGCGCTGCTCGATGTCGCTGGTCACCAGGCCGCCGCTGACGTTGGGCACCCAGTAGGCGAAAGAGACGTTCTCGGCGATGCGTTCGGTCGTCATGGTGTGCCATCCAAACCCCGCGACGACCACCAGTCATCGGTATGGATCGCGGTGAGGCGAAGTCAGCTCATCACGATCGGCGTGGCCTCGATGCCGTTGAACCGCGACGCGGTGACCGAGGTGTAGGCGCCCATCATCGGACTGACGAGGACGTCGCCGACGGCGAGGCTGGGCATCGGGTAGTCCCGGGCGATGACGTCGGCGCTGTCACACGTGGGCCCTGCCAACGTCACCGGCTGCAACGTCGGCTCACCCGGCCCGTCCAGCTCGGCCAGCGCCAGGATCGGCGCGTGGACATCCTCGGTCATCACGTTCGAGTAGCTTCCGTACAACCCGTCGTCGAGGTAGTGCCACGTCCGTCCGGCCCGTTCGGCGCTACCCACCACCGTCGTCAGCAAGGTCATGCAATCGGCGGCCAGGAATCGGCCCGGTTCACACACCCACGTGAACTCGTCGCGCCGCGCCCCGAGGACGTCGTCGACGATGGCGCCGATCTCGGAGATGGGCGGCTCGTCCTCGCGATAGCTGACCGGGAACCCACCGCCGATGTCGATGGTCCGTGTGGGTTGCCCCAGCGCGGCGTCGATGTGATCGGCGAGGTCGAGGGTGTGGCGGAGCGCGCGGCGGAACGGTTCGGTCGAGCTGCTCTGGCTGCCCACGTGAAAGCTGAACCCCGCGAACCCGACCCCGCCGGCCAGGACGTGCTTGACCAGTAGTTCGGCGTCGGCGGGCGTGACGCCGAACTTCGACGACAGATCCGATTTCGCGGCGGGATTGGCGAAGGCGAGCCGGACCAGCAGTTCGATGTCGGCGGGACGGCCCGCGAACTTGTGCACCTCGGCGACGTTCTCGACGACGAATGTGCGGATGCCCGCGGCGTAAGCGTGGTCGATGTCGGCCGGCTTCTTGATGGGGTTGGTGTGGATGCCACGGTGCAGCGGCAGGCCGAGGCGTCCCAGCAGATCGACCTCGCCCCGTGTCGCCACGTCGAAGCCGCCGCCGCAGATGGCGACGGTGGACAGCACCACCGGGTGCGGTAGCGCCTTGACGGCGTAGTGGACGTCGAACCCGGGTAGCGCGCGCTGCAGTTCCCGCAGGCGCCGCGCCACCCGGTGCGGTTCGAGGACGAGAAGTGGCGTGCCGTGCGTCTGGGCCAGCTGGGTCCAACGCGGCGCGGCGGCGCGCAGCTGCTCACGCAGCACAGACCTTCGGTGCGGGTTCATGACCGCCCCCTTCGTCGATGGTGGGAACGTCGCGGGTGGAAACGCGGTGCGCCAGCAGCGCGGAGAACCGTTCGTAGCTGAAGACGGCGCATCCGTAGAACGCCACGTCAGAGATCAGCTTGCCGAAGATCCAGCCGGCGGCGACGTTGCCGAACAGCGCAGGCCCGAGATAGAAGGCCAGCGGCCGCACGGCGATGCTGTCGATAAGTTCCGCGGGGCCGAACTCGATCGCGACACTGCGTAGTGCCAACAGGGTGGAGACGACGATGCGGGCACCGCGGTCCCGGTGACGGTGGTCGCGATAGGTCCACCGCAGAGCGGTCAGGAATGCTGTCGCGTAGTAGCCCCCGGATGCGCCGATGGTCGCCGCCACGGCTGCGGCGGCCAGCGAGCCGGTGGAGGTGTAGGCCAGCGCCGCAGCCCCGAATTCACCTGCGGTGCCTGCTATCTCGCACGGCAGGTACCGCCGGACCCATTCCCCGATCCTGGACCGGATGGGCGTCGTTGCTTCCATGCGCAAAACTGTCGCGCGTTCGAGGTGCGAGGTCTTGAGTAGCGAGCTACGCAACTCGGCGCGCCTGGGTACTCGCTCTACCCGGATACCCCCACTTGCGGACGCATATTGGAACACGTTCTAATTCACCCTATGGACTTTGGGTTGGTGCTGTTCACCTCCGACCGCGGCATCACGCCGGCCGCGGCAGCGAAGCTCGCCGACGAGCACGGCTTTTCCACGTTCTACGTGCCCGAGCACACCCACATCCCGATCAAGCGCCAGGCCGCCCACCCGACCACCGGCGACGAGACCCTGCCTGACGACCGCTACATGCGCACCCTGGACCCCTGGGTGTCGCTGGGCACTGCGGCCGCGGTGACGTCGCGGGTCCGGTTGTCCACCGCGGTGGCGCTGCCCGTCGAGCACGACCCGATCACGCTGGCGAAATCGATCGCCACCTTGGACCACCTCTCCGGCGGCCGCGTCTCCCTGGGCGTCGGATTCGGCTGGAACACAGACGAACTCGCAGATCACAACGTGCCCCCCGGACGCCGCCGCACGATGCTGCGCGAGTACCTGGAGGCGATGCGGGCCCTGTGGACCGACGAGGAGGCCGCCTACGAGGGCGAGTTCGTGAACTTCGGCCCCTCCTGGGCCTGGCCGAAGCCCGTGCAGTCGCACATCCCCGTACTCGTGGGGGCCGCGGGCACCGAGAAGAACTTCACGTGGATCGCGAAATCGGCCGACGGGTGGATCACCACTCCGCGGGACTTCGACATCGACGCGCCGGTGAAGTTGCTGCAGGACACCTGGGCTGCCGCCGGCCGTGACGGGGCTCCCCAGATCGTGGCGCTGGACTTCAAACCGGACCCTGACAAGCTGGCCCGCTGGCGCGAGCTCGGAGTCACCGAGGTGCTGTTCGGCTTCCCAGATCGCAGCCCCGACGAGGTCGCCGGCTACGTGGAGCGGCTCGCGAGCAAGCTCAGCGCGCTGGTGTGAATTGGTGCGCCGGACTCCCCGGCGCCGGTCCTAGGCTGGTGAGAACACCGGTCTGGGGGCCTGATGTCCATCTCGATGATCCGCGCGCAGGAGCCGCAGCGCGTCGTCGACGCAGGCCACGATCTCAGCGGCAAGGCATCCGCGCTCGACGAACTGATCGGCGAACAAGTGCGCGCTGCGAACGCGATGCGGGAGAGCTGGTTCGGACGAGCCGCCACCGCGGCGGCGGCCAAGGCCTACCGCAACATCCAGCAGGAGTATCTCGAGCACGAAAAATTGGCGGCGCTGGCTGCGGCCATGCAGTCGGGCGGCAGGGCGATGGTCGCGATCCGCGCGGTGCTCCTGGCCTGGGTCGACATCGCTTCAACGATGTTCGACGTCAGCGACGCCGGCGTCGCGACGCCCCGCCCGCCGAACGACTCGGCGCCGTGGGTGGCCATCGCAGCGGCCTACACCCGGATTATCCAGCAGCTCATCGCACAGTTCCTCACCTCCGACGAGACGACGGCCAAGGGCATCGGTGCGATCAATGCGGGCTGGCTGCCGGGCAACGACCCCCCGCCTGGCGGCATCGACCCGGACAGCCTGAACAGCGAGCAGCTGACGTGGCTGCAGAGCCTGGCCGGTTCGGGGGATCCGAAGACCGGTGACGGCGGAGTCGGCGTGCCCAACACCGACCTGTCGATCATGGGGATGACGCCTGACGGGCGCATTTTCACGATCCAGGGCGACACCGGTGTCGGTATCGGCGAGACCGGCGGACCGGGACCACGCGCGGAAGCGGGCGGGCACAACAACATCATCTTCTGGAAGATGGACGAGCACGGCAAATGGGTGGTCGACGAGGTCGTCAACGACCCGTTCCCGAACACCCCCGGAGACATCTCGACCATTCCCACGTCGACGTTCAATGACGGCGACACGATGTACGCGTCGGTGATGAACGTCAAGAACTGGGACAACAACACCTGGCAGACGCGCAGTTCTGAACTGTACAAATCCGTCGACGGCGGCAAGACCTGGGCGAAAGCAGGCCCGGTGTGGTCGAACAATGCCGCGTCGAACAACCCGTTTCAGGTGCAGAGCTTCACTCCGCGCGACGATGGCTATGTGTACATGTACGGCTCGGAAAACGGGCGTGCGAACGACGGTCTCCACGTTGCGCGCGTCCCGATCGGCGACGTGGAGAACCCTGCAAAATACGAATACTGGAACGGCAACTCGTTCGCCGCAGGACCGCCTGCCGCCGGCGGAAGCCCACCCGTCTTGCAGGCACCCGCGGGGTTCAGCGGCGTCGGCGAGCCGAACGTGCACTTCTACGACAACAAGGCGCTGCTGACCTTCAACGACGACAAGGGAAACATCTTCACCAGCTCGTCGACGGACGGCGTCACTTGGTCCGCGCCGCAGTTGGTCACGTCCCAACCCGGCGCATACGGCGTCTTCCAGTCACCCCTGTCCGCGGGAAATTCCGTAGACGCCTCCATATCGTTGTGGAACCCCTACGGCACTCAGCTGGTCAACATCGCGAACTCGGATACCCGCGGATTGGGAGGCTATTGATGGACGCGCGTCGACACCACGGAGGTTCCCTGACATGAAACGCACCGCATTGGAAACGCTGTCGTCAGTGGCGCTCCTGTGCGTCCTTGCAGTCGCCGGTTGCGGCGAGGCAACCACCGGCCAAGCGGCGCCCTCCACGCCGACTTCCAGCTCGCCCGCCCTGCCGCCAGACTTCCCTGATCTGTCGATGCTCGCTCAGGTCGACACCGAGTCGTTCTTCAAGAGCTACCCTTACTTCCGCGGCGTGCAGTTCACGACGCCAGATGGCCTGGAGTGCGACAGCAACGACATGAACTCGCTCGACGATCCGGCGGTCCGCAGACTCACGTGCGAAGGGCCGCGGCCCGACAAAGGCCCTGGCACATGGAAAGTCGCCGTCTCCACCGACAAGCCGGCGTCCGTCGAACCCGGCTCTCCGCCACTGAATCCAACGTATGTCCCCGATGCCTCCATGCAGGCCACCCCTCTCCCGCCGCAGCACGTCATCGAGTACAAGGGCATCCGATGCGGGGTCGATGACAAGGGCACCACGGCGTGCACGGCGGGCGACCACGGCTTCGTGCTCACCCCGACGGCGACCAGGCTCTTCTAGCCCAAGACCGCCCTGTTGCCCTTGTCCGTAGGCGTGACAGCGACTTTCGCGCCCAACGGATCACCGTCGCACATCAGCGCGACCAGCTCGTCGTCGGTGGTGGTGGCCATGAAGCGGGAGCCGTCGGCGTCGAGCCGCCCGACGATGATGCCGGTGCGCACGGGCCAGTCGTAGCGCACGGAGTACGTCTCGACGACGCCATGCCCCTCGGGCTGCTTGGTCACCGGAACCGCCGGCAGCGCGGCGACCTGCTCGGTGAGTTCCGCGCTGCGCGACCGGCGCCATTCGACGGGCTCGGTCGAGTAGATCCCGACCGAGTACTTGCTCATGATGCCACCGTTCGCGCCGACGAAGCCGAATTGTCCAGGGCGGTCGCGCATCTGGGCGACGGTCTCGGCAATCGCGTGGGCTGAGTAGCTGTTGCCCGGCCCCCCGAAGTACGGGAGGCCCCCAGTCAGGGTCAGTCCGCGGGGATCGTCGTCGGAGACACCGAGCGCCTCGCCGGCCACGAACACCGGGAACGGAAAACAGCTGTACAGATCGAATGTCGCGATGTCGTCGACCCCCACCCCGGCCACCCGCAACGCCTCCTGTACCGCGTGGACGGCAGCGGGACTCGCGCCCATGTCCGCCCGACTCAGCAGCGCCTGCTCGACGAGGTCAGAGTGCCCGTGGACGAACACCCACTTCTCCTGCGGAATGCCATGGCGGCGAGCCGCCTCGACCGACATCACGATCAATGCGGCGCCCTGGTTCACGGTGTCGCGAGCGACCAGGTACCGCGGATAGGGGTCGCAGATCATCCGGTTGTCGTCGCTGACGGTCTCGATCTCCTCGACCGAACGCTCCACCGGAGACGACGAAAGTGGGTTCTTGGCAGCCACTTTCGACAGCGGCGCGAACAGCTCCGCCATCGCGTGGCGATACTCCTGCACGCCCAGACCGAGCCGGGCCCGGCGAGCGTTGTCCAGCAGACCGTATTGCACCGGGGCGCCGGTCAATCCGTGCGTGACGGTGTACTCGTCGATGTAGCTGTAGATCCCGTGCCCGCGATCCTCGAGCTGACCGTCGACGTTCTCGGTGAAATCCGGCTTGTCGTCGCGGTCGGCGAAGTACTTGGCCGTCGATCCCGGCTCGGAGCCCATGATCATCACGACGTCGGCGTCACCGGCGACGATCGCCGCGCCCGCCTCCGCAACCAGCTTCTGCGGGCCCTGCCCGCCCACCGGTTCGAGGACGACGCGCGCCGGGTCCCCACCCAGGCGCCGCATCACCGAGCGCGGGTAGTTGTTCGACTTACCCAGCGTTGCCGGCATCGGTCCCGAGATCTCGAATTGCCGCAGCCCGAACACCGTGTCGATGGCCGCTGTCACCGCCGTTGCGTCGGCACCGGTGTCGGCGAGCGCGGCCCGCGCGGCTTCGGTCGCCAGCTCCACAGCCGACATGCCGCGGTAGCCGGGGTCGTCGATGCGTTCGGTGAACTGACCGACTCCGACCAGAATCGGGGTGCGCGGGTCAACCGGCATGACAGGCCTCCTGACAGGTGTTAATTCGAGAGGCTAATAGAACGTGTTACCGGTCACCAAACGCGGCGAGCTCGCGGCGCAGCAGGGTCAGGAGGGGGCTGCACCGAGGCGGGCGGAGATCCTCGCCGCCGCATCGGCGACCGCCAGCCCGAGCGGTTCGAGCATCGGCGCCGGCACGCGGAACCGTGGCGCCGACAGCATGATGGCGGCGACGAGCTCTCCACGGTGGTCGTGCACCGGGGCAGCGATACCCACCTCCTCGATGGACGTGAGGCCGTCGTTGAGCGCATAACCACGGACGCGGGTCTCGCGTAATTCGTCGAGGAGGGCGCCGAGGGCGTCGTCGTCCGGGCCGACGAGGAGACGTCGCTCGAAGAGCCGACGCACCTGGGGTTCGGACATCGCGGCCAGGAACACCTGGACGCAGGAACTCTGGTAGGTGTCGTAGCGGGTACCGACCTCAGCAGTGTGCTTGACCTGCTTGGGGCTCGACACCTGGTCGACGACCACCGCCTCGTTCCCGTTCCACATCGTCAGCGCGCTCGTCTCCCCGGTGCGGCGGGTCAGCTGATCGAGTTCGGGGTGTGCGAGGCGGCGGACGTCGAGGTTGGCCAGCAGCGGTCCGGTCAGCGCGATAAGGCCGAGGCCCAACCGGAAGCGGCCCGTGTCCTGGTCGCGCTCGACGTAACCCGCCTTCTCGAGGGTGGCCAGGATGCGTGAGACGCTGCTCTTGTGCAGGTCGACCTTGCGGGCGATCTCGGTGACTCCCAGGATCGGTTCGGCGATCGAGAAGGACTCCAGGACGCGCAGCCCGTTGAGCAGCACTGACGACGATCGGGCATCGCCGTTGCGTTCCGTTGCGAGCACGCCGCTGTCGCCCTCGGTACTCACGCCCACCACCCCTTCGCCGCCATCTGCCCGGTGTCATTGTGACCGACGCAGCGGCCGGGTACCGGGCGGCCGGGACCCGGCACTGCGCTCACGCGTCGACGATGTTGTGCTCGGGCCCGAAGGGGAACTTGGTGATGTTCTCCGCGCCGTCCTCCCCGATGACGAGGATGTCGTGTTCGCGATAGCCGCCGGCACCGGGCTGACCCTCGGGAATCATGATCATCGGCTCCATCGAGACCACCATGCCGGGCTCGAGCACGGTGTCGATGTCCTCGCGCAGCTCCAGGCCGGCTTCCCGGCCGTAATAGTGCGACAGCACCCCGAACGAGTGGCCGTAACCGAACGTGCGGTTCGGCATCAGACCTTCGGCCTCGTAGATCTCGTTGAGTTCGGCGCAGATGTCTTTGCACACCGCCCCGGGCTTGATCAGTTCGAGGCCGCGCCGGTGCACCGCGACGTTCACCTCCCACAGCCGCAGATGCTCGGCCGAGGGCTGACCGTAGAACAGGGTGCGCTCGAGTGCGGTGTAGTACCCCGCGATCATCGGAAAACAGTTGAGCGACAGGATGTCTCCGCGCGCAACGGTACGGGTGGTCGCCCAGTTGTGCGCGCCGTCTGTGTTGATCCCGGACTGGAACCACACCCAGGTGTCGCGCAACTCGGCGTGCGGGAAGGTGCGGGCGATCTCGCGGATCATCGCGTTCGACCCCGCGATCGCGACCTCGTATTCGGGCACCCCCTCGGCGATGGCCTCGCGCACCGCGGCACCGCCGAGATCGGCGATCCGGGCACCGTGCTTGATGAGCGCGATCTCCTCGGCCGACTTGATCATCCGCAGGCGCATGGTCGCGGCGGCGACGTCGACGGCGCGCATCCCGGGAAGTGCGCCCATGATCCGTGCCAGCAGGTCGGGGCTGATGTGGTCGTTCTCGACGCCGAGCCGGCCCTCGGTGATGCCCTGCTCGGCGAGCACCTGCGCCACGCCGTACTCGAAATTGTCTCGCCGCCAGTCGGTGTAGACGAGGTTGTCGCCGAATGTTCGCCGCCACGGCATGCCGGCGTCGATGTTGGCCGACACGGTCGTCGCGCCGTCCTCCGTCACCACGAGCGCGTACGGACGGCCGAACGCCGTGTAGAGGAAGTCCGAGTAGTAGTTGATGTTGTGGTAGCTGGTGAAGACCACCGCGGCCAAGCCGTCATCGGCCATCTGCTTGCGCAGGGTCGTCAGGCGCGCCTCCATCTCCGCAGCGGTGAACGTCGGGGTGACCTTGTCACCGTTGGGGATTCGCTTCAGGCGCTCCAAGTTCATCGGTGGTTCCTTTCGATCGTCAATGGGTGCAGTCGTGTACACGGACTATGCATACAGTGCAACGACGTTGCACTTGTGTCAACAGGCCCTCTGTTTTCTGCTGGTCGTTGCAGGGTCTCGTAGCGCGATGTAAAGACCGTGTAAACAATAGCCAGGTGCCCTAAATGACCGTTCCACGTGCACGTCGCGTTCCTGTTGACAGGTGCTATGGCTCACACTAGATTCCGATTCAATGCATCGCCGTTGCATTAGACGCAACTAGTTACCGGTTGGGTCGCTGATACCCGAAGGAACGTCCATGAGTACAGACCACCCCGCGTCCGTCGAGTTCGAGAAGCCGGGTGCCGACATCCCCGGTTCCGATGACATCCACCGGATCGAAGACGTGCTGCAGCCGATTCCCGAGGCTGTGCGCACCTCGCGCGTCTCCGGGCAGTTCTGGATCTGGGCCGGCGCCAACATCGCCCCGATCAACTGGGTGCTCGGCGCACTGGGCATCGGACTCGGGCTGGGGCTGCGCGACACCCTGATCGCCCTGATCGGCGGCAACGTCGTCGGCATGGCACTGTTCGGAGTCTTCGTCCTGATGGGGCAGCGCACCGGTGTCACCGGAATGGTGCTCTCCCGTGCCGCATTCGGCCGACGCGGCGCTTACGTACCGGCCGCCATCCAGGCCGTGCTGGCGATCGGGTGGTGCGCGGTGAACACCTGGATCATCCTGGATCTGGTCATGGCGCTGCTGGGCCAACTCCATCTCGTGGATCCCGACGCGCCGAACATCTCGGCCAAGGTCGCCGTGGCGGCGGTGATCATGGCCGTCCAGGTCACGATCGCGTGGCTCGGCTATCGCGCCATCGCCACCTTCGAGCGCTGGACGGTACCGCCCACACTGGCCGTGCTGATCCTGATGTCGGTCGTGGCGTGGTTCCACCTGGACATCAACTGGTCCTATGCCGGACCCGCGGGCAGCATCCTCGAGGGCACTGAGCGCATCGCAGCGATGTCGGCGGTGATGACCGTCATCGGAATCGGTTGGGGCATCACGTGGTTCACCTACGCGTGCGACTACTCGCGCTTTGTCAGCACCACGGTGCCCCCGCGCAAGCTCTACCTCGCGAGCACCCTGGGCCAGTTCATCCCCGTGGTGTGGCTCGGCGTGCTGGGAGCCAGCCTCGCCACCACGAACGGTGAGGTCGATCCCGGGGAACTGATCGTGTCGAACTTCGGATCACTGGCGCTACCGGTCCTGTTCCTGGTGATACACGGCCCGATCGCAACCAACATCCTCAACATCTACACGTTCTCGGTCGCCACGCAGGCACTCGACGTGAAGCTGTCCCGACGCAAGCTGAATCTGCTCGTCGGCATCTTCGCGCTCTTCGTGGTCGTCTTCTTCGTCTTCCAGTCCAGCCTCGCCACGGTGCTCAGCACCTGGCTCGGTGCGATCGTGGCCTGGATCGCCAGCTGGGCCGGCATCATGCTCGTCCACTACTTCGTGATCGAACGCGGCAACCTCGACGCACAGCGGTTGTTCGAGCCGGTCGGCTCCCGTCGCCTGCCCGACGTCAACTGGACGACCATGGCCTGCTTCGTCGCCGGCATCGTCGGCACCTGGATGTTCATGTACGGCCCCCTACCGGTCATGCAGGGCTTCGGATCACGGGCAATGCACGGACTGGATCTGTCGTGGTTGGCAGGCGGCCTGGTGGCGGGCGGACTGTACGCGGTGCTCGGCCCGCGCGCCCGCCGGCGCAGTGCCGACTCCACTGTCGCCCAGTCGTCCGTCCACACCGCCGAAGGAACCGCCCCGTGAGCAGCCCCACCACCACCCGACGCGACGACCTGCGCTGGCCGGAGGGTTACCGCGCCGCGGCCGCGTTCACCTTCGACGTCGACGCCGAATCCTGTGTGCTGGCCCATGATCCGAGTGCGACGAACCGCATGTCGCTGATGAGTCACCAGTCTTACGGACCGCGGGTGGCCGTGCCCCGGCTCCTGAAGCTGCTGGCTCGCCAGGACGTCCGGGCCACCTTCTTCGTGCCGGGTTTCACTGCGGATTGCTACCCCGACACCGTCCGGGCGATCGTCGACGGTGGGCACGAGATCGGCCACCACGGATACCTGCACGAACCCATGCAGGGCATCGACGCGGCTACCGAGGCGCGCTACCTCGACCGCGGTCTCGACGCCCTCGAGCGCGTGGCCGGCGTCCGCCCGCTCGGGTACCGCGCCCCGTGGTGGGAGACGAACTGGCACACGCCGGCCCTGCTCGCCGAGCGTGGATTCCTCTACGATTCCAGCCTTCTCGACGGCGACAAGCCCTACCGATTCGCTGTGGCACCGGACGCGGCCGAGACGCTCATCGAGATTCCCGTGGACTGGGCTCTCGACGACTGGGAGCAGTACGCCTTCTACCCCGGCGTGACCGGAAGCGGGGTCATCGAGAGTCCGGCCAAGGTCCTCGAGATGTGGACCCTCGAAGCGGAAGCCCACCACCTCGAAGGGGGTTGCTTCGTTCTCACCAACCACCCGTTCATCTCGGGCCGTCCCTCCAAAGCCGTTGCGCTGGAACGACTCGTCGAGAGGGTCACCCAGTTGGACGGCATGTGGGTGACCACACTGGGCGAGATCGCCGCCCACGCGCAGCAGGCCTGCACCGAGACCTACGTGCACACCCGCTTCGAGGTGCCCGCGTTCCCCGACGTCGACGTCCGCGCGACCCGGCACCGGTGAACCCGCCCACGAGCGGAGCCGGGCACCCGCCGCTGGGGGCGATCCCCTCGACGGTGGTGCCCCGCTACGCGGGTAAATCGACGTTCGCCCGAATCGCCGACATCGGTGAGGTCGACGACTACGGGATCGCTGTGCTGGGAGTGCCTTTCGACGGCGGAACCTCCTACCGGCCGGGCGCCCGTTTCGGTCCGATGGCCGTCAGGCAGGCGGCACGCACACTGCGGCCCGGCTACCACGTCGAGTTGGGGGTCACGCCGCTGCAGGCGGTGCAGATCGTCGACGCGGGTGACATCACCGTGACGCCCTACGA
This sequence comes from Mycobacterium sp. IDUB_1, assembly GCF_055419625.1. Classification (NCBI taxonomy): domain Bacteria; kingdom Bacillati; phylum Actinomycetota; class Actinomycetes; order Mycobacteriales; family Mycobacteriaceae; genus Mycobacterium; species Mycobacterium sp. IDUB_1. The sequence goes on along the minus strand of NZ_JBVAYA010000002.1, from coordinate 344,198 downwards.
CATCGCCGAGGCCTGTCGCCAGATCCAGGGGCACATGCGCGAGGTGATCGGCGAGCGGGAGCGCAGAGTGGTGGCGATCGGCGGCGACCACACGATCGCACTGCCCGCACTCCGCGCGCTGCACGCCGTGCACGGTCCGGTGGCGCTGATCCATTTCGATGCGCACCTCGACACCTGGGACACCTACTTCGACGCCCCGGTCACCCACGGGACGATCTTCCGCCGCGCGTTCGAGGAGGGACTGCTGGTGCCGGATCATTCGATCCACGTCGGCATCCGCGGTCCGCTGTACGACCGCGTCGACCTCAACGAGGACGCCCGGATGGGGTTCCGCACCATCCGCGCCGGCGACCTCGACGTGATGGGAGTCGATGCAGCCGTCGACGTCGTCAGACGCCGCGTCGGAGACGTACCCGTCTATCTGTCCATCGACATCGACGTGCTGGATCCCGCTTTCGCACCGGGTACCGGGACGCCGGAGTCCGGCGGTCTGACGGCGCGCGAACTGCTCCGCATGCTGCGGAACATGCACGGCATCAACCTCGTCGGCGCCGACGTCGTCGAGGTGTCCCCCGCCTACGACCACGCCGAGATCACCTCGATCGCCGCGGCCACCGTGGTCTTCGACCTACTGGCACTGATGACATCGGGCTGACCCCTGAAACGAGACTGCGGCCAGATCGCCGACTCAGTAGATGAGGCGATCTGACCGCAGTCTCGAATGTGTTGACTTACAGGTTTTCGAAGATCTCCCGGGCCAGCTTGGCGGTCTCGGAAGGCGTCTTGCCGACCTTGACGCCAGCGGCCTCCAGGGCTTCCTTCTTGCCCTGCGCGGTGCCCGCACCGTCGGAGACGATCGCGCCCGCGTGGCCCATCGTCTTGCCCTCGGGGGCGGTGAAGCCGGCAACGTAACCGACAACCGGCTTGGTGACGTTGGCCTTGATGTAGGCGCCCGCCTTCTCCTCGGCGTCGCCGCCGATCTCACCGATCATGACGATGAGCTTGGTCTCGGGGTCCTTCTCGAACGCCTCGATGGCGTCGATGTGGGTGGTGCCGATGACCGGGTCGCCGCCGATGCCGATGGCCGTGGAGAAGCCGAGATCGCGCAGCTCGTACATCATCTGGTAGGTCAGCGTGCCCGACTTCGACACCAGGCCGATCGGGCCCTTGCCGGTGATGTTGTTCGGCGTGATGCCCACCAACGACTCGCCCGGGGTGATGATGCCGGGGCAGTTCGGGCCGATGATGCGGGTCTTCTCACCCTTTTCCACGTTATAGGCCCACGCGTAAGCGCTGTCCTGCACCGGGATTCCCTCGGTGATGACCACCAGCAGCGGGATCTCGGCGTCGATGGCCTCGATGATCGCGTCCTTCGAGAAGGCAGGCGGCACGAAAGCGATCGACACGTCGGCGCCGGTCTCCTTGATCGCCTCGGCGACGCTGCCGAACACCGGCAGCTCGATGTCGTTGCCGTCTTTGTCTTGGTGCGAGACGGTGGTGCCCGCCTTACGCGCGTTCACGCCGCCGACGACCTGGGTGCCGGCCTTGAGCATCAGCTTGGTGTGCTTGGTGCCCTCGCCGCCGGTGATGCCCTGGACGATGACCTTGCTGTCCTTGTTCAAAAAGATCGACATCGTTTGTGTCCCTTACTTGTTCGCCAGCTCGGCGGCCTTGTCGGCGCCGGCGTCCATGGTCTCGGCCTGGATGACCAGGGGGTGGTTGGCCTCGGCGAGAATCCGTCGGCCCTCCTCGACGTTGTTGCCGTCCAAACGCACGACGAGCGGCTTGTTGGCCTCGTCGCCGAGAATCTCCAGGGCCTTGACGATGCCGTTGGCGACCGCGTCGCAGGCGGTGATGCCGCCGAACACGTTGACGAAGACGCTCTTGACCTGGCTGTCGCCCAGGATGACGTCGAGCCCGTTGGCCATCACCTCGGCCGAGGCGCCCCCACCGATGTCGAGGAAGTTCGCAGGCTTGACGTTGCCGTGCTTCTCGCCGGCGTAGGCGACGACGTCGAGCGTCGACATGACCAGACCAGCGCCGTTGCCGATGATGCCGACCTCACCGTCGAGCTTGACGTAGTTGAGGTCGTTCTCCTTGGCCTTGAGCTCGAGCGGATCGGTGGCGTCCTTGTCCTCGAACTCGGCGTGCCCTTCCTGGCGGAAGTCGGCGTTGGCGTCGAGGGTGACCTTGCCGTCGAGCGCCAGGATCTGATCATCGGGGGTCCGCACCAGCGGGTTGACCTCGACCAGGGTGGCGTCCTCTTTGGTGAACACCTCCCACAGCTTCTGGATGGTCACTGCGGCGGCATCGAGGACCTCGGCGGGCAGGTGGCCCTTCTCGGCGATCTCACGGGCGAAGGCCAGATCGACACCCTTGACGGCGTCGACGGGGACCTTGGCCAGGCGATCCGGCTTGGTCGCGGCGACCTCTTCGATCTCCATGCCGCCCTCGACCGAGCACATGGCCAGGTAGGTGCGGTTGGAGCGGTCGAGCAGGAAGGAGATGTAGTACTCCTCGGCGATGTCGCTGGCCTCGGCGACAAGCAGCTTTTTCACGACATGGCCCTTGATGTCGAGACCGAGGATGTTCTGGGCGTGGGTGAACGCGTCGTCCGGCGTGGCGGCATACTTCACGCCGCCGGCTTTACCGCGGCCACCGACCTTGACCTGCGCCTTGACCATGACCGGCTTGCCGATCTCCTCGGCGATGGCCTTCGCGTCCTCGGCGGTGTCGGTGACCCGGCCGGGCGTGGTGGGAACGTTGTGCTTGGCGAAGAGTTCTTTCGCTTGGTACTCGAAGAGGTCCATGGACTCTCAGACCATCCCTGTCTGTCGGCGGCTGGTGAATGTGTGCCCGACGGGCTCCGGAGGGAACTGTATCGACCCCGCCTTCCGAAGTTGACATCGCCTGCCCGTCATGTGGTCGATCTCACCGGCCCCCTAATCGTGATTCAAGTCACATTCTCCGGTCCACTACAGTCACGGGTTGGCACTCGCATTGGATTTTGGTTAACGTCCTGTGGTCTAGATAACGGTCTGGTCACGACGGCTCACGAGAGATTAAGGACGTCTCAGGTTGGCTCAGCATCGATCGCCTCGCCTCTCCGAGGCCCTCGCGGCGCCTGCAGCCACCGAAGTCACTGACATCATTCCGTTCAACGAGTTCGGCGCCTTGGGCGAGTTGCACGATCTCGACTGCCCGGCCGACGACGTGTTCGACCGCGACACGCAGGTCATCCGCGCTCCCGAACTCGACGATCTTCTCGACACCGATGACCTGCAGCCGCTGCGCCTCGTGCCGGCCGAATTCCGCGCGGCGAGCAGCACCTCCCGCAGCTCACGCGCCTATCGCGACAGCCATACCGACCGCAGCGACGGCAACGCCACCACCGACGTCATCGACATGCGCGGCCGGGCAGGCCAACACCGCAAACCCGAAGTACCCGTCAAGGGTCGGCTGATGGTTGCGGCCATGGCCGTCGGCGCGACCGCCGCCGGGGCGTACAGCGTCACGACCGCCGCCGAGAAGCAACCTGCAGAGACCGTGCTCGCGTCCGACTCGACCACGCTGGGCGGCCCTGGCGTCATCACCGGCTCTGTCGACGGCATGCAGATCGTCACCGTCGCACCCGCAGCAAACTCCGCCATCCACGCCGAAGAGATCACCAAGGCCGCCGCCTTCGCGCAGGAACGCGCCGAGCGCGAGGCGCGCCTGGCCCGTCCGCAGTACGTGATGCCGACGCGCGGGGTGTGGACATCCGGCTTCGGGTTCCGTTGGGGTGTGCTGCACGGCGGTATCGACATCGCGAACAGCATCGGCACGCCGATCCTCGCGGCCGCCGACGGCGTCGTCATCGACGTCGGCCCGACCGCCGGCTACGGCGCCTGGGTCAAACTCAAGCACTCCGACGGCACCGTGACGCTGTACGGCCACATCAACACATGGCTGGTCAGCGTCGGGGAGCGCGTCATGGCCGGTGACCAGATCGCCACGATGGGCAACCGGGGCAACTCCACCGGACCCCACCTGCACTTCGAAGTGCTTCTCGACGGCTCGAACCGGATCGACCCTGTCGGGTGGCTGGCCAAGCGTGGACTGTCGCCGGGCAGCTACGTTGGCTGAGTGGCCAGCGACGCAGGCGATCAACCCGAGCACCCCGACTCCTCGTCGGATGATGCCGACACCCGGATTCTGCGCCGGGCTCCGCTGACCACAGGCTCGCAGCCTGTCGAGTCCTCCTCGGAACCGGCCACCTCGATCATCCGTCGTCACCCCACCGGCGAGTTCCCCGCCGCGGAAGAGCCCGCCACCGGCTACCTGCCCCGCGCCCAACCCGTCGCCGTCGGTCCGCCGCACGAGCCGCGCGTGCCCGCCCGGTCGGCGATCGTGACCGCCGTTGTCAGCATCCTGTCCGGGTGGGCCACCGCGGTCATCGCGACCAACCTGATCTCCGGCTGGTCGGCGACCGACCCGCTGTTCTGCGTCGCCATCGGCTTCCTCGCCGCGATCTCCGCCGCGGCCACCATCGGCGGGCTGATCGCTCTGCTCCTGCGGCGCAGGATGGGCAGGCTGCTGGTGATCGTCGGCGCCGCGGTCGCGCTGCTCATCTTCGCGGGGCTGTTCGTCGCGGGCGCCGCCTTGCCATTCCTCGTCTACGGCATGCCGGTGCTTCCGGTGGCGTCGATCGTGCTGGCACTGCTCCCGGAGACGGCGCGCTGGGGCCGTTCAGGCTAGAGCTTGCTCACCGGCGCGTGGTTGTGCATCAGCTTGACTCGCCCGGCACTGCCGAAGTCGATCAGCGACATCGCCGACTCCCCCATGCCCGAGACCTCCTCCACGCGACCGAGCCCGTACTTGTCGTGCGTGACACGGTCGCCGGGCTCGAGCACCAGCAGCGGCCTCTTTCCGGCCGACGACCGCGCGGGTGACGGACGGGGCGTACCGAACCGGCCCGCCCCGCTCACCGGCGCGGAGAAGTGCGATGTCGGGGCCTCGACACGGCGCCAGTTGATCAACTCCTGCGGAATCTCCCGCAGGAAGCGGGATTCCGGGTTGAGCATCGGCTGGCCCCATGACGAACGGACCTTGGCCCGGGTGAGGTAGAGCCGCTGACGAGCCCGTGTGATGCCGACGTAGGCGAGCCGGCGTTCCTCGGAGAGCTCGACGGGATCACCGAGTGCCCGCATGTGCGGGAACATGCCGTCTTCCCATCCGGTCACGAATACCACCGGGAACTCCAGGCCCTTGGCCGTGTGCAGCGTCATCATCGTGACCACGCCGGACCCGTGCTCGGGGATGTCGTCGGCGTCGGCCACCAGAGACACACGCTCCAGGAACGAGGCGAGCACCCCGGTGTCGGGGACGTCTTCGTCCTGCGGCTCGTCTTCTGCGAGCGCTCGCGCGTTGGCCTGGTCGATGCTGAATTCGTGTGCGACGCTGACCAATTCGTTGAGGTTGTCGAGCCTTGCCAGATCCTGCGGATCGGTGGAGGCTTCGAGCTCGGCGCGGTAACCCGTGCGGTCGAGCACCGACTCGACCAGCTCGCCCAGCTCCCCGTCGAGGCCGCCCCGCAGCTGGTCGAGCATCTCGACGAAGCCGGCGATCGCCTTCTCCGCGCGGGTGTTGAGCATCGGCACCTTACCCTCGGCGGCGGCCACCAGGGCGTCGCTGAAACTCGAGCCGGTGTTCTCGGCGTGCACCGCCACACATGCCTCGGCGCGGTCACCGATGCCGCGGCGCGGCGTGTTGAGGATGCGCCGCATGCTGACCGAGTCGCCGGGATTGTCGAGCACCCGCAGATAGGCGACGATGTCGCGGATCTCACGACGCTCGTAGAAGCGCACGCCGCCGACGACCTTGTACGGGATGCCGGCGCGGATGAACACCTCTTCGAGGGCGCGGGAGGAGTTGTTGGTGCGGTAGAACACCGCGACGTCGTTGTAGGAGAACTCGGCGTCCCCGTCGGCGAGGGCGTCGATCTCCTGAGCGACGAACCGGGCCTCGTCGTGCTCGTTGTCGGCGACATAGCCGACGATGAGCTCCCCTTCGCCGGCGTCGGTCCACAGCCGCTTGTCCCGCCGACCCGCATTGCGCGCGATGACGGCGTTGGCAGCGTTCAGGATCGTCTGCGTGGAGCGGTAGTTCTGTTCGAGCAGAATCGTTGTGGCGCTGGGATAATCGCGCTCGAAGTCCTCGATGTTGCGGATCGTCGCACCGCGGAACGCGTAGATGGACTGGTCGGCGTCGCCGACAACGCAGAGCTCTGCAGGCGCCACCCCGGCTGGATCGTCGGATTCCGTCGCGGGTCCTCCCACGAGTTCACGCACCAGTACGTACTGCGCGTGGTTGGTGTCCTGGTACTCGTCGACCAGGATGTGCCGGAAGCGGCGCCGGTAGTACTGCGCGATCTGCGGGTAGGCCTGCAGCACGGCGACCGTCTCGCCGATCAGGTCGTCGAAGTCGAGCGCGTTGGCCGCCCGCAGCCGACGCTGGTATTCGGCGTACACCTCGGCGATGACGCGGGCTAGGTCCTCCGCAGCCTCCGACGCCTCGGCGGCGGCCTGTTCGGGACCGATCAGCTCGTTCTTGAGGTTCGAGATGCCGTTCGAGAGCAGCCGCGGGGAGAACTTCTTGGTGTCGAGGCCCATGTCCTTGCCGATCATCAGCAGCAGACGACGTGAGTCGTCGGCGTCGTAGATCGAGAAGTTCGAGTTCAACCCGGGCAGTAGCGACGCCTGGTTACGCAGGATCCGCACGCACGTCGAGTGGAACGTCGAAACCCACATGTTGCGGGCCCGCGGACCGACCAGTTGCGCCACGCGCTCGCGCATCTCGGCGGCGGCCTTGTTGGTGAACGTGATCGCGAGGACCTGGCCGACGCCGACCTCGCGCGCCGCGAGCAGATAGGCGATACGACGGGTGAGTACCGCCGTCTTACCGGAGCCTGCTCCGGCGACGATGAGCAGCGGCGTGCCCTCGTGGAGGACGGCCTGGCGCTGCTGGGGATTGAGCCCGTCTAAGAGCTCATCTGTTTCTGTTGCGATCGACATACTGTTCCAAACTTACCGCCGAACGGTGACACTCTTTGCGCAGGCGCGGCAGGTAGTGGCACACTCGTTGAGTGCTTTGTCAGCAGCGGCGATTTTTCTACGGGTACCGGCCAGCGGTGCCCGTGGTCTAGCTGCTTCCCAGAGCCCCGCGGTCCGCTTCCGGACCCGGGGCTCGTCTGTTGTGTGAGGCCCGGAACCGGATGAGACCAGACCAGCCACACGACGAGAATCCGGAGAACGACATGACGACAGACACCGCACAGGCGCCCGATATCGACGAGCTGCGCCAGGAGATCGATCGCCTCGACGCGACGATCCTCGAGGCCGTGCAGCGGCGCACCGAGGTCTCGCAGATCATCGGCAAGGCCCGGATGGCCTCCGGCGGCACCCGCCTGGTGCACAGCCGCGAGATGAAGGTCATCGAGCGCTACAGCGTGCTGGGCCCCGAGGGCAAGAACCTCGCGATGCTGCTGCTGCGGCTGGGCCGCGGCCGCCTCGGCCACTGACCTCCCGCGATTTCGGCGTGATCGTCGTCGCTCGGCGACGACAGACACGCCGAAATCACCGCGGCTTGACCGCGTCGACCAGCCAGGGCGTCAGCCACTCGACGGCTTCGGGCGTGGGGTGCACGCCGTCGGCGCGCACCACCATCCCGTTGACCTTCGCCTGGTAGTAGCCGTTGGGGCTGAGCTTGCGGTTCAGGTCGAGCACCGTCACGTTGGGGCGCGCTTCGGTGACGTTGCGCAGCAAGGTGTTCCACGCATCGACCCGCTTGGGTTGATCCTCGGGGTAGAGGCTGCCGTCGGCCTTCTCCGCACGCCGGTTGTACGGCTCGGTCGTGACGACGATCCGGGCGCCCGTGGAGCCCAGGATGTCGAGGGCGCGGGTGAGCTCGCCGCGGAGGTAGGCGTCGTAGCCGGGCTCGCCGATGTGGGTCCAGCTGCCCTCGTTCATCCGGTCGACCACCTCCCACCGGCCGACCATCAGCAGAACCACATCCGGTTTCTCGTAGCCGATGCGCTGTGCCCACCGCGCCGGCCAGGAATCGCATTCGGGCTTCTGCTGGAGTTCCTGACCCACGTACTCATACGGCCCGCCGCGTGCGATGCCGCAGCCGATCGTGGTGAAGTCGGCGAAGTCGACCCCAGGGGTGTCGGGCAGGTACCGCATCATCGTCCATGCGACAGAGTCGCCGAAGACCGCCACCCGCACGTCCCCGGGAGCCCGCTGGCGCGCCGGCTGGGTGACGGCGACCGGAATCTCGGGGGCGACGAGCGCGGCCGAATCGATCAGCGGGCCGGTGCCCGGCTTGGGGAAGGGCACGCCGGAGGGGAGCACGGTCATCGCCACGACCGCCGCGGTGGCGGCCGTCGCCGCCGACAGCCGCAGCATCGGGACGAACGTCGGACGCCAATCCCGGATCGGCTGCTCGATCAACCACCACGAGACCGCCGCCACCGCCACGGTCGCCGCACAGCGGAGCGCGAACAGCTTCCAACCCTCGGACCCGGTGCGTTCACCGTTGAGCAGCAAGAAGAGCGGCCAGTGCCACAGGTAGACGCCGTAGGAGATGGCACCCAGGCCCACCAGCGGCCCCATCGACAGCATCCGCGCCGCCGGGCTTGTCTGATCCAGCGCCACCGGGGCGATCACCAGCACGGCCGCCACGGCGACCACGATCAGCAGTCCGCCCCGGAACTCGGCCGCCGTCCCGACGGCCAGATGCGCCGCCGTCGCCAGCACCAGCAGCCCGAGGACCGGGAGCACCCAGGCCAGCCAGCGGGTCCAACGGGAGCGCAGCGTCACCAGACCGGCTGTCATGCCGCGCCAGTCACGCACCACCAGCGCGGCCGCAGCAGCGCCGACGAGCAGAGCCTGCATGCGGGTATCGGTCCCGAAGTACACGCGGTGCAGCGCGTCGTCGGAGGCCAGCGCGACCGACGCGGCCGCCGAGCCGAGGACGCCGAGCGTGGCGACGACGAACACCGCGGTGCGGACCATCGTCGGGGTGACCGGGACGCCACGGCGGTAGGCGATCGCGCCGAGCCCCGCGACGATCCCGGCGATCAGCAGCGGCCACAGCAGGTAGTACTGCTCCTCCACGCCGAGCGACCAGGTGTGCTGCAGCGGTGACGGTGGCGCGCCGGTGGAGAAGTAGTCCGTCTGCTGCGCGACGAACATCCAGTTCGACATCCAGAACAGTGCGGCGACGGCGTCCTCACGCAGACCGGCGACCGATTCCGGGGCGAACAGGTCGCGCGCAGCCACGACGGCCAGCACCATCACCACGAGTGCGGGCAGCAACCGGCGGGCGCGGCGCACCCAGAACCCCCGCAGCCCGATCCGCCCCGTCCGGGTCGTCTCGTCGATCAGCAGCGAGGTGATGAGGAACCCACTGAGAACAAAGAACACGTCGACGCCGAGGAATCCCCCCGGCAGTCCCGGCACTCCGCCGTGGTCGGCGAGCACCAAGCCGACCGCGATGGCCCGCACCCCGTCGAGCGCCGGTATCCCCTGGCCCGAACCGACATAGCGGCGTGGGCCCACCCGGATCGGCGCCGCGCTCACGGCAGTCAACTCCTGTGGCCCTCCTTGCCTTCGAACAAGGAAGCCTAGGGAGGATCGGGCGCCGAATCCGGAAGGCGCGCGCTACTTCGTCAGCGCAATGTACTTCGTGTCGAGGTACTCCTCGATGCCCTCGCTGCCACCTTCACGACCGAACCCGGATTCCTTGACTCCGCCGAACGGCGCGGCCGCATCGGAGATCACGCCGCGGTTGACGCCGACCATGCCGGATTCGATGCCCTCGGCTACGCGCAGGGCGCGATCCAACGACTGGGTGTAGACGTAGGCGGCCAGCCCGTACTCGGTGTTGTTGGCCGCGGCCACCCCTTCTTCTTCGGTGTCGAACCCGGTGATCGGTGCGACGGGCCCGAAGACCTCTTCCTTGAGGATGCGTGCGTCTGCCGGTACGTCGGTCAGCACCGTGGCCGGGTAGAAGTTCCCAGGCCCATCCGGCGCGACGCCGCCGACGGCGACGGTCGCGCCGCGGGAGACCGCGTCGGACACGAGCTCGGTGACCGTGGCGACCTGCTTGGCGTTGATCAGCGGGCCCAGCGTCGACGACGAATCGAGACCCTTGCCGAGGGTGAACTCGCTCATCCGCTTGACCAGCTTCTCGGTGAACTCCTCCCGCACCGCGTTGGCGACGTGGAACCGGTTGGCCGCGGTGCACGCCTCGCCGCCGTTGCGCATCTTGGCCAGCACCGCCCCGTCGACCGCGGCATCGACGTCGGCGTCGTCGAACACGATGAACGGCGCGTTGCCACCCAGTTCCATCGACGTCCGCAGCAGCTTGTCCGCGGACTGCTTGACCAACGCCTTGCCGACGCCGGTGGAGCCGGTGAACGTCAGCTTGCGCAGCCGGCCGTCGTTGATCAGTGCCTCGGTGACGCCGCCGGGATTGCTGGTCGGCAGGATCGACAGCACACCCTTGGGCAGGCCGGCCTCGTCCATCAGCTTGGCCAGCAGCAGCATCGTCAGCGGGGTCTCCTGCGCCGGCTTGACGATCATCGTGCAGCCGGCAGCAAAGGCGGGCCCCATCTTTCGGGTGCCCATGGCCAGCGGGAAGTTCCACGGCGTGATGGCGTAGCAGGGTCCGACGGCCTGTTTGGTGACCAGGATGCGCCCCGTCCCAGCGGGACTCGCGGTGTACCGGCCGTCGATCCGGACCGCCTCTTCGGCGAACCACCGGAAGAACTCCGCACCGTAGGTGACCTCGCCTTTGCTCTCGGCGACGACCTTGCCCATCTCCAGCGTCATCAACGCCGCGATGTCGTCGGCGCGTTCGGTGATCGTCTCGAACACCGCCCGCAGGATCTCGCCACGCTTGCGCGGCGCCGTGGCGGCCCACTCGGCCTGCACTGCGCAGGCAGCATCGAGTGCGGCACGCGCGTCGTCGGGGGTGGCGTCGGCCACCTTGGTGATCACCTGATCGTCGCTGGGGTCGAGCACGTCGAACGTCGACGAACCCTGCCGCTCCTCACCACCGATCCAAAGACCGGTGGGAACGGAGTTCAACAGGGTGGTGGTATCCATACCCCACGTCTTACACCCTCGGTCAAGTGGACCGCACTAGGGTTCTTTTCATGGGCTCCTCCGACATCACGGCCACGCCGGCATGGCAGGCACTGTCCCGGCACCACGAACAGATCGGCGCCACCGATCTACGTCAGCTCTTCGCCGACGATCCCGCGCGGGGAAGGGAGCTGACGCTGACCGTCGGCGACCTCTACATCGACTACAGCAAGCACCGCGTGACCGGCGAAACGCTGAGCCTGCTGCTGGATCTGGCGCGCGAAGCCGGGTTGCCGGAGAGGCGCGACGCCATGTTCGCCGGTGAGCACATCAACACCTCGGAGGACAGGGCGGTTCTGCACACCGCGCTGCGGTTGCCCCGCGACGCGGCGCTGAGCGTCGACGGCCAGGACGTGGTGGCCGACGTGCACGAGGTGCTCGACCGCATGGGCGACTTCACCGACCGGCTGCGTAGCGGCGAGTGGCGCGGCGCGACGGGTGAGCGCATCACGTGCGTGGTCAACATCGGCATCGGCGGCTCCGACCTGGGTCCGGTGATGGTGTACCAGGCGTTGCGCCACTACGCCGACGCGGGCGTCTCGGCGCGCTTCGTGTCGAACGTCGACCCGGCCGACCTCGTCGCCACGCTCGACGGACTCGACCCGGCCGCAACGCTTTTCATCGTCGCGTCGAAGACGTTCTCGACGCTGGAGACGCTGACCAACGCGACGGCGGCACGACGCTGGCTCACCGACGCGCTGGGCGATGACGCGGTGAGCAAGCATTTCGTGGCCGTGTCGACGAATGCGAAGTTGGTCGACGAGTTCGGGATCGACACCGCCAACATGTTCGGCTTCTGGGACTGGGTGGGCGGCCGCTACTCGGTCGACAGCGCCATCGGCTTGAGCGTGATGGCCGTGATCGGCAAGGAGCGATTCGCCGAGTTCCTGGCCGGCTTCCACCTCGTCGACGAGCACTTCCGCACCGCCCCACTGGAGGCCAACGCGCCGGCGCTGCTGGGGTTGATCGGACTCTGGTACAACAACTTCTTCGGTGCGGAAACCCGTGCGGTGCTGCCGTATTCGAACGACTTGTCCCGGTTCGCCGCGTATCTGCAGCAGCTGACGATGGAATCGAACGGCAAGTCGGTGCGCGCCGACGGGTCACCGGTGACGACGAGTACGGGTGAGATTTTCTGGGGTGAGCCCGGCACCAACGGCCAACACGCGTTCTATCAGCTGATCCACCAGGGCACCCGGCTGATCCCGGCCGACTTCATCGGATTCAGCGAGCCCACCGATGACCTGCCGACCGCCGATGGCACCGGCAGCATGCACGACCTGCTGATGAGCAACTTCTTCGCCCAGACCCAGGTGCTGGCCTTCGGCAAGACGGCCGACGAGATCGCGGGCGAGGGCACGGCATCGAATGTGGTGCCGCACAAGGTGATGCCGGGCAATCGGCCGAGCACCTCGATCCTGGCGACCAAGCTGACTCCGTCGGTGGTCGGCCAGCTGATCGCGCTCTATGAGCATCAGGTGTTCACCGAGGGTGTGGTGTGGGGCATCGACTCGTTCGACCAGTGGGGTGTGGAGCTGGGCAAGACCCAGGCCAAGGCGCTGCTGCCGGTACTGACCGAGGATGATTCGCCTGCGACGCAGTCGGATTCGTCGACCGACGCCCTGGTGCGCCGCTACCGAGCGGAGCGAGGTCGATCAGCCTGAGCCGAGCGGAGCGAGGTCGATCAGCCTGAGCCGAGCGGAGCGAGGTCGATCAGCCTGAGCCGGGCGGAGCGAGGTCGCTCGGTCTAGGCGTCGGGGTCGGGCCGCGTCCAACCCAGGATCATCGCGGGGGTGCACCCGCCGATGAGCAGGACGGTCAGCGCCATGAGCCCGCCGGCGTAGGCCATGTCGGTGTCGGCGCCGCCCGTGGCGGTGGCCCCGAAGATCAGGTAGGCCACAGGCACCATCATCAGGTACTGGGTCACGGTGAGGCCGATGGATCGGGCGCTGTTGCGTTGTGCGAGTTCGTATTCGTCGAGGGTCAGATGGGGCGCGTCGCCCTGACGGCCCGACACGATCTGCAGCATCACCCAGATCGGCAGGAACGCCACGGTGGCGGGCAACCACAGCAGCGGCGCCCAGCTCAGCCCGAACGCACAGAGCACGCTGACGACGAACATCACCGTGAATGTGGCCGCGAGGAGCATGACGAGCGCGCGGCGGCGGCGCTGCGTCCGCCACGCGGGAAACCACTCGGCGTAGCGCTTTTCGTTCTTGACGAACTGTCGCGTGCGGTAATCCTGGTACCGGTCGATCAGCGTCACGTCAGGCATGGTCGGTCCCTCCATTGCGGTTCCGGGGGTAGAGCGCCGTCGACAAGGGGGTGAACGGTTCGCGGGAGAAGACCGCCTCGACGGGGAGGTCGAACACTGCGCAGATGCGGAAGGCCAGATCGAGGCTCGGGAAGTGGTCGCCCCGCTCGAGCGCGCCGACGGTCTGTGGGTTGACGTCGATGAGGTCGGCCAGCTGTGCCCGCGACATCCCCCGCTCGGCCCGAAGCACGCCGATGCGGTTGTGGATAGGGAAGGTTTCCCCCCGTCGCACTGGACTCATACAAGCAATTGTTGGGAAAACCCAACAGCGTGTCAAGCCGCGTGGTGATTTCGGCGTGGTTTTCGTCGGCGACCGACGGCAATCTACGCCGAAATCGCGATTACCAGACGCGGACGTAGTCGATCAGCATCTCGGCCGGATAGCTGCCACCGCGCGGGTCGCCGCCGCCTGAGCCCGCGACGGCCAAGTCGAGGATCGGGAACAGCTGATAGCCCGGCTCGTTGAACTGCCAGTCGGGCAGTGCATGTGCCGGCACGTCGAAATACGGTGCGGCGCCGTCGGTGTAGTCCCGCCAGAACCGCATGCCGGCGTCGTCCCACTGCACCCGCCAGGTGTGCCACGCGCTGTCGACGGAGATGGTCTGGCTGACGTGCTCGCCGCCGTTGAGCTTGGCGTGCACCGCCGTTCCCGGCGCCCAGCTGCCGTTGCCGTACCACTCCATGATGTCGACTTCGCCGCCGTTGACGGGGTTGTTGTTGGCGAGGTACCACGCCGGCCAGCAGCCGGGGGTCAGGCAGTTCAGCTTGATGCGGGCCTCCCAGTTGTGGCCGATGCCGCCACGGAAGGTGCCGAAGATCTTGCCGCTGTAGTAGGTGTCGCCGTCCTTGGCAGCGTGGAACACCAGGTTGGACTTGCCGTCGAGGTAGACGTTACGACGGTCGTCGCGGTACTGGCCGACGTTGCCGGGCAGCTCCCAGTACGTCGGGTCCTCCATGGACTCACGCGCGGTGGCGATCTCCCACTTCGACCGGTCCGGCGCGGAGCCGGCGGGGCCGTCGAAGTGGTCTTCGAACAGGTACTTTCCCGGGGGCGGCGGCGCGGCCGGTGGCGGAGTGGCCCGGGACGTCGCTGTCGGGAGAGCCGCGCCCAGCAGGCCGATCCCGGACATCACCATCAGACTGCGGCGGTCGAGATTATGCATCCGACGATGAAAGCACGCGTTCCTGTGGGTTCAGGCGAAGCGTTTGGTGTATTTCGGCGGCAGCAGCTTCATCACCTCGACCAGCGGCCACCACGGCCAGCCCGGCACGACGGCGCGGCCCTTTTCCTTCTCGATGGCGTCCACCATCGCCTTGACGCCGGTTTCGTTGTCGACCATCAGCATCGTCGAGTTCGACTTGGCGGTCATCTCCGACTCGATGTAGCCGGGCTCGAGCACCGTGATCTTGATGGGTCCCGACGGGTACTCCGCGCGTAGCGACTCCCCCAGCGACGTGACGCCGGCCTTGCTGGCCGCGTAGGCAGCCTTGTGGCCGGGCACGCCGACATTGCCCAGCACCGAGGAGACGAGGACGAGGTGGCCCTTACCTGCGGCCTTGAACATCTCCAGCGCGGTCTCGATCTGTACAAGGGCGGCAACGAGATTCGTCTCGAGCGTGGCCTTGTTGGCCCACAGTTTGCCGCCGCCGAGCGGATAGCCCTTGCCGATGCCGGCGTTGACGATCACGCAGTCGATACCGCCGAGTTCCTCGGCGAGTTCGGCGAAGACCTTGGGCACCTGGTCGTGGTCGTTGACGTCGAGGGCGGCGACGGCGACACGCACGCCGGGATACCGCGAGGTGATCTCGGTCCGCAGTTCGTCGAGGTTGTCGAGGCGACGGGCGCACAGCGCGAGGTCGCGGCCCTTGGCGGCGAACTGGCGGGCCATTCCGGCGCCCAGCCCGGAGCTCGCACCGGTGATCAGGATCTTCTGCCGAGTCATTGCGGCAGGATAACCGAGTTAGACAACTGCGCCGAAATCGAGCGCTCCACCCCCGCCCAAACCGACGTTTGGGCGCGAAAAGGCCCCGAAAACGCGCCCAAACGTCGGTTTGGGCGGGGGGAACGCGCGCGGGTTGGTGCCGAGCTATTTCAACAGGCGGGACATTCGCCGGTCGGCGAGCACCTTGCCGCCGGTCTGACATGTCGGGCAGTACTGGAACGACTTGTCGGCGAACGAGACCTCCCGCACGGTGTCGCCGCAGACCGGACACGGCATGCCGGTCCGAGCGTGCACCCGCAACCCGGATCGCTTCTCACCCTTGAGCGTGGCGGCCTGCTGACCGACCGAGCGGGTCACGGCGTCGGTCAGGACCGAGACCATCGCGTCGTGCAGCGCGGCGAGCTGCGCCTCGGTCAGCTTGTTGGCCGTCGCGAATGGCGACAGCTTGGCCACGTGGAGGATCTCGTCGCTGTAGGCGTTGCCGATCCCGGCGATCACCTTCTGGTCGGTGATCACGGTCTTGATGCGCCCGGAGTTGCTCCGCAGCACATCTGCCAGGCCGTCGACGGTCAGCGCCAGCGCATCGGGCCCCAACGACGCGATCTGCGGCACGGCCATCGGGTCGGTGGTCAGCCACACCGCGAGCCGCTTCTGCGTGCCGGCCTCCGTCAGGTCGAAGCCGAGGCCCTCGTCCCCGAGGTGCACCCGCAGCGCGATGGGTCCTTTGCCCGGTTTCAGCGGTGTCGGCGACAGCTTGTCCGACCAGCGCAGCCAGCCGGCACGCGACAGATGAGTGATGAGGTGTAGCTCGCCGGCCTGCAGGCCGAGGTACTTGCCCCACCGGTTCGCGGCGGTCACCTCCCGGCCGTGCAGCGCGGACAGCGGCGGATCGAAGGTCTTGAGCACCGACAGCGCGGCGACGTCGACGCGTCGCACGGTCTGCCCGACCGCGTGCCGGCGCAGATGGTCGGCGAGCGCTTCGATCTCGGGCAGTTCTGGCATCTGTTCAGTCTGCCTTCACGACCAGCGACAGCACCCAGCTCACGATCGACAGCACGATCGCCGCCCAGATCGCGGTCCACCAGAAATCGTCGATGAACAGACCCCAGTGGGTGGTGTGCTCGGTGATCGACGAGGTGATCCACAGCATCAGCGCGTTGATCACGATGTGGATCAGGCCGAGCGTGAGGATGTAGAGCGGGATCGAGATGATCTGCACGATCGGCTTGATGATGGCGTTGACCAGCCCGAAGACGATGGCCACCACGAAGATGATGCCGATTCGCGCCGGAGTCGAGTCACCTCCGACGAAGGCGATTCCCGGGACGACCAGGGTGACCACCCACAGCGCCACCCCGGTGAGCGCGGCACGCAGCAGAAACGACGTCACGGTTGTCATCATGCCCCGTCGGCGCCGACAGGGGCCAGTACCAAAGGTATGCGGTACCGCGGGTATTGACATGACGGCGCACCGCTCCCTACCGTCATGATCACCACGGCCGAAGGGATGTCGACGATGACAGCTCCACCCGCCCAGCGCAGCCCCACGACACGCGACGGATTCGCCGACCGCCTGCTCAAGGGCTCGGTGAAGAAGTCCTACGCGCCCGTCGTCGACATCGACTGGGACGCCCCACTGGAGCCGGACAAGTTCTTCCTGCCCCCCAAAGTGGTGTCCCTGTATGGAACCCCGTTATGGGACAGCATGTCTCGCGAAGAACAGATCGAGCTGTCGCGCCAGGAGCTGGCGAACACGCTGTCGGCGGGCATCTGGTTCGAGAACATCCTCAACCAGGCCCTGCTGCGCAAGATGATGCATCAGGACCCGACCGCGCGCGCTACCCATTACGAGCTCACCGAGCTGGGCGACGAGACCCGCCACATGGTCATGTTCGGCAAAGCGATCGAGCACATCGGCGCAAAACCGGTGCGGCCCAGGCTGTATCAACGCGTGATGATCAACATGCTGCCGTTCGCGTTCCGGGGCTCGCTGCTGTGGGTGGCCGCTCTGGTCGGTGAGGAGATCTTCGATTCCCTGCAGCGGCAGATGATGGACGATCCCGAACTGCAGCCACTCGTGCAACGTCTGATGCGCATCCACGTCACCGAGGAGGCGCGCCACATCCAGTTCGCCCGCGACGGTCTGCGCAAGCGCGCACCGCAGCTGGGGCGGCTGTCGCGCATGTGGGTGGGCAACATCAACGGCGCCGGCGGGTTGTTCTTCCGGCATCTGTTCACCAACCGGGTGCAGTACTCGCGGGTGGGTCTCGACCCCGACGAGGCACGACGCATCGCGCGCAGCAGCCCGCATCGCCGCGAGGTGCAGACGCTGGGCTTCGCACCGCTCGCGGCGTTCCTCACCGAGGTCGACCTCATGGGACCGCTTGCACGCCGCGTGTGGCAGCGCACCGGGTTCCTGTGACCGAGACGGTCATGTACGTCAGCGGCTCCGTCGCTGCCGAGTTCGACGAGGGGACACACACCTGGCAGGTGGGTGACCGCACGGCGCGTGTCTTGATCGCGACCGACGGCACGCTGCCGGCGGGCACCGCGGCACCGTCCGACGGCCTCCTTCCCTACCTCGGGGTTGCGGTGGCCGGGGTGCCCAACTACTTCCTGCTGTCGGGACCGGACACCGCCGCGCGGAAGAGCTACATCGCCAAATGCCTGGACCATCTCGGCCGCACCGGGGGCTCGCGGATCGAGGTGCGCCCCGCCTCGCAACGCATCTTCAACCAGCGCGGCCGAGCCGGGGAGCACCGCGGCGGACGGTACTGGCGCGCGGTCGGCGCGAAGATCCCGACGGCGTTCGAGGTCGAGCGGCTCAGTGACGAGCTGCCCGACGATCTGGACGACGCCGTCTACGACGGGATCGCGACGGTCACCGTCGACGGGCACGAGGTCAAGGCGCGGGTGCGGCTCACCGGGCAGCTCGACCCGATCGACGGCCTTTTCCATTGGCGCGGAACGCTGTTGACTGAGCTCGCGGACATCCGGATACCGTCCGATGTGGACATCGCCGCAGACGGCGAGTCGGTCCGCGCACGACTGACGGAACGGACCACGCAGGGCGGCATCACGGTCATGGGCACGGGCACTCCCCCGTTCGCGCTGGCGACCACCGACATCGAGGTCCCCATCCTGTAAGACGGTTGCGCCCCGCAGAATCTAGAACACGTTCTAGTGTGTGGTCAGCGACGACCAGGAGGCGATGTGCGGTTCACCTTTGCAGAAGCCATGACCGACCCGACGTACTACATCCCGCTGGCCAAGGCGGCCGAAGCGGCGGGCTACCACGCGATGACGATCCCCGACAGCGTCGCGTATCCGTTCGAGTCGGATTCGACCTATCCGTACACCCCTGACGGCAGCCGCGAATTCCTCGACGGGAAAGCTTTCATCGAGTCGTTCGTCCTCACCGCGGCGCTGTGCGCGGTGACCACCACGCTGCATTTCAACCACTTCGTCCTCAAGCTGCCGATCAGGCCGCCGGCGCTGGTCGCCAAGCAGGCCGGTTCGCTGGCCGCGCTGTTCGACAACCGACTGGGCCTCGGCGTCGGCACCAGCCCGTGGCCGGAGGACTACGAATTGATGGGTGTGCCGTTCGCTCGCCGCGGCAAGCGGATGGACGAATGCATCGAGATCATCCGCGGCCTGACCTCGGGCGAGTACTTCGAGTTCCACGGGGAGTTCTACGACATCCCCAAGACCAAGATGACCCCGGCGCCGTCGCGTCCCGTACCGATCCTGATCGGTGGGCACGCCGATGCGGCACTGCGGCGGGCGGCCCGAAACGACGGCTGGATGCACGGCGGCGGCGACCCGGAAGAGCTCGACGGGCTGCTGGCCAAGCTCGCCCGCTTCCGCGAGGAGGAGGGCAGCGCAGACAACGACGACTACCAGATCCATGTCATCTCGATCGACGCGTACACCCTCGACGGCGTCAAGAGGCTCGAGGACAAGGGCATCACCGACGTCATCGTCGGCTTCCGGATCCCCTACATCACCGGTCCCGACACCGAGCCGCTCGACACCAAGATCCGCAACCTCGAGATGTTCGCCGAGAACGTGATCGCGAAGCTGTGACGGCCCGTGGGTAGAGTTCGGTCGATGACACGCGGCGCCTACGACGTTCCCGACGCCTTCGATGCCGGCGCCGACGCCTACGACGGACTGGTCGGCGCGAACCCGGGCTATCACGAGCACCTCCGGCAGTCGGCGCAGCGTATGGCCCTGCCGGATCAGGGCCGCGGGCTGCGGCTGCTCGACATCGGCTGCGGCACCGGCGCCTCCACGGCCGCGCTGCTGGAGGCGGCGCCGCACGCGGAGATCATCGGCGTCGACGGGTCGGCCGGAATGCTGGCGCAGGCACGGGCCAAACAGTGGCCGGATTCGGTCAGGTTCGTGCACAGCCGCGCCGAAGGTCTGACCGAGGCCGGGGTCACCGGACCGTTCGACGGCATCCTCGCGGCCTATCTGGTGCGCAACCTGCCGGACCCCGATCCGGTGCTGCAGACACTGCGCGGACTGTTGACCCCCGGCGGCGTCTTCGCCGCGCACGAGTACTCGGTGCGCGATTCCGCCGTCGCCCGCGTGACATGGAATCTGGTCTGCGCGGCCATCATCATCCCCAGCGGCAAGATTCGTTCGGGCGACGCGGGGCTCTACCGCTACCTACGCACCAGCGTCAACGACTTCGACGGAGCCACTGCGTTCCGGGAACGCCTGCAGCGCAACGGTTTCGTCGACGTACGCAGCGAGACGGTCTCGGGTTGGCAGCGCAACATCGTGCACACGTTCCTGGCCCACGCGCCTCGCTGACACGCCGCGCGTCCACTTCCTACGGTGTGACGGGATTAACACGGCCGAGGTTGGGGCACACACCGGCATGGCTTTCAAACTCACGTACTCGGACGGGCAGGAATCCACGCACGACGACGACACCGTCTGGGAGCTCGACGACGGTGTTCTGAAGCTCGGCCGCGAAGAGGGCAAGTGGTCTGTGCTGCTGTCGCCCAGCCATTGGGCGGTCCTCGAACTCGTCACGTCTTCGTCGTCGGATTCTGACGACGACAAGAAGGACGACGATAAGGACTCCGACAAGAAGGACTCCGACAAGGACGACGACGACAAGAAGGACTCCGACAAGAAGGACGACGCCGAGGATTCCGACAAGTCCGAGAAGGACGACGATTAGTCACGGAATCCAGTGCGCTGCAACGACGCTCGTCGCTGCAGCGCGACGCCGAACGTCAGGAGTCCTCGGATGAAGTCCCACGACACCGCCGCGTCCGATCACGACAGGGCCACCGCTTCGGGCCAGCTGACCGGCGCCGCGATCATCGTCGCACTCGTGTCGGCGGTGTCGGGCATGCTCTACGGCTACGACACCGGCATCATCTCTGGGGCGCTGCTTCAGATCACCAAGGACTTCGGTATCGAGGAGTCGTGGAAGCAGGTGATCGCGGCGAGCATCCTGCTTGGCGCCGTGATCGGCGCCCTGACCTGTAGCTATCTCTCGGAGAAGCGGGGTCGCAAGGGCACGCTACTGATGCTTGCGGCGGTGTTCGTGGTCGGCGCACTCTGGTGCGCAGTCGCACCGAATCCGTTCGTGCTCTCGCTCGGTCGCCTTGTCCTCGGGTTCGCCGTCGGTGGCGCGACGCAGACCGCACCGATGTACGTCGCCGAGCTGGCGCCACCGAAATACCGTGGCCGGCTGGTGCTCTGCTTCCAGATAGCGATCGGTGTCGGCATCGTGATCGCGACGATCGTCGGCGCCACCGAACACATTCCGTGGCGATGGTCGATCGGCGCGGCCGCGGTCCCTGCCGCGATCATGCTCCTGCTGTTGCTCCGACTGCCCGAGAGCCCGCGATGGCTGGTGAAGAACGATCGCGGCGACGATGCCCGCGACGTCCTCGAACGCGTTCGCCCGTCGGGTTACGACGTCGACGGTGAGCTCGAGGAGATGGAAGAGCTGACGCGCAAGGAGCAGACCGCGAAGACCCGCGGGTGGCCGGGGCTCCGCGAGGCATGGGTGCGTCCCGCTCTCGTCCTCGGTTGCGGCATTGCGATTTTCACGCAGCTCAGCGGTATCGAGATGATCATCTACTACTCGCCGACCATCCTGACCGACAACGGCTTCTCCGAGTCTGTGGCTCTCGAGGTGTCGGTTGCTCTCGGGGTCAGCTATCTGGTGGCTCAGCTGGTCGGTCTGTCGATCATCGACAAGGTGGGCCGGCGCAGGCTCACCCTGATCATGATCCCCGGCGCCGCGGCGAGCCTGTTCGTGCTCGGCACGCTGTTCGTGACCGGTAACAGCGATCGGGACTCGATACCCTTCATCATCGCGTGCCTGGTGGTGTTCATGCTGTTCAACGCCGGCGGTCTTCAGCTGATGGGGTGGCTGACCGGCTCGGAAACGTATCCGCTGGCGGTCCGGCCGGCAGGCACGGCTGTGCAATCCGCGGCGCTGTGGGGGACGAATCTGCTCATCACGCTGACCCTGCTGACGCTCATCAGCGGCATCGGCGTCGGTCCGGCGATGTGGCTCTACGGATTGTTCAACGTGGCGGCATGGCTCTTCGTGTACTTCCGGATGCCCGACCTGACCGGCCGCAGCCTCGAGGAGATCGAGAGCAAGTTGAGCGACGGAAAGTTCCGTCCCGCCGACTTCGCCCGTTGATCTGACACACTCGGCGCTCATGACGCTGCGCATCGCCACGCTGGAGGTGGCCGATCCGCCATCGGCCTGGGCCGAGGCCGGATTCACCGTGCGTGCCGATGGAATGTGCGCGGTCGGCGACGTGGGTATCCAATTGGTCGGCCGCGACAACGGATTCGGCATCGTCGGGTGGTCACTGGATGGCCTTCCACCCGGTGTGGGTGAGGACGTGGACGGGATCGCTACGACGAGATCCGGTGCTGCTGCGACCCCGCCGGCGGTTCACCGCAACGGCGTCACCGTCATCGACCATGTCGTGCTGATGTCGCCGGATCTCGACCGGACGGTCAGGGCGCTCGGCGGCCTGGGCGTGCAGCCGCGTCGCCAACGCGATGCTCATCTCGGCGAGCGGCCGATCCGGCAGATCTTTTATCGGTTCGGCGAGACGATCGTCGAAGTGGTCGGCTCACCCGGTGTCTCGGGCCAGGGCCCGTCGACGCTGTGGGGCATCACCTATGTGGTCGACGACATCGAGGAGTCGGCCCGGTTCTTCGGTGACCGAACCTCGCCGATCAAGGCGGCCGTGCAGCCCGGTCGGCGGATCACCACGCTGCGCCACCACGAGGTGGGCATGACAGTGCGCACGGCGTTGATGTCAGCGCCGCGGCGGTCGTGATCAGGACAGGGCGATACCGAGCTCGTCGGCGAAGACCTTGATCATGTGCTGAACGGCAATCTCGTTGCGGCCGATGATCATATGATCGTGCTGGCCGCGGCGCACCCCCTCGCCGCACTGCGGCAGCATCGCGAAATCCTCGTCGCGCACCGCGGCGTGCACGCTGTCGTAGATGGTGTCGTAGGTCGCGCGCATCTCATCGTTCTGCGCGGGAATGCGCGCCATCCAGCTGTGCCGGACGGTGCAGCGGGTCGGCTCGCCGTCGGGCAGGATGTCGATGATCTCCACTCCGACTGGGCTGTTGGCGAGAATGAGGTTCGGGTAGATCCAGTAGATGACGCCCATGTTCGTCGACGGGTCGCGCGGCCCCGTGGCGTCGGTGTCAAGGTTGGTGATCCACGTGAACGGGAAACCGATGCGGTGGTGTCGGCCGTACTCGTCGTAGATTGCGGTGTTGGCCAACGTGTTCTGTCCGATCACACTCTGACCGTGGACGAACGGGAAGTGGTAGCCCTCGGCGAAGGCCTCGAGCGCACCTTTCCATGAGACGCCGGACGTGAATTCGCGTTCTGTGTGATAGCCGTAGGACGCGAAGTTCCACCGCTCGAGTTCGGGCCCCATGGTTCCGAGATGAGCGTCCAGGTCCATCGTCGCGTCGGCCGACAGTACCGCCCAGATGAAGCCGTAGCGCTCCTCTGACGGCAGTTCGACGAGACCGTAGTCCTTCAGGTTCATCGAATCGAACCCTGCTCTGCCGGGGACCATGAAGAGCTCGCCGGTGTTCTTGTAGGTCCATGCGTGATAGGGACAGACGAATCGTGACGCATTGCCGGATCCGCAGGCCGGCATGGCGCCCCGGTGCCGGCAGTAGTTCAGCAGCACGCGGCTGACTCCATGTCGGTCGCGGGTGATCAGCAGGGAATCTCCGAGCACCGAGCGGACGACGTAGTCGTTGGCGTTCTGCACCTGCGCTGACGGCGCGATCGCGAGCGGGACCCGACGCAGGATCTGCGACTCCTCGACGTCGGTGGTCTTCGGATCGCGGTAGTAGTGCAGCGGCACCCGCAACTCGCGGTCGGCCATGTCGGTGGTGCCGGCGAGCGCGTGCGCGAGCGCCCGCTCGGTCAGCACCTCGTCGTCGCAGTGGGCAGGAGCATCCATTCCCTGACCATACATCTCTAGTGGAATGTATTGTCAATGGTCGATACCGGGTCGTGCGACGATCGCGTGATGCGTAGACACGGATGGTCGGGAGACATCCCCCGTGACGACGACGAGGCCGTCGCGCGCATTCTCGAGGCGGCCCGTCAGACCATCGACGGCGGCCGGCCCGCGACCATCTCGACGATCGCGCAGTCGCTCGGGGTGACGCGTCAGACGGTCTACCGCTACTTCCCCACCCAGGAGGCCTTGCTCGCCGCTACTGCGCTGTCGTCGATCGACGGATTCCTCGATCGCCTGGCCGCACGACTAGGCAGCATCAGCGATCCGACGCAGGCGGTGGTCGAGAGCATCGCCTACACCCTCGAGCAGCTGTCGCAGGATCGCTACCTGCGCCTGGTCGTCGAACCGGGAAAGGCGTCCGCGTTCACCGCGGGGGTGACGTCCGAGCTGGCCATCGGATTCGGCCGATCGATTCTGGAGCGCTTCGATATCGACTGGGCTGCAGCAGGTTTCGGCGGCGACTCGTTGGGTGGTCTCGTCGAGTTCATGCTCAGGACGGTGCAGTCGTTCATCGTCGATCCCGGCGGGCCGGCTCGCCAGGGCGACGCCCTGCGCGAGTACCTGGCCGAGTGGATCGCGCCGGCCATCCGAGCGCGCGCCGCGACGACGACACGCCGGTGACGCGGCGAGTCACCCCGCACACCGGTGGCCCGATTGCCTATTCTCGGCGGATGCCAGACGACGCCCGAGACGATGTCGTGGTGATCCACACCGACGGCGGCTGCCGCCCCAACCCCGGGCCGGGCGGCTGGGGCGCGGTGCTGCGGCAGCGCCAGCACGTGCGCGAGATGTTCGGTGGCGAGTCGGGCGTGACGAGCAACAACCGGATGGAGCTGACGGCGCCGATCATGGCGCTGGAGGCTTTGACCCGTCCGGTCTCGGTGCACCTCTACACCGACAGCACCTACGTGCGTAACGGCATCACCAAGTGGGTGCTCGGCTGGGAGCGCAACGGTTGGCTGACCGCCGCGAAGCAACCGGTGAAGAACGTCGACCTGTGGCAGCGCCTCCAAAAGGCCTGCGCGCGGCACGAAGTCGAGTGGTTCTGGGTCAAGGGCCACTCCGGCGTCGACGACAACGAACTGGCGGATGTGCTCGCGACCCGCGGCATGACCGAGGCCATCGCCGCAGGGATCGCGATCTAGCGATCGGCCGTCAGGCCACCTGGTTGTCGGGTGGTGCGGGTCCGCCGGGTTCTGCGGGGTCGGCCGACGCTTGGGTGGGCTCGTCGTCCTCGGGTGGGCGGAGGAGGCGTTCGGGGGTGTGGTGGGTGTTGACCCGGGTTTGGCCGGTGTCCAGGTTCGGTGGTGGGGTCCATTCCACCTCGTGGCGGGTGTTCATCGACGTGGTCCAGCTGGCGGGTGCGACGGAGCGGTTGTCGGGTGGGCAGGCCAGGCCGAGGTCGTCGATGTTGGTCAGCCCACCCGCAGCCCAATCTTGTGTGACGTGGTGGACCTGACATCCGTACGCCCCGACTCGGCAGCCCGGTTTGGTGCAGCCACCCTCACGCGCGATCAACATGACCCGCTGCGCCACCGACGCCACCCGCCGCGTCCGGAACAAATCCAACGCGGAGCCGGTGGCCCGGTCGAACACCGCCAAATAGTGGCTCGCGTGCGCGCCCATCCGAATGACGTCTTTGATGGGCAGCCGGGTGGCGCCACCGGTCACCCCGATCCCGGCGCGGGATTCCAGATCCTGCAGCGTGGTGCGCACGATCACCGCCACCGGTAACCCGTTGAGCTGACCCAACTCCCCGCTCATCAACGCGATCCGCCCCACCGCCAGCAGCGCATCATGCTGGCGCTGGGCCAGGCTGCGGTGATCCGCGTCGATCTGCGCCTGCGTGGGCGTCCCAGAGATACAGGGCTCGTCATCGTCGGGGTTGCACATGCCGGGGGCGGCGTATTTGGCGAAGATCGCCTCCCACACCGCGGCGGCTTCGGGGGTTAGATCGGCCCGCCACTGCGTCATGCCGTCACGGCGCTGCGGGCCCGTGTTCAACCCCCGCTTGCGGACGCGTTCCGCATCGTCGGGTTCGGGGCCGTCCTGATCGAGCAGGAACAGGGTCAGATCGGCGGCGTCGCGGGTTTCTTTCGGGCCGGCACCGACCGCGGTGCGGACCAGCTCGACCTCGAACTGCTCGCGGGTCGCGGTATCGCAGAAGCCGGGGAGTTTGTCGACGGCCTTGCGGATCTCGGTGACATGCTCGCCGGTGATCAGCCCCTGTTCCTGCGCGATGGCGGTCGCCTCCAACACCGGCGGCAACGGCTCTCCGGTCAGCGACACCCGCGGCCCGAGCAGCGCAGCCTCGGTCAACCGGCGATGCGCCTCACCGCCGCTGATCCGCCACCGGATCGCCAGCACGTCTTTCCAATTTTTGGCGCCCATCTGCTGCGGGGTGGTCTCGATCTGCAGCCGGGCCAACGCTCGGTGCTGGGCCGCCGGGAGCCGGCAGCCGGCGGATTCCACCGCGTCGAGCAGCTCCGTGAGCTCCGCAGCCGTCGAGAGGTCCAGATTGCAGGCCAGCACGCCGTCGACTGCGGCCCGCAAGACCGCCACCGCCTCCCGCACCCCCGACATACTTCGAACATACATTCGACCACCGACAAATCCCGGGCGCCCGTGACACCTCCTGATGGAATGTGGTTGGCTGCCCCGATGCGTTGGAGACACCGAATGATGTTGGCCGTACTGCTCATTGCGGCATTTGTGGCCACTCCGGCGTCACCCGCTCATGCCGACGCGCCGGCGTGGTCGGGCCTGGACGCTCGGTTCTTCGCCGGCCCCATCCCGCCGGCCGGAACGACCATCACCTCCGTCCCTCTGGACCCTGCGCTGTCACTCACCGGCGCCGGTCCCGCCTTTCGCGTCCTGTACTCCACCACCGATCAACACGATCGGCCCGCTGTCAGCACGGGAGCGGTGTTCCTGCCCCCGGGGCCCGCACCCGAGGGCGGATTCCCGGTCATCGCCTGGGCCCACGGCACCGTCGGACTCGGCGACGACTGCACACCCTCGGCCCGACCCCGGACCCCACGTGACGACGAGTACCTGTCGCACTGGCTAGACCAGGGTTACGCAGTCGTCGCCAGCGATTACGCCGGCCTGGGCACACCGGGGTTGATGAGCTACCTCAACAGTGTCGCCACCGCCCATGCGGTCGTGGACTCCGTGATCGCCGCCCACGACATGGGCCTGCCGCTATCTCCCGAGTGGGCGATCGTCGGGCAGTCGCAGGGCGGCGGCGCCGCAGTCAGCAGCGCACGCTGGGCCACCGAGTTCAGCCGCGGCACCGGATTGGACTACCGCGGCGCCGTCGCCACCGGCGCTCCCGCCAACATCGACAAGCTGGTGGCCCAGGCGGGGCCGAACCTCGAGCTCCCCGAGTTGGGGCCCATCGCCAACGCCTACACCGCGTACATCCTGGCGTCGCTGCGCGAGGCGCGGCCCGAACTGGGTGTCGGCAGTGTGCTGAGTCCCGCCGGCATCGACGCGGCCTCCCGCGCCGAAACCCTGTGCACCGCCGAGTTGTCGGATCAGCTGGCACACCTGACGCCGGCGTCGTTCTTCTCCGCACCACTGAACTCGATCCCCGGCATGACCGAGGCGCTGTACGACTTCATGGGGACGCCGTCCACCGGGTTCGACCGTCCCCTGTTTCTCGGTGTGGGGCTACTCGATCGGGACGTCCCGCCGTCGTCGACGTTGTCGTTCTACGACCAACTGGTCGCCAACAATCAGGACGTCACCCTGCGGGTCTACCCCGAAGAGGACCACAGCGGAACGGTCCTCGCATCGATGGCCGATTCGACGCCGTTCCTCCGAGAGGCGTTCGCACACAGCTGATTCCGGGAGTCTTCACTCCCATCGCACGTCCCCCGGCTCCTTGTCGGGACGCAGCCCGCGCCAACTCGGTTGGCGAAGCCGGTTGTCCCCAGTGCGCTCGCTGTACCGGACCTCACCCACCAGTTCCGGACGCACGAACGTCACGCCCTTGGCGTCCTGCGTGGGAAGCGTTGTCACGAAGGGCGATTCCGAGGTGTGCAGTGGCTCCAGCGTCGCCCGCAGCATCGCGAGTTCCTTCTCCGTGAACCCGGTGCCGACCCGCCCGACGAACTGCAAACCGTCCTCGTCGGGGATGCCGAGCATCAACGCGCCGAGACCGCTGGTGCGCCCGCCCGTTCCGGCGCGCCAGCCGCCGATCACCACCTCTTGCGTGCGCCAGAGCTTGTGTTTGATCCACGCCGAGGACCGCCGGCCCGGCTGGTAGGTGGCATCTCGCTTCTTGGCCACCACCCCTTCCCAGTTCTTGTCGCGCGCGAGCGCCAACGCATCGCGACCGTCACCGTCGAGTTGCGCCGGCACGATCAGCCCGCCCTGCTCGGCCAGCGCCTCGAGGATGCGCCGACGGTCCGAATACTTCGCCCGCAACAGCGAACGACCGTCGAGGTAGAGAATGTCGAAGGCCCAGAACTCGACCCGCGTGGACCTTTTCCGGTTCTGCATCTCGCGGAAGCTGGGCACACCGGACTCGTCGAGCGCCACCGCTTCGCCGTCGAGAATCGCATGATGCTCGGCGAGATCGGCAGCCAGCGCGCGAAACTGCGGATAATCGGCGGTGACCTCGCGGCCGCGACGCGAACGCACACTGAGCGCACCGTGGTCTGCGTCGACGAGCACCCGGTAGCCGTCCCACTTACCCTCGAAAGCCCACTGCGCCTTCGTGTATCGCTCGATGGAGCCCTCAGTGGCCAGCATCGGCGCCAGATCCGCGAACGTCGGCTCCTGCTGCTCCTTCATGCGGTGCGCTAGCCAGTTCTTGCCATCGGTCTGGATCAGCGCGTAGCGGCCTCGGATCTTCTCGCCGTGCAGAGTCACGATCACCTCACCGCCTTTCGCGGGCCCGTCCGGCGAGTGGTCGGTGAACTTCTCGGTGTCGTAGGTTCCGGTGTCCCACACGTACACCTCACCGCCCCCGTACTCACCTTTCGGGATCTCCCCGGCGAACGTCAGGTACTCCATCGGGTGGTCCTCGGTGTGCACCGCGAGGTGATTGACCGAGGGAGTGTCCGGCAGGTTCTTGGGCACAGCCCAGCTCACCAGGACGCCGTCGCGCTCGAGGCGGAAGTCGTAGTGCAGCCGTCGCGCGTGGTGCTCCTGGATGACGAACTTGTCGTTGTTGCCGACCTGCGGCGCCTGCGCCGGTACAGGTTCGGGGGTCTTGGCGCTGTCGCGCATACCGCGGTAGGTGGTCAGCCGATCGGGCACCGCCAGCGGCTCGTCCAGATCGCTGAGCAGATCTCCGTCCCGCTCCCAGCGTTCCAGGACCTCGGCGAACGTCAGATGCCGCAGGTCGGGATCCTCGATTTCGTCCCAGGTGCGTGGTGCGGCCACCGTCGGATGTTCGCGTCCGCGAAGCGAATACGGTGCGATGGTGGTTTTGTTGCCGTTGTTCTGACTCCAGTCCAGAAAGACCTTGCCGTCGCGCAGGCTCTTGGTCATCGTCGCCGTGACCTTCTTCGGCATCACCTGCTCGAGCTGCACAGCGACCCTCTTGGCCAGCACCGACGCCCCGCGTGAACTGATCGGGTCGTCCAGCGGGACGTACAGGTGCAGCCCTTTGCTGCCGCTGGTCAACGGGAACGTCTGCAGGCCGATGTCGGAGATCAGGTCCCTCACCTCGTGCGCGACCTCGCAGAGCTGAGGCATGCTCACTCCGTCACCGGGGTCGAGATCGAACACGATCCGGGTCGCCTGCCCCATCTCGGGTGCGCCGCTGCGTTCACCCGCTTCGAAGCGCCATTGCGGCACATGGACTTCCAGCGCCGCCTGCTGCGCGATCCACGCCAGACCCTCCGTGGTGTCGATGATCGGGTAGGTCGTGGTGCCCGACTTGTGCACGATGGTCCCGCGGTCCAGCCAGTCCGGCGCCGAGGAGGCCAGCTGCTTTTCGAAGAACGCCGGCTCGTCCACGCCGTTGGGCCAACGCTTCCGGGTGACCGCGCGGCCCGCGATGTGCGGCAGCATCGCCGCGGCGATCGAGACGTAGTACTCGAAGACCTCGGCTTTGGTCGTGCCCGTGGCCGGATACAGCACCTTGTCGGGGTTGCTCAACCGCACCCGCTGGTAGCCGTCCACCACTCGACGGTATTACCCCCCGCGAGTCGGTTCAACGCGCGCTGAAGTCCCGGGTGAACGCGGCGCGATTCAGTTCAGCCGCTCGCCCGTGGTCGGGTTGAACAGGTGCACTGCGCCCTCGGGGTTCTTCCGCAGGCGCACCGTGTCCGCGAGTCTCGGCGCAGTGCGCGGATTGCACCGGGCGACGAGTTCGACGCCGGAGCCCGCGTGGGTGTAGACGAAGGCCTCGCTGCCGAGATCTTCGACCAGGTCGACGACGACCTCGACGCCAGCGCCGTCGCTCGAGATCTCGAGCTGCTCGGGACGAATTCCGAACGTGACCTCCGACAGACCGGCCTCGCTGACCTTTGCGACGTCGGCGCGCTCCAACTCCAGCACGGAATCGCCGATCTTGACGCCGTTGTCGGTGACGGGAAGGTCGATGAGGTTCATGGCGGGCGAACCGATGAAGCCGGCGACGAAGGCGTTGGCCGGCCGGTCGTAAAGCTCGTTCGGAGAGGCGAATTGCTGCAGCTTCCCGAGGCGCAGCACGGCCACCCGGTCACCCATCGTCATGGCCTCCACCTGATCGTGCGTGACGTAAACGGTGGTGGTACCCAGCCGTCGTTGCAGCGCGGCGATCTGAGTGCGCGTCTGCACGCGCAGCTTCGCATCCAGGTTCGACAGCGGCTCGTCCATACAGAACACCTGCGGCTCGCGCACGATGGCGCGGCCCATCGCAACGCGTTGGCGCTGACCGCCGGAGAGCTTCGCGGGTTTGCGATCCAGGAACTCGGTGAGGTCGAGGATCTTCGCCGCCTTTTCGACCTTCTCGCGCCGTTCGGCGGCGGGCACGCCTCGCAGCTTCAGCGCGAAGCCCATGTTCTCCGCGACGGTCTTGTTCGGATACAGCGCGTAGTTCTGAAACACCATCGCGATGTCGCGGTCCTTTGACGGCACACCGGTCATGTCCTTGCCGCCGATCTCGATGGCGCCCTCGTCGATGTCCTCGAGGCCGGCGAGCATTCGCAGCGCGGTGCTCTTTCCCGAACCCGACGGCCCGACCAGGACGACGAACTCACCGTCGTGGATATCGAGGTTCAGCGAATCCACCGCGAGCCTGTCCGAGCCCTCGTAGATGCAGGTCGCATTCCGGTATGTGATTGCAGCCATGACTATTCCGTTCTATCTCGACAGTGGGGTTACTTGATTGCGCCGAACGAAAGGCCGCGCACCAGCTTGTTCTGGGCAAACCACCCGCACAGGATCACGGGGAGTGCCGCCATGGTCGCGGCCGCCGACAGCACGGCCCAGTACTGACCCTCGCCGGTGATGAAGCCGACGAGGTACACGGGCATGGTCTGGGCATTCACCGCAGTGAGGTTCACTGCGAGGAAGAATTCGTTCCAAGCGAAGATGACGCAGATCAACGCCGTTGCAGCGATGCCCGGGGAGACCAGGGGCAGGATCACCTCCCGCACCGAGCGCCAGAGACTTGCTCCGTCGAGGCTCGCCGCCTCCAGCAGTTCGCCCGGCACCTCGAGGAAGAATGACCGCATCATCCAGACCGCGATGGGCAGGTTCATCGACGTGTAGAGCACGATCAGTGCCCAGATGTTGTCCAGCAGTCCGAGGTTGGACACGATCACATACAGCGGAAGGATGGCCGCGACCACGGGAAGCATCTTCGTGCTCATGAAGAAGAACAGCGCGTCGGATGTCTTGCGGACCGGCCGCAGCGAGAGTGCGAATGCCGCGGGCACCCCGAGCAGAAGCACCAGGATGGTCGACACGGCCGTTGCGAAGACCGAATTCAGCATCGCCGGACCGATTCCCTGGTTGAAGACGGCCGAGTACTGATCGAGCGTCGGCTCGAAGAACAGTTTGGGCGGATTGGTCGCCGCGTCGCTCTCGGCCTTGAAAGAGGTCAGCACCATCCAGAACACCGGGAAGAAGAAGCCGATACCGGCCAGCCATGCGACGACACCCCACGGACTGAACTTCCTGGACTTCTTCTTGCGTACCGGTGCTGCACCGTCGGCGGCCGTTGTTCGTTCGCTGCTATCGACGACGTCGTGGGTAGTCATGACTAGGCTGCCTCTTCCTTGCCGGAGAACGATGTGAAGATCAATCGCAGCGCGAAGCTGGCGATGATCATGGTGAAGATGACGACCACCACCCCCATCGCCGCCGCCTGACCCATGTCGAAGCCGAGGAACGCACGCTGATAGATGTAGAAAGGCAGGTTCGCGCTCGCGACGCCGGGACCGCCTTGGGTCATCATGAAGATCGCGTCGAACGTGTTGACGAGGTAGATCGCTCCGAGCACCACCCCCAACTCGATGAAGCGGCGGAGATGCGGCAGCGTCAACTCCCGAAAGAGTTGGACCGCCGTTGCGCCGTCCACCCGTCCCGCCTCGAGTTGGTCACGGGGCATCGACGTCAGGCCGGCCAGGATCAGCAGCATCATGAACGGCGTCCACTGCCAGATCAGTTCGACCATCACCATCGCCAACGGGAATTGGCCGATCCAGTCCACCGGCCCGATCCCCACCAGGGACAGCGCCCAGTTGAGGATGCCGTTGTTCGGATCGAGGATCGTGGTCTTCCAGATGAGCGCTCCGGCAACGGGAGTGATCAGGAACGGCGTGATCAGCAGCGTACGCACCACCCCGCGGCCGAGGAATGCCCGATCCAGCAGCAGCGCGATGAGAAGGCCGAGGAATGCGGAGATGAGCACCACCCCGACGATCAGGATGACGGTGTTGCCTGCCACCGACCAGAATTGGCTGTCCTGTACGACGGCGACGTAATTGTTGATCCCGACGAACTGTCGCGAGCCGGGACGCACCAGGTTCCACGACAGCGTCGAATAGTAGAGCGTGAACAGGAACGGCACCTGGGTCACCGCGATCATGAAGATCAGGGCCGGTAGCAGCGGGCCACGCCGGCGCCACCCCTCCGCGCGGCTCACGCCGACGTCCTGCGACTCCCTGATCTTGCGAACCCGTTCAGCGACGGCTCTGTCGTCGGCCTCGGCCGTGAGGCCGGTGGGTGGCGAAGTTGTGGTCATCGCTTCTCCTGGTAGCTCTTGCCGACGACTTCGGCATACAACTGCGATTGCTCCAGCGCGGCGTCGACGGACTGCTGCCCGGCGATCGCTGCACTGATCTGCTGGCTGACCCGCGTTCCCAAATCTTGGAACTCGGGTATCCCGACGAACTGCACGCCTGTGTAGGGCACCGGTTGGACTGTGGGCTTGTCCGGGGTCGCACCGGAAATCGACCGCAGCGTCAGGGGTCCGTACGACTTCGAAATCGCCTCGTACTCCGGCAGTTCGGTGTAGGTGGAGGTTCGGCTGCCGGGTGGTACCCGAGCCCAACCCAACTTCTCGCCGACCAGCTTCATGTAATCCCTGCTTGTCATCCACGAAATGAATTTCCACGCGCCGTCAGGGTTCTTGGCGCCTTTGGGGATGCCGAGCGCCCACGTGTAGAGCCACCCCGAATCGGGCTTCTCGACGATCGGCGCAGGCAGGTAGCCGATCTTGCCGACGAGGTCCGGATACGTCGCCGGATCCTCGAGGACCGACACTGCCGACGTCGCGTCGTACCACATCGCCGTCTGGCCCTGCCCGAACAAGTTGGCGCACTCCTGGAAACCCGTCGAGGACGCCCCGAGTTCGCCGGACTCCTTGATCGTGTCGACGTAGAAGTTGACGGCCTTCTTGACCTCCGGGCTGTTGAGCTGCGCGTTCCAGTCTTCGTCGAACCACCGGCCGCCAAAGGTGTTGATGACCGTGTCGAGCGGAGCGAGCACCTCACCCCAACCGGGCTTGCCGCGCAGGCAGATTCCCGCGTCGGAGACCTGTTTGTCCTTGATCGTCTTGGCCCACTGGGCCACTTCGGGCCAGGTTGGTTGGAAGTTCGGATCCTGACTGACCTCGATCCCGGCCTTGGAGAACATGTCCTTGCGATACATCAGGAACGACGATTCGCCGTAGAACGGCACCGAGTACATGTTGCCCTCGTAGGACAGAGATTGCCGCAGCGACGGGATGAAGTCTTGTTCGTCGTAACCGGGCGTGTTCTTGGCGTAGTCCGAGAGATTGAGCAACCAACCATCTTTGGCCCACTGCGGCGTCTCGAAATTGCTGATCATCGCGACGTCGAATTGGCTGCCGCCCATGGCGGTCGACATGGTGATCTTGGCGCGGGCCTGATTCTCCGACAGCGAGATGAACTTCAGCTTGACGCCCGGGTTCTCCTTCTCGAACTCCGGCGACAGTTTCTGCGCGTCTGTCATCTGCGAGTTGGACACCAGAGCGATCGTCACCTCGTTCGACGAGGCTCCGAGACTGCCCGCACCGGCACAGCCGGCAGTGAGCACAAGGCCCGACGCGGACACCGCCACCCCGAGTCGCTTCACCATTCCTGGTCTCACTGTTCCGTGCCTCCTCACTGAGCCAACAACCAACGAGCACAATCGATATCGCACACCAACATCCGGGCGAACCTCCCTCGCAGCGCTCCGAGCGTGGCCACGTGCTTGGCGGCTCCGCTGGAGATCAGAATCGTCTTCGCGCAGTCGCGGATGTCGTCCAATGAGACGGAGACCGCCCGCAGCTGCAGTTCGGTGGCGACGGGTACGCCCTGCGCATCGAAGAAGCGACCGCCGATCTCTCCCACGGCGCCGAGGGATACGAGTTCGTCGAGCATCGTCAGGTCGAGATAGCTGCCTTCGAACAGCGTGGTCGACGTCGACGCCGCGCCGGTACCGAACAGCATCATGTCGGCGCGTCTTCCTGCCTCGAGCGTCCTGGAGATCACCGAGTCGCTGCGCATCGAGACGACCGTCGACGGGTCGGCGTACAGAGGGGCAGGAAGGCGAATACTGTTTGCTCGCAGGACGTCTGCGCAACGGTCGAGGATGAACTCGACTCCAGTCTGGTACACCGAGGTGGACATGGCGCCGTCCAGTTGGACGACGGCGCGGCAGCTGGCGGCGCCCGGCGCCAACGCCGCCACCACGGCCACCTGCTCGGGCCCCCAGGTGAAGCCGAGCACATCGTCGGGGGCGATGCGCCGGATGAGCAGCGCGGCGGCCGCGCGGCCAACGCTGGCGAACGCCGCGGGCCGGCCCGGCGCGCCGACGTCGACGCCGTGTCCGGCCACCACCGCCTCGGTCAGGCCGAAACGCTGCTCGAGTTCGCGCTCCTCGTCGGCGTGCAGGTCGTCGCGGAGGGTGGGCGGGACCACGACCTCGATTCGTACGAAGCCGTTGGCCTTGGCCCGCGCCACCAGACGACCCGCGGTCGGACGGGACACCCCGAGCCGTGCCGCGATCTCGGCCTGCGTCAACCCGTCGAGGTAGTAGAGGGTGGCCGCCCGCAGGGCGAGGCGGAGGTCCTCGGCGGAGGCGCGCTCGCGTGGCGGAACGACGTGCTCGCCAAGGGCGCGAGCGAAGTCACCGTTAGGCACCGTTGCGACCACGAACCCCACCTCGCTCAATACGCTGGCCCGTGAGCAAATGCTCACGGGTGCGTGTAGATGCTCATCACGTTAACATGACAAGTGTGACGTACACAACACTTCAAGACTGCGGCTATCCGCCCGCTCCGCACCGTCCGACAGCCCTCGGCATCGGGGCCACCAGGGGTAGCGTCACAACGATGGAGGCGCGGACATGAACCTCGACAACGGAACTCTGCGGGAGCTGAGCATTCCCACCCCGAGCTATGACCGAGCCCAAACCGGAGTCGGCATCGTGCATTTCGGGGTCGGCGGATTCCACCGGGCACATCAGGCCGCGTACCTGGACCGGCTCCTCAACGCGGGGCTGGACGGCGGATGGGGTATCTGCGGCGTCGGCGTGCTGCCCGCCGACCGCAAGATGGCCGACGTGATGGCCGCGCAGGACGGCCTGTACACCCTGCTGCTGGAGCATCCCGACGGCACTCGCGAGGCCCGGGTCATCGGCTCGATCGTCGAGTACCGCTACGCGCCAGACGACCCGGACAGTGTGATCGAGCTGCTGGCCGCGCCGAGCACCCGCATCATTTCGCTGACGATCACCGAGGGTGGTTACCAGCTCGACGATCTGCCCGAGATCAACGTGTTCGGCCTCGTGACCGATGCCCTCGCCCGTCGGCGCGACCGGGGAATCGCCTCCCCGACGATTGTCTCGTGCGACAACATCGAAGGCAACGGTGATGTCGCCCGGGACGCCTTCACCACCTACGCCGACTCCACTCACCCCGGGCTCGCGGACTGGATGGCCGAGCACACCCGCTTCCCCAACTCGATGGTCGATCGCATCACACCTGTTACCACGCCCGCGGTGATCGACACGGTGTCAACCGAATTCGGCGTCGACGACCAGTGGCCGGTGATCGCCGAGCCGTTCACGGCATGGGTGCTCGAGGATGCCTTCTCCGACGGCCGGCCTCCGTGGGAGGATGCCGATGTCCTTCTGGTCGACGACGTCACTCCCTACGAGTTGATGAAGCTGCGTCTGCTCAACGCCGGCCACCAGACTCTCTGCTACTTCGCCTATCTGGCCGGCTACCGGCTGGTCCACGACGCCGCAGGCGATCCGCTGTTCGCCGAATTGCTGCGGCGGTACTTCGCCGAGGCCACGCCGACGTTGGCGCCGGTTCCCGGCATCGACCTCGAGGACTATCAGCGCACCCTGATCGAACGGTTCGCCAATCCCGGGGTGCGCGACACCATCGCCCGGCTCTGCGCGTACTCCTCGGACCGCATTCCGCAGTGGCTGGTGCCGGTGATCCAGGCGAATCTGAAAGCCGATCGGAGCGTGCAGATTTCAGCCGCTGTCGTCGCCAGCTGGGCGCGCTACGCCGAGGGCGTCGACGAGCAGGGCGAACCGATCGATGTCGAGGACAACCGGGTCCAGACCCTGAGGCCGCTGGCGGAGGCCCAACGCGACAACCCAGTAGCGTTCATCGAGAACACGGCGCTCTTCGGTGACCTCGCGCAGCAACCCCGGTTCGTCGAGGCCTACCGCGAGTCGCTCGCATCACTGCACGAAGACGGCGCGCGCGCCACCTTGGAGGCGCTGCTCTCCGGTGGTGCGCGTTGAGCGGTCCAAGGGCATTGGTGATCGGTGAGGCTCTGATCGACATCGTCATCCGCGACACGGATGTGACCGGTGAACACGTCGGCGGGAGCCCGCTCAACGTCGCCGTCGGATTGGGCCGGCTCGGTCGCGGTGTCGACTTCCTCACCCACATCGGTCGCGACGATCACGGCCGTCGCATCACCGAGCACCTGCACGCCTCCGGGGTCGAGCTGGTCACCGGCAGCAGCACAGCCGAACGCACGCCGACCGCTCGCGCGATGCTCGACGAACACGGCGGCGCCACCTACGAATTCGACATCGAATGGCAGCTGAGCGGCACCCCCGAGGTTCCCCCGCCGCTGGTGGCCCACACGGGTTCGATCGCCGCGGTGCTCGAACCGGGATGCCGGGCCGTGGCTGCACTGCTCGACACCTACCACCCGTCGGCCACCATCACCTTCGACCCGAATGTCCGGCCGTCACTCATCGACGACGACGATGCCGCGCGCAACCGCATCGACCGTCTGCTCGAGCGCAGCGACATCGTCAAAGTCAGTGACGAGGATCTGGCGTGGTACGACCCGGA
This sequence comes from Mycobacterium sp. IDUB_1, assembly GCF_055419625.1. Lineage (NCBI taxonomy): Bacteria > Bacillati > Actinomycetota > Actinomycetes > Mycobacteriales > Mycobacteriaceae > Mycobacterium > Mycobacterium sp. IDUB_1. Next base: position 306,402 of record NZ_JBVAYA010000002.1, on the reverse strand, counting down.
CCGTTCCCCTGAGGAGATCGCGCGCATCTGGCTCGGCCTCGGGCCGGCGGTCGTCGTCGTGACGTTCGGCGAGCGCGGCTCGTCCGGCCTCGTCGCAGGCGGCAGCGTCCGTATTCCGGCACCGGCGGTCGACGTGGTGGACACCGTCGGCGCCGGGGACTCCTTCATGGCCGGACTCATCGATGCGCTGTGGGACCTCGGCGTGTTGGGGGCGAAGCGGCGACAGGACCTGCGCGGCATCTCCGAATCCGCGCTCACCCACGCCCTGGAGACGGCCGCTCTGTCGTCGGCGCTGACCGTCGCGCGACCCGGTGCCGACCTGCCCGATCGGGCGACCCGTGACGCGGCCGCGGCGAGGTCCGGCCCGCAGCCGGGTCGACCCGGCTAACCTGGGGTGATGCGGTCCATCTGGAAGGGTTCAATCGCCTTCGGGCTGGTCAACGTCCCCGTCAAGGTCTACAGCGCCACCGAGGACCACGACATCAAGTTCCATCAGGTGCACGCCAAGGACAACGGTCGCATCCGCTACAAGCGGGTGTGCGAGGTCGACGGCGAGGTCGTTGAGTACCGCGACATCGCCAAAGCCTATGAGTCCGACGACGGGCAGACGGTGATCATCACCGACGAGGACATCGCCTCCCTGCCCGAGGAGCGCAGCCGCGAGATCGAGGTGTTGGAGTTCGTGCCCGCCAGCGATCTAGACCCCCTGATGTACGACCGGAGTTATTTCCTCGAGCCCGACGGAAAATCGTCGAAATCGTATGTGCTGCTGGCGAAGACATTGATGGAGACCGACCGGGTCGCGATCGTGAACTTCGCGCTGCGCAACAAGACACGGCTGGCCGCGCTGCGGGTCAAGGACTTCAGCAAGCGCGACGTGATGATGATCCACACCCTGCTGTGGCCTGACGAGATCCGCGACCCCGACTTCCCGGTGCTGGACAAGGAAGTCGAGATCAAACCCGCGGAGCTCAAGATGGCCAGCCAGGTCGTCGATTCGATGACCGACGACTTCAACCCCGATCGGTACCACGACGACTACCAGGAACACTTGCACGAGCTGATCCAGGCCAAGCTCGAGGGCGGCGAGGCATTCACCACCGAGGAGCAGCCCACGGAACTCGACGCCTCCGAGGACGTCTCGGACCTGCTGGCCAAGTTGGAGGCGAGCGTGAAAGCCCGCCGGGAGCAGAGCGGCGGCAGTAAGCAGGACTCCGAGGACGACGACGAGCCGGCCAAGAAAGCACCTGCGAAGAAGGCCGCCAAGAAGGCGCCGGCCAAACATGCGGCGAAGAAGGCTCCCGCCAAGAAGGCCGCGAAGAAAGCCGCAGCCAAGAAATAGAACGTGTTCCAAAAATACCTTCCGGGGCGGCGGTTCGCTTGCTAGCGTGACGGCCGTGATCCTGGACAGATTCCGGCTCGACGATCAGGTGGCGGTGGTGACGGGCGCGGGCCGCGGCCTCGGCGCAGCGATGGCGCTCGCCTTCGCAGAAGCAGGCGCTGAAGTGCTGATCTCTGCCCGTACAGAGGCCCAGTTGGAGGAGGTGGCCGAGCAAGTCGCCGCCGTGGGCCGGCGGGCGCACATCGTCGTCGCCGACCTCGCCCACGCCGAGGACACCGCGGCTCTCGCAGCGCAGGCAGTCGAGGCATTCGGCAGACTAGACATCGTCGTCAACAATGTCGGCGGGACCATGCCCAATGCGCTGCTGAACACCTCCACCAAGGATCTGCGCGACGCATTCGCCTTCAACGTCGCCACCGCCCACGCGCTGACGCTCGCCGCGGCACCGCTGATGCTCGAGCACTCGGGCGGCGGCAGCATCATCAACATCACCTCGACGATGGCGCGGGTGTCAGGACGTGGATTCGCGGCCTACGGCACCGCGAAGGCTGCACTGGCGCACTACACACGCCTCTCGGCGCTGGATCTCGCACCGCGCATCCGCGTCAACGCGATCGCCCCGGGCTCGATACTCACCTCTGCGCTCGACATCGTGGCGAGCAACGACGACCTGCGGACACCGATGGAGCAGGCCACGCCGATGCGCCGCCTCGGCGACCCGCTCGACATCGCGGCGGCCGCGGTCTATCTGGCCTCCCCTGCCGGCGCCTACCTCACCGGTAAGACCCTCGAGGTCGACGGCGGCATCACCTACCCGAACCTCGAACTGCCCATCCCCGATCTGTAGAGGACACCATGACGATTCGCGTCGCCGCCATCGGAACCGGAAACGTCGGCAGACACGCACTGGCACAACTGATCTCGGACTCCAGGTTCGAACTGACCGCGGTGTGGGTGTCCTCGGACGCCAAGGCAGGCACCGACGCCGGCGAGCTCGCCGGGCTCGGGGTGTCGACCGGCGTACTGGCCACCACCGATCTCGACGCCGTCATCGACACCGCGCCCGAGGCCGCGGTCTACACCGCGATGGCTGACAATCGATTGCCGGAGGCTCTCGAGGACTATCGGCGCATCCTGGCCGCCGGCATCAACGTCGTCGGAAGCAGCGCGGTGTTCCTGCAGTACCCGTGGGGAGTGTTGCCCGACGAGATGGTGACCCCGCTCGAGGATGCCGCCAAGGCCGGCAATGCCAGCGTCTTCGTCAACGGGATCGATCCCGGCTTCGCAAACGATCTGCTGCCGATGGCTCTGGCAGGTACCTGTCAGAGCATCCAGCAGATCCGCTGCATGGAGATCATCAACTACGACACCTATGACAGTGCGACGGTGATGTTCGACGTCATGGGTTTCGGCGGCAGCCTCGACGAGACGCCGATGCTGCTGATGCCCGGTGTGCTGAGCCTGGCGTGGGGGTCCGTGGTGCGGCAGCTCGCCGCAGGCCTAGGGCTGGAACTCGACGAGGTGACCGAGACCCACACGCGGGTGCCCGCACCCGAGGATTTCGACATCGCCTCCGGCCACATCGCCGAAGGGACCACTGCGGCAATTCGTTTCGAGGTCCGCGGCATGAAGGACGGGGAGGTCGCGGTGGTTCTCGAACACGTCACCCGGCTGCGCGACGATCTGTGCCCGGACTGGCCGCAGCCCGCGCAACCCGGCGGCTCCTATCGCATCGAGATCACCGGCGAACCGTCCTACGCGGTGGATCTGCGCCTGAGCAGTCCCCACGGCGACCACAACCACGCCGGCCTGGTCGCCACGGCCGCCCGCGTGGTCAACGCCATCCCCGCGGTCATCGACGCCGCGCCGGGGATCGTGACAGCGCTCGACTTACCTCCCGTGACTGGCAAAGGTCTGTACGCTAACCGGTGAAACCGCTGAAAGGACCCCGCATGAAGGTTCGCCTGAGTACTGTCGCCGCTCTTCTCGTTGCCGGCGGCGCTTCCGTCGCGATCGCCGCCGCACCCGCTGCCGTGGCACAGCCCACCTGCGTGCAGACCGGTGAAGGCGGCGGATTCCAGGGCGGCGCGAACACTGACTGCCAGTCCCCGGGCAACGCGCAGATCGACTCGCGGCCGAGCGTCTACGCCGAGCCGTGGGAAGGCGGCTTCGGTTGGGGCTACGGCCCGTACGTGATGTGAGCCGAGGATGAAGCGTCGAGTGCTCGGCTTCGCGGCGGTCGTGGGTGCGGGTGCCGCGGTCGCCTGGGGAGGAATGGGCGTCGCGACCGCGATGCCGAAATGCAGCGACGTCGGCAAGACGATCACCTACTGCGAAACCAACGGCAGCACGCAGATCACCGCCACGCCTCCACCCTGGAACTGGGGCGGCTGGCAGGGCGGCGACTACTACCCCTTCGGCGCGTTCGGCTACCTGCCCTGACATATGCCGTGAGGTCCGACTCGTTGCCACGCCGCGAGATTTTCGGCTAACCTAACTTTTCTCTTCGATTCAACGAATAGAAAAGGGCCGTGGGTGAAACCCGACGTCGCAGCGCCGATCCGTCCGTTGTGGCTGCTGCTCGGTCCCGCCTTCGTCGCGGCGATCGCCTACGTCGACCCCGGCAACGTCGCAGCCAACGTCAGCGCGGGCGCCCAGTTCGGCTTCCTCCTCGTGTGGGTGATCGTCGCCGCCAACGCGATGGCATGCCTGGTCCAGTACCTGTCCGCGAAGCTCGGTCTGGTGACCGGCCGATCGCTGCCCGAAGCCGTGGCCGACCGGATGGGCACCCCGTCACGGCTGGCCTACTGGGTGCAGGCAGAGCTCGTGGCCATGGCGACCGATCTCGCCGAGATCGTGGGCGGCGCCATTGCGCTCTACCTGCTGTTCGATCTGCCTCTTCTGGTCGGCGGCGTGATCACCGGCGCGGTCTCCCTGGTCCTGCTGATGGTCAAGGATCGAAGCGGCCAGACTGTGTTCGAGCGCGTCATCACCGGCCTGCTGGCGATCATCGCCGTCGGCTTCTTCACCAGCCTGTTCGCCGCACCACCTCCCGCCGGCGAGGCCCTCGCAGGGCTGGTGCCCCGCTTCGAGGGACCGGAGAGCATCCTGCTGGCGGCCGCGATGCTCGGCGCGACGGTCATGCCCCACGCGGTGTACCTGCACTCCGGGCTGGCCCGCGATCGACACGGCCATCACGCGGCGGGGCCTCGGCGTAAGGCACTCCTGCGCGCCACCCGGTGGGACGTCGGTGCCGCGATGCTGGTCGCCGGCGCGGTGAATCTGTCGATGCTGCTGGTGGCAGCGACCACGCTGCAAGGAATGCCGGACACCGATTCGATCGAAGGGGCTTTCGCCGCCGTTCAGAGCACGCTCGGTCACACCGTGGCGCTGCTGTTCGCGATCGGGCTGCTGGCGTCCGGGCTCGCGTCGTCGTCGGTCGGCGCGTATGCCGGCGCGATGATCATGCAGGGCCTCCTGCGCAGATCGGTGCCGCTGCTGACCCGCCGCCTGATCACGCTGCTGCCCGCGCTGGCGGTGCTCGCGGCAGGCGTCGACCCGAGCCGCGCGCTGGTGTTGTCCCAGGTGGTGCTGTCCTTCGGCATCCCGTTTGCGCTCATCCCCCTGATCCGGCTGACCAGTGACCGATCGCTGATGGGCACCGACGTCAACCGACGCATCACCACGACCCTGGGCTGGCTCGTCGCCGGCCTGATTAGTGTGCTCAACGTGGCGCTCATCTATCTGACGCTGACGGGCTGAATTGTCGGCACGTCACCATTACTTCGCGTACGGCTCCAATCTGTCGGTGCGCCAGATGGCGCAGCGCTGCCCTGACGCCACCGATCCGCAGCCCGCCACCTTGGCCGACCACGACTGGCTGATCAACGAACGCGGAGTCGCCACCGTTGAACCACAGCCCGGCGGGGTGGTGCACGGCGTGCTGTGGCGCGTCTCCGACCACGACCTGGCGACGTTGGACAGCGCCGAGGGTGTCCCGGTGCGGTACCGGCGCGATGCACTGACCGTGCACACGGCCCACGGCCAGCGCACCGCCTGGGTCTACATCGACCATCGCGTGGAGCCGGGACCGCCGCGCCCCGGCTATCTGGAACGGATCCTCGAGGGCGCCCAGCATCACGGCCTGCCTCACCGGTGGATCGACTTCCTCCAGCGGTGGGACCCGACGCGGTGGCCTCGCCGCGACGCTGACCCGAATTCGACTCCCCCACAATCTTTTTCGGAACTCCTAGCGGCGCCCGGGATCACCGAGGAGAGCGCGCTGCGATCACAGTTCGGGTTCCTTGCCATCCACGGCGGTGGGCTCGAGCAGATGACCGATGTCATCGCACGCCGGGCCGCCGATGCGGCGGACGCGTCCCTCTACGTCGTCCACCATCCCGACCGCTACCCCCACCATCTCGCGTCGGCTCTCTACGATCCCGCGCAGTCACCCCGCCTGGCGGAGTTCCTCGACCACGTCGACGTCGCCGTGTCCCTGCACGGATACGGCCGGATGGGCCGCAGCACCGAACTCCTGGCCGGCGGTCGGCATCGAGAACTCGCGCAGCACCTCGCGCAGCACATCGCCATTCCGGGCTATCGAGTGATCACCGACCTCGATGCGATCCCGCGCGAGCTGCGCGGTCTGCACCCGGACAACCCGGTCAACCGGACCCGCGGCGGGGGCGCCCAGCTGGAACTCTCCGCGCGGGTCCGCGGCATCAGCCCGCGCAGCGGGCTTCCGGGTGACGACGGGCTGGCTCCCGCCACGTCCGCTCTGGTGCAGGGACTGGTGCGGGCCGCACGGTCCTGGCACCACGCCTGACAGAGAGACACCATCGCGGCGCAATCCGCAACCCGGACTGCTCCGAATACCGGGTGTGGAACAACAGGGCGGCGCTGCGGACATGACCGCTGCGATCTACCGCACCCGGATCACGCACCTGCGGCGTGCCCCGGTGCATCACTATTTCGAGCACCGCAGCTACAGCTGGCTGATCGACCTCGACCACATACCGGACGTACCGGGATGGCTGCGTCCGTTCGCGACCTTCGATCCCGCCGACCATCTCTGGCCCGCACCCGTGGACACCCTGCGCGGCCGCGTCGAGGCATTTCTCGCCGACAAGGGCATCGACCTCGCCGGCGGTCGGATCACCGCTTTGCTGCAGCCCCGGGTGCTCGGCTCGGTGTTCAACCCGGTCACCTTCTATTGGTGCCACGGCCCGGACGGCGCGCTGCGGCATGTCATCGCCGAGGTGCAGAACAGCTGCGGTGAGCGGCACGCCTACCTACTGCCGCCGTCGGGTGACTGGCCCGCGATGGTCACCAAGAAGCTGTACGCCTCGCCGTTCAACGACGTCGACGGCCACTATCTGATCAGTGCACCGCATCCCGGCGAGCGCCTCGACCTGCGCATATCGCTGCATCGCGAGAACCTGCCGGCGTTCGTCGCGACGATGCGAGGCGAGCGCCGAGCCGCCGGGATCACCCAGATCCTGGCGCTGCAGATCGTGTCGCCGCTGGCACCGATGATGAACTCCCTCAGCGTGCGAATGCAGGGCAGGCTGCTGCGCCTGCGCCGCGTCCCGGTGGTGCCCCACCCCTCTGAAGAGCGGGAGAAGGTGTATCACTCGTGATCGACAAGGCCACCTGGTGACGGCCACCTTGCCCAGAACGTCCGTGGATGGCACGGAGGCAGCCGCTAGGCTACCGCTCGTGACCGCGGAACTCGACGCTTTGCTGCGCCAGGTGGCCCGCCAGGACGTGGACGCCTTCGCCGCTCTCTACGATCAGACCCGGTCACGGGTCTTCGGTCTGGTCCTGCGCGTCCTGCGCGACCCGGGGTACAGCGAGGAGACCACGCAGGACATCTACCTGCAGGTGTGGCGCAATGCCCACACCTACGACTCGTCGGCGGGTTCACCCCTGGCGTGGCTGATGACCCTGGCGCACCGGCGCGCGGTGGACCGGGTGCGCTCCGAGCAGGCTGCCAGCACCCGGGAATCCCGCTACGGGGCCGCCAACGTCGAGACGCCCACCGATCACGTCGCCGACGAGGTGATCTTGGACGAGGAGCGCCGCCAGGTCGCAGCGTGCCTCGGCTCGCTCACCGACACCCAACGCGAATGCATCCAGTTGGCGTATTACGACGGTCTTACCTATGTGCAGGTTTCCGAGCATCTCTCGACGAACCTTGCCACCATCAAGTCGCGGATGCGTGACGCCATCCGCGGTCTCCGCCGATGCCTGGGGGTGACATGACCAGCCCGGAAGAACTGCTGTCCCTTGCGACGCCCTATGCGCTGCATGCGCTCAGTGACCATGAGGTCGACGACATCAACCGTCGGCTCAGCGACGCCCCGCCCGGCGAGGCCGAGGCGTTCCGCGCCGAAGTCCGCGCCGTGCGCGAGACGATGGCGGTGATCGCCGAAGCCACCGCCGTCGAACCACCGCCTGAACTGCGTGCGCAGGTCTTGAACCAGATCTCACGCAGTGGCGGCGGCGCTTCGGTGCGTGCCCTCGCGCCTAAACGACGCCGCTGGGCCACCGTGATGCTCTCCGCGGCGGCCGTCGTGGCCGTCGGCCTCGGCGCTCTCGGCGTCGGGATCGCGATGCGCCCGACCGCGTCGGAGTCGACGACCGACCAGATCTTCGCCGCACCCGACGTGCGGACCGTGTCGGGCGAGATTCCCGGCGGCGGCACAGCGACGCTGGTCTTCTCCCGGGAGCGCGATTCCGGCGTCCTCGTGATGAACAACGTGACACCGCCCAAGGGGGGGACGGTCTACCAGATGTGGCTGGTCGCTGCCGACGGCCCACATTCAGCGGGCACGATGGATGCCGGCGCGGTCACACCGTCGACCACGGCGGTGCTCCCGGACCTCGGGGCGTCGAAGTCACTGGCGTTCACGATCGAACCGCCCGGCGGATCGAAGGAACCCACCACGCCGGCCTTCGCCGAACTCCCGTTGACCTAGAACTCCAACGTCGCGTCAGCCGCGACGGCGACCACGTCGCGCACGTCGTGGCGGCGTCGCCACGCGCGCCGTTGACGTATCGCCCCGTTTCCCTGCTCGGCGACGGCGGCCAGACCCCGGCGCACGACGTCCTCGTCGCCGGTGACCTCCAGCGCCGGACGCACCCAGTCGACCAGGTGCGCCAGCAACGTCTGCATCGGGGCGGCCGAGTTGTCACGCAGGTCGACGCCCGTACCGTCGACGCCGTCACGCGCGGCCTTCCAGTACGCCGCCTTGAGCCTCCAGGCGTCCAGCGTCGGCTGCGCCTCAGCGCGTTCTTCCTCGGCGAGAGCGGTCATCACGGCCGCGCGGGCCAATGCCGCGAAGAGCACCGTCTCCCCCACCGTCGCGGGGACGTCGGCCACGCGGATCTCGACGGTCGGGAAGTTCGCCGAAGGCCGCACATCCCAATAGACCATGCCGTCGTCGCGGATCACCTCGGACTCCACGAGCATCCGCACGGCAGCGTCGTAGTCCGCGGCGGAATCGAACCGTGGCGGCGGCCCCGCGCTCGGCCAGCGCGCCCACAGCACGCTGCGCCAGCTGGAGTGGCCGGTGTCGGCGTTGCGGTAGATCGCCGAGTTGGCGGTCAGCGCGAGCAGCGTCGGCAGCCATGGGCGCAGCCGATTCGACACCACGACCGCCGCGTCCCGATCCGGGACGGCGACGTGCACGTGGCACCCGCAGATGCCCTGTTCGTGGGCGATCATGCCGAACCGGTCGCCGATGTCGCGGTAGCGCGGCGTGTCGGTGATCGGGAAGTCGTGCGGCAGGGTCGGCGGCAGACCCGCCGCGAGGAGCCGCGCACCAGCTCGCCCGGCGGCGTCGGCGGCGGTGCGGCGCAGCCGTACCAGCGCGCGGTGGAGTTCGTCGGCGGTGTGCGCGACGTCCGTCGCCGTCTCGATCTGGCAGCTGGTGAGCTCGAGTTGCAGCTCGATGCCCAGTTCGGCGGCGTGCTCGGCGACCTCCCGGTTACGCGGAAGCGGTGCACCGGACTCGGGATCGACGAGGAGGAACTCCTCCTCGACGCCGATCGTGGGAATGTCTGCCATGGCCGTGCGGGTCCCTAAATTTTGATCCGGCCCGTCGGATATTCACGACGGGCCGGATCTGCGGGGAAAGACTGCAGCGTTAGTGCCCCTGCCGGATCCGCTTCAAACCTGTCCCTACGATCGAATCGTGGCCAGAGAATTTCGATTCGGTATCGGCGTCATGCGCGGCACGTCACGCCGCCAGCTGCACGATTTCGCACGTCAGGCCGAGGGCCTGGGCTATGACGTGGTGCACGTGCCGGACCATCTCGGTGGGCCGGCGCCGTTTCCGGTGATGACGACGATCGCGATGGCGACGTCAACGCTGCGCGTCGGCTCGTTCGTCCTCAACGCGGCGTTTTATCGACCGGCGCTTCTGGCACGAGACGTGGCGGCCGTGCGCGACGTCTCCGAGGGCAGGCTCGATCTCGGGCTGGGCACCGGCTACGTCAAGGAAGAGTTCGATGCTGCAGGCATCCCGTTCCCGAGTGCCGGCGCACGGGTCGAGCACCTGCGCGACACGTGCGCATATCTGGCCGAGCACCTTCCCGATGTGCCGATCATGATCGCCGGCAACGGCGATCGGGTGTTGCGGCTCGCGGCCCGGGTCGCCGACATCGTCGGGCTCACCGGAGGCGATCGGGCGGCGGGTGCCGACGAGGACCCGCTGGCGGACCGGATCGCGTTCGTGCGTGACGCCGCCGGTGATCGCTTCGATGCGCTGGAGCTGAACATCGCGATCACCGCGATGCCGCTGGACGGTTCGGGCATGCCCGACCTGACCATCCCGAGACACTTCCTGCCCGGTCTCTCCGATGACGAGCTGCTGCGCCATCCGGGTGTGCTGTCGGGGTCCGCGGCCGAGATGGCCGATCGCATTCGCGGCTACCGGGACCGGTACGGCATCACCTACGTCACGGTTCAGGACAGGCACGCCGAAGCCTTCGGCGAGGTCATCGCGCTGCTGAAATAGGTTGCGCTACCACCACAGATAGAGCGCCGAGAGCAGCGCCCACATCCCGACGCAGTACGCCTCGAACGCGGCACGCAACGGGATCGGCGCGTGCCGCAGCTCCATGAAGTCGAGGCCGACGAGACGCACCTTGATCGCCGCGATGGCCAGCACGAGCACGCCGACGGCCGAACCGGTGCCGTGGTCGGCGCCGACCACCCAGGACACGATGGTGGCGGCGACGAGTACCAACCAGGTGAGCCCGGCGCGGTTCTTGAGCAACTGCAGGACCGTCATCTCAGCTCACCAGATAGAGCAGCGCGAACAGGAAGATCCACAGCAGGTCCACCAGATGCCAGAAGCACGCGGCGCCTTCCACCAATGCCGTACGCGTGACGCTGAGGTCCGTGCGTCGGGTCTGGGTGAGCAGGAATGTCAGGGCACCGAGTCCGAGGCAGACGTGGAACAGATGCAGGCCGGTGAGGATGACGTAGTAGAGGTAGAAGTGGTTGGCGCCCGGGCCGTGCCCCGCCGATGCGAGCAGGACGTATTCGGTCACCTTGAGAGCGATGAAAACCAGGCCGCAGCCGATGGCCGCGCCGGCCGCCCGGGTGGCGATGGCGTGCCGGCCGGCGCGCATCGCCCCCAGGGCGAGCACGACACACAGCGAGCTGGTCAACAGCACGAGCGTGTTGGTGACGCCGATCCCGATGTGCAGAGTGGTACGCGCTTCGTCGAAAACCGCTGGCGCTGTTGCGCGTTCGACAAGGAAGGTGACGAAGAAGGCGCCGAAGACGGCCATGTCGCCGAACAAGAAGACCCAGGTGCCGCTCTCGGCGGGCACCCGGCGGGCGGTGGTCGTCACCCCGACAGTGCCCGCTGCGTGCTGATCGATCTCAGGATCACCGCGGTGGTCGCGAACAACCAGACGACGAGCACGAGTCCGGGGATGTAGAACGCGAACACCCCGTTCCACGCGAGCGGGCCGTCGTTGAACACGACGACGACGCAGCCCGGCAGTGAGAGGGTGGCCACCCAGAGGTTGAGATAGCCGTACCAGCGCGGAAAGGTCGGGGTGTCGGCCTGATCGGTGAACGACGCGATGGCCAGCGTGATGTTCTGCACGATGATGGTGCCGACGATGCCGATGAACCACAGCCAGAAGACGTCATTGAGTGCCTGGGTGAGTTCGGCGGACCGCTCTTCGGGCCGGAACGCGGCCACACCGAGGAAGAACTGCGGGAAGACCAGCGCCGGCACGAACACGGTGGCGGCCATCAGTTGGGTCATCGTCAGCATGCCCCAGCCGCCCTCGGCACGTTTGATGCGCAGCACGATAGCCGCGAGGAACGGCAGCGCCAGTGCCGCGCTGAGCAGCGCCCCGGAGACGCCGAAGCGGATCCAGAGTTTGTGGTCGACGAAGAAGGCGGCGATCTCGTCGGCGGGCGCGGCGGGCGACAGTGGCGGGAAAAGCTGCGCGACGCCGGAGAAGCTGGCGCCGTAGAGAACGATCATGATGCTGCCCGACCAGGCGCCGATGCGTTGCAGTGTCAGCTCCACGCTGGGCACGCTACCGGCGCCGTTCTCTAGTTTTGTCACTTTTGCCATATCGCGCAGACTGGGGTTCAGCGGCTGTCGACCGGTAAGCTCCCAGCGTCGCCCCCGTAGCTCAGGGGATAGAGCACGGCTCTCCTAAAGCCGGTGTCGCAGGTTCGAATCCTGCCGGGGGCACGCTGTGATGTCGCAGGACATCGGAATAGCCGCGGACCTACTTTAGGTCCGCGGTTTTTTCCGTTTGGGGCCTTTGCGGGCGCCGGTGGGTTGGTAGTCCCTGGTGGGGTCGAGTGTGAAGTCGCGCAGGACTTCTCCGGTGGCGGCGTTGATGACGGTGATGTGGTGGTCCTGGGCGAGGATGAGGACGCGGGTTCGGTAGTGGTGGCGGCCGATGCCGATGTGGTGCAGCCGCCCGTTGACGCGCAGAGTCACGGCTCCTGCTGGTCGACGCGGTCGGTGCGGACGCGGTTGTGGGTGTCGATGCGGGTTGCTGGGTCGGCTTTGGGGCGGCTGGTGTAGACCACAGCTGGAGTGGCTCGGTGGGGCAGGGATCGGTGCGGGCGGCGGTGGTTGTATTCGTCGACGAAGGCATCGAGTTGGGTTTGCAGTTCGGCGATGGTGGTGGCGCGGGGTCGGCCGGTGAGCCACTTTTTGAGGGTTTGGTGGAAGCGTTCCACTTTCCCGCAGGTGGTGGGGTGGTGCGGGGTGGAGTTGATTTGGTGGACCCCGAGGCGGTGGAGTTCGGCTTCAAAGCCGTTGCGTCCGCCTTTGCCGCCGGCGAGGCGGGTGGTGAACACCATGCCGTTATCAGTCAGTGTGGAGTAGGGGATGCCATGGTGGGCAACGGCTTTGGCGAATTCATCGACGACGATAGCGCCGGTGACGCGGCGGTGGGCGGTCACAGAGATCGCTAGGCGGGAGCAGTCGTCGAGCCAGCACAGGATTTCAGTGTCGACACCGTGTGTGAGGCGCCAGTGGGTGAAGTCGGCTTGCCAGCGTTGGTTGGGTTGGGTGGCGGCGAAGCGGATGTAGGAGCTTTTCGGGCGTTTCTGTGGGGTGGGTTCGACCAGGCCCGCGCGGGTGAGATGGCGGCTGATTGTCGCGGTTGATACGCGTAGATGGTGGTGGTGTTCGAGGTGCCAGGCGATGGTGTGGGGGCCGGCGTCGAGTCCTTTGCCGGTGAGGGTGCGACGTAGATCGAGGATGAGGTCGATGGTCGATTGTGGGAGCCGTCCTGGGCTGGTGTGGGGGCGCCGGGATCGGGGTTCGAACGCGGCGTCGCCGTCGAGGGTATAGCGCTTGATCAGCCTCGAGATCCAGCTCTGGGAGACGCCGTAATCGCGGGCGACCTGCGATTGTGAGCGGCCCTCCACGAGGACAGCGGTGATGACCAGACGAGCCTTCGACACCAGCCGAAACTGGCCCACACGCCTATGCCGATGTCGCGAGACACCCTATTCCGATGTCCTGAAACACCACACTGCCGGGGGCACGCTGTGTATGCATGGCGTCGGCTGATGCTTGACGGTTGCTGTGGCTGACGCAAGACGATCGCGAAGCTCTTCAAGACGGGACGGCGTTGTCCACCTCGCCTGCGCTCAATAGCTTCTCCTTCATGACCTCAGCGCTCATCACCGGCTGCTCCTCGGGCTACGGCCTCGCCACTGCGAAGAAATTCCTCGACCAGGGATGGAACGTCGTCGCCACCATGCGAACACCACGTCACGGCGTGCTGCCGGCCTCGGACCGGCTGCGGATCGTCGCACTCGACGTCACCAACCCGGACAGCATCGCGAACGCGATCCAGGCCGCGGGTCCGATCGACGTCCTGGTCAACAACGCAGGGATCGGCGGGATCGGCCCCTTCGAGTCGACCCCCATGGAGACCACGCGAGAACTGTTCGACACCAACACCTTCGGCGTCATGGCGGTAACGCAGGCCGTGGTGCCACAGATGCGGGAACGCCGCTCGGGCGTCATCGTCAACGTCACCTCCAGCACCACACTGGCGGCAATGCCATTGGCCGCTGTCTACACCGCGAGCAAGTCCGCAATCGAGGGCTTCTCCGGGTCACTGGCTTTGGAGCTGGGGTACTTCGGCGTTCGGGTCAAGCTCGTCGAGCCCGGCTACGGTCCATCGACGGCGTTCACCAGCAACGGCGCCGACCGCATGAGTCGCACCCCCGAGGACTACCTGCCCTTCACCACCCCCATCATGGAGGCGTTCGGTCAGCCTGGTGAGGTGACCACCCCCGGTGACGTCGCCGACGTGGTGTTCACCGCCGCAACGGACACATCGGATCAGCTGCGCTTCCCCGCAGGACCCGATGCAGTGGCATTGGCGCAATCGGCCTGATGTCCTCGCTTCGGACGTCGGCGGCCGAGGAGTCGCCGCGCTAGCGTCTGCGGCATGGGCGACACCGAACCGATGGAGGAGTTGATGTCGCTGCTGCGCCCGGAAGCAGTCCTGGCCAAGGTCATCAGCGGCGACGGCCAGTGGGGCGTCCGGAAGCCACGTTACGGCGACCCCGCGTTCTGTCTCATGCTCGAGGGATCGTGCCTGCTGGAGCCCGCCGGTCTCGACGAGATCGAACTGCAGCGTGGCGATTTCCTACTCTTCCCTCAAACGCCCGAATTCACGATGCGCAGCCACCAGGACGCGCCCGCCGTGTTCTCGCCGCTCGATCACTCACGCGACACCCACCACGGCGACTCCTCCGCGCCGATCACCATGCGCATGCTCGGCGGCTACTTCCGCTTCGACCCGGCCAGCGCCTCGCTGCTGGTCGCTCTCCTTCCACCGGTGATCGTGGTGCGCGGGGGCCAGCCCGGAGCGGCCCGGCTGACTCGCCTGGTCGAGCTGATCACCGAGGAAGCAGACACCGACGGACCCAGTCGTGACGTGATCCTCAAGCGTCTCGTCGAGGTGCTCGTCATCGAGGCCGCCCGGCTCCCTGGCGCACCAGAGCTGGGCAGCCGTGGCCGGGGGTTGATCGCCGGCCTCGCCGACCCGGTGCTCGCCCCGGCACTGCGCGCACTGCACGCGGACGTCGCCCGCGGCTGGACAGTCGAGCACCTCGCCCGCGTGGCCGCGGTGTCGCGCTCAGTGTTTGCGCAAAGATTCACCGGGACAGTGGGTTTGACGCCCATGCAGTACCTCCTCGAGTGGCGGGTGGCCTTGGCGAAGGATCTGCTGCGGACCGATCGCGCCACCGTCGCGCGCGTGGCTCAAGTGGTCGGCTACCAGTCGGCGACCGCCTTCACGACCGCGTTCGCACGAGTGGCAGGGTGCTCGCCCTCGGAGTACGCCCGCCTATCCGCCGCAGGGTCGGACGCCAGGCGGCCCGAGCGCCTCGAGGCTTGACCTAAAGCCATGCGGCATGCGGTTACCTGGCAGTTAGCGGCGCATCACGGGAATAGCACTGCTATTGCTGACGTTCGCTGTAAGGGTTAGCGTCGCTAACACCTTACTCGAACGAGGGAGTCCCGATGGACCTCGACCTGTTGATCCGCATCGCCGCGATCGTCACGGTGCTCGGCACCGGCGTCGTGTACGGCACCGATGTGTTCTGCGCGATGGTGATGCGCCCGGCACTGGCACACGTCGGCGATGACGCCCTCGTGGCCGTCATGGGCCAGGTACACCGCTACGGAGACCGCCGCATGCCCGTGCCCGGCGTGCTCGGCATCCTCGGCGCGCTGGTCGCCACCGTCACCGCCGCAGTGACGGCCCACTGGGTGCAGGCCGTTGCCGCAGGCATCGCCACGGCGGCTCTGCTGATCTGGCTTCTGCTCTACACCCGACTCAGCGCGCCCATCAACCGTCAACTCGCCGAAGCCGCCGACGTCGGCCGCACACCCACGAACAGCCGTGCGCTGCAAGCAAAGTGGGACTCCATCATCACCGCCCGCGCCTCCCTGCAAGGCGTGGCCGTGGCCGCGGCGTGCCTCGCCCTACTGAGCTGATCATGTTCCAGCTCAGGACCTACACGCTGCGTTCACCCGAGGCGCTGCATCGCTACGCCGATGTGCATTGGCAACGCCACCTCACCACCTTCGCGTCCTTCGGCGTCACCACCCACGCCGTGTGGACCGACCCAGGCTCCCGCCGACTGTTCGCCGTCGTCTCCTATCCGTCGGGCGCCGACCCCGATGAGGTCACCCACCGGGTCATGGCGAGCCTCGAGTTCGCGGCCGACATGGCCGGTTTCGACATCACCGACATCCTCGCTGTACACACCACCCTTCTCGACCAGGAGACCTCGTGATCATCACCATCGGCTACGTCCTCGCCGGCCTTCTCGCCGTCGCCATCATCGCCATCGGCGTCAGATTTCTCGTCGCCCCGACCGTGGCCGCCGCGGGCTACGGCGTGCCCCTGGAGATCGACCGGCCCGGCGCTCGCGCCTACCTAAGCGTGAAGGGCATTCGCGACATCGCCACCGGGGTCATCGTCATCGTGCTGATGCTCGCTCACGCCACCCACCCCATCGGCTGGGTCATTCTGGCCGCCACGATCATCCCCCTCGGCGACGCCCTGGTCGTGGTCGGCAACCGCGGCCCCCGGTCCATCGCCTACGGGGTGCACGGCGGCACCGCCGCGGTCATGCTCGTGACCAGCGCCCTGCTGATCGGCGGGTGAACCCTCAGTTGCCCCGGGTTTCGATCACGCGCTCGGCGATGTCGGTCAGCTTGGTGTTGCTGTCCTGCGAGAGCCGGCGCAGCATGTCGAAAGCCGCGACGTCGTCGACGTTGTAGCGCTCCATGATGATGCCCTTGGCCTGACCGATGCGGTCACGCGTGGACAGCGCCGACTGCAGCTGCTCGTGATGGCGGCTGGCGAGGATCGCGGCGGCGGCGTGTGCCGCCAGGACCGCACCGATGTTCTCGTCGGCGGCGTCGAATGCATTCGGTTCGACCGCGAACAGGTTCAGCGCCCCGGCGGTCTGCGAGCTGGTGTAGAGCTTGAACGACAGACCGCTGCGTACGCCCAACTCCACGGCGGCCGCCGAATAGCGGGGCCAGCGGGATTCGGTGGCGAAGTCGTCGGCGCGCACGATGGTCTCCTCGAGAGCGGCCTCCAGGCACGGTCCTTCGCTGTACTTCATCTGCAGCCGGTCCAGCTCGTTCGGCAACTCGGAGGTGCCGGCGACGGACTCGAAGCGGCCAGCTTTGCCGACGAACAGGATGCCGGCAGCGTCGGTGCTGGGAATCAACTCCAGCACTTCTCGGGTGACATCGGACAGTACGTCTTCGACGCTGCGCGGCGAGGCGACCGCCCGGGCGAGCTCGGCCATCCGCAGTGCCAGGTCGCGGTTGGTCGAACCGGTCATGACCTCGTGAACTCCTTCATCGAAAGGAACCGTACACCGCGCGGGGTTTGCGGTGCGGGTGTGCGGGCAATGCAGGGCCGCAGACAGGGGTGTCGGTCGACCGAGACGTCTGTCAGGTCTCGTCGGTTCAGACATGCAGCCGACGAGACCGCCTAGACCCTGTCACTCTGCTAAGTGAAGTAGTAGCGTCACGCGAGTGAGCACAGCCGGCGTCTGGATCCTGGGCGGCTACCAGAGCGACTTCGCGCGCAACCTCGAACGGGAAGGGTCCGACTTCGCCGCACTCACGGCGGAGGTCGTCGATGCGACACTGACCGCCGCCCGGGTCGACGCGACCGACATCGGCGTCGTCCACGTGGCCAATGCATTCGGTGAGCTGTTCGCGCGCCAAGGCCACCTCGGCGCGATGCCGGCAACGGTGTGCGACGGCCTGTGGGACACCCCCGCCACCCGGCACGAGGCCGCCTGCGCCTCCGGCAGCGTCGCCACCCTGTCCGCCGTCGCCGATCTGCGGTCCGGCGCCTACGACAGTGCGCTCGTGATCGGCGTCGAACTGGAGAAGACCGTGCCCGGTGACACCGCGACGGCCATCCTCGGCACCGCGGCGTGGACGGGCCACGAAGGCGCCGACGCGAAATACATGTGGCCGCACATGTTCGACGTCGTCGCCGCCGAATACAACCGCCGCTACGGGCTCGACGACGCCCATCTGCGTGCCATCGCCGAGCGCAACTTCGCCAACGCGCAGACCAACCCGAACGCCCAGACCCGGTCCTGGGCCGTGCCGCAGCCGCTCACCGCCGACGACGTCAGCAACCCGCGCGTCGAGGGCAGGCTGCGCCGCTTCGACTGCAGCCAGATCACCGATGGGGGCGCCGGCATCGTCCTGGTCACCGACGGCTGGCTGCGCGCACATCCTGGCGCACACCCGCTGGCCCGCATCGACGGCTGGGGCCACCGCACCGTCGGCCTCGGACTGAATCAGAAGCTGCAGCGGTCCGCACAGTCGCCCTATGTGCTGCCCCACGTGCGCGCGGCCGTTCACGACGCCTTCGACCGAGCCCACCTCACCCTCGACCACATCGACGGCTTCGAGGTCCACGACTGCTTCACCCCCAGCGAGTACCTCGCCATCGACCACATCGGACTGACCGAGCCGGGACAGTCGTGGCAGGCCATCGAGAGCGGCGACATCGACCCCGACGGTCGGTGCCCGATCAACCCCAGTGGTGGGCTCATCGGCGGCGGCCACCCCGTCGGCGCCTCGGGAGTCAGGATGCTCCTCGACGCCGCCCGTCAGGTGAGCGGTACCGCCGGCGGCTATCAGGTCGACGGCGCAACCACGTTCGGCACCCTCAACTTCGGTGGCAGCACGGCCACCACCGTCAGCTTCGTCGTCGGGAGTCACTCATGAATCTGCGCACCCATCCCGAAGTGGTCGCCTCCTTCTTGTCCACGCTGCCGCCGGACGACGACCACCCCTATCGCACCGGCCCCTGGCGACCGCAGACCACCGAGTGGGACAGCGACGATCTCGAGGTCGTCGCCGGCACCATTCCCGACGACCTCGACGGGGCGTACCTGCGCAACACCGAGAACCCGCTGCATCCGGCACTCAAGAACTACCACCCGTTCGACGGTGACGGCATGCTGCACATCGTCGGCTTCCGGGACGGAAAGGCGTTCTACCGCAACCGCTTCGTCCGTACCGACGGGTTCCTCGCCGAGAACGAGGCCGGCGGGCCGCTGTGGCCGGGCATCGCCGAGCCGGTCGAACTCGCTCGCCGTGACTATGGCTGGGGTGCACGGACATTGATGAAGGATGCGTCGTCGACCGATGTGGTCGTGCATCGCGGGGTGGCGTTGACAAGCCACTACCAGTGCGGCGATCTCTATCGCATCGATCCGTGCACCGGAGATGCGCTGGGCAAGGAGGACTGGAACGGCGGCTTCCCACGCGAGTGGGGAGTGTCCGCGCACCCCAAGGTCGACGGCGATGAACTGCTGTACTTCAGCTACAGCAAGCAGGCGCCCTACCTGCGCTACGGCGTGGTCGGCGGCGCGGGCGACGTGGTGCACACCGTCGACGTCGGACTCCCCGGTCCGCGGCTGCCCCACGACATGGCGTTCACCGAGAACTACGTGATCCTTAACGACTTTCCGCTGTTCTGGGACGCCGCGCTGCTCGAGCACAATGTGCATCTGCCGCGCTTCCACCGCGACACCCCGTCGCGGTTCGCGGTCATCCCGCGTCGCGGCGACGCCTCCCAGATCCGGTGGTTCGAGGCCGACCCCACCTACGTTCTGCATTTCCCCAACGCCTACGAAGACGGCGACGAGATCGTGCTCGACGGGTTCTTCCAGGGCGATCCCGAACCAGCCGACAACGGGATGGGCAACAAGTGGCAGCGTGCCTTCCGGTTCCTCGCACTCGACCGGATGCAGGCCCGGCTGCACCGCTGGCGGTTCAACCTCGCGACAGGCGAGGTCCGTGAGGAGCAATTGACCGACAGCATCAGCGAATTCGGCATGATCAACCCCAACCACGCCGGTCGCGCGCACCGCTACACCTACGCCGCGACGGGCAAGCCCTCCTGGTTCCTGTTCGACGGGCTGCTCAAGCACGACCTGCACACCGGCCGCGAGGAGCGCTTCGCCTTCGACGAGGGCGTCTACGGCAGCGAGACCGCGATGGCGCCCCGCCCGGGTGGTACCGCCGAAGACGACGGTTACCTCATCACGTTGACCACCGACATGAACGCCGACGCGTCGTACTGTCTGGTGTTCGACGCGGCCCGGGTCGCCGACGGACCGGTCTGCACACTCGCACTGCCCGAACGGATCTCGAGCGGCACCCACTCGACGTGGGCGGCGGGGTCGGAGTTGCCGCGGTGGCGCGACGAGGATTCTGCGGCCGCCGCGATCGGGTTGTGATCGACGCCCCGAACGCCGTCGCGCGGATGCTGGGCGTCCTCGGCGACGAGTGGAGCCTGCTGATCATCCAGCAGACGCTGCTCGGCGCCACCCGCTACGGCGACTTCGTCGACGCGCTTCCCGTGTCCCATGCCGTCCTGTCGAGGCGCCTCCGCGCGCTGGTCGACGAAGAGCTGTTGGGCCGGCGCGAGTATCAGACCCGTCCGACTCGTGTCGAGTACACGTCCACGGCGAAGAGCCGCTCCCTGTGGCCGATGCTGACATCGATCTGGGAGTGGGAGCGCAGCTGGGTGACTGATCATCCGCGGCCTCTGCCCGCGATGCGCCACACGTCCTGCGGGTCGCTGTTCGCACCGAGACTGGCGTGCCGGGCGTGCGATGCGGCCGTCACCTCGGAGAAAGAGCTTGTGGCGCAGTGGGGTCCGAGCGGTGGCTGGCAGCGTTCGGTGCCCTTGACCTCGAATCGCCGCCGCTCGCCCGACCGGCGCTCCGGGGTTCTGTTCCCGCAGACGATGACCGTCATCGGCGACCGCTGGGGGTTCGCACTGCTGGTGGCGGCGTTCGTCGGCATCGGCAGGTTCACCGACTTCCACGCCGAGCTCGGCGCACCGCCGGCTACGATCTCCGGCCGGTTGTCCGTGTTCATCGCCGAAGGGATTCTGCACACGGTCGCGGGCCGTTACCTGCTGACAGACAAGGGCCGCGCACTGCTCCCCGTCCTCGTGTGCGCACTGGCGTGGGCGCAGCGCTGGTACCCCGATCCCGACGGACCGGCCGTCCGCGTCACCCACGTCTCGTGCGGGCGAAGGTTCCATCCGCGGCTCATCTGCGACCAGTGCCTCGAACCGCTGCGCGGTGCGCAGATAATGACGTCATGACCACATTCGCGGACCGGACGGCGACGGCGCTTCTCGTCGTCGACGTACAGAACGACGTCGTCGACAGCGCGTTCCGACGAGATGCCGCGGTGGCCAACATCGCCCGGCTGGTCGAGCAGGCACGCCGGGAGGAGGTTGCTGTCGTGTGGGTGAGACACCATGACGACGAGCTGCGCCACGGCAGCGACGGCTGGCAGATCGTGCCGGAGCTCTCCCCCGCCGACGGCGAACCCGTCATCGACAAGACCTACGGCGACGCGTTCGAAGCGACCCCGCTGGAACACACCCTGGCCGACCGCAGCGTCGGCCGATTGATCGTCGTCGGCGCGGAAACCGATGCGTGCGTGCGCAGTACGTTGCACGGCGCCTTCGTCAGGGGTTATGACGTCACCCTCGTCGCCGACGCTCACACCGCAGGTGACAAGACGACGTGGGGCGCTCCGCCCGTGCCCGCCGTCATCGACCACACGAATCTCTACTGGTCTTTTCAGGCCGCGCCGGGACGCGTCGCCGCGGTCACCGCGACCGACGCTGTCGCGTTCGCCGACAGCTGACACAACCGGCGAAAACTTCTTGGCACTCTCCGGTGTCGAGTGCTAATCTCGGCGGTGCACAGTGATTTGGTCGCCCGCCAGGGTGGCGGGCTCTGGACGACATAGGAGGTGGATTGCTGTGCTTCGCTTTGATCCGTTCAGTGACCTTGATTCTCTGACCCGGGGCTTGCTGACCAGCCAGACCGGATCAAACCGTGTCCCGCGCTTCATGCCGATGGACCTCTGCAAGATCGACGACCACTACGTGCTGACCGCCGACCTGCCCGGTGTCGACCCGGGGTCGGTCGACGTGAACGTCGACAACGGCACGCTGACCATCTCTGCTCATCGCACAGCACGCTCCGACGAGTCGGCGCAGTGGCTGGCCAACGAGCGGTTCTTCGGCGGCTATCGCCGGCAGCTCTCCCTCGGCGACGGGATCGACACCAGCGCGATCTCGGCGACCTACGAGAACGGCGTGCTGACGGTGACGATCCCGGTCGCCGAGAAGGCCAAGCCGCGAAAGGTGGAGATCCAGCACGCCGGCGCGCAGACATCCATCGAGGCGACCTCCGTCGACGCAAACTAGTACCAACTGACAACGCTTGCGGTTCAACCGGATTCGTCCGGTTGAACCGCACGTTGGTGTCACCGTCGCGGCAGCGTCAGAACGAACCGCGCCCCGGGCCGGTGCACCACGTTGACCAGATCCCCGCCGTGCGCCCGAGCCAGGGCTCGGGCTATCGGCAGGCCCAGCCCTGCGCCTCCGCGGTCGCGATCGCGGGCCTCGTCGAGACGGACCAACCGCTCGAAGATGCGCTCCCGCTGATCATCCGGCACGCCCGGACCGGTGTCAGTGACGGTCAGCACCGCCCGATCACCCGCAGTGCGGACGTCGATGTCGATCACCCCGCCCGCCGGGGTGTGCCTGCGGGCGTTGTCGACGACGTTGGCGAGGATCTGCGCGATGCGCATGGCGTCGGCGACGATCGGCAGCGCAGCCTCGCCGCTGCGCCGGATCTGCAGACCGGGAGCCAGCACCGCGCTGCGATCGCGCTCGGCGTCGGCGAGTGCCACCAGATCGCATGGCCGCCGGTCGAGCGGTGAGCCGGCATCGATACGGCTCAGGTCGAGCATGTCGGCGACCAGCCTGCCCGCTCGGCGTGCCTCGTTGAGGACCAGTTCGGCCCGGTGACGCTGGCGGGCCGACTCGGGGTCGTCGTACTGGACAGCCGAGGACACGAGTTGATCTGCGGCAGCGTGTATGCCGGCGATGGGGGTGCGGAGTTCGTGGGCGGCATCGGCCAGGAACCGGCGGGTGGCGGCTTCTGCCTGCGCGGCGGCCTGCGCCGACTGGTGGGCGCGATTCTCCGAGTACTGCAGCGCATCCACCATGGTGTCGAATGCTGCTGCGGCACGGCCGAGTTCGGTGCCGGGACGGTCCGGCCGCACCCGCCTGCCGCGGTCGCCGGCGGCGATCGACTCGGCGACCTGGGTCAGGCGTGTCAGGGGCAGCATCGTGGCGCGGGCGATCAGCAGCACGCCGAGCGCGGTGACCAGCAGCACGGCGATGCCCGCGACCACCATGAGGATGCGCAACTGCCGCAGCAGAGCCGAGGTGGCGGTCGTGTCGGCCACCAGGATGAGCCGGCTGCCGTCCGGTAACCGATGGTCGATCACCGTCGCGGTGGCGTCCGGCGGCGGGGGCGGGCGGCGACCATCCGGACCCGGCCCACGATCACGGCCGGGAGGCCCCGGCGGCGGTGGCGGCGGGACGTCCTCTCCGATCGTGGTGTCGGGGTCGATCGCGGGATCTCCGTACCGCTCGCCGTCGGCGGCGAAAACCGCGGCCCGGATGCCGCCACCGTTGACCTCGTCGACCCACTGCGACGGCGGCACTCCGGCACGGGCCAGCGCATCGACACGTGTGACACCGGCCTGCAGGCGGTTGTTGAGGTCTCGTCGGGCCTGAGCGCCGATCGATACGTCGATGACGACGCCGAGCACCACGAGAAGGACGGTGAGGAACACCAGGACGGCGATCACCACGCGTCGCTGCAGCGACGGTGTCGCCGTCATCGGGCCTGCAACCGGTAGCCGATGCCGCGCACGGTGTGCAGGATCCGCGGGCCGTGCGCCTCCATCTTGCGCCGCAGGCTGCTGATGTGGACGTGTACCAGGTTGTCGTCGTAGGAGGCGTAACCCCAGACGGCATTGAGGATCTGGTGCGCGCTGACGATGCGGCCGCGTTGATCGAGAAGAAAATCCAGGAGGCGGAATTCGGTGGCGGTCAGACCGAGGGGGACGCCGGCGCGCGAGGCGATGCCGGCACCGCGGTCGACGACGAGGTCACCGGTCTGCACCGTCGCAGGCAGGCGCCCGCGGCGGCGCAGAACGGCGCCGACCCGGGACACGAGTTCGGGCACCTCGAACGGTTTGACGACGTAATCGTCGGCGCCGCCATCGAGGCCGCGCAACCGATCGGTGAGACCATCGCGCGCGGTCAGCATGATCAGCCCCACGTCGCCCCACTGACGGACGACGTCGGCCAGCGCGAAACCATCCCGGCCGGGCAGCATGATGTCCACGATCACCAGGTCCGGCCGGTAGCCGTCGAGTGCCGCCTCCAGATCGTTGCCGTCGACGCGGCCGTCGGCGGCGTACCCGGCCGACACGAGCGCGTCGACCACCATCTCGCGGATGGCCGGGGAGTCCTCGACAACGAGCACCCGGGCAGCGGCACGATCGGTGTCTGCGGTGGCGCCCATGGGTCCATTCTGGCCGGTGCTCTCTGAAGACCGTCTGAAGAAACCGCCGTGGCCGCCGCTCTTCAGGTTGGCTTCATGACCGGGTCCTAGCGTCGCGACCAGTCCAGGTTCCCACGACGAAAGAGGTCCCATGGCCAACGATGATCGCCCGCAAACCGATTCGACGGTCGAGCACACCGATGACACACCCGAGACCGACCGCATCCCCGAATCGCAGCCGCACTACGCACCCCCTGCCGCGGCGCCCGAAGCGAAGGGACGCTGGGCCGCGGTACGCGAACCCGCGAGCCGGCACCCGGTCGGTGCGGCCGTCGGCGCTGCCGCCGCGGGTCTGGTGATCGGGTTTCTGGGCGGCACGCTGGCCGACGCGCATCCGATGATGTCGCTGTCGGTCGGCACCGCGTCGGTGGCGCAGCCTGCGCCACCCGGCCCGGGCTTCTGGGGGCCGGACGGCCCGGGTGGTCCGGGGGGACCCGGCGGTCCAGAGTCGGGTCCGGGCGGACCGGGCCGGCACGACTGGGGCCCGGGCGGGCCCGGCGGTCCGGGCGGACCTGACGGTCCCGGTGGTCCGGGCGGTCCGGACCGAGGACCCGGACGGGACGCGCCTCCGCCGCCTCCCCCCGGCGGCCCCGACAGTCCCGGTGGCCGCGGCGGCCCGAGGGGCCCCGGCGACCAGGCACCGCCCCCGCCCCCTGGTGGACCCGCGGGTCAGGCGCCCGCTCCGGCCGGCCAGGCGCCGGCCCCGAGCACCCCTCCGCTGCCCGCCGAACGCGGGGCCACACCTGCGGCGTGAGGAAAGTCAGCCGTTGCGGTCCAACCGAAATCGGAGGTTGGACCGCACGGCAGGCCATTCGATGTCGAGGATCGAGTACACGACCGTGTCGCGTCGTGAGCCGTCGGGCAGTATCTGGTGGCTGCGCAGGATGCCGTCAAGTTTGGCGCCGAGTCTCTCGATCGCGGCACGGCTGTCACGGTTGAGGTGATGGGTGCGCAGTTCGACTGCGACACAACTCAAGTCATCGAACGCGTGGCCGAGCATCAACAGCTTGGTCGCGGTGTTGACCGCGGTCCGCCGCACGGATGCGACGTACCAGGTGTGGCCGATCTCCACGCGACGATTCGGCCCGTCGACGTGAAGGTAACTCGAGGACCCGACGACCGCACCGGAGCGGTCCCGCACCACGAACGTGAGCCCCGTCTGCGGGTCCTGCACCGCCAACCGGCCGGCGACCCACTGCCCGGCCTCCCCCACCTTCGGCGCGGACGTGAACCACAGACCGCCCAGTTCCCCGTCGGCGGCCACGGCCTCGATCTCCGCGACATGGTCGTCCCGCAGCGGTTCCAGCGACACCCCGTGCTCACCGGTCAGCTCTACCGGCTCGACGAAGCCGTTCACCCTCTCCCACCAACGATTCCGGTCGAGCGCTTCCATGCCGCGAGCATCGTCCAGATCGACAGCAGCACGGCCGCGGCCGCCACGCCGCCGACGACGTAGAGGCCGTAGGCGGCCGACACCGGCGGGTACACGTACAGCCGGTAGAACCACACCGCCAGCACCACCAGGATCACCGAAATCGCCAGCGCCGCAGTCGAAGCCATCCGCGCCGAGACTCCCCGCGCCGCCATCGCGCCGGCCACCACCAACGCTGAGGCCAACAACACGACCAGTTGCCCGACACCGAACCCGGGCGGTGGCACCGGCATCGCACCGGCCACCCCACCGATCCCGTTGGCGCGCCCACCTCCCCCAGCTGAGGACCGCAGCCACGGCAACCAGGCGCCGACCGCCACCACCAGCGCGCACACTGCCACCAGCCAGCCGGGACGGGCGCGAGACATGGGCAAAGACTACTAGGGTGGGCCGATGAGCGATCTCCCCGAATGGGCGCGTCGGCTGAACCTTTCCCCGCACCCCGAGGGCGGATGGTTCACCGAGACGTGGCGCAGTGAGCTCACCGTGCCCGAGTCGGCACTCCCATCGGACTACAACGGCAGCCGCAACGCAGGCACCGCCATCCTGTTCCTACTGATGCCCGGCCAGCAGTCGGCGTGGCACACCGTGCGCAGCGCCGAACTGTGGCTGTACCACTCCGGCGGCCCGCTACTGCTCGACGTCGGCGCGGAGCAGGACGGCGCCACCACCCATGTGCTGGGCACCGACATCCTCGCCGGCGAACATCCGCAGTTCGTCGTGCCGCCGGGCCACTGGCAACGCGCCCGCCCCCAGGGCGACCAACCCTGCCTGGTCAGCTGCGTCGTCGTCCCCGGCTTCGACTTCGCCGACTTCGCCCTCGGGGCACCTACCGACTGAGCAGCTCGACCGCGGCCGCGACCAACGCCGCGTTACCGCCGGCCACGGAGCCATCGGGCAGGAGCAGCGTGTCCTCCATCCCGATGCGGGTCTGCAACCCGCGCGCGCCGGCGTGCTGCAGCAGCGGCCAGCAACTGTCGTCGAGCCCGTGCAACAGCACCGGGGCAGGCGATTCCGCCGCGGCGACCTGCGCCAGCACCTCGTCAGCCGTCGCGACGTCGCCGTCGGCACCCAGCTCGACCATCACCCGCAGGCAGTGTGCGGCCACCTCAGAGCTCCCCCACGCCTGCGCCGCCTCGACATGAAAGATCCCGGCTTCTACGCCGATCCCGCGGGACAGCAGAAGCTCGGCAAGCTCGGGCGAACCCGGTTCATGCCAGTTCACCGACGCGAAATCCGGTAGGACAGACCAGCTTTCAATTGCACGGCGGCGCTCCTGCGCGTCGGGCAGCGCCCAGAATCCCGTCGTCACGCCCAGAGGCAGGCCGGGAACGGCTTCCCGGACTGCCGTCACGGCTGACGCCACGTCGGCGGCCAGCAGCGAGTCGACGCCCCGCGCGTCCTTGGGGTGCAGGTGCACGGCACGCGCACCTGCGGCGTGGGCGGCCACCGCTTCGGCCGCCAACTGATCGGGGGTCACCGGTAATCCCGAGTGCTGATCCGGGGTGCGCGCGCCGTTGATGCACGCCTTCACATAGAACAAGGGCTCGGCCATGCCGACCATCTTGACGTCCCGCCGACGTTTTGGCAGTTTTCGATTGGCTCTTGTTCCGCACGCCGCCTGCCGATGCGCGCAGAGGAAAGGTATGGTCGGCGGCGGAGCCAGTTTCTCGTGGCCGGGCGGGTCAGCAGCGTACCCGTGCCGTGTGCCGCAGGTGAATCTCGAACTCAGATGAGGATGGACGAATGTCGAACACCGAAACCGATCAGCCGCAGGGCACGGCCCAGTCGAAGTGGCTCTCGAAGTCCGCGTCGGAGACCCGCGGCTCGGACAAACAAGAGGTGCAGTTCCACTACGACATCTCCAACGACTTCTTCCGGCTGTGGCAGGACCCCAACCAGGTCTACAGCTGCGCCTACTTCGAGCAGGACGACTACACCCTCGAACAGGCTCAGATGGCGAAGATCGACCTGTCGCTGGGCAAGCTCGGTCTCAAGCCCGGAATGACGCTGCTCGACATCGGCTGCGGCTGGGGCGCGACGATCATGCGCGCGGTGGAGAAGTACGACGTCAACGTCATCGGCTTGACGCTGTCGGAGAACCAGAAGGAACACATCGAGAACCACTGGTTTGCCAACTCCACCAGCAAGCGCAGCATGGAGGTGCGCCTGCAGCCCTGGGAGGAGTTCGAGGGCCAGGTCGACCGGATCGTGTCAATCGGCGCGTTCGAGCACTTCGGCTTCAACAAGTACGACGACTACTTCAAGAAGACCTACAGCTGGATGCCCGACGACGGCGTCATGATGCTGCACACGATCATCATCCCCGAGGATGAGGAGATCAAGGCCAAGGGACTGCCCCTGACCATGTCGAAGGTGCGGTTCATCAAGTTCATCATGGATTACATCTACCCCGGTGGCCGCTTGCCGCTGGCATCGATGGTGCGCGACCACGCGATCAACGCCGGGTACACGATCACCCGCGAGCAGCACCTGCAGCCCCATTACGTGAAGACTCTCGACGCGTGGGCCTCGAACCTCGAGAACAAGAAGGACGAGGCCATCGAGATCACCTCCGAGGAGATCTACGAGCGGTTCCTCAAGTATTTGCAGGGCTGCGCCGACCTGTTCCGGGACGGTTACACCGATGTCGCGCAATTCACCTGTGAAAAGCAGGCATTGACGTCTGTGTAGTAATTTGAGCACGTCCGCCGTCTGTGCGGATGAGATGGAGGTCGGTCGGGGAATGGGTAAGGGCTCTGCAGGGCGGTCCGATACGAGCAAGGACATGACGCCTCACTTCGAAGAGGTGCAGGCGCACTACGACCTCTCCGACGAGTTCTTCGGTTTGTTCCAGGATCCGTCCCGGACCTACAGCTGTGCGTACTACGAGCGTGAGGACATGACGCTCGCCGAGGCCCAGATGGCCAAGATCGATCTCGCGCTGGGCAAGCTCAACCTCGAGCCGGGTATGACGTTGCTCGACATCGGCTGCGGGTGGGGCTCGGTGCTCCAGCGCGCGGTCGAGAAGCACGACGTCAACGTCGTCGGGTTGACCCTGAGCCGCAACCAGTGCAAGTTCGCGCAGGAACTGCTCGACGGTCTCGACACCGACCGCAGCCGCCGGATTCTGCTGCGCGGCTGGGAGCAATTCGACGAACCCGTCGACCGCATCATCAGCATCGAGGCGATCGAGGCGTTCCCCCAGGAGCGCTACGCACCGTTCTTCAAGATGTGCAGCAGTGTGCTGCCCGATGGTGGCCGCATGCTGCTGCAGGCCATCCTCGGGCACCCCTTGAAGAAGTGGCCGGAGCTGGGGATTCCGATCACGATGACGGACCTGAAGTTCATGCGGTTCATCGCCAAGGAGATCTTCCCCGGCGGTTCGGTGCCCGGCGAGGAGAACATCGTCGAGCTGTCCAGCCAGGCGGGCTTCACCCTCGAGCAGACGCAGTTCCTCAACGCCGATTACGTGCGCACGCTCGACACGTGGGCCGAAGCGCTCGAGGCCCATCACGACGAGGCAGTCGCTGCGACCTCGGAAGAGGTGTACCACCGCTACATGAAGTACCTGGTCGGCTGCAGCGACTTCTTCAACCGCGGCGTCAGCGAACTGGGCCAGTTCACCCTCGTCAAGAGCTGACCCACCGTCACCTTTCGGTCAGGTCTGCCCATCTGCAGGCCGGGTATTCGCCGTGCATGAGCGAATTGCACAAGGGCGACAAGGTCACCTGGCAGAGCCACGGCAACACCGTCAAGGGCACCGTCGAGGAGAAGATCACCTCCGACACCGAGGCGGCCGGGCGCACGGTGCGGGCATCCGACGAAGACCCGCAGTACCGGGTGGTCAGCGACAAGAGCGGAAATGACGCTGTGCACAAGCCCGAATCGCTGAAGAAAAAGTCCTGACGACGGAGCGAGCAGACGCGAACTCGCGCGAATCTGGCCTGATTCAGGCGAGTTCGCGTCTGCTCGCGGTCATGGGGTGACCCCGAGGACTCGGAGCGCGTTCTGCTTGTAGATCAGCGGCAGCGCCGCGGGGTCGACGTCCAGGGTGTCGAAGTCGCGGCGCCAGCGGTCGAGTTGCAGATACGGGAAATCGGTCCCGAACAGTGCCTTGGTGCGCAACTGCCGGCTCAGCGCGTGCACCAGCTGTGGCGGAAAGTACTTGGGGCTCCACCCTGACAGGTCGACGAAGACGTTCGGCTTGTGCGTGGCGATCGAGATCTGCGCATCGACCCACGGGACCGCGGGGTGGGCCATCACGATCGTCAGCTCCGGGAAGTCGGCGGCGACGTCGTCGAGCAGCATCGGGTCGCTGTAGCGCAGCTTGATGCCGTACCCGCCGGGAAGCCCTGACCCCATCCCCGTCTGCCCGGTGTGGAACAGCGCTGGCACACCGGCTTCGGCGATCGCGTGGTAGATCGGGTAGTAGGCGCGGTCATTGGGTTCGAACGCCTGCATGCTGGGGTGGAACTTGAAGCCCTTGACGCCGAAATCGCGCACCAGCTCGTGCACCCGGTGCACCGCATGCCGGCCCTGATGGGGATCCACGCTGCCGAACGGGATCAGCACGTCGTTGTTGCGCTCCGCGCCGAGCACCAGGTCCTCGATCGAGTTCGGCATGTGCCGCATCCCATGCCGAGCGTCGATGGTGAACACGACCGCGGCGGTGTTGTGCTGGCGGTACTGGTCGGCGATGGCATCGACACTGGCGACGATCCCGGGCGGCATCTTGAAGTACTTCGCCGTCGCCTCGATCAGGACGTCGTCGTACGCCCGGTGCCCATGCCCGTCGATCTCGACATGGGTGTGGATGTCGATGGCGTCGACGCGGTCGAAATCGATGTTGCAGGTGTACATTTCGCCGCTTTCTCTCACGCTTTCGGTGTCGCTGGTCCTTCTCGGCGTGACCGACTACACCGACATCACGGCCTTGATCTCGAGGTACTCGTCGAAGCCGAACCGGCCCCATTCGCGGCCGTTGCCGCTGCGCTTGTACCCGCCGAAGGGTGCCGCGATGTCGAAGGCGTGGTTGATCGCGACCGAACCGGCTCGGATGCGCTTGGCGACGGCGCGGGCCTGTTCGGCGTCGGCCCCCGAGACGTACCCTGCGAGTCCGTACTCGGTGTCGTTGGCGATCTCGACGGCGTGGTCGAGATCGTCGTAGCCGAGGATGCACAGCACCGGCCCGAAGATCTCCTCCCGCGCGATCGTCATGTCGTTGGTGACGTCAGCGAACACCGTCGGTCTGACGTAGTACCCGGTATCGAGACCGTCGGGGCGACCGGGTCCACCGGTGACCAGCGTGGCCCCCTCGTCGATGCCGCGGGCGATGAGGCCCTGGATCTTGTCGTACTGGGCCCTCGACGCCACGGGCCCGATGGCCTCCTTGTCCGCGGGATCGCCGACGCGCACGGCCTGCGCGGCCTCCCTCGCCGCGTCGACGGCCTCGGTCATCCGCGTCGCAGGAACGAGCATGCGTGACGGGGCGTTGCAGCTCTGGCCACTGTTGAGCATCATCGCCGTCGTTCCGGCGGCCACGCTCTTGGCGAATCGATCGTCGTCGAGCACGATGTTCGGGCTCTTGCCGCCGAGTTCCTGCGTCACCCGCTTGACCGTGGCGGCAGCGTTCTTCGCGACCTCGACGCCGGCGCGGGTCGACCCCGTGAAAGAGACCATGTCGATGTCGGGATGCGCGGACAGCGGTGCCCCCACCCCGGGACCGTCGCCGTACACGAGGTTGTACACCCCTGCAGGAAGCCCAGCCGCAGCGAGGATCTCAGTGAAGATCTGCGCCGAATACGGTGCCACCTCCGACGGCTTGAGCACCATCGTGCAGCCAGTGGCCAGCGCGGGGAACACCTTGCAGGCGATCTGGTTGAGGGGCCAGTTCCACGGCGTGATGAGACCACACACACCGATCGGCTCACGAACCACATGTGTGTTGCCCTGCTGCTCGTCGAACGCGAAGGTCTTCAGTGTCTCGATGGCCGAGAGCAGGTGGCCCAGCCCGAGGTTGACCTGAGGTCCCGATGCGAGCGCCGGAGGCGCCCCCATTTCCTCCTGCACCGCGTCGGCCAGGTCACCAGCGCGGGCGCGGTACTCGGTCAGGATCGCCGACAAGATCTCGAGCCGGTCGTCCCGGCTGGTCTGCGACCACGAGGCGAACGCCCGCCGGGCGGCCTGGACGGCGACGTCCACGTCCGCCGAGGAGCCCAGCGCGATGCGACCGGTGACCTCCTCCGTGGACGGATCCTCGACGTCGAGGGTGTTGGGCCGCACCGGCGGGACCCACTGACCGTCGATGTAGAACTCGAGATATTCGCGCATGCCACCACTGTTCCTCACCGGGCCGACGTGCGGGCGCCTTCGGCGGCACGCCTTTGGTCGGTTTGGTTTTGACGGAACTGGTAATTCCTTCCATGCAATTGTGACGTGAACATGACCCGGAAGATCGGATTGACCATGATCGTGCTCGGCATCATCCTTCTGTTGATCGGCTATTTCACCAGCCTGTCGATCCTCTACACGATCGGCGCCATCCTTGTTGTCGTCGGCGTCGTGCTGTGGATTCTCGGCGCGGTGGGCCGTCCCGTCGGCGGGCGAAAAGTCTGGTTTTAGCGGGCCGACACATGCCGCCAAAGCCCACGGGCTTTGGCGGCATGCGTCATCGTTGATGCATGACCCCTCAGAAAGTCCCCAGCCCGAAGGAGATCAGGGCAGCGGCGCAGGCGGCGGCAGATGCGGCCCAGACGGTCGCGACCACTGCGATGCGCATCCCGCCCGCCTCCATTCAGCTGGCCGCTGAGATGCCCGACCTGATCGAGAACCTGGCGGCAGCCACGGCGCGTCTCAATGCGGTGATCGACCGAACCGAACGGTATCTGGCGCTGGCCGATCCGATGTTGCGCACGCTCGACGCGCTACTCCCCCAACTCGAGGCCCTGGTGGCCACCGGCAACGACGTCTACCGTGCAGTCTCCACGATGCCGGGCGTGTCCACCCTGGGCAGGTTCACCAACCGGGGTGCCGCAGAACCACCCCGCGAGGAGAAGCCGCCCCGGCGGCGCGCTTCACGCTCGAAACCTCACCCCACGTAGATCGTGTCGCCGGTCGGCAGCGGTGCGTCGACCGCTGCGACGATCGCCGCGGCGAAGTCCGCGACCGTCGGCAGGGACCCCGCCGCGCGCCGAGCCGCCACCGCGTCCGGGTCGACGCGCTGGAGCAGCCGCAGTGCCACCGACCCTTCCAACAGATCCCCCGAGACCACCACGAACCTGATGCCCTTATCGTCGAATTCGTGCTGTAGCCCACGCAGGGCCACCTCACCGGCATGTTTGCTTTCCGCCACCCCTGCGTAGCCGGCGATGGGCACCGGTTGACGATCGAAGAAATGCGCGGGATGGCTGGTGACGAACACGATCACTGCCCCGGCCGGCATGATCGCCATGGCCCGCCGCGTGAGGTCCACCTGCGCGTCGCGGTTGAGCCGCAGGGCGTAGCCGGCGTCGGCGTGGCGCTCCAGACCACCAGAAGCGTTGAGCACCAATACCTTCAGCGTTCCCAGACGGGACACCTGGTCGAACATCGCGCTCACGGCCTGCTCGTCGCAGAGGTCCGCCTGCACCGCCGTCGCGCCGGCACCCGTCTCACGCACTGTCGTGACGACCTCTGCGGCGCGACGCTCCTTCTCCCGGTAGTTGACCACAACGTGCCGGCCGGGACGCGCCACCCCGACGGCGACGTCGGCGCCGACCCCGCGGGAGGCGCCGGTCACGAGGACGACGTCGGGACGATCACCCATCCGGGTCGAGGCCGGCGTCGGCGAGGTCGGCGTCGTAGTCGTCGAAGTCGTAGTCGACCATGACGCCTCCCCACGCCTCACCGGCACCGTAGGCGACGAGCAGCGCCCGGCCCGCGGTGGGAATACTGCCGCGGCGCAGTGATTCACCCAGTGCGAGCGGGATCGATGCCGCCGAGGTGTTGCCGAAGTTCTCGACGCAGTCCACGAACACCGCGTCGCCGATCTCAGCTTCGTCGCGGACCCGTTGCAGGATGCGCGAATTGGCTTGGTGGCCGATGACGATGGCCGGTTCGACGTCACCGTCCTGCAGGATTTTCGCCGTCTCGGTCATCGTGCGGACGGCGCGATGGTAGACGCGGATACCGTCGAGTGTGATTCCTTGACCGACCTGACCGCGCATCAGATCCGCGCCCGCGCCGTCGGATCCGGCATGCCAGCGATGCTTGCGGAACTCCGGCCGGGGGGCGATCAGGACCGCGCCGGCGCCGTCACCGAACAGCGGCCCCGTATTGCGGTCGGTCTTGTCCAGCATGCGCGACATCGCCTCGACGCAGCACACGATCACCGCAGAACCGTCGCCGCCGTCGCACAGGCTCAACCCGGAGATCAGACCGTAGATGAAACCGCTGCACGCCGCGGACATGTCGAAAGCCAAGATGTCCTGGGGTAATCCGGCCTTGGTGGCCACCCGCTGCGCGATCCCGGGCACCGAACCGCCGGCCGAACTGCTCACCACCAGCAGCGCGGCGATGCGGGTGCCCTCGTGCCGGGCGACCAGCGGCGCGCAGACGCGCGCGGCGACATCGTCGAGGGCTTCGTCGTCGTCCATCCACCACCGCGCAGCCACTCCGGTGCGGCGGCGAATCCACTCGTCGGTGAGCCCGATGGAGTCGAAGAAGGCGTTTGGGACGTGCTCTCCCGTTGTGGCCGTGACGATGTCGACGATTCCGGCGTTCATGGTGTGCCGATCAGTCCCAGGAAGTAGTTCTTGATGTCGGCGGGGCTGACACACTCGTCGAGGCGCTCGAGGTCGGCTTCGACGCTGAACTCCTTCTCCAGGAGCTCGGTGAGCTCGGCGACATCGAGCGAGTCCAGGTCGAGATCCCAGATCGCGGTGGTGAAGTCGTCGACGCCGGCGTCGGGAGATCGACGCTGGACGATCTTGAGCATGATGGTGTTCATTCGTTCTTCGATGGATGACATCGCCTTCGACCTTTCACCGTCGCTCGTCGAGTTTGTACAACACTGATCCTGACGTCGTGATCGACCTGGCGTCGACCACGATTTCGACTACTGTGCCTGACTTTTCGGCCATCAGGTCCACACTGCTCTTGTCCGTCTCGAGGACGGCTACCACGTCGCCGCGCTCGACGACATCGCCGACGGAGACCAGCCATTCCACGACCAGGGCGTCGGTCAGCCCGTGACCGAA
Source organism: Mycobacterium sp. IDUB_1 (assembly GCF_055419625.1). Lineage (NCBI taxonomy): Bacteria > Bacillati > Actinomycetota > Actinomycetes > Mycobacteriales > Mycobacteriaceae > Mycobacterium > Mycobacterium sp. IDUB_1. Next base: position 271,345 of record NZ_JBVAYA010000002.1, on the reverse strand, counting down.
GTCCGGGACGTGGATGTCGATCGTCGAATCCCCGCTCACCGGAACATCTCCTCGATCGCGCGGACGATGGCGGGCTGATCGACCAGGTGGTCGGACTCGAGGTCCGCGGGTGGGTAGATGTGGCGCGGCGGCGCCAACCGGCGTACCGGGGCGGCCAGCTCATGCCAGGCCCGCTCACTCACCGTGGCCGCCAATTCCGCACCGACACCGCAGAATTCGACCGCCTCGTGCACGATCAACAGCCGCCTGGTACGGGAGACGGAGGCGAGTACCGTGTCGACGTCCATCGGTGCGATCCAGCGCAGGTCCACCACCTCGACGTCGACAGAACCGGCCAGGTCGTCGGCAGCGGCCAGAACCTCTTCGAGCACCGCACCCCAGCCGGCCACGGTGATCGCCGATCCGGGCCGGATCACACGGGCGCCGAGCGCCGAGCGGGGTTGCGAATCCGTCCTGGCTTGGCGTCTTCGGTGCCAGTACAGACGTTTGGGCTCGAAGAAGATCACCGGTGAGCCGAGGTGGCACGCGTAGTCGAGCATCGCGGCGGCATCCTCGGGCGACGACGGGTAGGCGACGTGCAGGCCCGGGGTGTGGGCGAACAGCGCCTCGGGGGATTCACTGTGGTGCTCGACCGCGCGGATGCCGCCGCCGACGGGAACCCGTACCACCAGGTGCAGGTCGAGCTCACCGTTCCAGCGAGTGATCATTCTGGCTGCCTGCGTGACGATCTGGTTCATCGCCAGATACACGAAGCCGTCGAACTGGATCTCACAGATGGGTTTGAGGCCGGCCATCGACATCCCGATCGCCTGGCCGACGATCGATGACTCGGCGAGCACGGCGTCGCGCACCCGACCGGTTCCGAAGCGGCTCTGCAAGCCCCGGGTGACCCGGAAGACCCCGCCCAGGCGTCCGATGTCCTGACCGATCAACACGATCGAGCTGTCGCTGTCCATCAGTTCGGACAGCGCGCCGTTGAGCGATTCGGCCAGGCAGCTGGGCCGCGCGGTGGTCATCGACCGAATGCCTCCACCATCGCGCGGCTGTGCGCCTCGATGTCGCGATCGACCTCGGCGAGCCATGCGTCGTCCACGACTCCGGCGCAGTACAGCCGATTTCGGTAGTTCTGCACCGGATCGTTGGCTGCCGCAGCGGCCAACTCCTGCTCGTCGCGGTAGAGCGTGTGCGCATCAGAACTGCTGTGCCCCGCCGTTCTCGTGGTGTGCAGTTCGATCAGACCCGGGGTGCCTGTGGTCTCCACGTGCTCGCGCGCGCTGAGGCACTGCAGATAGGTCCGTTCGGGATCCTCGGCGCGGACGGACCACGACGTGATACCGAAGCCGCGGGCCCGCTCGGCGATGCTCGTGCGCATCTGTTCATGGCTCGGTTTGGAGATCGCCCATCCGTTGTTCTGCACGACGAACAGCACCGGTACCGATTCGACCGCCGCGAGATTCATCGCTTCCGACACGTCGCCCTCGCTGGTCGCCCCGTCGCCGAGATAGACCACCACCATCTCGGAAAAACTCTGCAGCCGACGGGCGATCGCGTAGCCGACCGCGTGAAGCGTCTGTGCAGCTACCACCAACGTGTACGGAAAGAACCGGTGGTGGCGTGGATTCCACCCGCAGAAGGTGCGGCCCGCCCACTGCGCCACCAGTCCGACGCCGTCGATGCCACGCACGATCGCAACAGCGTGTTCGCGATAACTGGGGAAGATGGTGGTGGTCTCACCGATCGCCATTGCCGAGGCCACCTGCGCGGCCTCCTGACCGCGGCACGAAAGCCACAGATCGACACGGCCCTGGTTCTGCAGGCGGACCGCCTCAGCGTCCACGCCGCGCGCGACCAGCATGTGGCGCAGCATTGCGCGGCTGGTCTGCACATTCACAGACGTTGCCAGATCGGTCAATTCAGCACCGCTCCCGTCGGCGTCAACGACTACGACCTACCCAATGACGTCCCGGCGACCAGCCCGGGATGCGTGAGAGACGCTGGTGACTCGACGCTGTGACTGACCTTCGGAACAAGTTCTTAGCTACTGTAACTTACCGCACCGTCGAATACGTCGTGTGCATATATTCACAGCATGGGCACGTCAGTCTTGCTGTGGCGCGTGCCCTCCCGAGGCAGCCGGCCGAGATGCCGTCGGACCAGAGGTGCCGAACACGCCTGCGCGCGGCGGTGCGCCGTGCACGCTGGCATGCCCGTGAACACCTTCGGCATAGGCGGTTTCGGCGTGCTGCGAGAAGTCCACACCCGACACCTCGTCCTCGGCGCTGATGCGGAAGCCGATGATCTTGTCGATCACCATGGCCAGCACGAACGATGCCGCGAACGCGTAGCCCGCGACCACCACGACCGCCACCGCCTGTTTGCCGAGCTGACCGAAGCCGCCGCCGTAGAAGAGACCGCTCGATCCGCCCGTCATCGTTTCCGAGGCGAGAAGACCGATGAGCAGGACCCCCACGACACCGCCGACGAAGTGCACCCCGACCACATCGAGGGAATCGTCGTATCCGAACCGGAACTTCAGACCGATGGCGAACGCACACACCACACCGGCGGCGACACCCACCGCCGCGGCGCCCAACGTGGTGACGGTTCCGCACGACGGTGTGATCGCCACCAGGCCGGCGACCACGCCGGAGGCCGCACCGAAGGTCGTCGGCTTGCCGTCACGGAGTTGTTCGACCGTGAGCCATCCGAGCATGCCCAGGCAGCCGGCCACCAGGGTGTTCAAGAAGATGGCCGCCGCCGTCCCGTTCGCGGCCAGCGCCGACCCGGCGTTGAACCCGAACCACCCGAACCACAGCAGGCCGACGCCGAGGAGGACGAACGGCAGATTGTGTGGCCGCATCGCCTCCTTCTTGAACCCGATGCGTGGCCCCAGCACCAGCGCCAACGCCAACGCCGATGCGCCGGAGACGATCTCGACGACCAACCCACCGGCGTAGTCCAAGACACCCCAGCGCATCATCCATCCGTCGGGCGCCCATACCCAGTGCGCGACAACCGAATACACCACGATCACCCACAGCGGGACGAAGGCCACCCATGCCGCGAACTTGGCCCGGTCGGCGATCGCGCCGCTGACCAGAGCCGCGGTGATGATCGCGAACGTGAGCTGGAACGTCACGAACAGGAGTTCGGGCACCTGTCCGTGCACGGTGTCCGGGGTGATTCCGCCCAGCCCGAGGTGTGACAGGCCCCCGATCACCCCGCCGGCACTGCTGTCCGAGAACGCGAGGCTGTAGCCGGCGAGCAACCACGTGACCGTGACCAACGGGATCGCGATGAAGCTCATCATGATCATGTTGAGAACGCCAGTGGTGCGGACCATCCCGCCGTAGAAGATCGCCAGGCCCGGCGTCATGAGAAGCACCAGGGCGGTGCTGGCCAACAACCAGGCGGTCGCTGCGGGGTCGATCTGGTTCACGTTCGCACTCCTTCGGGCGGTCCCGAACGAGAATGTCGACCCCTCGTTTCCACTACAAGGCGATCATGTTTCCGACATGTTTCGTACAGCCCCGCCGGTGTGCCCCCTTATCACCCGCCGAGGAGGTCACGCACGGCGCGGCGGGGACCGTAGGGCCGCAACATCTGGCTGGCCGGCCTTGTCCGCACGATCTGCGGCCACCAGAACCAGCGTCCGAGCAGCACCGCGATCGACGGGGTCATGAAGGACCGGACGATCAGGGTGTCGAAGAGCAGGCCGAGACCGATCGTCGTGCCGATCTGCCCCAGCACGACCAGATCGCTGAAGACGAACGACGACATGGTGGCCGCGAACACCAATCCGGCCGCGGTGACGACGCCGCCGGTGCCGGCCATGGCCCTGATGCTGCCGGTCTTGAGCCCGGCACCCACCTCCTCCTTGAACCGGGAGATCAACAGCAGGTTGTAGTCCGCACCCACGGCGAGCAGCAGGATCACCGCCAGCGCCAGCACGATCCAGTACAGCTGGATACCGAAGATGTACTGCCACACCAGAACCGACAGCCCGAACGACGCACCGAGGGAGAGCACCACCGTCCCGACGATGACGGCCGCCGCGACCAGACTGCGGGTGATGAACATCATGATCAGCAGGATGAGGGCGAGCGCGGCGAGCGCGACGATCAGCAGGTCGTACTTGGCGCCGTCCTGAACGTCCTTGTACGTGGCGGCAACTCCGGCGACGTAGATCTTGGCGTCGGACAGGGGCGTAGCCTTGATCGCGTCGAACGCCGAGTCCCGGATCGCATTGATGTGCGAGATCCCCTCGGGAGTCGCGGGATTGCCCTCGTGGGTGATGATCATCCTGGCGGCCTTGCCGTCGGGTGAGAGGAACAACTTGAGTCCGCGCTTGAAGTCCGGGTTGTCGAACGCCTCGGGCGGCAGGTAGAACGAGTCGTCGTTCTTGGCGGTGTCGAACGCCTGGCCCATCGCCGTGGCGTTGCGCAGCGCCTCCTCGCTCTGGGAGTTGGTGCCGCCGGTGGTCGCGTAGTTCGACAGCGTCAGGTCACGGTTGCGTTCCTGGATGGCGATCTGCGGCGGCAGCAGCGCCAGCAGTTGCGGTTGCAGCGCGTCGAGCTTGTCGAGGCTGGCTGTGATGCTGGTGAACTGATCGGACAGCGCACTGATGCCGTCGAGCGAGTCGAACACCGACCGCAGTGCCGCGCACATCGGGATGTCGAAACAGTGCGGCTCCCAATAGAAGTAGTTGCGCAGCGGACGGAACTGGTCGTCGAAGTTCGCGAGCTTGTCCCGCAGGTCGGTGACGATCGTGACGGTGTCGTGGAACGCCTGGGTCTGTTCGTGGGTCGCGGCCGCACTGGCCTGCTGCAGAGTGAGCTGCTGCTTGAGGATGTCGATCGTGTTGCTGATCTCGGCCGCCTGCTTCATCAGGTCGTTGGCCCGATCCTTCTGATAGCTCAGGTTCATGATCTGGCTGGCACTCTGCGCGCTGATCTGAAAAGGGATGGAGCTGTGCTTGATCGGCGTGCCGAGCGGTCGTGTGATCGACTGCACGAGTGCCACACCCGGGGTGTGCAGCACCGCCTTGGCGACGCGCTCGAGGATCAGCATGTCCGCGGGGTTGCGCATGTCGTGATCGGTCTCGATCATCAGCAGCTCGGGGTTGAGCCGGGCCTCGGAGAAGTGCCGCTCCGCCGCGGCGTACCCGACGACCGCCGGGGCGGTGTCGGGCAGGTAGGGCCGCGCGTCGTAACTGGTCTTGTATCCGGGCAACGCGAGCAGTCCGATCAGCGCGATCGCACACGTCACCACCAGGATCGGCCCGGGCCAGCGCACGATCACCGTCCCGATGCGCCGCCACCCTTGCGTCCGCATCGCCCGCTTGGGCTCCATCAACCCGAACCGGCCGGCCATCACGAGCACCGCCGGCCCGAGCGTCAGCGCGGCTGCGAGCGTCACCAGCACACCGATCGCCGCGGGCACACCAAGGGTCTGGAAGTAGGGCAGCCGGGTGAAATACAGGCAGGCGACCGCACCGGCGATCGTCAACCCGGAGCCGACGATCACGTGAACCGTCCCTCGGAACATGGTGTTGTACGCGACCTTTCGGTCCTCGCCGGCGCCGCGCGCCTCGTGGTAGCGGCCGACGAGGAAGATCGCCCAGTCGGTGCCTGCGGCGATCGCGAGCAGCGTCAGCAGGTTGGTCGAGTAGGTGGACAGGCCGATGAGCCCTGAATTCGCCAGCACTGCAACGACACCGCGCGCGGCGGCCAGCTCGATGGCCACGGCCACCAACACGATCAGCATCGTCACCACCGACCGGTAGACGATGAGCAGCATCACCGCGATGACGAGGAACGTGATGGCCGTGACCTTGTGCGTGCCCGCACTGCCCACTTCGAAGTTGTCGGTGATCAGCGGCGCGGCACCGGTGACGTAGGCCTTGACGCCGGGGGGCGGCGGCATGTCGGCGACCATGTCGCGAACCGCGTCGACGGACTCGTTGGCCAGTGCCTCACCCTGATTACCCGCCAGGTACACCTGCACCAGCGCGGCCTTGCCGTCCTTGCTCTGGGAGCCACCGGCCGTCAACGGGTCACCCCAGAAGTCCTGGATGTGCTGCACGTGGGTGGTGTCCTGCGCCAGGCGCTTGACCAAGGAGTCGTAGTAGCGGTGCGCGTCGGCGCCGAGGGGCTGGTCGCCTTCCAGCACGATCATGGCCGCGCTGTCGGAATCGAACTCCTTGAAGGTCTGGCCGATGTGTCGCATCGCCTGTATCGACGGTGAATCTGCGGCGTTCATCGACACCGAGCGCTCCGCGCCGACGACCTCGAGCTGCGGGGCAGCGATGTTGGTCAGCGCCGCGACAGCGATCCACACCAGCAGGATCGGCACGCACAGCACCCGGATCAGGTGCGCCACCCGTGACGGTTCGACCTCGACGCGGTGCTCACTCATGCGGACTTGTCCAGGCACGAGATGTATCCGTTCACGTTGTCCGTGGTCCTCTCGTCCTTGACGATGCCGTTGACCGTGATCCGGCAGCCGATCGTGTCGCCGTCACCCTGGGCGCGCAGATCGGCGAACAGCGTGGGGTCGTCGGTGGTCAACGTCGTTGACCAGGGCAGGGTGACGTCGTCGGCGCGCTGCGGCTGGGCGTCGGCGTCGAGGTAGTTGATCGTGGCGACGGTCCCCGGCGCGCCGAACACCTCGAACAGCACGCGCTTGGGGTTGTATCCGGTGTTCTCCAGCGCGTCGGCGCTCGGCCGGGACACGGTGTTGTCGGAGCCGAAGATCCCGTGCAGGCGGTACACGCTGAACGTGACGATCGCGACCACCACCACGGTGACGATCACCGTCCAGCGCTTCCGGACGATGCGGCCTACCGACACTCTGCTCACTGCCGAGCTCACCCCGATCGACGAGTGGCCGGTTGACCCACCGGCGCCGGTCGAAACGGTACGGTACGGTACTGGCCACTGCAAGCGCTGAACCGTGTCGCAGCAGCCGACAATCGACAAGGGGGCGGGGCACATCAGAAGGAATAAGGTGGGCCCCGTGGTACCCGAGTCGGAGTGCGGCTGGACGGAGCGCGAAGCCGAGCTGCTCCAGGTGACTCTCCGTCTTCTCCAGACCCACGGTTACGACCGGCTGACGGTCGACGCGGTGGCCAACGAGGCCAAGGCGAGCAAGGCCACCATGTACCGCAGGTGGCCCTCGAAGGCCGACCTCGTGCTCGCCGCATTCATCGAGGGCACCCGCGCATCGGCCAAGGCGCCGAACACCGGCAGCCTGCGCGACGATCTCATCGCGATCGGCATGTCGGTGGCCGCGCAGGCCCGCGAGCACACGTCCACGATGCGGGCGGTGCTCAACGAGATGTCACACAGCCCCCAGCTGCAAGCGGCCATGCAGGACAAGTTCGTCCGACACCGGCACACGCTGATCGAGGAGGTGCTGGCGGCCGCCGTCGACCGCGGGGAGATCGAACAGGCCGCGATCAACCCCGAGATCTGGGACGTCCTGCCGGGTTATCTGGTGTTCCGGTGCCTGATATCGGAGCGGCCGCCGACCGATGCGACCGTACGGATGCTCGTCGACGAGGTGCTGCTGCCCAGCTTGCGGCGCATCAGCACCTGAGCTCAGCGCCCGTGGGCGGCGAAGAAGTCGGCGCCGGCCTGGCTCGCGTCGAAGCCGAATCCGGTCGGCCAGACGTGGCCGCCACCGCCGACGATCACGAACTCGACCGCGGTTCCGTCGGCGCAGCCGGTCGCTGACGAGCGGCCCGGCGTGTCGACGGGCGGCGGGCATCCATCGATGGCGCGCCAGCGGTTGACCAGTTCGGATGCCGAGACGATCACGCTCGGCCCGCCGCGGCCGACCATCGGGCCCCCGCCGAACGGGACCACCGGGTCGGCGTCGCCGTGTACAGCGAGCACGGACACCGGCCGCGACGGCGCGCACGGAACCGTCGCGCCGAGCGTCCCGGCGACCGACACCACGGCGGCGACCAGGTCGGCGCGGTCGCAGGCCAGGCGCTGGGCCATGAAGCCGCCGGCCGACATGCCGGTGACGAACACCCGGCCCGGGTTGACCCCGTACTCGCTGGTGAGCTGGGTGATCAGCGCGGACAGGAAACCCACGTCGTCGACACCCTGTCGCTCGGGGACCGAGCCACCGCGACCGTCGGCCCAGCTCATGTCGACCCCGTCGGGGTAGGCGACGACGAACCCGTAGCGGTCTGCGACGGCGTCGTAGTTGGTGCCCACCTCCTGGTCACGGCCGGTCTGCCCCGCGCCGTGCAGGTTGATGACCAGGCCGGTGACGGCGCCGGGCGGTACGTGTACCGAGTAGGTGCGCTGTAGTCCGCCGACCTGGAGCAACCCCGTGGCCGGCCCTGGTGCGGCAGCGGCAGGGATGGCGGAACCCACGATGACCAGCCCGGTGGCCAGTGCGGTCAGGACTCGGGCGGCGCTGCGGTGCACGGGCGCCAGTATTGACCGAACGGTTTCGGCCGAAACCGACCGGGGCACGGTGGTAGACACGGCACCAGTGTCCCCGACCGAGGAGGAATCGACGATGCAGGTCGTCATCGCAGGCGGTCACGGCAAGATCGCGCTGATCACGGAGCGGTTGCTCGCCGCGCGCGGGGACATGCCCGTCGGGCTGATCCGCAACCCCGACCACGCCGCCGATGTGGAGGCTGCCGGTGCGCGAGCTGTCGTGATCGACCTCGAGAGCGCCTCCGCCGACGACGTGGCCGGCCATCTGGCCGGAGCGGACGCCGTGGTGTTCGCCGCCGGCGCGGGTCCGGGAAGCGGCGCGGCCCGTAAGCAGACCGTCGACCGGGATGCCGCGATTCTGTTGGCCGACGCGGCCGAAGCGGCCGGCGTGCAGCGCTACGTGATGATCTCGTCGATGGGCGCCGACGTGAACACTCCCGATGACGCCGCCGACGAGGTCTTCGTCGCCTACCTGCGCGCCAAGGGCGCCGCCGACGACGAAATACTTTCTCGGCCAGCGCTTTCCGCCACCATCGTGCGACCCGGTCAGCTCACCGACGACGAGCCCACCGGCCGGGTGACCGTCGCCCAGAAGACAGGCCGCGGGAAGATCTCCCGGGCCGACGTCGCGGCGGTCATCGTCGCGGTCCTCGACGACTCGCAGACCGCGGGCCGCACGTTCGAGGTGATCGCCGGCGACACCCCGATCCCCGCCGCGCTCTAGTTTCATTCCGCGAACAGACGCGAACTCCTGCTTTTGGGGCTGTTTCTGCGCGAGTTCGCGTCTGCTCGCCGGACTCAGGACGGGGCGAAGACGGCCTTGAAGCGGTTCAGCGACTCCTGGATGTCGCCCTGCAGGGCGCTCGCCACGACCATGCCGATGGGACCGAACAGCGCAGGCCCGCCCAGGTGCACGTCGAACTGCACGTTCGACCCGTCGGCGGTGCCCGAGGTGTTCGTGGCCGGTTTGATCTTGCCGATCAGCTTCACCTTGACGCCACCGCGCCCGACGCCGTTGAGCGTCATCGCCTCCGGCGGCTTGAAGTGCACGACAGTCCAGCTGATGCGGGTGAGCATGCCCTTGACCTCGACGATGGAATCGAGCGTGGTGCCCTTGTCGATGGTGTCGGGCAGCGGGGAGCGCCACACCTTGTGAATGGACAACCAGTCCTTGTAGCGGGACAGATCCGACGCGCTCTCCCACGCCTTTTCGGGCGGCAGCGGCACGTCGACGGAAACCGAGAGCTTGGCCATCGGCGCGCTACGACATCGGCGGCGCCGTCGGCGGTTCCTGCTGCGGCGGAACCGGCGGCTGGGCGGGTGTGCCGGGTGTGCCGGGTGTGCCGGGTGTGCCGGGCTGACCGGGTGTGCCGGGCTGGCCCGGCTGCTGCTCGTTGAGGGCCTTCTTGGCGGCTTCCTGCACCTTGTCGACCGTCGACGTGTACTTGCCCTGCGTCTTCTTGTCGACGAGGTCACCGGCCTTGTCGATCACGGTGTCCACTTTGTCGGCGTTCTTGGAGAGAAGATCTTTCGCCTTGTCCAGAAATCCCATGCGACCGACTTTACCGTTCTGGCGAACGCCACAGCCTGCGGGTTTCACCCAGGACCCTGCCCTGAACCCACCAGATCACCTCGACCGCGCCCGCCCCGACCAGCCCGATCAGCAGCGCCGTCGACGTGGTCGTCAGGTTCGTCGGATCGAGCAGGAACAGCTTCCAGGCCGCCGGAAGACTGAAGATCAGCACGTAGGCCAGCGCGGACACGGCGACCAGCGCCACCCGCCACCATTCGTAGGGCCGGGCGATCACGGCCAGCACCCACAGCGCCGACACCAGCAGGGTGATCAGCGCCGCGGTCGAGGCCTGCGTCTGCTCGACCGCACTTGCGGCCCTGCCCTGGTAGGCCAGCAGGTAGGACACGAACGTCGCGACCCCGACCGCCAGTCCCGACGGCAGCGCCGCGGTCATCACGCGACGCACGAAGCCCGGGTGCGCGCGTTCGGCATTGGGCGCCAACGACAATATGAACGCCGGCACCCCGATCGTGAACCAGGCGGCGATGGTGACGTGAATGGGCTGGAACGGGAACAGCAGAGGATCGGTGCCGAAGATCTTGGCCGACAGACCTGCGAGCCCGACGAGCACCGCGAGCAACACCGAATAGACGGTCTTGGTCAGGAACAGGTTGGAGACGCGCTCGATGTTGCCGATCACCCGCCTGCCCTCCCCCACCACGAAAGGCAGGGTGGCGAACTTGTTGTCCAGCAACACGATCTGGGCCACCGCACGCGATGCCGAACTGCCCGAGCCCATCGCGACGCCGATGTCGGCGTCCTTGAGCGCCAGTACGTCGTTGACACCGTCGCCCGTCATCGCGACGTTGTGCCCGCGTGATTGCAGTGCGTGCACCATCGCGCGCTTCTGGTCGGGACGCACCCGGCCGAACGTCGTGCACTCCTCCAGCGTGTCGGCCAGCCGGTCGGGTTCGGCGGGCAACCGGCGGGCATCCATCGTCTCGCCTGCGAGACCGAGCGACGCCGCCACCGCACCCACCGAGACCGCGTTGTCTCCGGAGATCACCTTGACCGAGACCCGTTGGGAGGCAAAGTATTCGAGGGTGTCGCGCGCATCGGGTCGCACCCGCTGCTCCAGCACGACCAGCGCAGCCGGGGTCACCGTGCCCGGCGCCTGCGGATCGTCGACCGGCAGGTCACTGGACCCCAGCAGCAGCACCCGCAGGCCCTGCGCACCGATCTGTTCGGCCTGCGTAGCCGCCGACGACGACGGGTCGAGCAGCACATCCGGCGCACCGATCACCCAGTTGCCGTGCTCGCCGTACGAGACGCCGCTCCACTTCGTGGTCGACTTGAACGGCGCGGTGGCGGTGGCCGTCCAGCCCGGCGGCATCCGGTACGCCTCGGCGATCGCCGCCATGCTGGCGTTGGGCCTGTCGTCGTCGGCGGCGAGCTGGGCCAGCACCTCGGTGACCGCGCTGCCGTCCAGTGGCTCGACCTCGCTGACCCGCATCCCGTTCTCGGTGAGCGTGCCGGTCTTGTCCGCGCACACCACGTCCACTCGAGCCAGGCCTTCGATGGCGGGCAACTCGTTGACCAGACACTGCCGTCGGCCCAATCGGACGACACCGACGGCGAACGCGATCGAGGTCATCAGCACCAGACCTTCGGGCACCATCGGCACGAGCGCGCCGACCATCCGCAGCACGGATTCCCGCCAGCCCGCATCGGTGGTGAACAGCTGGGTGTAGATGATCAGCGCCCCGGCCGGCACCAGCAGGTAGGTGATGAACTGCAGAATCCTGTTGATGCCGCTGCGCAGTTCGGACTTCACCAGCGTGAACTTGCTGGCCTCCTCGGCGAGCTTGGCAGCGTACGCCTCGCGCCCCACCTTGGTGGCGCGGTAGACACCGCTGCCGGCCACCACGAAACTGCCCGACATCACGTGATCACCCGGGTGTTTGGCGATCGCATCGGCTTCGCCGGTCAGCAGCGACTCGTCGACTTCGAGGTTCGCCGCCTCGACCACGTCGCCGTCGACGATGATCTGGTCACCGGGTCCGAGCTCTATCAGGTCGTCCAGCACCACCTCACTGGGCTGACGCGCCGCAGTCCCGGACAGCCTGCGCACCGTGGGTTTCGCCTGGCCGACGATCGCGAGCTTGTCCAGGGTGCGCTTGGCGCGCAATTCCTGGATGATGCCGATCCCGCTGTTGGCGATGATCAGCAGACCGAAGGCGCCGTTGATCACCGACCCCGTGGTCAGCACGATGATCAGCAGCACCCCGAGAATGGCGTTGATCCGGGTGAACACGTTGCCGCGCACGATCTCCGAGACGCTGCGCGCGGCGCGGGTCGGGACGTCGTTGGTCTTGCCCTCGGCGACGCGCTGGGCGACCTCCGCGTCGGACAGGCCCGCAGCGGTCACCGGGTGAACACTCCCTTGCCCTCGGCGTTGTAGTAGTCGAGCGTCAAGCGCGGGCCGTCGAACGTCGCCGAGGCCACCGTGCCCGGCGGCGCGTTCTCGGTGATGAAATCGTAGGCGAACGTGTTTCCGTCCCAATGTCGCAGCGGCACATCCAGTGTCGTGCCGATCCGCAGTCGCAGCGTGCCGTCGACCTCGGTCACGGTGGCCGGGCCCCAGAAGTCGTTTCGGTAGGTGCCGAGGTAGTCGGCCAGCGGCGCCGGAGGCGCGGGGGCGGCGGGCGGCTGCTTCCCGCTCAGAGATCCGGTCGGCGCGTCGATGTGCTCGAATGCCTTCGCGTACAGGCTGCGCCAGTCCTGCCGGATCTCGCCGAACTGGACCAGATCGGCGAACTCCGCGGTCAGCGTCTCGGGCACCCCGGTCGGGGTGGCGTTGGTGAGCGCGACGATCGCCACGTCGGCCGACGGCAGGATCAGGATGTTCGTGCCGGCGCCCAACTCGAAGGCGCCGGAGTGGCTGAGTTCGGTGCGTGCCGCCGACGTCGTGCCGACGTTGAACCCGAACCCGTAGAACCCGGTACGCATCGCCGCCTCCGAGGCCGGGCTCGACACCGACTGGGGGGTCAGCGCGGGGAGCAGCGCTGCCGGGTCGATCACCTGCCGACCCTGATAGGTCCCGTTGCCCAGCACCATCGCCAGCCAGTGCGACATGTCCGTCACCGAAGCGCTGGCCCCGCCGGCGGGCGCCTGCGCGTCGGCGTCGCGGACGAACTGCGGCCGGTAGGTGTTGTCGATGCGGATGTGGCCGACGGCGCGGTCGGGGCGGCGGGCGTAGTCGGCGAAGCGAAAACTCGCTGTCGTCATGCCGAGCGGCCGGAACAGCACGTCGGAGGCGAGGTCCTCCCACGGTTTGGTCGCCGCGGCTGCCGTTGCCTCGGCGCCGGTGGTGAACCCGAAGTTGGTGTAGGCGTAGGAGATCCGGAACGGATCGAGCGGATAGTCCCGCAGCTTCTCCAGCACCTGCCTGCGGTCGTAACCCAGATCCTCGAGCAAGTCACCGGCATGGTCGGGCAGCCCGGAGCGGTGCGACATCATGTCCCCGATCGAGACCATCGGCGTGACAGCCGGATCGGCGAGCGCGAACCACGGCAGCTTCGACACGATCGGGGTGTTCCAGTCGACGGTCTTCGCACCCACCTCGTGGGCCACCACCGTGGCCGACAACGATTTCGACACCGAGGCGAGCTGGAACACGGTGTCGGGGCCGACGGCGTTGTCGGAGCCGTCGGGTCTGGTCAGATCCTTTTTGCCGAACCCCTTGGCGTACAAGGTCTTTCCTGCGTGCACCACGGCCACGGCCATCCCCGGGATACCCGACGACGTCATCAGCTCCTCGGCGAGACCGTCGAGCTTCGCCACGGCCTTGTCCACCGCGCCCTCGGGCAGCGGCATCGCCGGCACCAGCGGCGGTGGCGTGTCGGCGTTCTGGCTCGGTGGCGCCGCCGTCGTCGTCGGATTCGGGGAAGGTCCGGCGCCGCAGCCGGCCGCCAGCACGGACAACACGGCGAGCACGGCCACCCGAGGTTTCATGCCCGAAACGGTAACCCGCGAACGCGTCGTTACAGCCGCCACCACGGGTCGAACGTCGAATCGCCGTCCACCCGGCCACCGGGGATGGGAACCGCGATCCGGACGCCTTCAGCGTCGGCAGCCACCACGAGACGTTCGGCCGGCTCGGCCCATGCGTGCGGCGCGAGGCGGAACGTCGCCCAGTGAATAGGCATCATCAGCCCACCCTCGGTCATGTCCAGGTGGGCGCGCACCGCATCCTCGGGGTTCATGTGGATGTCGGAGAACGCCGGGTGGTAGGCGCCGATCGGCAGCAGCGTCAGGTCGAACGGCCCGAACTCGGCGCCGATCTCGGCGAAACTCTTCGTGTAACCGGTGTCGCCGCCGAAGAACGCCCGGTGTCGCGGCCCCATCACCACCCACGACGCCCACAGTGTGGTGTCCCGGGTGAAGAGCCGGCCGGAGAAATGCCGCGCCGGCGTGCAGACCAGCGTCAGGTCCCCGATGCGGTGCGATTCGTGCCAGTCGAGCTCGACGATGCGGCTCTCCGGGATGCCCCACTTACGCAGGTGCGCACCGATACCCAGCGGGACCAGGAACGGGGCTCGCTGGCTGTGGGTGAGGGCGATGACGGTGTCGATGTCGAGATGGTCGTAGTGATCGTGGCTGATGATGATCGCGTCGACCGCGGGCAGCGCCTCGATCAGCAGCGGGATCTCGTGCATACGCTCCGGCCCGACGGCACGTGAGGGCGAGCATCGTCGGCTCCAGACCGGGTCGGCGAGCACGCGGTAGCCGTCGATCTCGATCAGCGAGCTGGAGTGGCCGTACCAACTCGCCGCGGCGGTCTCCGCATCCGGATGCACCTTCGGCGGATCGGCGATGGGGATGGGACCCGGCGGCTTGCCCGAGGAGCCGGAGTTGGCCAGATCGCGCAGCAGGGTGCGCCGCGCTTCCCGGTCCACCGTCATGCCCGACGGCGGCTCCAAGTTGACGAACTTGCCGTCGCGGTACTGCGGCGAGCGCCGCGCGACCGGGGCGATCTCGGCGGGGGTGGCGCCCAGCGATGCCGAGGTGCCCTGCAGCGCCCGCAGCACCCAGCCGGCTCCCAGGAGGGAGGCCGTCCCGAACCCGTACCGCAGCGCCGTCGAGAACATCAGGCGCCCGTGAAGTTCGGCGCGCGCTTCTCGATGCGGGCCACCTGCGCCTCGATGATGTCGTGGCTCTTCCACGCCCGGTCGAACAGTTCCTGGTGCGCGGGCCAGGGATCCTCGTAGGCGCCGTCGTCGTTGAGCACCCGCTTGGCGTGCTGCAGAGCCAAGGGGGCGTACCCGGCGATCTCCTGGGCCCAGGCCTGGGCGTCGGCCAGCGTGCCGATCCGGTTGGCCATCCCGGTCTGCAGCGCCGCCTCCGACGTGAGCCGCTCGGCGGCCAGCAGCATGCCGCGCGCGCGGCCGGCGCCCACGAGCGAGGTCAGCCGGCGGATGCTCCAGTTGTCCAGCGCGATGCCGTACTTGGCGACCGGGAACTGGAAGTAGGCCTCGGGCGCCACCACGCGCAGATCGCAGATCATCGACAGGATGACCCCGGCCCCGATCGCCGGGCCGTTGACCGCGCCGATCACGGGCACCGGCGCCCTGTCGATCGCGAGGTTGAGTGCCCTGGCCTTGTCGGGCAGCTCGTCGGCCACGCCCTGGCCGCCGGACAGATCGGCACCGGAGCTGAACACATGCCCGGCGCCGGTGAGCACGATCGCGCGCACGTCCTCGGTGCCGGCTTTCTCGATCGCCTCGCGCAGACCGTCGACGAGTTGGGAGCTCAGGGCGTTGCGCCGCTCCGGACGCTGCATCTCGAGAGTCAGCACGTGGCCGTCACGGGTGGCTTCAATCATGGGCCCAGCCTATTAGCCTCGAGCTGTGAGCCGGATCCGCGCCCTCGAACTGCGCGACGCCGTCCTGGACGAGGAATCGTTCGTGAGCTGGGACTCCGCACCGCTTCAGGTACCGATGTCGGATTCCTACCGCCGCGACATGGCCGCTGCCAGCGCTGCGAGCGGCCTCGACGAGTCGGTGCTCACCGGCGAGGGTCGGGTGTTCGGCCGCCGGGTCGCGCTGGTCGTGTGCGAGTTCGACTTCCTCGCCGGATCCATCGGGGTGGCCGCCGCGGAACGCATCGTCGCAGCGGTGCACCGCGCCACCGCCGAGCGGCTGCCCCTGCTGGCCTCGCCCAGTTCGGGGGGCACCCGCATGCAGGAGGGCACCGTGGCCTTCCTGCAGATGGTGAAGATCACCGCGGCCGTGCAGCAGCACAAGCAGGCGCACCTGCCGTATCTGGTGTACCTGCGGCATCCCACGACGGGCGGGGTGTTCGCGTCGTGGGGCTCGCTGGGGCATGTCACCGCCGCCGAACCGAGCGCCCTGATCGGATTCCTCGGCCCGCGCGTCTACGAGCATCTGTACGGCGAACCCTTCCCGGCCGGAGTGCAGACCGCCGAGAACCTCCAGCGTCACGGCGTCGTCGACGCCGTCGTGCCCCTCGACGTCCTGCGCGCGACCATCGACCGCACGCTGACCGTGGTGTCCGATCCGCCCGGCGCCGCACCGCCCGCCCCTGCCGTCGAGCCGCTGCCCGACGTGCCCGCCTGGGAGTCGGTGGAGATCTCCCGGCGGCCGGAGCGGCCCGGGGTGGGTGCGCTGCTGCGCCACGGCTCCACCCAGCGGGTCCTGCTGTCCGGCACAGGACAGGGCGAGGCCGCGACGACCGTGCTGGCACTCGCGCGCTTCGGCGGGCAGCCCGCCGTCGTGCTCGGCCAGGAACATGTCAGGGGTGTGGTGGGACCCGCCGCGCTCCGCGAAGCCCGCCGCGGCATGGCGCTGGCGGCTGGTCTTCAGCTGCCCCTCGTCCTGGTGATCGACACGGCGGGCCCGGCCCTGTCGGTCGAGGCCGAGGAGGACGGCCTCGCCGGGGAGATCGCGCGCTGCCTGGCCGATCTCGTCATGCTCGACACCCCGACGGTGTCGGTCCTGTTGGGACAGGGCAGCGGCGGCCCCGCCCTGGCGATGGTGCCGGCCGACCGGGTGATCGCCGCGCTGCACGGCTGGCTCGCGCCGCTGCCGCCCGAGGGCGCCAGCGCGATCGTCTACCGCGACGTCGACCACGCCCCCGAACTGGCTGCAGCCCAAGGCATCCGATCCGCCGACCTCTTGCGCAGCGGTATCGTCGACGCGGTCGTGCCCGAGCATCCCGACGCCGCCGGCGAGCCCCGCGCGTTCATCGGCCGACTGTCGGACACCATCGCCGCGGAGCTGCACACCCTGGGGCAGGGACCGGCCGAGCAGAGGCTGGCCACCCGCATCGAGCGGTATCGCCGCATCGGCCTGCCCTGAGCCTCAGACGAGCAGGGTGAGCGCACCGATCGCGGCCTGGACCCCCAGCCCACCCAGCGCGAACCACGCCGCCGCCCGCGCCCTGACCACCCGCCAGATCACCGCGGCCAGGGTCAGCATCAGCACCGCGAATCCGCCGTAGCGCAGCACCAGGCCATTCCCGTGGGAGAGGAAAAGCACTGCACGCCAACAGAATCCCTGCAGGAGCAGCAGCACCACGGCACCGGCGAAATCCTTGAGCCGTCGGTCGTCGTCGCGGTTCACCTCAGACCTCGATCGGCGGGTGTAGCCGCTCGAGCGTGTACTGCCTGTTGCGCCGCGCCGCCCAGGAGCTGGCGGCCAGCGAAGCCAGCAGCACCGCCGATAGCACCGCAATCGCCGTCCACAGCCGGGCATCTATCCCGCCGACGATCAACTGACGTAAACCGTTGACCGCGTATGTCATCGGATCGAACGGGTGCAGGATCTGGAAGGGCTTCGCGGTGGTCTCGACCGGATAGATGCCGCCTGCGGAGACCAGCTGCAGCATCAGGAACGCCAGCGTCGCGACACGTCCGACGGCGACCCCGAGCACCGCGTTGAACGCCTGGATCAGCGCCAGGAAGGCGCCGGCGACCAGCGCGAGGAACGCGACCGTGGCCAGCGCGTACGCGGCGTGCAAACCGACGCCGACATGGACGACGACATACATCACCACCACCTGGCAGACCACGATCAGCAGCCCCGGCCAATAGGACGCCAGCACCACACGCAGGGCGCCCAGTCCGTTCACGATGGGCCGAGACTGCAACGGCGTCAGCAACATCCACACGATCATCGCGCCGATGAACAGGGCCAACGGCAGGAAGAACGGCGCAAAGCCGGTCCCGAACGTCGCCGCCGGGTGGGTGTTGCGCAGATCGAGCTCCGTCGGCGCTGCCAGAGTGCGCGCGACCTCAGTGCGCTGCTGCGGGTTCCACGAAGGGATTTGCTCCGCACCCTGACGCAGGCGGGTGGCCAGCTCCTGCCCGCCGGTGCGCAACTGCGCGGTGCCGTCGGCCAGTTGGTGTGCCCCTGCGGACAGTTGGTTCCCGCCGGCGGCCAACTGACCGAGGCCGGCATTGAGACGCTGCGCTCCGGAATCGAGTTGGTGGACCCCGTCGCGCAGCTGTGCGACGTCGGAGCGCAGGCCGCCGTTCAGTGCGCGGGTCAGGAATGTCCGCAACCGGCTGCTGGGATCACCCAGTTCTCCCTCCAGCGTGGCAGCGCTGTCGCGCAGCCGGACCAGCCCGTCATCGGTGGTGGGATCAATGCCCTGGGCGCGCAGCAGGCGCTGCGCGCCGGCGAGCGCCTGCCCGGCGTCACGAACCGCGGGATCGGGATTGTTCTGCAGGAATCCGACGGTCTGGTCGACGATCGCGGTCGCCTGAGAACTGCTGATGTTGAGCGCGGCGATCCGGTCGGTCGTCGATCGGACCGCACCCGAGAGATGCTGCGCAGCGCGGGCGACCTCGTCGGGATTCAGGTCCAGCCCGCCCACCCGGTCGAGCACGTCGAGCAGCGGCGTGGTCGCCGTGTCGACGGCCCCGCTCAGTCGGCGGGTGCCCGCGGCCAGCTGCGCCGATCCCGCCCGGGCGGTGCGCAGACCCGAGGTCAACGTGTCCACACCGCCGGCGAGCCGGTGGGCGCCGTCGTCAGCGGCGACCAGGCCCCCGGCGAGTTGCTCGGCGCCGCCGGCGGCCTGATCCAGGCCCGTGCCGGCCTGGGCCAATCCGTTGACGACGGTGCCGATGCCGCGTTCTCCGATCTTGGCGTTGACCTGGTTGAGGATCTCCCTCGAGGCGTTCTGCCCGATGACCGTGCCGAGGTAGTTGTTGGCGTCGTTGAACGTGAACTGCAGCGGGGCCTGCGCCGGACGAGGCCCGGAGGGGGAAGCCACCAGCTCGGAGAAGTTGTCGGGCAACGTGATCGAGAAGTAGAAGCGGCCGTCGGCCACGCCGTCGGCGGCCTCCTGCGCGGAGACCTCGGTCAGATCCAGCTGGCCCGAATCGAGCAGGGCCCGGGCGACCTCGTCGCCCGCGTGCACCTGCGTGCCCTGCACCTGGGCGCCGCGGTCGGCGTTGACCAGCGCGACGGGCACCTTGCCGACCTCGGCGAACGGATTCCAGAACGCCCACAGGTACATCGCGCCGTAGAGCAACGGCAGCAGGATGATCGTGACGAGTGCGATCCGTGGCATCAGCCCGTGCGAGTACCGCTTGAGGTCTGTGCCCAGTGACATCCCGGCCAGCATGACTACGCCTCACCTCTCTGAAGTCCCGCGAGTTCGGCGCGCAAGACGCCTGCGACCGGGATCTCTCGCAGCCCGGGGCGGGCGGCGACACCGTTGACACTCGCGGTCAGCACCGTCTGCTCGCGGCCCAGATCGACCAGCCGGTCGACCAGCAGGTCCCGGCTCTGATCGCTGGTGACCTGCTCGAGGTTGCCCACCACGAGCAGCCGCGGGCGGCGCGTGTTGGCCAGCGCGATGCGCAGCAGCAGGCCGTCGAGTTCGGTGAGCTCCTCGACGAACTCCGAGCGCGGTGGCAGCGGCAACTCGCCGAAGACGGGCCCGCACACGCGTCTCACGTCGTCGTCGTCGGCACGGCGAATCAGCCTGTACCACGGTGCATCCCAGCGCATCTGCTCGGTGACGAGATCCCCCACCGTGACCGACTCGGCCACGGTGTCGAGTTCGTCGATGCCGGCCAGGGCCGCGACGGCGAAGATTTCGCGGGCGCGGGATCGTCCGAACACCGTCAGCGCCCCCGACGTCGGACGCATCCGTCCGGCCAGCGTCATCGACAACGCCGTGCGCCCCGACCCCGCGGGACAGACCATGACCGTCACCCCTGCCGCGGGGACCTCGAGGTCCACGGGTCCGTACACCGGCCCCCATGGTCCTCGCAGCGTCAGCCCACGGGCGACGATCGCGGGCTCGAGCGCTGGGTCTGGATCTTCGAGGACTGGATCTGACGGCACGTCCGGCACCAGCCAATCCCACCACATCGCCCGGTGGCATTCTGGGCGTGTGGAGGCGCTGTTGCAGTTCGCCGGAAACTACTGGTGGCTGGTCTTTCCGCTCGGCGGGGTGATCGGCGGCGCCGCGCGCGGCATATCGGCCGCCAACGAACGCCGCGCCCAGCGCCGGCTCGAGCGCTACCGCATCAAGCAGGAGACCAAAGTCGCGCTCGCCCGGGAGAAGGCCTCGGGTGCATCCAGCGTGGAGAACCGGCGCCGCGAGCTGACCAAGCTGCTCGCGCGCCACGACGCCACCGACGCGCGATGGCTTTCCTACGAACTGGACGTCGCGAAGCTGCTGGACTTCCCGGTCATGACGGACATGCGAGAACCTCTGACCCTGGCCTTCCACAAAGCCAAGAGCCGGGCGGATCTGCTGCGGCCCGCGCAGCCCGACGACATCGTCGACGATCGCGATGCCGCCGCGGGATATCGCGACGCGGTGACCGACTACGTCGCCGCGTTCGATGCCGCCGAGGCCGAGGCGACCCGCCGCCGTCGCAGCGACTTCTCCGCCGACGACCAGGACCGGCTGGCCCGCGCCCAGCACCTGCTGCGCCTGGCGGGCGACGACGCCGCCACCCCGCAGGAACGCCAGAACGCCTACGGCCGTGCGCAGAAAGAACTCGCCGGCCTCGTGGTGCTGCCGGTCGCCACCCGCGCGGCGATCGAACGCAAGGTGCTCGGCGAACTCGAAGCCTGAAACCCGCGCCCGGGCGGTCGGTAGCCTCACCGACGTGGATTACGAAACCCTGCAGTGCACCGTCGACGCCGACGGGGTGGCGCTGCTGACGCTGTCGCGTCCCGAGCAGCTCAACGCCTTCACGGTGACGATGGCGCGGGAACTGGAGCAGTTCTTCACCGTCGACGCCTACGCCGACGCGATCCGCGCCATCGTCGTCACCGGCGCCGGCCGCGCGTTCTGCGCGGGGATGGACCTCTCGGCCGACGGCAACGTGTTCGGTCTCGACGAGACCCTGGCGCCGACACCCGAACAGATGCAGGCGGATTATGCGAGCGAGCCGCTGCACAGCGGCATCCGCGACACCGGCGGCCGGGTCACCCTGGCGATCCACGCGCTGCCCAAGCCCGTCATCGCGGCGATCAACGGCGCCGCGGTCGGCATCGGCGCAACCATGACACTGGCCATGGACATCCGGGTGGCATCCGAGAACGCCCGGATCGGTTTCGTGTTCGGCCGACTCGGCATCGTGCCCGAGGCCTGCTCCTCGTGGTTCCTGCCCCGGCTGGTCGGCATCCAGCAGGCCCTGGACTGGGTCTACTCGGCCGACATCATCACCGCCGAGGACGCACTGCGCGGCCGGCTGCTGCGGTCGGTGCATCCGGCCGACTCGCTGGTGTCCGACGCGATCGCACTGGCCCGCAGCTACGTCTCCGGGCGTTCGCCGGTGGCGTTGGCGCTGGCCAAGCAGCTGATCTACCGCAACGGCGCCGCCGAATCACCGCTGCAGGCGCACCTGAGCGACTCGCTGGCGATGTTCTACACCTCGATCGGCGACGGCAAGGAAGGCGTTGCAGCGTTCCGGGAGAAGCGGCCGCCGAACTTCACCGGCAGCGCCACCGCGTTGCCGCGGATCTTCCCCGATCACTGACCCTCAGGCCAGCGCCAGCGCGGTCAGCATCGCGCCGGAAGTGACGAGCAGCAGCGGCACCCGCAGCAGGTTGCGTCGCGTCCACCGCACCGCCGCTGCCTCGTCGACGTCGGCGGGATCGGTGCGTTCGAACTCCGCGGCGCGCGGGACCAGATCGAACAGCGCCCACAGCCGCATCGTCGCGTGGCTGACCAGCGCCACCAGCAGAGCCGTCCCGATCGCGGAGTCACCCCACGTCAGGATCAGCGTGACGATCAGCAGCACCTCGAACACGACGGGGGCGGGCAGCCAGAACCTGACCCGGGCGATGCCTCCGTTGCGCGACTGGATCAGCCCGGGGCGGCGCGGCCAGTACGGATCGACGACCAGCGACTCGTAGAGCGCGGCGCCCAGGCAGATGCAGGCGGCCAGCGTGGTGGCGGCGAGCAGGACGAGCGTCGGGGTGGACACAAGCTCCGATTATCCCGGTGCCAGGATGAATCATGCCTGCCGTCACGCCGTTCCGCATCGCCGTCCCCGACGCCGACCTCGCCGACCTGAGGGAGCGGCTGGCGCGCACCCGGTGGCCCGAACGCGAATGCGTGGGCGATTGGAGCCAGGGCCTGCCGCTGTCCTACGCCCGCGAGCTCGCCGACTACTGGCGCGACGTTTACGATTGGCGGTCAAGGGAAGCCGCACTGAATCGATTCGACCAGTTCACCACCGAGATCGACGGACTCTCCATCCATTTCGTTCATCAGCGCTGCGGCCGCTCCGACGCGTTCCCGCTGCTGATCACCCACGGCTGGCCGGGTTCGATCGTCGAATTCACGAAGGTGATCGAGCCGCTGACCGCCGCGGGCTTCGACGTGGTGTGCCCGTCACTGCCCGGGTACGGCTTCTCGGGTAAGCCGGCCGCGACCGGCTGGGGCATCGAACGCATCGCGACGGCGTGGGACGAGCTGATGGTCCGACTCGGCTATGAGCGGTACGGCGCCCAGGGCGGCGACTGGGGATCGGCGGTGACCACGCAGATCGGCCGCAACGAGGGCCACTGCGTGGCGATCCACACCAACATGCCGATCGGCAGGCCGCCGAAAGACCTGAGCGACCTGACGCCGCACGAACGCGAGGTGCTCGACACCTACTCCGAGCATCAGCAGTGGGGCACCGGCTACTCCAAGCAGCAGTCGACGCGGCCGCAGACGCTGGGCTACGGGCTCACCGACTCCCCCGTTGGGCAGATGGCATGGATCGTCGAGAAGTTCTGGGCCTGGACCGATTCCGACGGACATCCGGAGAACGTGCTGACCAAGGACGAGATGCTCGACAACGTGATGCTCTACTGGCTGACGGCGAGCGCGACGTCGTCGGCGCGGCTCTACTGGGAGAGCTTCGCCAGGTTCGGTAGTCCCGGCCGGGTCGAATTGCCCACGGGCGTCGCGTCATTCCCCAAGGAGATCCTGCGCTCCTCGCGCCGCTGGTGCGAGGCCACCTACAACATCACCCGATGGACCGACATGCCCCGCGGTGGTCATTTCACGGCATTCGAGCAGCCCGAGCTGTTCATCGACGAGGTCGTCGCGTTCTTCTCCGAGTTCCGCTAGAGGCCGAGCAGCGCGATGCTGTCGCGGCGCATGTCGACCTTGCGCACCTTGCCCGTGACCGTCATCGGGAACTCGTCGACGATGTGCACGTAGCGGGGAATCTTGTAGTGCGCCAACCTCTCTGATGCGAACTCGCGCACCGAGGCCGCATCCAGCGCGGGTCGGCCGGGGCGCATCCGGATCCAGGCGCAGATCTCCTCGCCGTAGACGGCATCAGGAACCCCGATCACCTGGGCGTCCGCGATGTCGGGGTGGGTGAGCAGGAAGTCCTCGACTTCGCGTGGGTAGACGTTCTCCCCGCCCCGGATCACCATGTCTTTGATCCGCCCGACGACGTTGCAGTACCCATCGGCCCGCATCACCGCGAGATCACCGGTGTGCATCCAACCGTCGGAATCGATGGCCTCCGCGGTCTTCTCGTCGTCGCGCCAGTAGCCGAGCATCACCGAGTAACCGCGCGTGCAGAATTCGCCGGGCTCACCACGGGGCAGCGTCTCGCCGGTATCAGGGTCGACGATCTTGATCTCCACGTGCGGGTGCGCGCGCCCGATCGAGGAGGTGCGTCGGTCGAGGTCGTCGTCGACGAGTGTCTGGCACGACACCGGCGAGGTCTCGGTCATCCCGTAGGCGATGGCCACCTCCGTCATCGACATGTCCTCCACGCAGCGCTTCATCACCTCCACCGGACACACCGAACCGGCCATGATTCCGGTGCGCAGCGACGAGAGATCGGTCGCGGCGAAGTCGGGATGGTTCTGCATCGCGATGAACATCGTGGGCACCCCGTAAACCCCGACGCACCGCTCGGAAGCGATCGCGCGCAACGTGTCCGCCGGGCCGAAAGCGGCAGCGGGGATGACGAGCGTCGCACCGTGGGTCGTGCAGCCGAGTGTGCCCATCACCATGCCGAAGCAGTGGTAGAACGGCACCGGAACGCAGAGCCGATCGCCCGGCTGCAGACGGATCAGCTCGGTGACGAAGTGGCCGTTGTTCAGGATGTTGCGGTGCGACAGCGTGGCGCCCTTCGGGGAACCCGTTGTGCCCGAGGTGTATTGGATGTTGATCGGATCATCGGTGTTCAGTTCGGCTGATCTGCTGACCAATTCGGCGGTGTCCACCGCCTGCGCATCGCCCAGGAGACCCGCCCAGTCGTCGGTGCCGAGGAAGATCACGTCCTCGAGGGTGGGTATGCGCGGACGCACGTCGGCGACCATCGCGACGTAGTCCGACGACTTGAACGCGGTGGCGGCGAACAACGTGCGCGTGCCCGACTGCTCGAGCACATAGGCCAGCTCGTGGGTCCGGTAGGCGGGGTTGATGTTGACCAGGATGGCGCCGATCTTCGCCGTCGCGAACTGCACGATCACCCACTGCGCGCTGTTGGGCGCCCAGATGCCGACCCGGTCGCCCGGCCTGATCCCACGGGCCATCAACGCCCGTGCCACCGTGGAGATCTCGGCGTCGAGCTCGGCGTAGGTCCAGCGCCGCCCGGCCGCCACATCGATGACGGCATCGGTGTCGCCGAAGGCGGCGACAGTACGGTCGAAGTTGACGCCGATGGTCTCCTCGAGGAGCGGCGTATCGGTGGGTCCGGCGTCATACGACAGCATCTCGCTACCCCCGTTCACACCAGATCCTCGTACCGGTACTCGCTCTCGATCGGGGTGCCCTCCCGGTGCGCCTCCTCCTCGCGGCGACGCAGATCGACCCGGCGGATCTTGCCGGAGATGGTCTTCGGGAGCTCCGCGAACTCGACGCGGCGCACCTTGAGATACGGCGCCAGGTGGTCGCGACTGTATCGCATGATCTGCCTCGCTGTTTCGGCGTCCGCGGACCAGCCGTCGGCCAGCGCCACGTAAGCCTTCGGCACCGCCAGCCGCGTCTCGTCGGGAGCGGGGACGACGGCCGCCTCGACCACCGCGGGGTGCTCGATCAGCACGCTCTCGAGCTCGAACGGCGACACCTTGTAGTCGGAGGACTTGAAGACGTCGTCGGTGCGGCCGATGTAGGTGATGTAGCCGTCCGCGTCGCGGCTCGCCACGTCACCGGTGTGGTAGTAGCCGTCCCGCATCACGTGCGCGTTGCGCTTCTCGTCGTCGAGGTATCCGGTCATCAGGTTCGGCGGCGTCGCGCCCAGATCGAGGCAGATCTCACCCTCGGCCGCCCGCTCGCCGGTCAGCGGATCGACCAGGACCACCGGCACACCGGGCATCGGGCGGCCCATCGAGCCCGCCTTCACGGGCTGGCCGGGGGTGTTGCCGACCGCCAGTGTGGTCTCGGTCTGGCCGAACCCGTCGCGGATCGTCAGTCCCCATGCCTGTTCGATCCGGGCGATCACATCGGGGTTCAGCGGCTCACCCGCGCCGAGGATCTCGCGCAGCCCCTCGGGCCTGTCGCCCAGGTCAGCCTGAATCAGCATGCGCCACACCGTCGGTGGCGCGCAGAACGTGCTCACGCGGGCGCGGCGCAGCTGCTCGAGAAGGGCGTCGGCATCGAAGCGGGCGTAGTTGTAGACGAAGATCGTCGCCTCGGCGATCCACGGGGCGAAGAAGCAGCTCCACGCGTGCTTGGCCCATCCGGGCGAGCTGATCGCCAGATGCACGTCGCCGGGCCGCACCCCGAGCCACGCCGCCGTCGTCAGATGCCCGACGGGGTAGCTGACCTGCGAGTGCTCGACGAGCTTGGGCTTACTGGTGGTCCCGGAGGTGAAGTAGATGAGCAGCGGATCCGACGTCGCCGTTCCCGGCTCGAACGGGCCGGCGGCCTCCACCGCAGCCGCATCCCAGTAGGGAAGCCAGCTCGGTACCGTCTCCCCCACCGCGATGCCGACGAACGACGCGTCCACGCGTGCGAACTTCGCGGCGTCGGCGGAGTTGGCGATCACGAAACCTGCACCGCCGCGCCGTAGCCGGTCCGCGACGTCGTCGGCACCCAGCGCCGCCGTCGTCGGCATGATCACCGCGCCCAGCTTGGCCACCGCCAGCATCGACTCCCACAGCTCGACCTGATTGCCGAGCATCAGGATGACCCGGTCACCAGCGCCGACCCCGATGCTCGCAAGCCAGGTCGCCACCTGATCCGAGCGCGCGGCCATGTCGGCGAACGTGACGCGCTGTTCGCGGCCGTCCTGCTCCACGATCCACAACGCGATGTCCTGCGGGCGGCTACGCGCGACGACGTCGAACCAGTCTGTCGCCCAGTTGAACTGGCCGGTGATGTGGGGCCACTCGAACGTCTCGACGGCCTTGTCGTAATCACCGATCGTCTCGACGAGGTGGTCACGTGCCGCGCGATACCGGTCGGTGTTCGTGGTCATGGGTTGATACTGCCCTGCGGCACGAAGATCAGGCCAGCGATTGCACCCAGGACCGGTGCAGCGCCGCGTAGTGCCCGCCGTCGCGAGCGGTGAGCTCCTCGGGCGAGCCGTCCTCGACGATCTCGCCGTGCTCGAGCACCAGCACCCGGTCCGCGATCTGCACCGTCGAGAGCCGGTGGGCGATCACCACCGCCGTGCGTTCGGCGAGCACGGTCTCCAACGCCCGCTGCACCATCCGCTCGCTCGGGATGTCCAGCGACGACGTCGCCTCGTCGAGGATCAGCACCGCGGGGTCGGCCAGGAACGCCCGCGCGAACGCGACCAGCTGACGCTGCCCCGCCGACAACCGGCCGCCGCGCTTGGCGACGTCGGTGTCGTACCCCTCGGGCAGAGCGGTGATGAATCCGTGCGCGCCGACCGCCTCGGCCGCCGCCCGCACCTCCGCGTCGGTGGCGTCGGGCTTGCCGAAACGGATGTTGTCGGCGACCGTGCCGCCGAACATGAAGTTCTCCTGCGTCACCATCACCACGTGCCGGCGCAGGTCGGTCTGCCGCAGGTCGCGCAGATCGACCCCGTCGAGGGACACGCTGCCCGAGACCGGGTCGTAGAACCGGGTGACGAGTTTGGCGATCGTCGTCTTGCCCGCGCCGGTGGTGCCGACCAAAGCCACCGTCTGCCCCGCGGGGACCACCAGGTCCAGGTGCGGCAGCACCGGCCGGTTCGGCACGTACTCGAACCGGACGTCGCGGAAGGAGATGTCACCCCGCACGTGATCGAGGCGGACCGGCTCGGCGGGATCGCTGATGGCGGGCTTCTCGGCCAGCACCCCGGCCAGCTTCTCCAGCGCTGACGACGCGGACTGGAACGTATTGAAGAACTGCGAGATCTCCTGCATGGGTTCGAAGAACATCCGCAGGTAGAGCAGGAATGCGGCCAAGGTGCCGATCGTCATCTCGCCGTGCAGGGCCCGGTAGCCGCCGTAGATCAGAACGACGCCGGTGGTGATGTTGCCGACGAATTTGACGCCGGGCATGAAGATCGCCAGCAGCCTGAACGTCTTCTCGTTGATCACCCGGTAGCGGTCGGCGATGCCTTCGAAGATCTCCTGGTTGCGCGGCTCCCGCCGATACGCCTGCACCGCTTTGATGCCGGTCATGGTCTCGACGAACTGGACGATCACCAGCGCCGAGATCTCACGCACCTCACGGTAGATCCGCGACGACTCGCGGTGGAACCACGCGACGAGCATCACCAGGATCGGGAACGCCGCCAGACACATCAGGCCGAGTTCCGCGTCGAGGGTGATCAGCAGGACGGCGGTGCCGACGAGCGTGAGCACCGCGGTGATCAGGCTGTCGAAGCCCGTCTCCAGCATGTCCTGGATGGCCTCGACGTCGTTGGTGGATCGGCTGACGACGCGGCCGGAGGTGTAGCGGTCGTGGAACGCGATGTCGAGGCGGCCGAAATGCCGGAACACCCGTCGGCGCAGTTCCCGTAGTACCCGCTGACCGATGCGACCGGAACGGCGCAGGAAGAACATCCGCGCGCTGGCTTGGACGAGGACCACCGCACACAGCACACCGACGATCGTCATCAGCGTGGCGGCCGACCCACCCCCGAGCAGAGGCGGGATGCCGTCGTCGATGCCCCGCTGCACGAGGATCGGAACCGACAGCCGCGCAACGTTTTCCACGACCACGACGGCGGCCAGCGCGGCGACCGTCCACTTGTAGGGGCGCAGCAGCGAGCCCAGCAGCGCGCGGGCTTCGCGCCGCCGCGGCACCGACTCGTCGATGGGCAGGTCGTCGTGTTCGTCGAACCGACCGCGCCACTCCGGGGTCACGCTCACGTCCTGCCCTCCAGGATCTCGTGATCCAGCCGCGCCCGCTCGGCCCGTTGCTCCCAGTCGACCTCCCGCTCGCAGCCGTCGTCGAGCTCGTCGTCGGCGGCCAACAGGTAGCGGTACTCCGGCACGTTCGCCAGCAGCTCGGCGTGGGTGCCGACGTGGGTGATCGTGCCGTTCTGCAGCAGCGCCACCCGGTCAGCGAGCAACACCGTCGAGGCGCGGTGGGCCACCACCACGCCGGTGACCGCGTGCAGGACACGACGCAGCGCTTCCTCGACCACGGCCTCGGTGTGCACGTCCAGGGCGCTCAACGTGTCGTCGAGAACCAGGATGCGGGGCGCGGCCAGAATGGCTCGCGCCAACGAAAGACGTTGCCGCTGACCGCCGGACAGGCTCATGCCCTGTTCGCCGATGCGGGTGTCCAGCCCGTAGGGCAGGTCGTAGACGAACTGCGCGGCGGCCACCTCGACGGCCTGGCGCAGTTCGTCGTCCGTCGCATCCGGCTTGCCCAGGCGCAAGTTCTCCGACACCGACATCGAGAACAGCGTCGGATCCTCGAACGCCGTGGCCACCGCCCGCCGCAGCGCCTCGAGGCTCAGCTCGCGAATGTCCTGGGCGTCGATACGGATCTCGCCCTCGGTCACGTCGTACAGCCGAGACAGCAGACCCACCAGCACCGACTTGCCCGACCCGGTGGCGCCGACGAGTGCCAGCGTCTCCCCCGGCTCGACGGTCACGTTCACATGCCGTAGCGCCCAGTCGTCGGAATCCGGGAACCTGAACCCGACGTCGACGAGCTCCAGGCGGCCACCGCGCGGGGTCGCATCGCGCGGGCCGTCGGTGATCTCGCGCGGCGCGTCGAAGATCTCGGCAATGCGGTTGGCCGCGGTGAAGGACTCCTGCGTCATCGACAGCAGGAAGCCCAGCGACGCGATCGGCCAGACCAGCGACAGCATCATCGTGATGAACGCGACCAGCGTGCCCATCGTCACGTAGCCGTGGCCGGCGGCGTAGGCGCCGAAACCCAGCACGAGGATCAGCGTCAGGTTCGGGATGATCTCCAACAGCGTCCAGAACTTCGCCGACACCGTCACCCGGCTCACCTGCGTGTCGTAGAGATCGGTGAGTTGTTCGTCGAAGCGGTCGTAGACGTAGTCCTCCCGGCCGAAGGACTTGACCACGCGCAGACCGAGCGCGGCCTCCTCGACGTGGGTGGCGACGTGACCGGCCTGATCCTGGGCCAGCCGCGACAGCCGCGTGTACTCCTGCTGGAAGTGCAGCACCGTGAGCGTGATCGGCACGATCGACACCAGCACCACCACACCCAGCGGCCAGTACATCGCGAGCAGGATCGCGGTGACGATGGTGATCTGCAGGATGTTCAGGATCAGGAACGTCAGCCCGAACGACAGGAAACGGCGAATCGTACCCAGATCGTTCATGATTCGCGACAGGAGCTGACCAGACTGCCAGCGGCCGTGGAAGGACATCGGCAGGATCTGCAGGCGCGCGTAGAGGTCTTTGCGGATGTCGGCCTCGACGCCCATCGTCGCGCGGGACACCAGCCACCGCCGGATGAACCACAGCACCGCCTCGGCGATCCCGAGGCCCATCGCCGCAGCACCCAGCGTCCAGAGCCCCTGCTGATCCTGGTGGCGCACCGGCCCGTCGATCACCGCCTTGGTCATCAGCGGAATCCCGACCGTGGCGCCCAGACTCAAGAAGGCCGCCGTGAACATCAGAATCCAGCGGCCGCGATACGGCAGCAGGTACGGCAACATGCGCCACAGGTCCGAGCTGGGCCTCACCCGCCGGGGCCGCGGCGCGATCGCGGGCGCTGCGCGCAGCGCGTTGGTTCCGGAATCAGCCACTCACAACATCTTCCCACTGCGAGCAAGTGGTTAACCCATCTAGCGAATGCGACCGGTGGCACGGCAGATGCGACCGCGCGCCCGAGGGCACCCCGAACTGGGTGCGGTACAGCTCGGCGTAGCGGCCACCGCGCGCCAGCAGCTCCGGGTGCGTCCCGCGCTCCACGATCCGGCCGTCCTCGACGACGAGGATCACGTCGGCCGCGCGGATCGTCGAGAGGCGGTGGGCGATCACCACCGACGTGCGGCCGGCCAGCGCTTCTGCCAGGGCCTGCTGCACCTTGGCCTCCGATTCGGAGTCCAGCGATGCGGTCGCTTCGTCGAGCACGACGACCTGAGGTGCGGCCAGCAGCAGACGCGCGATGGTCAGGCGCTGCCGTTGCCCACCGGAGAGCCGGTATCCGCGCTCGCCGACGATCGTGTCGAGGCCGTCGGGCATGTCGGCGACCACGCCGTCGAGGCGGGCCCGGCGCAGCGCCTCCCAGATCTCTTCATCGGTGGCGTCGGGCGCGGCGAGCGCGACGTTGGCCCGGATCGACTCGTGGAACAGGTGCCCGTCCTGGGTCACCATGCCGACGGTGTCCTTCAACGACGCGAACGTCGCGTCGCGCACGTCGACCCCGTTGAGGCGGACGGCCCCCGAGGTGGCGTCGTACAGCCGGGCCAGCAGCGACGCGGTCGTCGACTTCCCCGCACCCGACGAACCGACGAGCGCGATCATCTGACCCGGCCGGGCCGTGAACGAGATGCCGTGCAGCACCTCGTCGCCACCGCGGTCGTCCAGTTCCGCGACGTCCTCCAGCGAGGCCAGTGACACGGTGTCGGCGGCGGGATAAGCGAACCGGACGTCGTCGAACTCGACGGTGACCGGACCGTCGGGGATCGCGACAGCCCCCGGCCGCTCCTGGATCAGCGGCACCAGGTCGAGCACCTCGAAGACCCGCTCGAAGCTGACCAGGGCTGTGGCGACCTCGACGTGGGCGTTGGCCAGCGCGGTCAGCGGTGCGTAGAGCCGCGTCAGCAGCAGGGCCAGCGACACGATGGCCCCGGCCTGCAGCGTCCCACCCAGCGCCAACGCGCCGCCGAGGCCGTAGACCAGCGCCAGCGCCAGCGCCGACATCAACGTCAGCGAGTTCATGAACGTCGACTGCAGCATCGCGGTGCGCACCCCGATGTCGCGCACCCGGCCGGCGCGCACCCCGAACTCGCGGGACTCGGCGTCGGTGTCACCGAACAGCTTGATCAGCGTGGCACCCGGCGCGGAGAACCGCTCCGTCATCTGGGTGTTCATCGTCGCGTTGTGGCCGGCCGCCTCGCGCGAGAGTTTCGCCATCGCCGCGCCGATGCGGCGGGCGGGAAGCAGGAACAGCGGCATCAGCGCCAGCGAGACCAGGGTCACCTGCCAGGAGATGCTGACCATCACCGCCAGCGTCAACGTCAACGTCACGATGTTGGAGACGACGCCCGAGAGGGTGTCCGAGAATGCCCGCTGAGCACCCATCACGTCGTTGCCCAGGCGGCTCACCAGCGCACCGGTGCGCGTGCGGGTGAAGAACGCCACCGGCATCCGCTGCACGTGGTCGAACACGGCGGTGCGCAGATCGAGGATCAACCCCTCGCCGATGTTCGACGACAACCACCGCGTCAGCAACGACATCGCCGTCTCGGCCAGCGCGACACCGGCGATCACCACGGCCAGCACCATGACCGTCGCCACCGAGCCCCCGCGGGTGATCTCGTCGACCACCCGGCCCGCGAGCAGGGGCGTCGCCACTGTCAGCACCGAGCCGAGCACGCTGACCAGGAGGAACCAGCCGAGCATGCGATGATGCCGAGCAGCGAACCGCCAGATGCGCGCCATCAGCCGGCGGTCTGCCAAACCGCGCAGATCACCACCCCTGGCATCCGTCTGCCGGTACAGCGACTGCCGGGCAACTGTTTCCAAGCTCATCTCATCACCGTAGAACCTCAACAATGGGTGAGGTCAAAGACTTCCCAGGCGGGCCGGCTAGCGTCGGGACCGTAGTCGAGGCAAGACAGACGAGGAGCGCACGTGCAGAGCGTGGAAGCGGAGCAGACCGCGACGCAGGTGTCCGAGTCGTCGAGTCCGTCGGCTCCCCCGGAAACCAGGCTCCAGGCCTGGGAACGGCGCGCCGAGTGGCCGCTCGCCGCCGCCGCCCTGCTGTTCCTGGCCGCCTACAGCGTGGAAGTGCTCGCGCTCCCCTCAGGGGCGGCAGCCGTGGCCGTCCATGCCGTCAGCCTCGCCACGTGGGGCATGTTCATCGTCGACTACCTGGTGCGACTGTCCCTGGCCGAGCACCGCTGGCGGTGGTTCTGGCGGCACCTCTTCGACCTCGCCATCGTGGCGCTGCCCATCCTGCGGCACCTGCGCCTCCTGCGGCTGGTCACGCTGATCACGGTGCTCAACCGTGCCGTCGGCCACGCCATCCGCGGCCGCGTGGCGATGTACACGGTCGGTGGGGCGGTGCTGCTGGTCTACGTCTCCTCGCTGGCCGTGCTGCAGGCCGAGAGGCACTACCCCGATGCGCACATCACCCACTTCGGCGAGGCCCTGTGGTGGGCGATGACGACGATCACCACCGTCGGCTACGGCGATCTGACCCCGGTCAGCCCTACGGGACGGGTGATCGCCGTGCTGCTCATGATCGGGGGCATCAGCCTGCTCGGCTCGATCACCGCGACGTTGGCGTCGTGGATCGTGGAGCGGGTGGCCGACGAGGACACGGCGGCCCAGCAGGTGACCACCGCGCACATCGACACGCTGGTCCAGGAGATCGCCCAGCTGCGCGAGGAGGTCGCGCGGCTCGGCGACCCGGCTCCCGGACGCGACCGCCCCGACGGGTAACGGGCGAGGTTCCCGCAGCCCGGGCCTCTCGTCAGGCAAGATTGCGGGCATGGACAGTGCAGTGGGTTCGCCCCGGGTGCTCGTGGTCGACGACGATCCCGACGTGCTGGCCTCGCTGGAGCGCGGCCTGCGGCTGTCCGGCTTCGACGTGTTCACCGCTGTCGACGGCGCCGAGGCGCTGCGCAGTGCGACCGAAACGCGGCCGGACGCGATCGTGCTCGACATCAACATGCCCGTGCTCGACGGTGTGTCCGTGGTGACCGCGCTGCGCGCGATGGACAACGACGTACCGGTCTGCGTGCTGTCGGCACGCTCCTCCGTCGACGACCGGGTGGCCGGCCTGGAGGCGGGCGCCGACGACTACTTGGTCAAACCGTTCGTGCTGGCCGAGCTGGTCGCCCGGGTCAAGGCGCTGCTGCGCCGACGCGGGTCCACAGCGACGTTCTCGTCGGAGACGATCACCGTCGGCCCGCTCGAAGTGGACATCCCCGGCCGGCGCGCCCGCGTCGACGGCACCGACGTGGACCTGACCAAGCGCGAGTTCGACCTGCTGGCCGTGCTCGCCGAGCACAAGACCGCGGTACTGTCCCGCGCGCAACTGCTCGAGCTGGTGTGGGGCTACGACTTCGCCGCCGACACCAACGTCGTCGACGTCT
The DNA here is from genome assembly GCF_055419625.1 of Mycobacterium sp. IDUB_1. Lineage (NCBI taxonomy): Bacteria > Bacillati > Actinomycetota > Actinomycetes > Mycobacteriales > Mycobacteriaceae > Mycobacterium > Mycobacterium sp. IDUB_1. Next base: position 237,198 of record NZ_JBVAYA010000002.1, on the reverse strand, counting down.
TCATCGGCTACCTGCGCCGCAAGTTGGAAGCCAACGGCGCGCCCCGCCTGCTGCACACTGTGCGCGGGGTCGGCTTCGTGCTCCGTCAGCAGTAGTGATGAGCGCTCGCGCGAAGAACCGAGGATCCTGATGAGCGCTCGCGCGAAGAACCGACGGCCACGCTCATGATCGTGGTGTCGCGGATCTTCCGGCGCACGCCGTCGCTGCGCACCCGCGTCGCGTTCGCCACCGCGATCGCCGCGGCCATCGTCGTCGGGATCGTCGGCACGGTGGTGTGGGTCGGCATCACACAGGACCGCAAGGAAAGACTGGACCGGCGCCTCGACGAGGCCGCCGGGTTCGCGATCCCGTTCCTGCCGCGCGGCCTCGACGAGATCCCGCCCTCGCCCAACGACCAGGACGCCGTCATCACGGTCCGTCGTGCCGACGGGCAGGTGACGTCGAACTCCGTCGTGCTGCCCGAACTGGCGCCGGGGTACGCCGACACCACGGTCGACGGGGTGCGCTACCGGGTGCGCACCGTGGAGTTGTCCACCCCCGAGCCAATGTCGGTCGCCGTCGGCGCCACCTACGACGCGACTATCACCGACACCAACAACCTGCACCGCCGCGTGTTGATCATCTGCACGATGGCCGTGGGTGCGGCGACGTTCGGCGGCTGGCTGCTGGCCGCGTTCGCGGTGCGGCCGTTCAAGCGGCTGGCCCAGCAGACCCGGCAGATCGAGGCGGGTGACGAAGCACCCGACATCGACATCCGTGGCGCCACCGAGGCCGTCGAGATCGCCGACGCGATCAAGGGTCTGGTCGGCCGCGTGTGGGAGGAGCAGGGCCGGACCAAGGCTGCGTTGACCTCGGCCCGTGACTTCGCCTCCGTCTCGGCCCACGAGTTGCGGACCCCGCTGACCGCGATGCGCACCAACCTCGAAGTGCTCGCGACGCTCGACCTCGCCGAGGATCAGCGCAAGGAAGTCGTCGGCGACGTCATCCGTACGCAGACCCGGATCGAGGCGACGCTGGGTGCGCTGGAGCGGCTGGCGCAGGGGGAACTGTCCACCGAGGACGACCACGTGCCGGTCGACATCACCGAACTGCTCGACCGGGCTGCGCACGACGCGATGCGGGTGTACCCCGAGCTGGAGGTGTCGCTGGTGCCGGCGCCGACGGTGATCATCGTCGGGTTGCCTGCGGGGTTGCGGCTGGCCGTCGACAACGCGATCGCCAACGCGGTCAAGCACGGCGGCGCGACCCGCGTGCAGCTGTCCGCGGTCAGCTCGCGGGCCGGCGTGGAGATCGCGATCGACGACGACGGCGTCGGCGTGCCCGAAGAGGAACGCACCGTGGTGTTCGAGCGGTTCTCGCGTGGCTCGACGGCATCGCACTCCGGGTCGGGCCTGGGCCTGGCCCTGGTGGCCCAGCAGGCCGAATTGCACGGCGGCACAGCGTCTCTGGACGCCAGCCCGCTGGGCGGTGCGCGGCTGTTACTGCGACTGCCAGGCCCGCGCTAGCGGGTGGCCAGAAGGTCGATGACAAAGATCACGTCATCGGGTAGCCAGAAGGTCGATGACAAAGATCACGTCATCGGGTAGCCAGAAGGTCGATGACAAAAATCAACGTTTTGCCCGACAGACGGTGTCCGCCGCCGGCCGGGCCGTAGGCCTGCTCCGGCGGGATCGTCAGCTTGCGCCGGCCGCCGACCCTCATCCCGGGGATGCCGTCCTGCCAGCCCTGGATGAGCCCGCGCAGTGGGAACTCGATCGACTCAGCACGTTTCCAGGAGCTGTCGAACTCCTCGCCGGTGTCGTACTCGACGCCGAGGTAGTGCACCTCCACGTTGGCGCCCGGGACCGCCTCGGGGCCGTCGCCGACGGTGATGTCTTCGATCACCAGCTCGGTGGGTGCCGGGCCGTCAGGGAAGTCGATCTCGGGTTTGGTCGCCATCCGATCAGCCTAGACCGGCGTCCGGACCTCCTCGGGCTGCAACCACTCGGTCGGCCGCAGCAGCACCACCTCGGGGAGGATGCACGCCGCCGACAGGCGCGTCGTCATCCGCACCACCTCGGCCACGTCGCGCGCAGTGATCATGGTGGAGGCTTCGATCGCACCGCGGTAGGCGTCCGCCATCGGAGTGTCCACCAGACCCGGGCAGATCGCGGTCGCCTTGATGCCCGAGGTGGCGAGCTCGTCGTGCAGCGCCTCGGTGAATCCCACGACCGCGGCCTTGGTCGCCGAGTAGGACGACAGCGTCGCCTCGCCGCGCTTGCCCGCGTTCGACGCCGTGTTCACGATCTGCGCCGAACCGCGTTGGCGCACAGATTCTCTCAGCAGCGGTTGACACTTCGCGGTCAACAACACGACCGCGCGGACGTTGACGGCCAGCTGGGCGTCGAGGAAGTCCGCGGTGATGTCGGCGACCGCACGGTTGCCGGCGACCCCGGCGTTGTTGACCAGCAGGTCCAGCGACCCGTGCCGCTCGGCGTGGAACGCCACCAGCTCGTCGAGAAAGGACTCCTGGGCCAGCGAACCGGCAATGGTGTGCACCGCGGAGCCGCCGATCGAGGCCGCCACCGCTTCCAGCTTGGTCTGATCGCGGCCGACGAGGGTCACCGCGAAGTCCTCCTCGCGCAGGGCCGCCGCGATCGCCGCTCCGATACCGCCCGACGCCCCGGTCACCAGGGCACTACGCATGGTCACCGGTTCATTAGATCGCGTCGAGGGGCAGACTGTAGGGCGTGGCCAACGACGAAGACATCCTCGCCCAGGTGAACCAGCTCGTCGCGGAGGAGAAGGATCTCCGCTCCAAGCTCCAGCATCACGAGATCGACGAATCCGAAGAGCACCAGCGGTTGCGTGCCGTGGAGGTCGCACTCGATCAGTGCTGGGATCTGCTGCGCCAGCGGCGGGCCCTGCGCGAGACCGGTGGTGACCCGAGCGCCGCGCAGGTGCGGCCGGCCGACGAGGTCGAGGGCTACCTGAACTGAGCGACGCTACGGACTCCCACCACGACGTCGTCATCGTCGGCGGGGGGCACAACGGGCTGGTGGCCGCTGGGTACCTCGCCCGCGCCGGCCGCCGCGTCCGTCTGTTGGAGCGGCTCGACCACGTCGGCGGTGCCGCGGTGTCGGCCTACGCGTTCGACGGCGTCGACGCGCGGCTGTCGCGGTACTCGTATCTGGTGAGCCTGCTTCCGCAGCGCATCATCGACGATCTCGGGCTCCGCGTCCGGCTGGTGCACCGTCGCTGGTCGTCCTACACGCCCGACCCGACGTCCGGCGGCCGCACCGGACTGCTCGTCGGTCCGGCCTCGACGTTCGGTGCGGTGGGGGCCGCGGACGACGAGGCGGCGTTCGACGACTTCTACCGGCGCTGCACCACGGTGACGTCCCGGGTCTGGCCGACGCTGACCGAGCCCCTGCGAACCCGTTCTGATCTGCGTCGGGAGGTCGTGGAGGCCGCCGGCGCCGATGCGGAGTGGGCGTGGCGGGCGCTCATCGACGAGCCTGTCGGTGATGCGATCACCTCGGCGGTGCGCAGCGATCTGGTCCGCGGCGTGATGGCCACCGATGCCCTGATCGGAACCTTTGCCGCACTGGAGGATCCGTCGCTGCAGCAGAACGCCTGCTTTCTCTACCACCTGATCGGCGGAGGGACAGGCGACTGGGACGTGCCGGTCGGCGGCATGGGGGCGGTCAGCGGAGCGCTCGCCGCGGCGGCCGCAGGCTTCGGCGCCGACATCCTCACCGGCGCGGAGGTCGAGTCGATCACGCCCGACGGAGAGGTGCGGTACCGCCACGGCGGTGTACAGCACCGCGTCGTCGGCGACCACGTCCTGGCCAATGTCACGCCTGCCGTGCTGGCGCGGCTACTCGGTGAGGACGTCCCCGACGTCGCACCCGGCGCGCAGGTGAAGGTGAATCTAATGCTGCGGCGGCTCCCCCGTCTGCGCGACGACAGCGTCACCGTCGAGCAGGCGTTCGGGGGCACCTTCCACATCAACGAGACCTACAGCCAACTCGAGTCGGCCTACCGACACGCCGCCGATGGCACTGTGCCGGAACCACTTCCGTGTGAAATCTACTGCCACTCGCTGGCGGACCCGACGATCCTCTCCGATGCACTGCGCGCGTCGGGAGCACAGACGCTGACGGTGTTCGGGCTGCACACACCGCACCACCTGACGACGAGCGGAACCCCACAGCGGATGCGCGACACGCTGACCTCCGCGGTGCTGACGTCGTTGAATTCGGTTCTTGCCGAGCCGATTCACGATGTCTTGATGGAGGACGCCGCGGGCCGGCTGTGCATCGAGACCAAGACGACCGCCGACCTCGACGATGCACTGGGCATGACCAACGGCCACATCTTCCACGGAGCGCTGTCGTGGCCCTTCGCCGAGGACGACGAACCGCTCTCCACGCCGGCGCAGCGGTGGGGTGTGGCGACGCCGCACGAGCGAATCCTGCTGTGCGGATCGAGTTCTCGCCGGGGCGGTGCCGTCTCGGGCATCGGTGGGCACAACGCCGCGATGGCCGTGCTCGGCCGCTAGCTGGGCGGTCGAGGTTCGTAGGGCTGGTACCACCACCAGTTCGCGCGTTCCCCGGTCGGACCGGGACATGGTGCGACGGTCGGGGGTGGTTGGGTGGGTGGTCGTGCCAACGATGCGGAGGTCATCGCTCGACCGGCGGCATCGGTGACGATGAGTTGGTCGGCGGGTCCGGTGATCGTGATCAGGCCACGGTGATGGGCCCGGTGGTGATACGGGCAGACCAGCGCGAGGTTCCATAGCTCGGTGGGTCCGCCGTCCTCCCAGTGCACCAGGTGATGGGCGTGCAGTGCGCGGGTGGCCCCGCACCCGGGGACCACGCAGACACGGTCGCGATGCTCGAGCGCCCGGCGTAGGCGCCGGTTCACCGTCCGGGTTGAACGCCCGGCCCCGATCACCTGCCCGTCGCGGTGAAACCACACCTCGCAGGTGGCATCACAGGCCAGGTACCGGCGGTCGCCGTCGGGCAGAACGGGCCCCAAGTGCAGGGCCGCGACTCGGCTGGCTACATCGACGTGTACGACCACGGTGGTGCGTTGCCCGTGCGGACGCGCGATCGCTTCGGCGTCCCAGCTCGCGTCGACCAACCGCAGGAACGCCGCGGCGTTGCCGGGCATCGACGCCCGCCCATCAGGGTCGGTGGCCGTCCATTCGGAGATCAGCGCGTCACGGTGCGATGCCAGCGCGGCGTCGAAGGCGGCGTTCTCGACGTGTGGCAGCGCGATGTGCCAGTACGTGTACTGCTCATCGGAGGTCGAGGTGATCGACACCTGCGGCCCCGGATCGACGACGGGCACGCCGTCCTCATCCTCTGCCTCGTCGTCGGGCCGCGGTTCCGGGATGGGTTTGGGTTGCATCTTCAACGCAGTGCGCAACTGGGTGACCGTCGCGGATTGCGCCATGGTGGCGAAGTGCTCGTCCGAGCCCGGCAGGCCATGCTCAGCGATCACGCCGACCTGATCCATTGAGAACCGGCCCTCCCGCAACCCCTCGATGCACTGCGGGAATTCGTCGTAGCGGTGCGCGATCGCGGCAACGGTCTGCGCTCGCGATGGCGACACCCCCGCCTTCCACGCCAGCCACCCCGCGGTCGAGCGGGCTCCGGCCGCGGCCCACAGCTCGTCGCGGTCGATCTCGGCCGCGATCGCCACGATCCGCGCATCGATCGCATTGCGCTGCCCCGTCAGCTCCGCCAATTCCTCATGCAGCACCGACAACCGCTCATCGATGGCCAAGGAACTGCTCGGAGACATGACCCCAATCTCCCAGCGGCCACTGACAATTCACCCCGAGCCTGGGGATGAAAACGGCTCTGGGGATGGACAGCGTCAGCCGGCGGCGAGTTTGTCCAGCAGCGATCGCAGCGTCGCCAAGTCGTCGGCGTCGAGACCGGTCAGCATCTCCGGTGCCGGGTCACGGACGTCGTCGATCGCACGCACCAACTCGCGTCCCGCGTCAGTCAGCGACACCACCTTGCAGCGACGGTTCTGCGGGTTGATCTCACGCCTCACGAGCCCACGCTGCTCGAGGTCGTTGATGGCGACCGTCGCAGCGGGCGCGTCTATGGTGGCGGCTGCGGCGATGTCTTTCACGGTCATCGGCGTCTTGCTGAGCCGCATCAGGATGCGCACGCGACTGAACGGCAATCCGGAGCGCTCGACGACGAGACGCTTCCACCCGTCGAGGTTGTCCATGACCAGTGCGGTCATGTCCCGCCACACCCCGTCGGCCATTGTGTCACCGGACATGGGCGCTGACCGGGGTCGGCGTGCCGGCGATCAGTGGCGCCAGCCGGTCCGCGGACCGTTGCGCGCGTTGCGTTGTGGAGAAAACCCCGAGCGTCAGGATCACCAACCCGAGCGCCACGCAGATGAACCAGAGTGGTCGAGCCGCTGCCGCGAAATCAGCGCCGCTCATGGTGATCGCCGAGCCGGCCACCGAACCACACAGCGCCACACCGATACTGACGCCCACCTGCCGACTCGTCGACGTCACCGCCGACGCGGCACCCGCGCGGTCCAGGGGCATCCCACCGACCGCAGCGTTCGTGATGGGCGCGTTGACCATGGCGAACCCGATGCCGAAGACCGCGAACACGATCACCAGCCACCACACCGGCGTGGACCGCGTCAAGAACGTGAGCATCGTGGCCGCGGCTGCGATCAGCGTTCCAGCGATCAACAGGGACGGGCGCGCGCCGAACCGGCCGACCAGGCGACCCGACAGCGGGGAGAAGACCAGTGCGCCGATTGCGATGGGCAGGTAGATGAGGCCGGTGTGCATCGCCGAGAAACCGCGCTCGCCTTGCAGATACAGCGACATCATGAACAGGAAGGCACCCCAGGCGGAGAAGGCACTGACCGCTGAGATGGTGGCCGAACTGAACGGGATGCTGCGGAAGAACCGGAGATCCAGGAAGGGGTCGTGGCGTCGTGATTCGTAGCGCAGGAACGCGGCGAGCGCCGCGACGGCGACGACGGCGACGACGATGACCCGGTGGTGGGTCCACCCCAGCACCGGACCTTCGATCAGGGTGTACACGATGCCGAACAGCGTGATGACAGCCAGCAACTGTCCGATCGGGTCGACACTGCGCATGGTGGCCGACTTGGTCTCGGGCACGAAGATGGCGGTCAGGATCAGCGCGGCCGCGCAGATGGGCAGGTTGATCCAGAACACCGAGCGCCAGCCGATCGTCTCGATGAGCAGGCCGCCGACGATGGGCCCGAGCGCCATCGAGATGCCCGTCACCCCACCCCAGATGCCCAGTGCCCTGGCCCGCTCCTGACGGCCCACGAATATCTGCGAAATGATGGACAGTGCAACGGGATTGAGCATCGAGCCGCCGATGCCCTGCAGGAACCGGGCGCCGATCAGGGCGTCGATGCTGGGCGCCAGGCTGCAGGCCAGCGATCCCAGCGCGAACAGGGTCAGGCCGATCTGGAAGACGCGCCTGCGGCCGAACCGGTCACCGGTGGCCCCGGACAGCATCAGCAGCGACGCCAGAACCAGGGTGTAGACGTCGAGCACCCACTGCATCTGAGATGGCGATGCCGAGAGATCGGTGCGGATGGCAGGGATCGCGACGTTGACGATCGTGGCGTCCATCGAGACGATCAGCAGGCTCAGACAGCAGGAGACCAGAACGATCGTCTTGCGCCTGGGCGTCAGGTTGCCGACAGTTTCATTCACACAACGATTGTGAAACTACAACTGTCACGATCGCAAGTGACGTCGGTGTGACGCTCGGCGCAATCGAGCTCGACGAAATGGCGGAGATCACTCGCGATTTCTCGCCCAAACGTCGGTTTGGGCGAAAAGTGGCTAGCGGGCGTCGAGGTCGGCGTAGTCCCGCTCGGTGTAGCCGGTGTAGATCTGCCGCGGGCGGCCGATCTTGTTCGGCTCGCCGTGCATCTCCCGCCAGTGCGCGATCCACCCGGGCAGCCGGCCGAGTGCGAACAGCACGGTGAACATCCGCGTCGGGAAGCCCATGGCTCGGTAGATCACGCCGGTGTAGTAGTCGACGTTCGGGTAGAGCTTGCGCTCGACGAAGAAATCGTCGGTCAGCGCGATCTCTTCGAGCTCCTTGGCGATGTCGAGCAGCTCGTCCTGCACGCCGATCTTGCCCAGGATCTTGTCGGCCTGCTCCTTGACGATGCGCGCCCGCGGGTCGTAGTTCTTGTAGACCCGATGGCCGAAGCCCATCAGCTTGACGCCGTCCTCGCGGTTCTTGACCTTCTTGACGAACGTCGCGACGTCGTCGTCACCCTTGCGGATCTTCTCGAGCATCTCGAGCACAGCCTGGTTGGCGCCGCCGTGCAGCGGACCCCACAGCGCGTTGATGCCACCGGAGATCGACGTGAACAGGTTGGCCTGCGAACTACCGACCAAACGGACCGTCGACGTCGAGCAGTTCTGCTCGTGGTCGGCGTGCAGGATGAACAGCATGTCGAGCGCGCGGACGAGCTCCGGGTCGACCTCGTAGGGCTCGGCGGGGAATCCGAACGTCATCCGCAGGAAATTCTCCACCAGCGTCAGCGAGTTGTCCGGGTACAGGAACGGCTGCCCCTCGGACTTCTTGTAGGCATAGGCGGCGATCGTCGGCAGCTTGGCCAGCAACCGGATGGTGGACAGCTCCACCTGCTGCGGGTTGAACGGGTCCAGCGAATCCGGGTAGTAGGCGCTCAGCGCGTTGACCGCGCTGGAGAGCACCGGCATCGGGTGGGCGTCGCGGGGGAAGCCGTCGAAGAACCGCTTGAGGTCCTCGTGCAGCAGGGTGTGCCGCTGGATCTGGGTGGTGAACTTCTCCAGCTGATCGGCGGTGGGCAGTTCGCCGTACAGCAGCAGGTAGCTGACCTCGATGAAGTTGGACTTCTCCGCGAGCTGCTCGATCGGGTAGCCGCGGTAACGCAGGATGCCGGCATCACCGTCGATGTAGGTGATGGCGCTCTTGGTCGAAGAGGTGTTGACGAAGCCGCCGTCGTACGTGGTGTAACCGGTCTTTGCCAGCAATGACCCTAGCGCGATGCCGTCGGCACCCTCGGTCGCTGTGACGATGTCGAGTTCCAGCTCCCCGCCGGGATAGGACAGGGTGGCGTGCTCTTTCCCGGTTTCGGCGTGATCGGCCACTGGGATCCCTTCGGGTCGGTTCTAACGGGAATCGCGAGGTCTGACTGCAAGTCTGACTACAGAAGGTAGTCGCATTCGCACGAGGGCGCCCGCGGGGGTCGCCGACGACGGATCACGCGCGCGTCAGACAGGTTGCCCGACCGCGGCGAACTCGGCCATGAAGTCATCGCAGACCGACTCGAACACGGCGATCGTCTCGTCCAAAGCGACGTTGACCAGCGCCGACGGGTGCCGGGTGACCTCCTGGAGCGCCGTCATCAACACACCGCCGAACACCGCCGCCATCAGCCTGACCCGACGGTCATGGACAGGCACTCCCATTCGGTCGGCGATCGCCACATCCACCGGGCTGGCACGGAATTCGACGGCCGCCTGCTGAAGCGTCCCCGAGGACACCGTGATCCGCAGGATCTGCATGAACCGATACGACGACAGTGCCCCGGCGGGGGCCAGCTTGGTGCTCTGCGCCATTCCGACGTACGCCCGGCGAAGTGCCTCGAAATGGCCGATCTCGGGCGGCTGGGTGATCAGCTCCGCGGCCACCCGGTCGAGCACCTCGTCGATCAGCGCCAGCGCGATCGCGTCCTTGGTGGCGAAGTAGCGGCTGAAGGTGCGGGGCGAGACGTCGGCGCTCGCAGCTATCTGGTCGACGGTCGTCCCGTCGAAACCCTGCCGATCACACAGCGCGACAGCGGCGTCGATCAGCGTGGCCCGGGTACGGCGCTTCTTGCGCTCACGAAGCCCGAGCACGGGCTCCCCCCTGACATCACCCACGGGAGTCGATGCTAATCGGCCAGGAGGTGTCGCGAGGGGCGTTCTGACATGCAGATCGATCGGCAGCGACCGGCCGCGGGATCACCGGACCCCGGGCACCCGATACCGCACGAAAGCCGGCACCGCCAGCGCCGCCAACACCACCCCGACCACCACGAGCACACCGCCGCCCGTCGCGGCGACGGTGGTGCCGACGGCAGCAGCCACCGCGCCGTGCGCAGTGTCGGCCAAGCGGGGTCCGCCCGCGACGACGACGATGAAAACGCCCTGCAGCCGACCGCGCAGCTCGTCGGACGCCGCCTCCTGCAGGATCGTCGACCGGAACGCCGCAGACACCATGTCGGCCGCACCGCCGAAAGCCAAGCAGCCCAGAGCGATCCACAGCATCACGCCTGCGGTGCCATTGGCCGCCCCTGCCGCGAGCCCGAAGCCGACGATCGCCAGGCCCCACGCCACGATCGCGCCGACCACCGCGAGCCCTTGCCTGCGCACCCGGGGCAGCCAGCCGGAGAAGACGCCGCCAGCCACCGCACCCGCCGACATCGCGGCCGCCAACAGCGCCATCGTGGTGCCGCCGTCGACGGGACCGCCGAAGCTCTCGTGGGCCATCTGCGGGAACAGCGCCCGCGGCATGCCGAAGATCATCGCGATCAGGTCGACCACGAACGACATCAGCACCACACGGTTGCCCGCGAGGTAGCGGAAACCGTCGAGCACGGCGCCCAGCCCGTAGCCCGGTGCACCCTCACCGGTCAGCAACGGCGGCATCGGGGTCAACCTGACGGTCGCCCACACCGCGGCGAGACAGGTCACCGTGTCGATGAGATAGAGGGTCGACAGGTCGACCCAGTGCAGGAGGACACCCGCGAGCAGCGGGCCCGCGATCGCGCCGAACTGCATGACCGTCATGTTCAAGGCGTTCGCCGCCGGCAACTGCGGGGTGGGCAGCATCCGCGGGATCGCCGCCGACCGGGTCGGCGAGTTCACCGCGAAGAACGCCTGCTGCACCGACAGCAAGCTCAACACCACCCACACGTTGTCGATCGCCAGCGCCGCCTGCAGCCACAGCAGCGCCGAGGACACCGTCAAGCCGCTGGAGGTGATGATCAGCAGTTTCCGCCGATCCATCGCATCGGCCCACGCGCCTCCCCACAGCCCGAAGACGACGAGCGGCACCAGCGCGAACAGCCCGGCCAGTCCGACGTACAGCGAGTTCTGGGTCAGGACATAGAGCTGCACGGGGACCGCGAAAATCGTCAGGTTCGCGCCGACAACGGTGACGATGCCGGCCGACCACAGCCGCCGGAAATCCGGTGTCTGTAGCGGCGTCGTGTCGGCGAAGAGCCGCCCCACTACGGTTGGAGGCGTTCGATGCGGTCCTGGCGAACGCGAATCCTGTTGTGCAGCCTGTTTTCTCGACCCTGCCAGAATTCGATCTCCTCGGCCGCGATGAGATAACCACCCCAGTGCGGCGGGACGGGCACCGCCTCGGCGTCGGCGAACCGTTCGGTGACCTCGGCGAGCTGACGGTGCAGCGCATCACGCGAGGCGACAGGCGTGCTCTGCGCCGATGCCCACGCCCCCAGCTGCGACCCCCGGGGACGCTGCGCCCAGTAGGCGGCGGTCTCGGCGTCGGGCACCTTGGTCACCGCCCCGCGGACGTGTACCTGCCTGCCGAGCGCGTACCAGGGGAACGTCGCCGAGGCGTACGGCTGGGAGGCGAGCTGCTCGCCCTTGGCCGAGTCGTAGTTCGTGTAGAAGGTGAGGCCGGATGCGGTCACGCTCTTGCACAACACGGTGCGGGTGAACGGTCTTCCCGCCGCGTCGACCGTGCCGACGACCATCGCGTTCGGTTCGACGACCCCGCCCTGCTCGGCGTCGGCCAACCAGCTGGTCAGCAGGGCGAGCCAGCCGCCGTCGAGCCAGGTCTCGTCGAGGTCGGCGCTGCCGTCCTTTTCCACCGATCCGTACTCCACCCGCATGCGCGCGAGGTGATCCGATGTGCTCACGCGATCACGCTACGCCCGAGGTACGACTGGCAGTTTCGGCGGCGGGGGGTGGTGCGACAATCACGCCCATGACTGCGGTGCCCAAAGATTTCGCCCCCGGACTCGCGGGCGTGGTGGCGTTCGAGACCGAGATCGCCGAACCGGACAAGGACGGCGGCGCCCTGCGCTACCGCGGCGTCGACATCGACGACCTGGTGGCGAATCAGGTGACCTTCGGCGACGTCTGGGGTCTGTTGGTCGACGGTCGGTTCGGGCCGGGACTTGCGCCTGCCGAACCGTTCCCGGTCCCGGTGCACAGCGGTGACGTTCGCGTCGACGTCCAGGCCGGCCTGGCGATGCTGGCCCCGATCTGGGGGTTGCAGCCGCTGCTGGACATCGACGACCAGACGGCGCGCGACGACCTGGCGCGGGTCTCGGTGATGGGTCTGTCCTACGTCGCGCAGTCCGCGCGCGGCATCGGCAAGCCGGCCGTCCCCCAGCGCATCATCGACGAATGCCCCACGGTGACAGCACGATTCATGACCCGATGGCAGGGCGAACCCGATCCGCGGCACGTCGAGGCCATCGATGCCTACTGGGTGAGCGCTGCCGAGCACGGGATGAACGCCTCGACGTTCACCGCGCGGGTCATCGCGTCGACGGGCGCAGACGTCGCCGCCGCACTGTCCGGTGCGATCGGCGCGATGAGCGGTCCGCTGCACGGCGGCGCCCCCGCCCGCGTCATCCCGATGATCGAGGAGGCCGAGCGCACAGGTGACGCGCGCGCGGTCATCACCGGCATCCTGGATCGCAAAGAGAAGCTGATGGGATTCGGCCACCGCGTGTATCGGGCCGAAGATCCCCGGGCTCGCGTCCTGCGGGCCACCGCGCAACGGCTCGCGGCGCCGCGATACGAGGTCGCCGCCGCGCTGGAACAGGCCGCGCTGGCCGAGTTGCGGGAACGCAGGCCCGACCGTGCGATCGAGACCAACGTCGAGTTCTGGGCAGCGGTGATCCTCGATTTCGCGCAGGTGCCGCCGACGATGATGCCCGCGATGTTCACGTGTGGGCGCACGGCGGGCTGGTGTGCCCACATCCTCGAACAGAAGCGCCTCGGCAAGCTGGTGCGACCGTCGGCGATCTACGTGGGCCCGTCACCGCGCAGCCTCGAGTCGGTCGAGGGCTGGAACACGCTGGCCCGGCCATGACGACCGAACGGATCGTCTTTGCCTCGGCCGCACGCTATCTGGCGACGCTCGCGCGTCAGATACCCGCGGATCGGTGGGACGATCCGGGGCTCGGCGAGTGGTCTGTGCGCGATCTGGTCGGGCACACGTCACGATCGCTGATCACCGTGAGCACCTACCTGCACTCCCCAGCATCCCGCGAGGATGTGCGCACACCAGCCGAGTACTACGTGCGCATCAACGCCCTTGCCGCCGGCATGGGCGCCGAGGCGATCGTGGAGCGCGGGCGTCAGGCCGGCCGTGATCTCGGCGAACACCCCGTCGCCGCGATCGACGAACTGGTCGAGCGTGCGCTCGGCGACATCGACGCCGCCGGTGATCCCCTGATCGAGGTGATCGGTGGGCTGGGCGTGCGGTTGAACACCTACCTGCCGACCCGGACCTTCGAGATCGCCGTACACGGTCTGGACATCGCCGCTGCGGTGGGGCTGACCGTGCATCCGCCGGTCGAGGTGCTCGCCGAGGCCGCCGCGCTGGCGGGCCGCATCGGCGCACATCTGGGGCAGGGCCCGGCGGTGCTGCTGGCGTTGACCGGACGCAGCACGCTGCCGGCGGGGTTCTCCGTCGTCTGAGCCGATGAGTTCCGCGGACCGGCCGGGTCAGTACCGACGACCGTCCGACCCTCACCGAAGGAGACTTTCATGGCCATCGACAACACCCCGATGCTCGTCCCCCACCTCGTGGTGGGCGACGCCGCCGCAGCGCTGGACTTCTACGCCCGGGCATTTGGCGCCGAGGAGATGGTCCGACTGCCGGGACCCGACGGCAAGCTGATGCACGCCTGCATGCGGATCAACGGATCGATGGTGTTCCTCAACGACGACTTCCCCGAGTACAACGACGGGGTGTCGACCACCCCCACCGCGCTGGGTGGCACGCCCGTCACGCTCCACCTGCACGGCGCCGACGTCGATGGCCGATTCCAGCGGGCCCTCGATGCCGGCGCGGTCGTGGTCAACCCTCTCGAGGACCAGTTCTGGGGTGACCGCTACGGGGTGGTGCGTGACCCGTTCGGCCATCATTGGGCGCTCGCCGAGTCGGTGCGCGAGGTCGACGTCGCCGACATCGCGGCGCAGATGGGTAGCGATGCCTGACAATTCCGCTGGTGTGTTTGCCAGGCTAGGCGGGGCGGGCCAGCAATAATCCGACGATGATCTGGTTGCTCCAGTTCCCGCCTGTGCTTCTCGGACTGATCTGGGTCGTCGTCATTGTGGGAATCTCCGTGGGCGGGCTCGTGCTGTTCCGCAAGATGGTGTCGCACACTCGGCTGGAGAACGCGAATCCGGTGTCCAGTGCGGTGTTTCAAGTCGCCGGAGTGCTCTACGCCGTACTGGTCGCGTTCGTCGTCGTGGTGGTGTGGGAACAGATGGGCGACGCCGAGGACGCCAGCGGCAAGGAGGCCTCGGCGGTCGCCGAATTGCTCCGCGATTCCACTGCGCTACCGGCCGCGAACCGTGACGAGGTGGAGCGCAGCCTGATCGCCTATACGCGGAACGTGATCGACAGCGAATTCCCTAGGATGCGCCGCGGCGAGCCCATCTCTGAGCAGTCCGAGGCGCTCGACAACGTGTGGAACTCGTATCTAAAGGTCCAGCCGGAGACCCGCAACGAGATCGCGTTCTTCGATCATGCGATCGTCCGACTGAACGATCTGAGCGCCAACCGGAAGTTACGGGTGTCCACGGGCGAGGCCTCGGTGCCAGCCGAACTGTGGGTACTGCTGATCGGTGGCGGCGCCGTGCTGATGGCGTTCACCTACCTGTTCGGCACACGGGACCTGCTGGTCCACGGATTGGCGATCGGGTTGACGGCATCGTTGCTCGCCTTCGTGATGTACCTGATCTTCGCGCTCGAGCATCCGTACGTCGGCGCGCTGTCGGTGCAGCCCACCGCGTTCATCAACGTGCTGAACTACTGGAACAGTTAGCGCAGCAACCCGGCCAGCAGCCGTCGGTGCATCGGCTCGACCGGCGCAGCGGCGGCGACACGCAGCATCTCGTCGGTGTCGGTGAACTTCACGCGGGGGCGCCGGCCCTCACCGCGCGCCACCTCGGCGGCATCGATCGCGCGCCATCCGACGGCGTCGACGACCTGTGGCTGTCGTCCGCGGACAAAGCGCTCCACAGCTGAGGGCCGGTGGCGCGGTTCGGGCAGACGCCCCGCGTTGTAGTCGGCGACCAGGGTCTGCACGGTCTCTGCCGCACACGACTTGTTCGTGCCGATGAACCCCGTGGGACCACGCTTGATCCACCCGGCCACGTAGCAGCCGTGCAGTGGCGCATCACCGTCGAGAACCCGGCCACCGTCGTTGGGCACCACCCCGGCGGTCTCGTCGAACGGGACTCCTCGAATCGGCATGCCGCGGTAGCCGATCGACGTCAACACGGTGCCCGCCTCGATCGTGACCACCTCGTCGGTGCCGGTGACGTCGAATTCCATCCCCGTCACCCGTTGCGCGCCGAGCACCCGGCGCGGAGTGAGCAAGTACGCCAACCGAATTCGCGGACGGGTGATGGGCGCGGTGCTGTCACCGAGTTTGGTGAGGATCTCGAGTTTGCGACGAGTCAGGTCGTCGGTCACCTCGGCCAGGTCATCGCGCACCCTCTGATGATCGGCGGGGGCCAGCACGACCTCGCATCGAGCCGTGAGCCCGATCAGTTCTGGCAGGGTGAATGCCGACGCGGCAGGACCACGCCGCGCGGCGATCACCACCTCGGAAACGTTCGACTCGCGCAGCGCCGCCAACGCATGATCGGCGATGTCCGTGCGCGCCAACGCATCCGGATCGGTGGTGAGAACACGCGCCACATCGAGGGCGACGTTGCCGTTGCCGACGACGACCACGCGCTCACCGCTGAGATCGACCGAGAGGTCGGCGAAATCGGGGTGCCCGTTGTACCAGGCCACGAATTCGGTGGCGGTGCACGCACCCGGGAGGTTCATCCCCTCCACGTCGAGGCGCTTGTCGGTCGGCGCACCGACGGCGTAGAGCACTGCGTGATGGTGCTCGAGCAACTCGTCGTGGGTGAGGTCCGATCCCACCTCGACGTTGAGGAAGAACCGAAAGTCTCGGCGGGCGGCGATCTTGTCGAACAGCGCAGTGACCCGCTTGGTCGCCTGGTGATCGGGAGCCACGCCTGCGCGCGCCAAACCGTAAGGGGTCGGCAGCTTTTCGAACACGTTGACCTGCACGCCCGCTTGGGTGAGCAGCTCGTCTGCGGCATACATCGCGGCGGGCCCGGAGCCGACGATCGCGACCCGCAACGGGCCGCTGCCGC
This sequence comes from Mycobacterium sp. IDUB_1, assembly GCF_055419625.1. Classification (NCBI taxonomy): domain Bacteria; kingdom Bacillati; phylum Actinomycetota; class Actinomycetes; order Mycobacteriales; family Mycobacteriaceae; genus Mycobacterium; species Mycobacterium sp. IDUB_1. Next base: position 220,742 of record NZ_JBVAYA010000002.1, on the reverse strand, counting down.
GGGTGTGCACCATCGGCGCCTCCGGCACCGGAGCGAGCTTGGACGTCGGCGGGAGCTTGCCTTCCCGCTTCGGATAGAACCCTGCGTTGATCTCAATGAACGGCAACTGCTCGGCGCTCAGCCTGCTGTCGGGTGCGATCGCACCCACCGGGCAGGCCGACACACACGCTCCGCAATCGACGCAGGCGTCCGGATCGATGTAGAGCATCTCGGCGGTCGCGAAGCCCGGCTCATCCGGTGACGGATGGATGCAGTTGACCGGGCACGCGAAAACACAGGACCCGTCGCTGCAACACGACTGGGTGATCACATGGGGCATGGTCTGTCGCTGGCCTGTCGCTACGTCTGTCCTGGCCTACGCGACCGAAGCCAGGTGCGCGCGCTGCGGCTCGCTGCGGTACCGGCTGGGCCGCCCGCTGATCCGGCAGATACGCCACATGAGCTTGGCGAGCGGGTTCATCAGCCCGGTGTCGTGGGCCAGCATCCGCACGTCACCGAACATGTCCTGCAGCATCTGCCTCGACTCCGCAGAGGAGAAGAAGATGTCCTTACGCACCGAGCGCGGAATGTCGAATTCCTTCCAGAACGCCCGCGGCGGGACGATGATCGCCGAACACAGCACGCGCATGACCACAGGAACGTAGAGCGAGAGCCAGAACCGCTTGCGCCTCGGCAGATCCGGAACCCGCTTGCGCAGGTACTCGTGAGCGAACGAGATGTGGCGGGCCTCCTCGGCGACGTGAATCGCCATGACGCGCTCCATGATCGGATGCAGCGCCTTGCCCTCGCGCAGCACGTTCTTCTGCGTGTGGTCGATGGGCTCCTCGCCGGCGAGGATGCCGAACCAGAACGGGATCGGCAGCGGGCCCGCAACCAGCGGGATCACGGGCTGCACCCACTTGAGCAGCTTCGGCATGCCCGGCACGTCGGCGCCGATGCGGTTCACCATCTCCTGGAACATCAGGGTGTGGTTGCACTCTTCGACCGCCTCGTGCAGGCAGTAGCGGTACTCCGGCGAGCCGTTGGGCGTCCAGAACGCGTACTCCATCAGCCCGCGGATGAGGATCGACTCGAAGTGCAGACCGACCTTGGCGACGTTGGCCTGGCGCCACATGCCGATCTCGATCTGGCGCTGCTTGGGCTGGGAGCGGTACCACTCGTGCTTGCCGATCGGGTCCGTCGCCGGGAGAATCCAGCGCTCGTCGTTCGGCGTGACTGCGAACTCGGGCGAGTTCCAGTCGATGTCGGTGTACGGATTGAAATTGCGCCGCACGGACCCCTCAGAGAGGGTCTGCAACGTGTTCACGTACTCCGCGTCGTCGAACACGTCCATGTTCTTGCGCCAGCGGCGGATGATCTTCGTGCGTGCTTCTTTGACTGCCATCGGGAGCCTCCATCCCTCATACGAGGTTTACATTCCTGTACCCGTTGTCCAGCGACAGTACCCGCGGTCCCACAAATTGAACAGGGCAATCTCCTGAATGTGCCCTGAGCGCGTTATTCCGATCACACGTGATGCAGATCACAAGCACAACGGTCGATGTCACCGGATTCCCACCGGATTCGAAGGGTGAACCACCCCGGTTCTAGGCTTGCCCCATGGCTGCGGACCTCACGATTCCCGACGACCTCAAGCCCGGCGACGGCCGGTTCGGCTGCGGACCGTCCAAAGTGCGCCCCGAGCAGCTGACCGCGCTGGCCGAGGCCGGTTATCTCTTCGGCACCTCGCATCGGCAAGCCCCGGTGAAGAACCTGGTGGGCCGCGTCCGCGACGGCCTGAGTCAGCTGTTCTCGCTACCCGAGGGCTACGAGGTGATCCTCGGCAACGGCGGCTCGACCGCGTTCTGGGACGCCGCGGCGTTCGGGCTGGTCGACAAGCGCTCGCTGCACCTGACCTACGGGGAGTTCAGCGCGAAGTTCGCCTCGGCGGTGGCCAAGAATCCCTTCGTCGGAGACCCGGTGGTGATCAAGGCCGACGCCGGCAGCGCACCCGCACCGACCGCGGACCCGTCCGTCGACGTCATCGCGTGGGCACACAACGAGACCTCGACCGGCGTCGCCGTCGACGTCCAACGTCCCGACGGCTCGGGCGACGCGCTGGTCGTCATCGACGCCACCTCTGCCGCCGGCGGCCTGCCCGTCGACATCACCGACGCCGACACCTACTACTTCGCCCCGCAGAAGAACTTCGCCGGCGACGGCGGCCTGTGGATCGCGCTGATGTCGCCGGCCGCGCTGGCCCGCGTCGAGGCCATCGCGGCGTCCGGCCGCTGGGTGCCGGACTTCCTGTCACTACCCATCGCGATCGAGAACAGCGTCAAGAACCAGACGTACAACACCCCCGCGATCGGCACGCTGGTCCTGCTCGCCGAGCAGATCGACTGGCTGCTCGGCAACGGTGGACTGGATTGGGCGACCAAGCGCACCGCGGACTCGTCGTCGCGGCTCTACTCCTGGGCCGAGGCATCGTCGTTCGCCACCCCGTTCGTGACGGACCCGGCCCTGCGCTCGGCCGTCGTCGGCACCGTCGACTTCAACGATGACGTCGACGCCGCGGCCGTGGCCAAAACCCTGCGCGCGAACGGCATCGTCGACACCGAGCCGTACCGCAAACTGGGCCGCAACCAGCTGCGCGTGGGCATGTTCCCGGCGGTGGAGCCTGACGATGTGAGCGCTCTGACCGCGTGCATCGACTGGGTCGTCCAGAGGATGTAGCGACTGCCGCGTGTCACCGCGGTAACGGCGAGATAACGCAGTAGGGTGACCGCGTATCGGGCTCAGCGCAGCCCGAGAGGAGGTCGCCATGCGGGAACTGAAGGTCGTCGGACTCGAAGTCGACGGCAAACGGATCATCTGCGAGACGGACGACTCCGGCGAGAAGTTCATCCTGCGCTCCGATGAGCGACTCAAGGCCGCCGTGCGCGGCGACCGGGCCGGCTCCAACCAGACAACGATCGATGTCGAGGTGCCGAACGTGCTGCGCCCCAGGGAGATTCAAGCCAAGATCCGCGCCGGAGCCTCTGTGGAGCAGGTCGCCACCGCCGCCGGTGTCGACATCGCACGGGTGGAACGGTTCGCCCACCCGGTCCTTCTGGAGCGCTCCCGGGCCGCAGAGTTGGCCACCGCCGCGCACCCTGTGCTGAACGACGGTCCGTCCGTTCTCACGCTGCTGGAGACGGTGACGACCGCACTGATCGCCCGCGGCCTGGACCCCGAAGCCACCGAGTGGGACGCGTGGCGCAACGAGGACGGTCGCTGGACGGTGCAGATGGCGTGGAAGGCCGGCTTGTCCGACAACGTCGCGCACTTCCGGTACGCGCCGGGCGCCCACGGCGGCACGGTGACCGCGTTCGACGACGCCGCTTACCAGCTGATCGATCCGAGCTACGCCCGGCCGCTGCGGCCGCTCGCCCCCGTGGCCCAGCTCGCCCTCGGCGATCCTGAACCGGTCGCCCCGGCGCCCGCCCCCGCCCCCGCATCCGCACAGGTGTCGGTGCATGCACCAGAACCCGAGCCGACGGCCGAGGAGACCCCCGCCCCCGAGGTGAAGCCGTCTCGCCAGAAGAAGGCGCGGCCCACCGTGCCTGCGTGGGAAGACGTGCTGCTAGGCGTACGTTCCAGCGGCGGCCAGCGCTAACAACCCGATCCATGCGGCGGCGACTCCGACGATCCCGCCGAGCACGAACCAGCGCCACACCGGCGCCCTGCGCCAGCCCCACACCGTCGGGGCCAGTCCCCCAACGGCGACGAGATTCAATCCGATCGCCAGCAGCGGACTCACCCTCATCAGACCGATGCCCAACACGATGAGCACCGCGGCGAGTACGGCCGCGACGAACGCCGCGACGGTCAGCCCGGTACCCCAGGGAGTCGGTTCCTCGGGCTTCACGGCGCGAGCCTATCCCGCTCGTAGAACGCCAATGCCGCTGCTGTCGCGACGTTGAGGGAGTCGGTGCCGCTTGACATCGGAATGCGGGCGCGCACGTCGCAGGCGCGCATCGTGTGCTCGGTCAGACCCGGCCCTTCCGCCCCGACCAGGATGCCCACCTTCTCGCCGACCAGGCCGGCACAAGCGTCGGCCAGCCGCTGCGCAGCAGCATCTGGGGTCATCGCGATCAATCGAAAGCCGTTGTCGCGCAACAGGCTCAGATCGCCCGGCCAATTCTGCGCCCGCGCGAACGGAATTAGCAGCGCGTGCCCCATCGAGACGCGCACAGCGCGCCGATACAGCGGATCGGCACACCCCCCGCCGAAGATCACCGCCCCCACCCCGAGGCCCGCGGCGTTACGGAAGATCGAGCCGAGGTTCTCGTGGTCGTTGACCCCCTCCAGCACCGCCACCGTCCGCGCACCGTCGAGCACCTGAGGCACGGTCAGCTCGTCGGCGCGCGACGCAGAGGCCAACACTCCGCGGTTGAGATGGAACCCGACCACCTCGGCCATCACCTCGGCGCTCGCGCGGTAGTACGGCGCAGCGAGCCCGTCGAGGTCGGCGCCGAGCTCGGCCAATCGGCGGTCGGTGCCCAGCAGCGCCCGCGGACGGAACCTCGACGCGAGCATGCGCTGCACCACCAGCACGCCCTCGGCGATCACGAGGCCTTTGCCGCTCGGCAGATCGGGTCGCCGATCGACACTGTTGAGGTCGCGGAAATCGTCCAGGCGCGGGTCGGAGGGATCGTCGACGTCGATGACGAGGGCGGGCACGGCGACCGACACTACCGACGCGTGCGTATCGATCGATTACGTTGGGTCGCGATGACGACGACACCTCCCGAACCGCCGCCGCTGCCACGCGGCCTGACCTCCCCGTGGCCCGTGATCGTCGTGATCACCGCCGGGTGGCTCATCACGGCTCTGCTCGCGTTCACGGTCGCATCGTTGGCGCCGTGGCGGCCCGTCAGCCTGGCCGGACTCGGCGTGGGCGTTCTTGGCACGTCGATCTTTCTGTGGCAACGTCACGCCGTGCGCCGCGGATCCCGCGGGGCTCAGAGCGGTTTGGACTGATTAGAGGAGGACACCGTCATGGCGGCGCCCATTCTGCAAGCGCAGATCGACATCAACGCACCGGTCTCGACCGTGTGGAAGCTGGTCTCCGATCTGGATCGGATGCCGCAGTGGAGCCCGCAGTGCCGGCTGATGAAGGCGATCGGCGGGGTCCGCCAGGGCGCCCGCACCATCAACATGAATCGCCGCGGAATGTTGTTCTGGCCCACCACATCTCGCATCACCGAATACGTGCCCGAGAAGAAGCTGGCGTTCAAGGTGAATGAGAACAACACCGTGTGGAGCTACGAGCTCGAGCCCACCGACGCCGGCACCCGGCTGGTGGAGACCCGCAACGCCGAGAACGGCACCACTGCGGCGTCGACGTTCCTGGTCGGCAAGTTCATGGGCGGGGTGCCCAGCTTCGAACAGGAACTCATTCAGGGCATGAACGCCTCGCTGGCGCGCATCAAAGCAGCCGCCGAGAACTGACGAACTAGGAGCGCTCCTCGGTGCGCTCCACCAGATCCAGCACACCGTCGTCGAACGGGTCGAACTGCGGCGAGCCCGCTCCCTTCGGCGACGGCGTGTCGGAATGGGCTCCGCACCCGTACTCGGCATCGACCACACGGCCGTCAGCCGCGTACTCGTTCGCGCAGACCCCGAACATCACACCCAGCGCCCCGCCCAGCGGCACGTAGAACCCGCAATCTCGGCACTGCCGGCGGGTGGCGCGGGCCATCGCCGAGCCGGGTCCGAAATCGCCGTCGTGCCAGCGCTGCGCGGCATCGGCGCGCCCCCACAGGCTCAGTACCTGACGCCGGCCCAGCCCGACCTCGACCGCCACCTCGTCGATCTGCGGATCGCCGGTACCCATGAAACCCGGAACCAGTCGCGGATCGTCGGCAGGCGGTGCGAGCAGGTCACCCGGACCGAGATCACCCGCGCGGACCCGCTCCTCCCACGGCACCCATTCGGGTGCCAGCAGCGAAGACGGGCCAGGGACCAGGACGACCTCGCTGATGGTGACCTGGGTCGCGCCCGGCCAGGCCGCCACCACGACGGCCCACTGCCAGCCCCGGTAACCGGGCAGCTCCGCGACGAACCGGTGGGTGGCCGAGAACTGGTCTTCCACCTCGGCGCCGAGATAGTCGCCGATGGTGTCGGGGCCGCTGAACTCCACGATCGCGGCGCGGGCGTCGCCGTCGGCGCCGACCAGCATCGCCACGAGTTCCGCGGGCATCGGCTCGGGCTCGACCGGTTCAGGTTCGGTCACCTCGGGCTCGACCGGTTCAGTCTCGGCCGCCTCGAGCTCTACCGGTTCGGCCGCCTCAGAGAGTTCCGACTCAGCCGGCTCGACCGCCTCAGCAGCCTCAGCCTCCACTGCAGTCTCGGCGGACGGCTCGACCACCGACTCGGCCGCCGGTTCGGATGCCTCGGCTGGCCGATCGGGCTCGGGCGAGGAAGGTTCGGTCACGCTGTCCATCGGTGTTCATCTTGCCCGACGCAGCCGGTCGCGAGCCACACCGGTTGGCTGCACGTCCGCTGTCGCCTCCATGGGGGAGAATCGAGCGCGTGACAGGAGCGCGGCGCGACCACCAGGACCCCGCCGGTCCGACCGGCGGACGCTACTACCCGCCGCGTCCGCCCGCCGGAGAACACCCGGGGATGGCCAACTACCCCAGCGATCCGGTGTCGGGCGGCGGCAGGCGAGCCTCCTCCGCCGCCAACTCCAGCGGGAACCGCTGGTTACCGCCCCTGGACGAGCACGATCGTCGTCGCAACTACGACCGGTTCGACGAGGACCGGGCCGCCGGCGCCGAGAAGGTGACGGTCACGCGCGCGGCCGCGCAGCGCAGCCGCGAGATGGGCTCGAAGATGTACGGGCTGGTCCACCGGGCAGCCACGGCCGACGGCGCCGACAAATCCGGTCTGACCGCGCTGACGTGGCCGGTGGTCGCCAACTTCGCGCTCGACGCCGCGATGGCGGTCGCCCTGGCCAACACCCTGTTCTTCGCGGCCGCGACGGGCGAGAGCAAGAGCCGGGTGGCGCTCTACCTGCTCATCACGATCGCCCCGTTCGCCGTCATCGCGCCGCTGATCGGACCCGCTCTGGACCGTCTGCAGCACGGCCGCCGTGTCGCCCTCGCCGCATCGTTCGGCCTGCGCACCGTCCTGGCAGTGATCCTGATCGCCAACTTCGACAGCGCGACCGGCAGCTTCCCGTCCTGGGTGCTCTATCCGTGCGCGCTCGGCATGATGGTGCTCTCGAAGTCCTTCTCGGTGCTGCGCAGCGCCGTGACGCCGCGGGTGCTGCCCCCGACCATCGACCTGGTCCGGGTCAACTCCCGGCTGACGATGTTCGGCCTCCTCGGCGGCACGATGGTCGGCGGCGGTATCGCGGCCGCGGCCGAGTGGGGGTTCCAGCTGTTCGCCATGCCCGGCGCGCTCTACGTCGTGGTCGCGGTGTCGATGGCCGGCGCGGTGCTGGCGATGCGCATCCCGAAGTGGGTCGAGGTCACCGAGGGTGAGATCCCCGCGACGCTGAGCTACCACAGCGGCACCGACGGGGAATTCCGCGAGCCACCCGCCGCGAAGGCTCGACAACCGCTGGGCCGCAACATCATCGCCGCCCTGTGGGGTAACTGCACGGTCAAGGTGATGGTCGGCTTCCTGTTCCTCTACCCCGCGTTCGTCGCCAAGGCCCACGACGCGAGCGGCTGGGAGCAGCTGCGCATCCTGGGGCTGATCGGCGCCGCGGCCGCGGTGGGCAACTTCATCGGGAACTTCACCGCGGCGCGCCTCAAACTCGGTCATCCCGCGCAACTGGTGGTCCGGTGCGCGATCGCGGTGACCGCGATGTCGCTCGCGACCGCACTCACCGGCAGCCTGCTCGTCGCCGCCGCCACGACCCTGGTCACCTCGGGAGCCAGCGCCGTCGCCAAGGCATCCCTGGACGCCTCGCTGCAGGACGACCTGCCCGAGGAGTCACGCGCGTCGGCGTTCGGTCGCTCCGAGTCGCTGCTGCAGTTGGCCTGGGTGATCGGCGGTGCGACGGGCGTGCTGATCTACACCGAGCTGTACGCGGGGTTCACCACGATCACGGCGCTGCTGATCCTCTGTCTGGCCCAGACGATCTTCAGCTACCGCGGCGAATCGCTGGTTCCGGGGCTAGGCGGCAACCGCCCCGTCCACGCAGCGGCACAGGGCGTGCGCGCCGAGCCGGCGGTGACCGGCGAGTGAAGCGCGTCATCGCTGTCCTGGTCGCCGTTGCGCTGCTCGCCGCAGCCGGCACCGCCGTCGTGGTGTGGCGGCTCTCCCGCGACGCGGGACCGGAGCTGCCGGAGATCTCGGCCTTCTCCGCCGGTCAGCTGACCCGCGTCGGGCCCTACCGGTTCTGCCAGGTACTCAACCCCACCGACTGTGTCGTGCCCGCAGACCAAGGCGAGTTGCCCGTGTCAGGGCGCCACCCGGTGCAGCTGTCGCTGCCCGCCGAGATCGCGAAGGCGCCATGGGTGCTGCTGCGCGCCTACGAGGACGGTGACGTGATCGAGGAGTTCCGCCCCAATGCCCGTCTCGCGGTGACGATCCCGACCGTCGACGCGCAGCGCGGACGGCTGACCGGGTTCGCGGTGCAGCTGCCGACGCTGGTGCGCGATCAGGACGGCAACGAGTTCCCGGTGCCGCACGCCGAGTGGTCGGTACGCACCAGCTGGAGCTGATCAGCCCGCGCCGTGGGCCGCGGGCACCTGCTCGCTCTCAAGCGGCGGGCCGGGCGGGGTCCCGTCACCGAATGGCCTGCCCCCCAACGCTTCTCGACCGTGCGGGGTGAGCCAGTTCGCCAGGTCCGGGCCCTTCGGCACCACCCCGGTGGGATTGATGTCGCTGTGCACGATGTAGTAGTGCTGCTTGATCTGCACGAAATCGATGGTGTCGCCGAAGCCGGGCGTCTGGAACAGGTCGCGCGCATAGGCCCACAGCACCGGCATCTCGGAGAGCTTGGCGCGGTTGGTTTTGAAATGTCCGTGATAGACGGGGTCGAAGCGCGCCAGCGTGGTGAACAACCGGACGTCGGCCTCGGTGATGGTGTCGCCCACCAGGTATCGCTGATCTGCCAGCCGGTCGGTGAGCCAGTCGAGCGCGGTGAACAACCTGTCGTAGGCCCGCTCGTACGCACGCTGGGAGCCGGCGAAGCCGCAGCGGTACACCCCGTTGTTGACCTCGGTGTAGATGCGCTGGGCCACCTCGTCGATCTCGGCACGCAGGGGGTCGGGATACAGCTGAGGGGCACCGTCGCGGTGGTAGGCGGTCCACTCGGTCGACATGTCGAGCGTGATCTGCGCGAAGTCGTTGGTCACGACCTCGCCCGTCGGCACGTCGACTATCGCGGGCACCGTGATGCCCTTCGGGTAGGCAGGGATGCGCTTGTTGTACGCATCGCGCAGGAAGTGGATGCCCAGCACCGGATCGACACCGTCGGGATCCAGATCGAATGTCCAACTGCGCTCGTCGTGGGTGGGGCCGCAGAAGCCGATCGACAGCGAGTCCTCGAGCCCGAGCAGACGACGCACGATGATCGTGCGATTCGCCCACGGACAGGCCCGCGCGACCACCAAGCGGTAGCGTCCCGCCTCGACCGGATAGCCGTCGCGGCCATCGGCAGTGATGCGGGTGGAGATGTAGTCGGTGTCCCGATCGAAGTCGCCGCCGGAACTCGACGGGTCGGCCACGTAGCTCATGGACTCTGTCTTACCCCGTCGGGCGACCGACGACTCAGGCGTCGAGTTCGCGGGCTCAGGCGTCGAGTTCGCGGGCTCAGGCGTCGAGTTCGTGGGCTCAGGCGTCGAGTTCGCGGGCTCAGGCGTCGAGTTCGCGGGCGACGGCCTTGACGACCTCCGAGACGCGACGGGCCACCTTGCGATCCGGGTAGCGCCCCTTGCGTAGCTCCGGCTGCACCGCGCCCTCGAGCAGGGTGATCATGTCCTCGACCATGCCGTGCAGCTCGTCGGGGGTGTGCTTGTGCTCGACGGTGGCCGCCTCGCGGCGGGTCCGGGTGAGGCTCGGGGGCGGATCGATCAACTTGACACTCAGCGCCTGAGGGCCGCGGCGGCCGGCGGCGACACCGAAGTCGACGCGCTGGCCGGCCTTGAGACCCTCGACACCGGCGGGCAACGCCGAGGAACGCACGTAGACGTCCTCACCGTCTTCCTGCGAGAGGAACCCGAAGCCCTTCTCCGCGTCGTACCACTTCACCCGGCCGGTCGGCACTTCTCTCACCTGCTTGTCTGTCTGAACCGATACGTCCGCACCCAACGGGGTACAGACCGCTTACATAGAGGAAGCGCCCCGCCTGCCGGGACGCGCCGCCACGATCCTACTCGGACGTCGCCGCAGCCAGCACCCCCTTAACTCGGTAGGCTTGCCGGACCGCGGGAGGAAGAAGATGCGCCTGATCCTGAACGTCATCTGGTTGATCTTCGGTGGCCTGTGGCTGGCGCTCGGCTATCTGGTCGCCGCCCTGATCTGCTTCGTCCTGATCATCACGATCCCGTTCGGCTTCGCGGCGCTGCGCATCGCGGTGTACGCGCTGTGGCCGTTCGGTCGCACGATCGTCGACAAGCCCGGGGTCCGGCCCGGCGCCCTGATCGGCAACATCATCTGGCTGCTCGTCGCCGGGATCTGGCTGGCGATCGGACATGTGCTGACCGCCATCGCGATGGCGATCACGATCGTGGGCATCCCGCTGGCGCTGGCCAACCTGAAGCTGATCCCGGTCTCGCTGATGCCGCTGGGCAAGGAGATCGTTCCGGTCGACGGACACGGCGCCACCGGTGTCACCGGTGCCACCGGCACAGTGAGCGGATATCCACGATGACCGCCGTCGCACTCGGCGTGCCATCGGTGCGCGGGCTGCCGCAGGGCGCTCCGGCTGGCGGACCGTTGGTCGACACCTTCGGGCGGGTGGCCACCGACCTGCGGGTGTCACTGACCGACCTGTGCAATCTGCGCTGCACCTACTGCATGCCCGCGGAAGGACTCGACTGGCTACCGGCCGAGGCGAAGCTGGGCGTCGACGAACTCAATCGGCTCCTTCGACTCGCGGTGACCCGGCTCGGGGTCACCAGCGTGCGCTTCACCGGCGGGGAGCCACTGGTGGTGCCGCATCTGGAGCAGGTGATCGCAGCGACGGCAGCTCTGCGTCCCCGCCCGGAGATCACGTTGACCACCAACGGCATCGGCCTCGCCGCACGCGCCGCTGGGCTGAAGGCGGCCGGCCTGGACCGCATCAACGTGTCTCTGGACACCGTCGATCCGCAACGCTTCGCCGCGATCACCCGGCGTGATCGGTTGAATGCGGTGCTGGCCGGGCTGCGCGCCGCGAAAGTCGCCGGCTTGGCCCCGGTCAAAGTCAACGCAGTGCTCGATCCGGTGAGCGGGCTGGACGATGCGGTCGCGCTGCTGCGGTTCTGTCTGGCGCAGGGCTACCAGCTGCGAATCATCGAACAGATGCCACTCGACGCCGGCCATTCCTGGAAGCGTGAGCGCACAGTGTCCGCCGATGAGATTCTGGCCGCGCTGCGCCAGGAGTTCACGCTGACCCCTCACCCGGCGCCGCGCGGGTCGGCACCCGCCGAGCTGTGGCAGGTGCGAGACAGCGGCGGCGAGGTGCTCGGCGATGTCGGCGTCATCGCCTCGGTGTCGCATGCGTTCTGCGCCAGCTGCGACCGCACCCGGCTCACCGCCGACGGCCAGGTGCGCAACTGTCTGTTCGCGCGTGACGAGACCGATCTGCGGGACCTGCTGCGGTCCGGCGCCGACGACGCCGCCCTCGAATCCGCGTGGCGCGCCGCCATGTGGGGGAAAGCGGCCGGGCACGGCATCAACGATCCGGGGTTCGTGCAGCCCGACCGTCCGATGAGCGCGATCGGCGGCTGAGACGTGACGGTGACGGTGCGCTACTTCGCCGCTGCGCGCGCGGCGGCAGGGGTGGACCACGAGGCGGTCGACGTGGGCGACTCCGCGACGGTGGCCGACCTGGTCGAGGTGCTCCGGTCCCGGGGTCCGGAGCTGGAGCGCGTGCTGGCGCGCTGCTCGTATCTGCGGGACGGGATGGCTGTGCGCGACATCACGACTCCGCTAGGGCCTGCGCAGACGATCGATGTGCTCCCGCCGTTCGCCGGCGGGTGAAAGTGCGGACTGTCCGCCATGTATTCCGTGATTTACGTCACATCACGGAATGATCACGGGGTGGCTACGGCGAGGTTGCGCCGCCCGGCACCTGCAGGAACAACGCGCCCGCCAGGCATTTTAGAGAATTTTTAGTATTTGCCGAGGTCGGCGACACGGTGATGGCGACGAGGTGACGAGAATCTGGCGAGCCGTTACCGTTCTGGACCAGGCCGGTCACCCCCACAGACCGGCTCGCTGCGAGACCAGTTGCGCCGAGCTCCATCCGCTGGTCCGCGGGGACGACGAGACCCACCTGGATGGAGGCGGGGGACCCACCGGTCCACCGAAAGGACCTGGAGCCGATACCGGCTCCTAGGGGTGAAGCCGACGTCGTTTCGACGCCGCCGGCCGGGCGACCTCTCCAGCCCGAACCCGACAGCTGACCTCGCGGGCGCATACGAGAGGACCTCGCACACCTATGAGTGGACGGCATCGCAAGCCCACGGCATCTTCTGTCAGCGTCGCCAAGATCGCTGTCACCGGCGCGGTCATCGGAGGCGGCAGCCTGGCTCTGGCCGGCACCGCAGGCGCAGCCACCGACAACGAATGGGACCGGGTCGCCAGCTGCGAATCCGGCGGCAACTGGGCCATCAACACCGGCAACGGATATCAGGGTGGCCTGCAGTTCTCCCCCAGCACCTGGTCCGGACACGGTGGCGGCGAATTCGCCCCGGCGGCTCACCTGGCCACCAAGGACGAGCAGATCGCGGTCGCCGAGCGTGTGCTCGCATCGCAGGGCAAGGGCGCGTGGCCCACATGCGGCGGGCCGCTCTCCGCCGCAACACCCCGCAACGTCGTCAACGAGACCGCCAACGAAGCGCCCGCTCCCGCCGGCCCTCTCGGCCTGCTTCTCCCGCCACCCCCGCCCGCCGACCCGCTCGCTCCGCCGCCGCCCGCGCCCTTCGACGCGATGGCCGCCCCGCTGCCCGCGCCGCCGGCCGACCCCATGGCCCCGCCGCCTCCGGCCCCGGCCCCCGTCGACGCGATGGCCGCCCCGCTGCCCGCGCCGCCGGTCGATCCCATGGCCCCGCCGCCTCCGGCCCCGGCTCCGGTCGATGCGGCACCGCTCGACGCCCCGCTGCCTCC
>NZ_JBVAYA010000002.1:0-207348 GCF_055419625.1 Mycobacterium sp. IDUB_1 | reverse complement strand
CCGCCCCCGGCTGACCCGATCGCCCCGCCGCTCCCGGCCCCGGCTCCGGTCGATGCCGCACCGCTCGACGCCCCGCTGCCTCCCCCGGCTGACCCGATCGCCCCGCCGCTCCCGGCCCCGGCTCCGGTCGATGCCGCACCGCTCGACGCCCCGCTGCCCGCGCCGCCTGCACCCGCGGTGGTCGATGTCGCGAACATCGCGCCGGCCGACCCGATGGCACCGCCGCCGCCGGCCCAGCCGGTGGTCAACGCCGCCGACTGGGACGCTGCGCAGACCCCTGCACCGGCAGACCAGCCGCAGGTATGGGCCCTGCACCCCGGCGATCTGCCGCTGCAGCCCGCCCCCGCAGCTCCCGTTCCCCCGCCCGTCCCGGCTCCCGCTGCCGTGGCAGCGCCCGCCCCGGACCCGCTGGCTCCGCTCAATGCGGTTCCGGTTCCCGCGCCGGCCTACGACGTCGCCAACCAGGCCATCTCTGGGGATCTGCCGATGCCCGACGGGATGCCGCACCTGGCCAGCCCGACGAATCTCCCGCCCGGCACCACGGCCGATCCGAACGCGGTGGCCGACCCGAGCCCGAACGTCACCTATCTCAAGGACATCTGGCACGCCATCCAGACGCAGGAGATCTCGGGCAAGGACGCGCTGCTCGCGCTCACGCAGCGTCCGCTGACCAGCGGTCCCGCCGCCCTCGAGCCGCTCGCTCCGGGCGCTCCGCTTCCGGGTGCACCGGTCGATCCGGCCGCGGCGCCGCCCGCCCCGGGTGCCCCGGTTCCGCCGGCTCCGGTCCTGCCGCCCGCCTGAGCTCCGCTACGCGGAGTTGACCCACTCGTCGGTGCCGTCGACGAAGAACTGGTGCTTCCACACCGGTAGCAGTTCCTTGACGCGGTCCACCAGCCGCGCGCATGTCTGAAACGCCGCGCCTCGGTGGTCTGCGGCCACGACGGCGATCAGCGCTGCGTCACCGATCCGCAGGGGGCCCACGCGGTGGCTGACGGCGAGAGCCCGTACCCCGCTGGACTCTGCGGCCACTTCCGCGGCGACGTCGGCGAGCACCTGGGCCGCCGACGGATGCGCCGAATACTCCAGCCGGGTCACCGACCGTCCGCCGTCGTGGTTGCGTACCAATCCCGCGAACGACACCACAGCGCCTGCGGCATGGTGCGCGACGAGGGCCTCGTGTTCGACGGCATCGATCGGATGCTCGGTCAGCTCTGCCCGGACGATCTCGGTCACGGTCGGTGATCTCCGCCCCGCAGCTGGTCGAGAGCATGGTCGAGAACGTCGTCGAGGACACCGAGGCCGTCGCGCACGCCACCGAGGGAACCGGGAAGGTTGACGATCAACGTCCGCCCGGCGACCCCGCACACTCCGCGGGACAGCACCGACGTCGGCACCTTCGGTAGCCCCGAGCGGCGGATCGCGTCGGCCAATCCGGGGACCTCGTAGTCGAGCAGGGCTGCCGTCTGCTGCGGCGTCGCATCGGTGGGCGAGATCCCGGTGCCGCCGGAGGTGACGATGACGTCTGGGCTGCGCTGCAGCGCAGCCCTCAGAGCCGCACCGACCGAGTCGCCGTCGGCGACCACCACGGCCGGCGGCGTGAGGACCGTGCGCGCGTTGAGCCATTCGACGATCACCGGACCGCAGCGGTCGGTGTAGACGTCGGACGCGGCGCGGGTGGAGGCGATGAGGACCCATCCGGACCGCGGCCGGGAAGACGATGTAGTCACCTCGACCACGGGCCCGTCTTGCCGCCCTCCTTGTGCAGCACGCGGATACCGTCGATCGACGCGGCGCGGTCGACGGCCTTGATCATGTCGTACACCGTCAGAGCGGCCACGCTGACCGCCGTCAGCGCCTCCATCTCGACCCCGGTGCGGTCGGTGGTGCGGACCGTCGCGGTGATGCCGACTTCCTCGCCGGCGACGTCGAAGTCGATGTCGACCCCGGTGATCGCCAACGGATGGCACAGCGGCACCAGGTCACTGGTGCGCTTGGCCGCCAGGATCCCCGCGACGCGGGCCGTCGCCAGCGCATCTCCCTTGGGGAGACCGTGGGTACTGATCAGGTCGATCACGTCGGCACGGGTGCGCACCGTGCCATGTGCCACCGCGACGCGCTTCGTGACGTCCTTGGCGGTGACGTCGACCATGTGGGCGGCGCCGGTCTCGTCGAGGTGCGAGAGGCGATCCGCCATCGCTACTTGTTGATGACGGTCGAGGACTGGACGAACGGAAGCTCCTCGGCCGGCAGGGGGAACGTGATGTCGCCGAACGGCGACAGTGCCCCGGTGCGGTCGGCGGCGAGCTCACTGACGGCGTGGTCGTCGGCGTCGCTCGTGGGCCAACCCGGATCGACGTATTTCTTCTTGTCATCAGCCACGGATGACATTGTGGCAGGCCGATCGCCGGCTGGCGAGGGTGGGCGGCTGCTTTACGCTGGTCAGGTGAGCGCCAAGAGCCCCGGTGTGCCGTTGGGCGTGTGGTTGGCCGAACGCGACGACGAGGCACTGATCACGCTGCTACGGCTGCGCCCCGACCTCACCCAGCCGCCGCCGGGCACGATCTCTGCGTTGGCAGCACGTGCCACAGCGCGGCAGTCGGTCAAGGCGGCCACCGACGACCTCGACTTCCTGCACCTCACGGTGCTCGACGCGCTGCTGACCGTGCACGCGGAGACGACGGCGGTCACGTTCGGCGAGCTCGCTGCGGCGCTGGGCGAACGCACCGATGAGGCCTCCGTTCGCGCCGCCGTCGACGACCTGACCGCGCGTGCGCTGGTGTGGGGCGACACCACGGGAGAGGGCGCCCTGCGGGTCGTCGCCGAGGCCGCGAACGTGCTGCCCTGGTACCCGGGCCAGGCGACACTCGAACCGCAGGCCCTGTCCGCCACGGAGGTCTCCGGGGCCCTCGACGCGCTCGACGATGCCGCGCGCGATCTGCTCGACAAGCTGCTCGAGGGCTCCCCGATCGGGCGCACCCGCGACGCGCTACCCGACGCTCCCCCGGACCGGCCCGTGCAACGGCTGTTGGCCGCCGGGTTGCTGCGCCGGCTCGACGCCGACACCGTGATCCTGCCGCGACTGGTGGGGCAGGTGCTGCGCGGTGAGACGCCAGGCCCGGTGAGCCTGACCCGGCCCGATCCGACCGTGACGACGACGTCGACCGCCGACGTCGACGCCGTCGCGGCGGGCGCTGCGATCGACCTGCTGCGCGACGTCGACGTGGTTCTCGAGAACCTCAGCGCGACACCGGTTCCCGAGCTCCGCAGCGGTGGCCTCGGGGTGCGCGAGGTCAAACGACTGACCAAGTCGACCGGTATCGACGAGCGCCGGCTGGGCCTGATACTCGAGGTGGCGCTCGCCGCGGGACTGATCGCGGCGGGCGTTCCCGAGCCTGAACCGCCCGACACCGGTTCGTACTGGGCGCCGACGGTGGCCGCCGACCGGTTCATCGAATCCCCCACCGCGGTCAAGTGGCACCTCCTGGCGACGGCGTGGCTGGACCTGCCGGGCCGCCCGAGCCTGGTCGGCAGCCGCGGCCCCGATGGGAAACCCTATGCGGCGCTGTCGGATTCACTGTTCTCGACGGCTGCGCCGCTGGATCGCCGACTCTTGCTGACGATGCTCGCAGGCCTCCCACCGGGGTCAGGCGTCGACGCCGCGAGCGCATCGCGTGCCATGATGTGGCAGCGGCCGCGCTGGTCGGCGCGCCTGCAGCCCGAGCCGGTGGCAGATCTGTTGACCGAAGCGCACGCCGTCGGCGTCGTCGGCCGTGGGGCGCTGGCCGGGCCGCTGCGCAAACTGCTCGCCGGCGAGGACGACCAGGCCGTGATCGCCTCGATGGACAAGACGCTGCCCTCGCCGATCGACCACTTCCTGGTGCAGGCCGACCTGACCGTCGTCGTTCCGGGCCCCCTGGAGCGGGACCTCGCTGACCAACTGGGTGCGGTCGCCGCCGTCGAATCAGCCGGCGCAGCAATGGTGTACCGCATCAACGAGGCGTCGGTGCGGCGCGCTCTGGACACCGGCAAGACCGCAGGCGAGCTCCACGCGCTGTTCGCCCGGCACTCGAGAACCCCTGTGCCGCAGGCACTCACCTATCTCATCGACGACGTCGCGCGCCGGCACGGACAGTTGCGGGTGGGCATGGCGGCGTCGTTCGTGCGCTGTGAGGACGCGGCGCTGCTGACCGCGGCCGTGTCGGCCCCCGCCACGGAAGTGGTCGAATTGCGCCTTCTCGCGCCGACGGTCGCGGTGTCGCAGGCCCCGATCTCCGAAGTGCTCACCGCGTTGCGCACCGCCGGGTTCGCGCCGGCGGCCGAGGATTCGACGGGGGCGATCGTCGATCTACGCAGCCGCGGCTCCCGCGTTCCGGCTCTGGGCCGGCGGCGCACCTTCCGGCCAGGCAGCACGCCGACCGATCAGACGCTGGGCGCGATCGTCGCGGTGCTGCGCAAGGTCGCCGCGACGCCGGCCTCGGGTCTGCGGCTCGATCCGGCGGTCGCGATCTCCGAATTGCAGTACGCCGCACACCATCAGGAGTCGGTGGTGATCGGCTACGTCGACCCCGCCGGTGTCGCCAGCCAACGCGTGGTCGCGCCGATCAACGTACGCGGTGGGCAGCTGACGGCGTATGACCCCGCCTCGGGCCGGGTGCGCGAATTCGCCATCCACCGGGTGACATCGGTGGTGTCGGCAGATCCGGGTTAGATCAGCGACACCGTGGTCAGCACCAGTCCGGCGACCAGTGCCGACAGACCGGAGTCGTCCACGACGTTCACCGTGATGGTGCGGGTCGGCAGGACCCCGAGTTGCGTCGCCTTGAAGGTGACCGCCTCCAGCGCCTGCTTGTACTGAGCGATCGTGGCCGCCCCGGACAGCGTCAAGACACCGGTGCCCGAGTTGTAGAGGGCCGTCACCGGGTTGCCGCTGATCCCGCCGAAGGCGAGCGTGTCACCGGTGCGGAGACCTGCGGTGATCGCCACCGACGCACCGGAGAGCATCGTCGAGTCACTGTCGATGATCGTGGCCGAGGTGATGGGTTTGACCGTGTTGTTGACCTTCACGATCGTCGCGCCGACCGTGGCGATCGTCGGCCGGTCCGGGTTCTTCACGCCCACGAGCACGGCCGCGGGCAGGAGTGTGCCGACGCCGGAGTCGTCGACGACATCGATGGTGAGCGTGCGCGTTTCGAGCAGACCCACGCCGCCGGTGGCGGTGAACGTCACGGCTTCGAGCGCGGCTTCGTACTGGGCCAGCGTGCCCGCCCCGGACAGGGTCAGCGTGTCGGTTCCGTTCCACGTCGCCGACACGGGGTTGCCGCCGATCTGGGTGAAGCTCAGCAGATCGCCGTCCTCCAGACCACCGGTGATCGTCACCGTCGCACCGGTGAGTGTGGTCGAGTCGAGGTCGCCGATCTCGACGTTGGATGCGACCTTGACCCCGGGCTTGCCCAGTGTGTACGTAGGCGGCAGCGAGAGCACGGTCACCAGGGGCCGAACCGGCGCGATGGTGTTGGCGAACACCACGCCCGGAACGGGACTGGTGTCGCCGTCCTGCTCGGTGACGCTGATCGTGACCGAGCGGGTGAGGCCCACCTGCGTGGCGCTGAACGAGATCGCCTCCAGCGCGGCGGTGTACTGCTCGACACTGGCCAGGCCCGTCAGCTCGACGGTCCAGTCGTTGGGCCGGCTCACCTGGATCGTGGAACCCGCCGGAGCGGTGTAGGTGAGCTTGTCCCCGGTCAACCGCCCCGCTCCGATGACAATCGTTGCACCGGTCAGGTTTCCGCCGTCGGCGTTGGCGACCAGCACCGAGGACAGCAGTTTCACCGGCGGCTTGCCGATGGTGTGGATCGGCGCTCCGATCGGGGTCACCGTCAACGGGAGTTCGACGACGATCGCAGGCAGCACCCCGATCACGAACGTCGCGGGGAGGACGTTGTCGACGCCGTCCTCGTCGGTCAGGCTGACGTTCACCGTGCGCAGACCGAGCCCGAATGCCGTTGCGCTGAACGTGATGTTCTTCAGCGCCGCCTCGAACTCGGCGAGCGTGCCCGGTCCGGTCAGCGTCACCGAACGGTTGTCGTCGCTGAAACTCGCCGCGATCTGGCTGCCGTTCGGCTGGGTGTAGTACAACAGGTCGCCGGTCTGCTTGTCGCCTCCGAGGGACACGGTGACCGAGGTCAGCGACGACGAATCGAGGTCGGTGATCTCGGCGACCGACACCAGCTTCACCGGGTCACCGCCCAACTGGAACGGTCCGCCTCCGAGGGCCAACAGGGACGGCGGCACCTGCACGGCCGGAAGCAGACCCAGCAGCACCACGGCGGGCAGCAGGCTCTGGACTCCCTGCTCGTCGGTGAGCGTGATCTCGACGGAGCGGCCCGCGAGACCGAGCTTGGTGGCGCTGAACGTGATGGCTTTCAGCGCTGCCTCGTAATCGGCCAGGGAGGCCAGCCCGCTGAGGGTGAGTGTGCGGTTGTCGTCGCTGAACGCCGGGGCGATGGTCACACCCGACGGCGCGCTGTATCCAAGCGCGTCACCGCTCTGCTTGCCCCCGACGATCGCCACCGTGACGCTCTGCAGGCGCGTGGAATCGGGATCGATGATGGCGGCCGCGGACAGCAGCGCGGCCGGACCGCTCTTGACCACGTACGGCAGCCCGGAGGTGGCGACCAGCGACGGCGGAAGCTGGATCAGTGGATCCACCGTGAACGTCACTGTCTGGCGGAGAGTATCGGTCTGCGCCAAGCCGATCAGGCGCGTGATGGTGTGCACCACGCTCAGCAGTCCCGGGAGGTCGACGGAGTCGTCGCTCACCACGACGGTGAATTCGACCGGCCGCGGATTCCCGATGACCGGTGTCGTCGGCGTGTAGAGGAAGGTTCCGTCGAGCGGGTTGCGCACGACCAGGCCACCGCTGACCGGTTGCACGATGTCGTAGGTGAGCGGGTCGTCGTTGGGGTCGTAGGCGTCGATCCGGACGACGACCTGGCCGGTGACGAGTTGCTCGGTGGTCACCGATCGCACCACCGGCGTCTTGTTGAACAACGTGTGGGTGATCAGCCGGCGCACGTAGGCCAGCAGGGCGTCGTCGACGGGCGAGGATGCCGGCGCCGTCGAGTCGGAGAGCGGAGCGACGTCCCTGGCCGTCGCCGGTTCGGCCAGACTCACCACCTCGACAGGTGCGGCCTGCGGCGCCGGGTCCGACACCCGAGCGAAGATGCGCTTCCTGGGCGCGGTCGCAACCGGCGTTGCAGCCGTCACGTCGTCATCCGAACTCTGTTCGGCGGGGTCGAGATCGGGTGCGCTGGCAGCCTCGACATCCCGACTCTCGTCGACGTCGGCATGCTTGCCGCGCCGGGGACCGTCGAACTTCAGGTGCCACCGGCGCGGCCCGGCCGCGGCGGCATCCGCATCCTCGGCGTCGTCGGCATCCTCGGCGCTGTCGGCATTGTTGGCGCCGCGGCTCTTCCCCGCGCCCGCCTTCACGCCGGACGTCGTGTCCTTGCCGCTGCGCGGCGTGTCCTGCGTGGCGCCACCAGGCGAGGAGACGGTCGTGTCGGTCTCACCGTCGCTGGCTGCGGCGACGCCTGTCGCGGCGTGCGCGACCGCCAACCCGATACCCAGGGAGACGGCGAGCGCGCCCACCCGCCCGACGGCGATCGCCGACCACTGCTGCTCGGCGCGGTGTCGGGCAGAACGGCGCGGCCCTGAGTCCTCGAGGAGCCGCGCAGCCGTCCAGAACTGTCCTCCGACTGCGCTCCGCGACGTCCGATGTCCGACAGGTTTCCCACTCATGCGCCCGGCCTCCGTACCACGTCCAGTCCCCCGTGACTGTTCGCCCCCCGACCACATCGCTGGGCATAGGCCGTGCTGGTTCGTGGCCGTCTACCCCGCGCAGCGAACAGTAGGGCAAATTGACGCGCACGACTACGGTTTCTGTGAAAGTCGCCCGGGGAACCTGTACGGCGACCGAAAAATAGCCCATGAACAGTACTTCCACGGGCCTGGAAGTCTGCGCCGGGCGTGTCGACCTGCCTCGCCGAAGCTCGTTCGCACCGAGCTCGGTAGATCACGCAACGCGGGACGCCATTCACCGACTGTGTTGTTCGTCCCGTCCACAGGCTTTGCCGGAGCGGACGGTAGGGCCGCCTGTCGTAATCGTGCGGATAATGGGCAGGATGACTTTCTACCGAGGCCGCGCATGACCGACGGCCCTTTGATCGTGCAGTCGGACAAGACTGTGCTGCTCGAGGTCGACCACGCCCAGGCCGGCGCTGCGCGGGCAGCGATCGCGCCGTTCGCCGAGCTCGAGCGCGCCCCCGAACACATCCACACCTACCGCATCACACCGCTGGCGCTGTGGAACGCCCGAGCCGCCGGTCACGACGCCGAACAGGTCGTCGACGCGCTGGTGTCGTTCTCGCGCTATGCAGTGCCCCAGCCGTTGCTCGTCGACATCGTCGACACCATGGCGCGCTACGGGCGGCTGCAGCTGGTCAAGCACCCCGCGCACGGCCTGACTCTGGTGAGCCTGGATCGCGCGGTGCTCGAGGAGGTACTGCGCAACAAGAAGATCGCCCCGATGCTCGGCGCCCGCCTCGACGACGACACCGTGATCGTGCACAACAGCGAGCGCGGCCGGGTGAAGCAGATGCTGCTCAAGATCGGATGGCCGGCGGAGGATCTCGCGGGCTACGTCGACGGCGAAGCGCATCCGATCACGCTGGAGCAGGACGGCTGGGAGCTGCGCGACTACCAGCAGATGGCCGCCGACTCCTTCTGGGACGGCGGATCGGGCGTCGTCGTGCTCCCCTGCGGTGCGGGCAAGACCCTGGTCGGGGCAGCGGCGATGGCGAAAGCCGGTGCGACGACGCTGATCCTGGTCACCAACACCGTCGCCGGCCGCCAGTGGAAGCGCGAGCTGATCGCCCGGACCTCCCTGACCGAGGAGGAGATCGGCGAGTACTCCGGGGAGAAGAAGGAGATCCGTCCGGTCACGATCGCGACCTACCAGGTGATCACGCGCCGCACCAAGGGCGAGTACAAGCACCTCGAGTTGTTCGACAGTCGGGACTGGGGGCTGATCGTCTACGACGAGGTGCACCTGCTGCCTGCGCCGGTGTTCCGCATGACGGCCGATCTGCAGTCCCGCCGGCGGCTCGGGTTGACCGCGACGTTGATCCGCGAGGACGGCCGGGAGGGCGACGTGTTCTCGCTGATCGGCCCGAAGCGCTACGACGCGCCGTGGAAGGACATCGAGGCGCAGGGCTGGATCGCGCCCGCCGAGTGCATCGAGGTCCGCGTCACGATGACCGACAACGAGCGCATGCTCTACGCGACCGCCGAACCGGAGGAGCGCTACAAGCTCTGCGCGACCGCACACACCAAGATCAACGTGGTGAAGTCCATCCTGGATCGGCATCCCGATGAGCCGACGTTGGTGATCGGCGCCTACCTCGATCAGCTCGACGAACTCGGCGCCGAGCTGGACGCCCCGGTGATCCAGGGGTCGACGAAGACCGCCGAGCGGGAGCAGCTGTTCGACGCGTTCCGTACCGGCGAGATCCGCACGCTGGTGGTGTCCAAGGTGGCCAACTTCTCCATCGACCTGCCCGAAGCCAGTGTCGCCGTGCAGGTGTCGGGCACGTTCGGCTCCCGCCAGGAGGAAGCCCAGCGGCTGGGGCGTCTGCTGCGCCCGAAAGCCGACGGTGGCGGAGCAGTGTTCTACTCCGTGGTGTCGCGGGACAGCCTCGACGCCGAGTACGCCGCCCACCGGCAGCGCTTCCTCGCCGAGCAGGGCTACGGCTACGTGATCAAGGACGCCGACGACCTGCTGGGGCCGGCGATATGACGGTGGGGCGGGTGGTCCCGATCCTCACGGTGACGGATCTTCCTGCCGCCGTCGCGCAGTACCGTGCGGTGCTCGGCCTCGACGTCGTGATGGACCACGGCTGGATCGTGACGCTCGCCGACGCCGAGCATCGCCACCAGCTCAGCCTGCTGACCAAGGACGCAACAGCGCAGGTCAACCCGACGGTGTCGATCGAGGTCGACGACGTCGACGCGGCGTACCGCAGCGCAGTGGAGGCGGGTATCCGCATCGTTCATCCGCTCGGCGACGAGGAGTGGGGCGTACGGCGGTACTTCTTCGAAGACGCCACGGGCAACGTTGTGAATGTGCTGTCCCATCGCCCCGGTTCGACCTGACCGGGCGCGCGTCGGCCGCGAACCGGCTAGCCTCAATCCTCGAGTCGGGACGAGCTCGAGGCATGACGAAGGAACCCATGACGACAGACAGGCGCGTCCAGCGCGCCAGAACGCTGCGCTGCGCCGCCAGCGTCGCCGCCGCGGTGACGTTCGGTGTGCTCGCGCCGGCCGCCCTGGCCGGCGCTCAGCCGGTCCCGACCCCGGTTCCCGGGCCGGACGGCGCGCCCGCTGCGCCGGGTCAGCCGATGGCTGTGCCGGTCGATCCCGCGGTCGCGGCGCCGCCGCCCCCGCCGGCCGGCCCGCCGATGGTGCCCCAGATCCCCAACGCTCAGTACGGCTCCGGCGACGGTCCGCTGGGCTTCCTGCGCGACGCCTGGCATCAGGCCCGCGATCCCTACGGCTTCATGGGGACCGCCGACATGCCGAACATGCCGCCCGCCGGCGCTCCGCCGCCGGGCGCCGGCCCGCCACCGCCGCTACCGCCGGGCTACAAGTCCCTCAACGCGCCGGGGTCGGAGACGCCCGCGACCGCCCCTGCAGCCGGTGGACCGGCATTGCCTCCCGGGTACTTCCCCGTCAGCGGCCCGATGCCGCCGGGATACGAGTGGGGTGTGCCGCCGCCACCGCCGCCGCCGGACCCGAACGCGCCGAAGCCGTACGTGCCGGTGGTGTCCCCGCCACCGCCGCCGTTGTTCCCGACGCAGTAGCGCTCAGGCCAACGCGGGCATGACCTCGCGCTCGAACAGCTCGATCCCCGAGCGGTCATAGGCCGCCTCGGGGAAATAGCAGATGACGTACTCGCAGCCGAGATCGCGAAGGTTCTGCAGCGCGTGGACTATCTGCTCTGGGGTACCACTGCCCGATTGCGGGGTGCTCATCGAACCGACCATGGCGTCGGCGGCGGAATCGCCCGCCAGCGCGGCGATCCGGGCACGGACCGCGTCGCGACGGTCGGCGACCTCGGCCTCGGTGGCGCCGACGATCATGTTGAGATTGGCCGAGCGGACGATGGCATCGAACTCGGTGCCGACGTCTCGGCAATGCGCGGCAAGCACTTTCGACTTGTGCGCGAAACCCTCCGGCTCGGAGGTGAAGTTCGTGTATTGGGCATACTTCGCCGCGATGCGCAACGTGACCTTCTCTCCGCCGCCGGCGATCCACAGTGGAATTCCGCCGTGCTGCAACGGTTTCGGCGCGACGATCGCGCCGTCGACCTGATAGTGCTTGCCGGAGAAGCTGACCGCTCCCTCACGCCATGCATCGGCCATGACCTGCACGCCCTCGTCGAGGCGTGCGAGCCGCACGCCCGCGGACGGGAATCCGTAACCGTAGGCCCGCCATTCGTGTTCGTACCAGCCACCGCCGATGCCCATCTGAATCCGGCCGCCGGAGATGACGTCGCACGTGGCCGCGACCTTGGCCAGGTACACCGGATTCCGGTAGCTCATCGCGGTGCACATCTGGCCCAGCTTGATCCGCGACGTGGTGGCCGCGTACGCGGCCATCAGCGACCACGCCTCATGGGTGGCTTCGGACGTCGGCACCGGAACGGTGTGGAAATGGTCGTACACCCACAGCGAGTCCCAGCTCTGGCCGCCGTCGACATAGGCGGCCAGATCGCGCATCACCTGCCACTGATCCCCGGGGTCGATGCCGACCAGGTCGAGTCGCCAGCCTTGCGGGATGAACAATCCGAAGCGCATACCCCGACTCTAGGCGCAGCGGGCTATGACGCGGACGAGCCCGCGAAGCAGCTGCGGTACTCGCTCGGTGTCGTGTGCATATGCCGGACGAAGTGGTAGCGGTAGGTCACGGCGGATTCGAAGCCGACGCGTGCGGCGATCTGCTCCACCGACAGGGCAGAGCCTTCGAGCAGCGGCAGGCTGGCCTGAACCCGCTGCTCGATCAGCCATTTGATCGGCGTACTTCCGGTGGCCTTTGCGAACTGCCGCAGGAAATTGCGTCGAGACATCGCGCTCTGAGCCGCCATGTCGTCAAGGGAGATCGCCGTGTCGAGATGTTCCAGCGCCCACGCCATGGCAGAGGCGATCCGGCCGTCGGAAGACGGTTCGGGAACCGGTGTCTCTATGTACTGCGCCTGGCCGCCGGCCCGGTGAGGCGCGATGACCAGCCGCCTCGCTACGTCGTTGGCGACGGCCACACCGTGGTCGGACCGCACGATGTGCAGGCAGAGGTCCAGGCCGGCGGCGCAGCCGGCGCTGGTGAGCACGCGCCCGTTGTCGACGTAGAGGGGCGCGGGGTCGATCTCGATGTTCGGATAGCGCTGCGCCAGGGTGTCGGCATACAGCCAGTGCGTGGTCGCCGACCGGCCGTCGAGCACGCCCGCTTCGGCCAATGCGAATGCGCCGGAACAGATGGAGACCAGGCGCGCGCCCCGCTGGTCCGCGGCGTGCAGCGCCGCGACGAGCTGCGGTGACACGGGCGCGTCGATATCACCCACGCTGGGGATGATGACGGTATCGGCGTCCGCCAGCTCGGCGAGCCCGTAGGACAGCCGCACCGTCGCACCGCCGAGGAGGCGCACCTCGGGCGCCTCGCCGCACAGCCGGACCGCGTACCACGGCTCGGCGATGCCCGCGGAGAACCTCTCGTTGAGTTCGGTGATTCCGAAGATCTCGGCGGCCAGGCCCGACTCGAATCCGGTCATGCCGTCGTAGGCCAAGATCGCAACGGTGTGCATGGCGCTATCTTAGCGAATAGCGGCACCCGGGCCACTGTTGGCGGGGATGCCTCCGCCGCAGGATTGGGATCATGTTCTACAAACGACCGCCCCGCCTTCGCGACCATCGGCTCTTCCGCCTATTTCGAGAGTTCGTCGCCGGTATCCACGCGGGTCACGGCGTCGCGCACGGCGTCACGCCCGCGCCCACGTCGTCCGCCCGAAGCTGTCGGGGCCCGTCTCTACGCTGAGTCCATGCCTCTGTCCGAGAGAGATCGAGAACAGTTCCTCGCCGAACCGCACGTCGCGGCGCTGTCGGTGTCCGCTGGTGACGGGCGCGCTCCGCTGACCGTGCCGATCTGGTACCAGTACCGTCCCGGCGGCGAGGTCTGGATCCTGACGGGCACCGACTCCCGCAAAGCCGAACTCATCGCGGCCGCGGGGCGGTTCTCGCTGATGGTCGACCGTACCGAACCGACGACGCGCTACGTCACCGTTGAGGGCCCCGTGGTCAGGACCGAGCCCGGCACGGATGCGCAGATGGCCGAACTCGCCCATCGATACCTGCCGGCTGATGCCGCCGAACGCTATCTGGAGTTCGCGCGCCGCAACCTGGGCGACCACGTCGCCGTAGTCATGCAGCCTCGGCACTGGCTTTCGGCGGACATGGGGTCGTTCTAGAGATCAACGAAGAATCCCCCGGAGCTGTTGCGGCTCCGGGGGATTCGACTCGTTATGCCTAGCTGGTCAGCGACGCCGGCGGGGTGAACCGCTCGCCGTACTTGGCGGCCAACTCCTTGGCGCGAGCGACGAACGCCTCCTTGCCGACACCGCCAGCACCCTGGTAGCCGACGATGAACTGCGCCGACCCACCCGTGTAGGGCGGGTAGCCGATGCCCATGATCGAGCCGATGTTCGCATCGGCAGTCGAGGTCAGCACGCCCTCGTCGAGACACTTCTGCGTCTCGAGTGCCTCGGCGAACAGCATCCGGTCGATCATGTCCTGCAACGGGATATCGGCCTTGCCTGCACCGAACGTGTCGGCCAGTCCGGGCCACAAGCCCGCCCGCTTTCCGTCGACATACTCATAGAAGCCGGCGCCCTTGAGCCGCGACGGACGACCGATCTCGATCATCTTGTTGACGACCTCTTCGCCCGGGTGCGCCTCGTAGGTGCCGCCGGCCGCCTCGGTCGCCTTGCGCGTCTCGTTGGCGATCTTCTGCATGAGCTCCAGGTTGAGCTCATCGGAGAGCTGCAGCGGGGCTGCCGGGTACCCGGCCTGCGAACCGGCCTGCTCGATGCTCGCCGCAGAAACACCCTCACCCAGCATCGCCAGCGCCTCGTTGACGAAGGTGCCGATCACGCGCGAGGTGAAGAAGCCGCGGCTGTCGTTGACCACGATCGGGGTCTTGCCGATGGCCAGCGTGTAGTCGAACACCCGGGCCAGCGCCTCGTCAGAGGTCTTCTCGCCCTTGATGATCTCCACCAGCGGCATCTTGTCCACGGGTGAGAAGAAGTGGATGCCGATGAAGTCCTCCTGACGCTTCACCCCGGTCGCGAGACCGGTGATGGGCAGCGTGGAGGTGTTGGAACCCAGCAGCGCGTTGGGCTCGACGATGTCCTCGATCTCCTGGAACACCTTGTGCTTGAGGTCCTGGTTCTCGAAGACGGCCTCGATCACGAAGTCGACGCCCTTGAGGTCGGCCGCATCGGCGGTCGGGGTGATCCGCGCCAGCAGCGCGTCAGAGCGCTCCTTGGTGTTGCGGCCACGCTCGAGCGCCTTGGCTTCGATCTTCTCGGAGTAGTTCTTGCCCTTGTCGGCCGCTTCCTGCGACACGTCCTTGAGCACGACCTCGTAGCCGGCCTTGGCCGAGACATAGGCGATGCCCGCGCCCATCATGCCCGCGCCCAGGACACCGATCTTGCGGATCTCCTGCTTGGCGATGCCGTCGGGCCGCGAGGCGCCGCCGTTGATGGCCTGCAAGTCGAGGAAGAACGCCTGGATCATGTTCTTGGCGGTCTGACCGGTCACCAACGAGACGAAGTAGCGGCTCTCGATGCGGGTGGCGGTGTCGAAGTCGACCTGTGCACCCTCGACGGCCGCGTCCAGGATGGCGCGCGGCGCCGGCATCGGCGCACCCTTGAGCTGCTTCTTGAGCAGGGCCGGGAACGACGGCAGGATCGCGGCGAGTGCGGGATGCGACGGCGTGCCGCCGGGCATCTTGTAGCCCTTCTGATCCCACGGCTGCGTGTGGGCTTCAGGATTGGCTTTGATCCACGCCTTGGCGGCCGGGACCAATTCCTCGACGCTGCCGACCAATTCGTCGACCAGGCCGACGTCCTTGGCCTTGCCGGGCTTGAAACGCGTCCCCTGGGAAAGGATCTCCATGAACGCCTTCTGGATGCCGAACATCCGCACCGTGCGGGCCACGCCACCACCACCGGGCAGCAGGCCCAGGGTGACCTCGGGCAGGCCGATGACGACGCCCTTGGTGTCGGCGGCGATCCGGTGGTGGCAGGCCAGCGCGATCTCCAGGCCGCCGCCGAGTGCGGCGCCGTTGATCGCGGCGACCACGGGCACACCAAGGGTCTCGAGCCGGCGCAGGTCGGCCTTGATGAACTCGACCTCGGCGAACGACTCCGCGGCATTCTCCGGGCCGACCTTCATCATGCCCTTGAGATCACCGCCGGCGAAGAACGTCTTCTTTGCACTGGCGATCACCACGCCGGTGATCGAATCCTTCTCCTGCACAAGACGCTCCACGGCGTTGTGCATGGACTCCTTGTAGTGCTCGTTCATCACGTTGGCCGAACCCGTGGGATCGTCCAGCGTCAGGGTGACGATGCCGTCGGCATCCTTGTCCCACTGAATGGTGTTCTCTGCCATGGTTGTTCAGGCCTTCCTAGACTCGCTCGATGATGGTGGCCACGCCCATGCCGCCGCCGATGCACAGCGTGATCAGTGCACGCCGCGCGCCGCGGCGCTCGAGCTCGTCGACCATGGTTCCGGTGATCATGGCGCCGGTGGCGCCCAGCGGGTGACCCATCGCGATGGCACCACCGTTGACGTTCAGCTTCTCGTCGGGGATGTTGAGGTCCTTCTGGAACTTCAGCACCACCGAGGCGAACGCCTCGTTCAGCTCGAACAGGTCGATGTCGTCGACCGTCAGGCCCGCGCGGTCGAGCACCTTCTTGGTGGCCGGCGTCGGGCCGGTCAGCATGATCACGGGGTCCGCTCCGCTGGTGGCGGTGGCGACCACGCGCGCCCGCGGGGTCAGCCCCTGGGCCTTGCCCGCGGCCTCGGAGCCGATGAGCACCAGCGCGGCGCCGTCGACGATGCCCGAGCTGTTGCCGCCGGTGTGGACATGGTTGATCTTCTCGACGTAGTGGTACTTCTGCAGCGCGACATCGTCGAAGCCGCCCATCGCGCCCAGCCCTTCGAACGCGGACTTGAGCTTGCCCAGGCTCTCCAGGGTGGTGCCGGGCCGCATGTGCTCGTCGTGGTCGAGCACGACCAGACCGTTCTGATCCTTGACCGGAACCACGGACTTAGCGAAGTAGCCCCCCGACCACGCGGCCGCGGCACGCTCCTGCGACCGCGCGGCGTAGGCGTCGACGTCCTCGCGGGAGAAGCCCTCGATGGTGGCGATCAGATCGGCACCGATGCCCTGCGGCACGAAGCCGATGCGGTAGTTGGTCTCGGGATCGCCCGCCCAGGCGCCGCCGTCAGACCCCATGGGCACGCGGCTCATCGACTCGACGCCGCCGGCCAACACCAGGTCGTCCCATCCAGAGCGCACCTTCTGGGCGCCCAGGTTGACAGCCTCGAGGCCCGAGGCGCAGAAGCGGTTGAGCTGGAACCCGCCGGTGGTCTCCGGCAGGCCCGCCACCAGGCCGGCAGTGCGCGCGATGTCGCCGCCCTGGTCGCCGACCGGGGAGACGACGCCGAGGATCAGGTCGCTGATCAGGTTCTCGTCGAGGTCGGGGTAGCGCGTGCGGATCTCGTCGATCAGGCCGACGACGAGGTTGACGGGCTTGATCTCGTTCAGCGATCCGCCGCGCTGCTTGCCGCGCGGGGTACGAATCGCCTCATAGATGAAGGCTTCTTCGGACATGTGGTCTCCAGGTCCTGTTCAAATCGGAATCCGCGGCGCATCCATGACGGACGCCGCGGGGAGGCTGCTCCTCTAGCGGCATGCTAGCAGCCTCGCCCAACCGCTTGGTTGGGCCCTGGAGTGAGGGGTCACCACCCCCGGCCGAGCAGACGCGAACTCGTGCCATCTGGGCCCAGATGGCACGAGTTCGCGTCTGTTCGCGGGAAGGGGGTTAGTCGGGGGTGCCTTCGGTGTCGTCGAAGAAGGACCACTCGCCGTCGTGTTCGACCTCCATGCGCCACCCCAACTCGGAGTTGTCCGCTTTCTGGTCGACGAACCAGGCGTGCGCGTCCTCCGCGCTTTCGATGTCCTTCGTGTCGACGACGTCACCCTTGGGGTTGAGCACACGGTAGGTAGCCATGGCGGCCTGATTCCCTCACCCGCCGTGTTCACACCTACGCCGACTGGGACGTCACCAATTCGTCCAGGGTCGGGTAGTCGATGTAGCCGGCCGGCCCGGGGGCGTAGAACGTCGCGACGTCGGGCTCGTTGAGCTCTGCTCCCGACTCCAGACGCGTCACCAGGTCGGGGTTCGCCAGGAACGCACGCCCCACGGCGGCAGCGCTGATCACGCCCCACGCGGCGAGGTTTTCCAGCGTCGCGAAATCGGTCTCGACCGTGCGCGGCGTGTTCAGCACCAGGGTGCCCTCCCACTGCGTCCGCAGGGCCGCGAACGGCTCGGAGGACGGCAGGGTGACGAGGTGCAGGTAACCGATGTTCAGCGACTTGATCCGGCACAGCAACGCCTCGTAGGCGCTGATCTGGTCGATCTCCGACATGTCGCCGGCGGTGTTTCCCGGAGAGATCCGCAACCCCACGCGGTCGGCGCCGATCTCGTCGGCAACGGCCTCCACGACCTCGGCGGTGAAGCGAGCCCTGTTCTGCGCAGACCCACCGTAGGCGTCGGTGCGCTGGTTCACCACATCGGAGAGAAACTCGTGCAGCAGATAGCCGTTGGCGGAATGGATTTCGACGCCGTCCATACCGGCGTCCACGGCGCGGCGAGCAGCAGAGCGGAACTGCCCGACGATCGAGGTGATCTCGTCGACCGTCAGCGCCCGCGGGACCGGCAGCGGCTTCTTGCCGGTGGGCGTGTGGGTCACCATGTCGGCGGCGATCGGCGACGGCGCCACCGCTTCGAAGCCGCTGATCTCCGGATGGGCCATCCGACCGACGTGCCAGAGCTGGACGAACATCTTCCCGCCCGCGCGATGTACGGCCGACGCGATCTCCGACCACCGGTCCTGCTGACGGTCGGTGTAGATGCCCGGCGTGTTCAGGTAGGCACCGTTGGCCTGCTCGCAGACCGCGGTGGCCTCGCTGATGATCAAACCGGCCTGCGCCCGCTGCGCGTAGTACTCCGCAGCCAGCGCCGACGGCGTGCCATCGGCATCGGCGCGCGATCTGGTCAACGGCGCCATGAAGATTCGGTTCTCGGTGGAGAGGCCGCCGATCTGAAGGGGCTTACGCAGCGCCGCATCCGCGCCGAGGGTGATCGTCATGCTGGTCTACAGCGCACCCGGAGTCGGATCCATTCCCGCCGTCATCGTCGATGATGGTCAGATGACGAATACACAGGGTTGGCCGGCACTGGTGGTGGCGGATTGGCAGGACACCCGGGACACGGTCCATCTGTGGACCCAGATCGTCGGAAAAGTGAAGTTGGCGGCGACGCCGATCGTGAACCACTGGTGGAACGTGGCCCTCTACGTCGATGCGCGAGGACTGACCACGTCGCTGATGAGCTGGAAACAGAAGGCGTTCGACATCAGTTTCGATTTCGTCGAGCATGCGCTGCACATCCGCCTGACCGACGGCACGTCGCGGTCCATGGCGCTGCACCCGAGGTCGGTCGCCGACTTCTATGCGGAGTTTCGCCGCCACCTCGACGATCTGGGGCTGGACGTCCCGATCGCTCCGACGCCGGTGGAACTCCCGGAGGTCATCCCCTTCGCCGAGGACACCGCGCACGCCAGCTACGACCCGGCCGCGATGACCAACTTCTGGACCTCGCTGGTCAGCGCCGATCGCGTGATGACCGAGTTCCGGGCCGATTTCACCGGTAAGACCAGCCCGGTCCACTTCTTCTGGGGCGCTTTCGATCTCGCCGTCACCCGGTTCTCCGGGCGGCAGGCGCCGCCGCACCCGGGCGGCGTTCCCAACTGTCCTGACTGGGTGATGACGGAGGCCTACAACGCCGAGGTGTCCAGCGCCGGTTACTGGCCGGGCGGCGCCGAGGAGGGTGCGTTCTACTCGTATGCCTATCCGCAGCCCGATGGTTACGCCGAAGCCGATCTCGGCGTCGAGGGCGCCTACTTCGACTCCGCACTCGGCGAGTTCGTGCTGCCGTATCGGACCGTGCGCACGGCGGACAATCCCGCAGCATTGCTCCGCAGCTTTCTCGATGCCACGGCCTCAGTGGCCCGCGACTTGGCTGCGTGGCCCGAGCAACCGATCGCCCCACCCCGTCATCTCTGACGCCGCCTCCGCCCAAACCGACGTTTGGGCGGATAAAGCCGAGACGAGCTCGCCATTTCGTCGATCTCGGCGCACGTCGGGCACGCACGCGGAGCACGCCATGAAGTACGCCATGAAGTACGCCGAGGCGGCGCTCAACTCCGCTGACCCGCATGGCAACTGACTCAGACGCTGGGTGAGCAACTAGCCTCGGGAGAATGACGGTTGAGCGGCTGCGCCCGTACGCGGTGACGATCTTCGCCGAGATGTCGGCGCGTGCCGCCGAACTCGGGGCGGTCAACCTCGGTCAGGGGTTCCCCGACGAAGCCGGGCCCGAGGACATGCTCGCGGTGGCGGAGAAGGCGATCGCCGACGGCGACAACCAGTACCCGCCTGGCCTGGGGATCGCACCACTGCGGCAGGCCATCGCCGATCAGCGCCTGCGACGCTACGGAACCTCCTACGACCCCGACACCGAGGTGCTGGTCACCGTCGGCGCCACCGAGGCGATCGCCGCGTCGATCCTCGGTCTCGTCGAACCAGGCTCCGAGGTACTGCTGATCGAACCCTTCTACGACTCCTACTCCCCCGTCATCGCGATGGCGGGATGCCATCGGCGCGCGATACCGATGCGCCGCGACGGCGGACGCTTCACCATCGACGTGGCGGCGCTGCGCGCGGCCATCACCCCGAAAACTGCTGCCATCATTGTGAATTCGCCGCACAACCCGACCGGCGCAGTGGCCGGTGACGACGAGCTGAAGGCTCTGGCCGAACTCGCCGTCGACGCCGACCTGCTGGTGATCACCGACGAGGTCTACGAGCACCTCGTCTTCGACGGCCGCAGACACCGTCCCCTGGCCGGCTATCCGGGCATGGCAGAGCGCACCATCACGATCTCGAGCGCCGGCAAGATGTTCAACGTCACCGGCTGGAAGATCGGGTGGGCATGCGGGCCGAGCCATCTGATCGCGGGACTGCGGGCGGCCAAGCAGTACCTGAGCTATGTGGGCGGGGCGCCGTTCCAGCCCGCCGTCGCCTCGGCGCTCGACAGCGGCGACGAGTGGGTGGATGCCCTGTGTCGCTCGTTCGAGGCCCGACGTGACCGGCTGGCCGACGCGCTGCGCGAGATCGGCTTCGACGTGTTCGACAGCTTCGGGACCTACTTCCTGACCGCCGACCCGCGACCGCTGGGCTTCGACGACGGCAGGGCGTTCTGCACCGAGCTGATCGAGCGGGTGGGGGTGGCGGCCATTCCGATGTCGGCGTTCTGCGATCCGGTCGCGTCCCATGCCGGCGACTGGAAGCCGCTGGTCCGGTTCGCGTTCTGTAAACGCGATGAGACGCTCGACGAGGCGATCCGCCGGCTGGGCGCGCTGCGTTCCTAGCGCTGCGTTCCTAGCGCGCGCCGGCCATCACCCGCTGGCGCAGGTTCTCCAGCGCGACGTCGAGGACCAGTCGCTTGGCCCGCTTGACCAGGAACGCCGGATAGGGCGCCGCGAGATCGAGGATCAGGTCGAAGCGCACCCGCGTGCGTTCCTCACCTTCCTGCACCAGGTTGTATTCGCCGTGCTGGCAGCGCTGCCGCGACGTCTGCTGCGCGTCCCACACCACCCAGTCGTCGCCCCAGTGGTACTCCAGCAACTCTTTGTCACTCATCCCCATGATCTTCACCGTCGCCTTGACGTGGTGGGGCCGGCCGTCGGGGTGACGGTCGATGACTTCTGCGGCCTTGTGCAGCGACGACCAGGACGCGACGGCCTCGATGTCGGCCAACGCGTCGAGGATGACCTCGGGCGGCGCCTCGATCACCACCTCGCTGGAAGCACGGACTGCCATGCGGCAAAGCATAACCGCCGTCCCGAACATGTGCAGGAGATTGTCCAGCTAATTTTATGACGGTTCTTAATATGGCGCGGACCGCCACGTTTGTGCCCGCTCGCGGCGGGCAATGCACGCTGCCATGAGCGCTGCGCCCGACACCGGGCCCGACCCTGCCCACACCGAGGCCCACCTCGACTCACCGGGCGGCGGGGAGAGCGCGCTCACGGTGGTCGTCGCACTCGCCGCGAACTTCGCCGTCGCCATCGCCAAGACCGTCGCTGCGGTCATCTCCGGATCGGCCTCGATGACCGCCGAAGCGACCCACTCGTGGGCCGACACCGCGAATCAGTGCTTCCTGATCATCGCCAACCGGCGCAGTTCCCGCCCGCCGGACGGCGAGCGGCCGCTGGGTTACGGGCGCGAGGCCTATGTCTGGTCGCTGCTCGCCGCGGTGGGGCTCTTCGTCGTCGGCGGCACGTTGTCGGTGTGGCACGGCATCACCGAGATCGTGCATGGGGAATCAGGCCCGGAGAACTATCTGGTGGCCTACATCGTGCTCGGCGTCGCATTCGTCCTCGAGGGTTCGTCGCTGCTGCAGGCGTTCCGCCAATTGCGCTCGGAAGCCAGCGTTTACGACAGGGAGTTGCTCTCCCACGTGCTCGACACGTCGGATCCGACCACGCGTGCGGTGTTCGCCGAGGACACCGCGGCTCTCATCGGGATCCTGATCGCGTTGGCCGGCATCGGCCTGCACCAGCTCACCGGCAACGCGATCTGGGATGCGATCGGTTCCATCCTGGTCGGCCTGCTACTCGGCGTCGTCGCAGTGATCCTCATCGATCGCAACCGCCGCTTCCTCGTCGGCGAATCAGCCAGCCCGCGGTTGCGTCAGGCCGCGATCGCCCAGATCGAGCGGATGCCGGAGGTGGCTTCCGTGCGCTTCATCCGGCTGGTGTTCGTCGGACCCAAACAGCTGTTCCTGGTGGCCAGCGTCGACTTGGTGGGCGACGCCGCGGAATCGCGGATCGCCGAGACGCTGCGAGATCTGGAGAACAGGTTGCAGGCGGAGCCGACCATCGTCGACGCCGTGCTGACGATCGCCGAGCCCGATGCGCTCGACCGGCTCGCCTAGCCTTTGATGACTTTGAGCACCTGCTTGCGCAGCCCCTCGGTTGCCGTCTCGACGCCGCCTTTGATCGCGCGTTTCACGATGAAGCCGGGCAGCGGAACCGACAGGTCGACCGCGATGTCGAAACGCACCCGCGTCTTGTCGCCGTCCGGGGTCAGCGTGTAGCTGGCGTCCTGCGCCTTGAGCTGGCCCGCCGACACGAGCGTCCAGCTGACTTCGTTGTCACTCCAGGTGTATTCGACGATCTGCTCGTCGGTCAGCCCGGCAGCCTTGACCACCATCTTCACCTGTTTGGGCCTGCCGTCGTCGAACCGCTCCAGCACTTCGGCCTTCTCGTACTGCGGCGACCAGGTCGGGGTCGCTTCGACGTCGGCGATGACGTCGAGGATCTGTTCCGGCGTTGCTTCGATCACGACTTCGCGCGAATCCTTGGTGGCCACGGGGGAACCCTAGAACACCGAAGCTGATGTTCGGTCGAGATCACCGGAGCAGGCCCGTAGGCTCGTCGACTGTGAGCAGTGACATCGACCCCGCGGCGCCGCCCAGCGGTACCGGATGCGTCGAGTGCGACGCCGCAGGCGGCTGGTGGGTGCATCTGCGACGGTGTGCAGCGTGCGGCCACATCGGCTGCTGTGACGACTCGCCGCAGCGGCACGCATCCGCGCACTGGCGCGCGAGCGGCCATCCGATCATCCGGTCCTTCGAACCGGGCGAAGACTGGTTCTGGGACTACTCGTCTCAGGCCTACTACGACGGACCCGAGCTCGCGGCGCCGCAGAGTCGGCCCGTCGACGAGACGGTGCCGGGTCCGCGAGGACGTGTCCCCGCGGATTGGATGGCGCAGCTGCAGGCGCGCCGCGAGTGAATGGAATGCTCGCGCCGGGGTAGTCCTGGCAGGTGAGCACAGATCCCCGCACCACTGATACAGACGCCGGCGCCGACGAGGCAGACGACGACGTGATGAGCGACCCGTCCAAGGGCGCCGACGACGACCGCGTCGACTGGTCCGACGAAGGCGGCGCGACGTCCGGCGGGCCGGCACCGGCCACCTAGGTCAGCGCCGGGCGAGTATCTCCTGCGCGGCGTTGTAGCCCGGGATGAACGTGATACCGGGCCCGCCATGGCAACCGGCACCGGCGAGGTACAGGCCGTCGGTCGGAAGCGGTTGATCCACATGACCTTTCGGCCCCGGCCGGTTCGGCCCCATCTGCTCGGGGTGGATCAGGCCGTGGCAGTAGTCCCCGCCGGGCGCGCCGAACATCGTGCCCATGTGTTTGGGCGTGAACGTGGTGTGACGCAGGATGAGCTCTTCGAAATTGGGCGCGAGCCGGGTGATCTTCTCGATTACTCGCTGGCCCATCTCGGTCTTGCGGTCGCCGTAGCTCGCGGTTTCCTCGGTGAGGGGGAACCACAGCGAAAACGCAGATGCCGCATGCTTGCCCGGCGGAGCCAGGGTGGGGTCGTTGGCCGAGGGAATCTGCAGTGCGATGGCCGGATCGGCAGGGACGACGCCACGTCTGGCGTCCTCCCACTGCCGCTGCAGTTCCTCAGGGGTGCTGAAAATGCCGATGGCCGATTGATACTCGGGGTCGTTGAGGACCTCGTAGGGCGCTGCGAATTCGAGTGGTCCGTCCAGCGCGAAGTGCATCTGGAGATAGCTGCCGCGGTGGTCGATGCGGGCGTATCGCTCCCTGATGTCGGCGGGCACCACGGCGGGGTCGAGGAGTCCGTTGACGGTCAGGTCGGGGGCGAGGGTGGAGACGACGACGGGAGCGGTGAGCGTCGAGCCGTCCTCCAGGCGAACGCCGCCCGCGCGCCCGTCCGCGGTCAGCACCTCGGCGACCTTGCTCCGCAACCGGAGTTCGCCACCTGCGTCGGTGAACATCGCCAGGAGATGCTCGGTGACGGCGCCCATGCCGCCGCGGAACTTCTTGATCAGCGTGGCGTTCTCGTCGGGCACCGCCAGCCCGAACGCCAGGGCCGCAGCGCTGCCCGGTGTCTCGGGACCTCGGAAGGTGGTGTTGACGGCCAGGAAGGCCAGCATGCCGCGCAATGCCCCGTGCTTCTCCCGGTCCGGCAGGTGGCGGTCGAGGACGTCGCTGACCGATCCGAACAGCATGTCGCTGATCGCCTGGCGCTCGAATTCACTTGTCGCACAGGCATACATCTCATCCAGTGTTTTCGGCGAGTGCGACGCATCGAAGCGCCCCAGGGCCCGCGTCGGCGCCTGACACCACGCCATCAGACCGGCCATTCCGTTGACGGCCTCGGCGCCGTGTACCTCGTTGAGGTGGGTCAGCAGCCTCATCGGATCGGTGTAGTAGATGACCGGGTCGTCGCCGACCCCGCGCAGTTGCACGCTCATCACGTCGAGGTCGACGGTGGGCAGAGAGTCGAGCCCCAGCGCCTCGCTGACGACGGCGGAGGTGGGCACCTGTACCGAACCGGCGATCTCGAACCGGAAGCCATCGAAGAGCTCCACCGTCGAGGCCATACCGCCGGCGTAGAGCTTGGCTTCAAGACAGAGCGTGCGCAGGCCGGCCCGTTGCAGCAGTGCGGCGGCGGTCAAGCCGTTGTGCCCCGCGCCGACGACGATCACGTCGAAGTCCGTCATCGCCTGAGGCTGACACGCACCCTCAGGTTTTGTCAATATTGACGAAACATGGATCAGCCGGGGTTTCCGACCCCCGTCTGCAGCAGCGCCAGCGCCTCGCGACACAGCCTGTCCAACTCGGGCAGAGAGCGGTCCTCCCCCAACATCCAGACCTCCATCGCACCGAAGACCGCCGCGGCGATGCACCGCGCGGTCACCGTGATGCGCATGCGCTCTTCTGTGCCGGGTGCCTGCGGATCCTTGGCGGCCATGCGCTCTTCGATGGCCTCCGCGAAGTCCGCCTCCACCTGCCGGATGTGCCGCACGATCCGGCCGGGGTCGAGGTCCTGAGCCCGCATCGCCGCGATCTGGGTGACGGCGGAGTCGTCGTACGGAGCGGCCGAGATCGCCGACTGCACCGATTCGATGATGGGCTCGTCCGGCGATCGCGCGGACAGAGCCGCACGGAACCAGTGCAGTCCGGCGTCGTAGTCGGCGAACAGCAGATCGTGCTTGGACGAGAAGTGCCGGTAGAACGTCCGAAGTGAGACGCCAGCATCGGCGGCGATCTGCTCGGCCGAGGTCTCCTCCACCCCCTGAGCCAGGAAGCGCACCGCCGCGGCCTGCCGGAGCGCCTCCCTCGTGCGCTCACTGCGCGCCGTCTGGGCAGGCCGGACCATGTCGGTAAAGTACCCCAAGCGCGGCGCTTCCCGACCGGCCGCCGCGGCACGTTGCCCCGGGCGCGGTCCTGCACACACGCTATGGTTGCCCGACAATGTGAGTAATTCACATCGGTCACGACGCGGGGGGCGACGACTGGTGAAGGTCCACCATCTGAATTGCGGCACGATGCGGCCATGGGGTGCAGGCACTCTGGTGTGCCATGTGCTGCTGGTCGAGGCCGACAGCGGGTTGGTGCTCGTCGACACCGGGTTCGGCACATTGGACTGCCGGCGACCTGCGCGCTTCGGCCGGTTCCGGCCCTACTTCTTCCGGCCGTCCTTCGACATGGCCGAAGCAGCGGTGAACCAGGTCGAGGCACTCGGCTACCACCGCGGCGACGTGCGGCACATCATCACCACGCATTTCGACGCCGACCACATCGGCGGTCTGGCCGACTTCCCCGACGCCAAGGTCCACGTCACCAGGACCGAGGTGGACCAGGCGATGCGCTCACCCGCGACGCCCGATCGAGTCCGGTACCGCGCCGAACAGTGGGCCCACGGCCCCGATCTCGTCGAGTACGACGTAACGGGGGAAGCGTGGCGGGGGTTCGCGGCCGCCCGGGAGCTCACCGACATCGGCCCGGGCTTCGTGCTCATCTCGCTGCCCGGACACACCCGCGGGCACGCGTGTGTGGCCGTCGACGCCGGCGACCGCTGGATACTTCACGCCGGGGACGCGTTCTTCCAGGCCGGGACGCTCGAGGGAAAGCCCCGGGTACGGGCGCTGACGGCCTTCGAGCAGGCGGTCGCGGAGAATCGAAAACAGGTGGCGGACAACCACTCCCGGCTCATCGAGCTGCAGCGCCGCAACGAACCGGACCTGATGATCGTCTGCGCCCACGACCCGACGCTCTACGAGCAGGCCGCAGCGCCGCGCTGATCCCGGTGCCCCACCAGGGCGATGGAGGCCTCTACTGCCTCGTCGGTGATGTGACTGAGGCGGCCGCCCTCCTCGACGGTGATCGCGGTCAGTTCACGAAGGCCGCCGAGCAGCATGATGGTGCGCCGCCGGGGCACGGGACCGATACCGGCCGAACGGAATTCGGCACTGTCGCTCAGCGCGTCGACCATGTCGATGAAGTGGTCGAACGCCTCCCGCTGCAGTCCGCGGGCGGCGCTGCCCAGCGCCGGGACGTCACGAATCCAACTGTGCATCAACGCCGATCGCGCCTCAGCCGAGGCGATCCACGCCTCGATGGCTTGCCGCACCTGCTTCTGCCACGGCGCAGCAGGATCGACCGCGGCGCGGATCTGCTGGATCTGATCGGCATTGGCCTCCGACAGCAGCGCGACGAAACACTCGTCGCGGCTGGTGAACTGCTCGTAGAACGTACGCCGGGATGTCCGGGCCCTCCGTACGATCTCCGCGACGGTGGTCTTGGCGTAGCCCTGCTCGGCGATCGACGCCTCCAGACCGTCCAGCAACCGCTGGCGGAAGTCGCTCATGTCAACGGCAGTAGTTGCGGGTCGCGAAATCGAGGGCTTGGCGGTACAGCGGGTCGAGGCCGCGTGTTGTCGTCACCGACGACTTCGCCGCGTCGAGTTCGGCAGGGCACTGCGGCGAGTGCAGTTTGGGCCACTCCTCGGCCATCAGTGTCACCATCTCGCGGTTGAGCGCGTCGATGATCTCCCTCGACCTGGCCAGGTCGGGTGCGTCGGCGGGCGCCGCGGCGGGATCGAACGTCCACTGGGCCAACCGCTGGTACTCGATGCCGACGGTGGCGTCGAGCTGATCGCGGAACGCGGTGGTGACGTATGCGGGGTCGATCTGGAAGTCGAGCGCCTGGCCGGCGACGTTGTCGAGCACCTGTTGCTCGCGCGCTGCGTCGACGACGGCGGTGCGGGT
The DNA here is from genome assembly GCF_055419625.1 of Mycobacterium sp. IDUB_1. Lineage (NCBI taxonomy): Bacteria > Bacillati > Actinomycetota > Actinomycetes > Mycobacteriales > Mycobacteriaceae > Mycobacterium > Mycobacterium sp. IDUB_1. Next base: position 179,728 of record NZ_JBVAYA010000002.1, on the reverse strand, counting down.
GTGGAACTTGTTGGCTGCGACCGGTTCGGCGATCTGCAGGCGGCGCACCGCGGCGTCGACGAGGTCCGTCACGGTGTGCGTGGGTTGCGCTGCGGCGACCGGGGAGAGCCCTGGGACCAGGGTCACCGCCAGACCGGCGGCGCACGCTACGACCGCACCACGGATGTTCATGGGGATTTATGGTAACCGGCACTCGCGCGCGCCCGTGACACCGCAGGCGTCGACGCCGGCAGCCATGTGTTCGTCGACCTTTCCGGAACGCGGTGGATCAGCCAACGTGCAGTGAAATCTGTCTACCTTGCCGTTGGTTTGCGGCCGGTAGGGTCGCGTGTGGCGATGTTCGATGCCACCGAGGGCGTCGCGGAAGGTATGGGATCGGAAACAGGATCCGTTGTCGGTGAGTACTTTTCGCACCCTGACGCCACATTCGTGAAACCAGTGGTTGGCGGCCCGGGTCCAGAACGCTGCCGCAGTGTCTTTGCGTTCATCGGTGAGCAGTTCGCTGTAGACCAGTCGTGAGTGTGCATCTATCGCGGTGTACAGAAAGCGATAGCCGCACACCAAATGGCGATTGCGGTGGTGTTGATCCGTCGAACGACCTGCCGGTGGGGCGGTCCAGCCAGCGCAGGCGCGCGATCCCGTAGCGGGTCAGCACCCGGCCCCAACGACGGACGATCCTAGGGAGTTGAGTGCCCGGGGCGCGGCCGTCAGGCCGAACGTCAATTGCCTCGCCGCCAGGTGTTAGCCGTAATGACGAGGATGCATCAGGCTGAGTCGCCATACCGGTCACCGTTGGCGGGTCGGCTGAGTTGGCTCACAGGCATCTCGATCCATTAACCGCCCGGGATGAGATTCACTGCGAGCCCCTCGAGAAGTAGCTTGAGGAAGCGGTCCAATTCGGCAGTTCCGTCGTAGGCGGCGAGGGCGGGTGCCAGGGCGCGCACGAGCGGAAATTCGGTGATCGCCAACCGGTGCAGACCGAGACGCAGGACGTGGTCGGTTTCCTCGGGTCGCTCGACGACCTCCTGTAACTCATTGAGGATGTGGCCGTAGAGGAAGCCGAACAGCAGCCGGTAGATGTGGAGCGCGTCGTCGCCCGCGAACCCGGCGGAGATGAGCAGTGCGAGAACGTCTTCGAGCGGGCGCAGCATGCCTGGCGGTCGCTGTCCAAGCGGGGTCGCCAGCGGCCGAGTCACCAGCAGCGGCACCACGTTGGGATGGGTCAGGGCCAACTGTCGGAAAGCGTGCGCGACGTTGCGTAGTTGACCGGCCCAGTCAGGGTCCGCGGTGTCTACCGATAACTTCGCGAGGACGATCTCGGCGACCCCGTCGAGGACCGCGGCTTTGTTGGGGACGTGTCTATAGATCATCACCGGATCTCGGCCCAATGCCTCGCTGAGGCGGCGCATGGACAATCGGTCCACGCCGTCACGGTCGACGATCGCCAGCGCGGTCTGCAAGATCAGCGACCGGGTGAGCTGATCGTTGTCTCGAGCGCCCGCATCGGGTTGTCCACCATCGCCAGTGCTTGCGGCTGGCTCTCCCGGCGAGGTTGTCATTGCCGTCGCAGTTCCTTTCAGCTTCCCCCTCGTCGTCGAGTCCCTGTCGAGGCGGGTCCACACTACATGTTAACGGCATACGTCAACGGTGTGTTCACACTGTTGACAGCGACAATGATGCGGCGTGGACTGGAGGCCTACACCGAAGATCCGAGGCCTCAGCATGATTGTCATCGTTGGATTGATTGTTCTGCTCGTCGCGGTGTTCGTGGGGTTCACCGGCGTACTGGCCAACGCGGGGGCTGCGCATCCGTTGACCGAGAACTTCTCCGTGCTCGGCTATCACGTCACCGGCTCGACCGGGACGTTGTTCCTCTTCGGCATTGTGGTCGGCATTGTGGCGATGCTCGGCCTTTCGGTGTTGCTCGCGGGTGCGCGCCGCACCGCCGGCCGCGGACGCGACGCCCGCCACGAACTCGCCAGGTCGCAGCGCGAAACGACGTTTCTCAACCAGGAACGCGACCATCGCGTCGAACGGCGGTCGATCGACGCAACGACCGACTCGGATACGAACCGCCCACCGGCGCGGACCCCCCGGGGCAGGGTTCGCTTGCTTAGTCGCTTCTCGCGTGACAGACAGCCAACCGAGACCGGACCTGCGGCCGGGCGCCGGTAGCCACTCAGAACCGTTCGAATTCTGTTGATCCATAACGGTTTTTCGTCTCTGAAAAGGACTCAGATATGAGCATCGGAAAAAAGTTCGCCCATAGGGCCCAGGCCGCCAAGGGCGCCACCAAGAAGTACCTCGGGCGCGCCACCGGCAACAACCGGCTGCGCACCGAGGGCGGCGTCGATCAGCTCAAGGCCAATACCAAACAGGCAAGAGACAAAATCGTCGACGCCTTCAAACCGTGACACGACCGCCCCCGACGCCATAACCCACAGCATCGAATCAGGTAAACGTCATGATCGTCCTCGGAATCATCCTCATCGTGCTGGGGTTGCTCCTGCCCAGCCTCGTGCCCACATTCGCGTTCGCGCACATTGTTCTGGTCCTCGGAGTCATCCTCCTGGTGGTCGGCCTGCTGCTCATGGTCATGGGGCGGATGGGACGCGCCGTGGGCGGTCGACGTCACTACTACTGATCGGGCGCAACGGCCCACCGCGACGTCAAAACTCGACGGTGGAATTCCCCGGACGTCATGGTCGCCGGACCACGGAATCACGGGGCGTTGATCAATCCTGTACTAATCAATCACCCTCTGCCTCAAATGAATTCACGATGCCGCGCTGCTCGACGGCAGCGATCCCGACTATCGAACCATTCAACCAATTCAAGGAACCGACATGACTTCCACCACCACCGTTCTGATCTTCGTCATCGTGGCCGTCGCACTTGCGCTTATCTCTGCAATCGCGTTGGTGGCGCGAAACAAACACGCCCAGCATCGTCGTCTCGAAGCCGCCGGCATCCGCAGCAAAGCCACCGATGAATCTCACAAAGTGGGTCAACGTGAAGCACTCGCCGACGAGACCGCGGCGAAGGCCCGCGCAGCGCAAGCGGAGGCAGACGGCAAAGCAGCCCGCGCGGCGGCCCTGCACCACGAAGCGGAGATACGTCGCAACGACGCAAACGCGGCCCGCGACAAAGTGAACGAGACGTTCGAGCGCGCCGACAAGATGGATCCAGACACCCGAACCCGCGATCACACAGCTCGAGAAGACGACGAAACTCGAGCGACTCCTGATGTCACTTCCGTAGCGAGCAACGCATCATCGATTACCAGGGCTAGGAAGCTGGCGAACCCTTTGTCGTGAGTTCGCCATGGCCGCCATACCGAACGGTTGAGTGCGTCTGGCGATTTCTGCGCCGGTTGGCGAACACGTGGGGCTTCACGATGACACGAAATGGGCCCACGCCGCCGATCTTGCCCACGAATGCGACACGCGCTCAATGCCTCATCGACCTGACTCCCTCGATCGGCCACGACGAGCGGACCAGGCACACCACCAATGGCGACACTTCACTGCAGAAAGGACAAGCTATGTCAGAGAAATGGGGCATCTCCAGAATCGGCACGCCGATGCTCGAAGTCGGTGAAACCCTCCAGGAGGTTGTCATTCGACTTCAGATCCTGCCCCTACCCCCCTTTGCCTGGACGGATTGCTTCCTCCAGACCGTTCGCGGGCATCAAGTCACCATAATCGGAACAGAGAACCACCCTGACAAGATTGAGGCGGTCGCACGCCCTGCCGAAATCGAGGAAGTCCTCAGAACAATCGACTCCGCGATTGATAACGCGAACAAATACGTCGAGAAGGTGGTGCATGCGCGGCGCCGAACGGACGACGGCGTTACGAAGGGCACGGCCGATGACCGGCGGAATCTGCAGACACAGCTTGACCAACTCGCGGACAGACTGGCCAAGCCCGCATACGCCGACACCGCCGCCTCCGAGTGAGCGCAGCCGCCGCCGGCGGTCCACAACGACCACGACCCGGAGCCCGTTACGCGAGGTCCAGTCGAAAGTAACTTGGCGAGAACAATTTCGCCTTCAGATCGCGTCGGGGTGAACGCCGGACCATCGTCGCGCTGGTCGTTCGATGTGGGTCCAGTTCGCGCGGAGACGAACAACGTGCTGGTTTACATAGCCGCGTTCGCGAACCGATCCTCGGGACAGCTGCGATGTGGATGACGCCGAAGGCGCCCCCCACGGCGCGGCGCGGCCGGCGATGCTGACCGCCGAGCAGGTCGCGGCGGCTCCGGTAGACGAGGTCTTCAGTTGGCTGGATAGTTCCGCGCAGGGGTCGTCCAGCGCGCAGGCGTCTGAGCGGCTGAAGTACTACGGTCCAGCCACGGCTGTTGTCTCGTACTTCCTGGGACAGCGTGCAGGCCATCATCATCGGCGTGATCTTGGCCCCAGTATCGGTCTCGGCTTTGTCAGTGAATTCCGCGCCGAAAAGCAGCCGCGGCGCTGCACACCAGTGTTCGCCACACCGCGACCGTGCGCCGCGACGGCGCGTTCGCCGCACTCGACGTCACCGAACTCGTTCCCGGCGATGGCCTAACCGCAAAGCCGCAGCGAACCCGCGGCCGCGCACATCGTATCCACCGAAGGGCCGCACGCTTCAGTCACCCCGGCGCCGTCACTGCAAGCACCTGAACGATCGAAAAAGGACTGTGGATCTAGCGATGTTTTCGGCCTAACACGCTGAGCGATGCTCGAGAAAGGTCGCCGTGATGACGACACGGGATGATGTGACCAAGAGGAAGGCTGAGCAGCAGGCTGCGGTCGAGCTGGTCCGGCTGGCACAAGGACAGGGCCTGGCGCTGACAGGGCCTGTACGGGTTGCTCAAGCACCTCACCAAGACGGTCTTGGAGACTGCGCTCAACGAGGAGATGACCGTCCCAGAAACGTTCGTCAAGGACGCGGGAGCGACCCTTTTCCTTCTGGTCGGCCTTCCGGGATGGGGCCGTCCGGAACGAGAGGCGATCCCGAGAAAAGCCGGCGCCGCCGCGGCATTGACCCTTGATGGCCGGTTTCTGTACTGCCGACCTGACCTGAGCATTCGGCCGACGGGCGTCAACCGCGCTGCTGGCGACACCACCACATCATTGTCGGCCATCGTCGGACCCTCCACCGCCGCGAGATCTGGCCCTATGTTGGCCCTATAGGCACTGCACGGATCGACTCAGGGTCAAGGCGAAGTGGGGAGTGAAGTCGTCTGAACTTCACAAACTTTGAGTGGCCAGGGCCGGGATCGAACCGGCGACCTTCCGCTTTTCAGGCGGACGCTCGTACCAACTGAGCTACCTGGCCGGAAGGCGCCGGTCTCTCGACCGGGCCAGCCTCACGCCGCAATATTGCGACCCTGACGGGACTCGAACCCGCGACCTCCGCCGTGACAGGGCGGCGCGCTAACCAACTGCGCCACAGGGCCTTACTTGTGCAACCCGACCAACTCGCGTTGCGCGTACCCCCAACGGGATTCGAACCCGTGCTACCGCCGTGAAAGGGCGGCGTCCTAGGCCACTAGACGATGGGGGCCAAGTCCGAATTCCTCCGGGGTACTCACAACCAAGTTCGTTGGGAGCTTCGATAGCTTAGGGTACCGGCACCCGGATCTTCAAACGGCCACCCCCGCAGTATCCTTTTGCAGGCACACACGCCACGCCCCTATAGCTCAGTCGGTAGAGCTACGGACTTTTAATCCGCAGGTCCCAGGTTCGAGCCCTGGTGGGGGCACCACGTCACCCGGCGATCAGCACCAGCGCCGCCACCAGCACCGCGAGCACTGCCGCCGCTCCCGCGAGCAGCGCCACGACGCGCTGCGACGCGTGCGCCGCCCCGTCCAGACAGGCCCGCATCTGCTCGGCCGTCGCGAAGCGCCACCGCGGGTCCGGAGACATCGCGCGCTCGATGGTGGCCACCAACGCGGGATCGAGATCGGGCCGCAGCACCGACAGCGGTGTGATCGCCCCGGCTGCGATCGCATCGGCCAACCCGGTCAGCGTCTCCTGGGGGTAGGCCCGGCGGCCGGTGAGCGCCTCGTAGGCCACGACTCCGAGCGCGTACAGGTCGTCGCCGGGCACTGCGGGCCGACCCGCGATCCGGTCCGCCGGCATGTAGGCCATCGTCCCGAAGACCCGGTTGGTCAGCGTCTGCGGCGTATCTGCACTCTTGGCCACCCCGAAGTCGGCGACTTTCACGGTTCCGAACCATGTGTAGAGCAGGTTGGCCGGCTTGATGTCGCGGTGCAGGACACCGCTTCGGTGCGCGGCGCCGAGCGCGTCGAGGACGTCGCGGAGGATGCCCCGGACGTGCTGCGCCGGCATCGGACCCCCGCGGGCCAGCGCATCGGCCACGCTGCGCCCCGGCAGGCGCTCCAGAACGATGTAGTGCCGGCCGCGGTGGACACCGGTGTCGTGCACGGCGACGACGTGAGGATGGTCGACGACGGCCGCTGCGCGGGCCTCGGTGGCGAATCGACGGCGGGTGTCGGGCTGCTCGCTCACCGACGGATACAGGAGCTTGATCGCCACCGGACGGCCCAGCCGCAGGTCCCAGGCATCGCGCACTTCGGCCATGCCACCACGGCCGAGAATGCCTCGCAGCTCGTAGCGACCGCCCAGAACCTCCGGCGCGTGCATGCTTTTCAAGCTAGCCGGTACGGCGCCGACGCAAACCTGACGCGGCCGCGACGAGCCCCTCGTAGGATCGGCGTCGATGCTCACCCCACGATCGCAGCGGCCCTGGTTCCGGCGCCATCCCGTGCTGACGATGTCGGCTGCCGCACTGGCCCTCTGGTGGTTGTGGCTGGGGTGGTACCCCGCGGTGATTTTCGTCACCGGCGCGGTGTTCCTCGTCGCGATGCGCCGCCGCAAGAAGGCGGCCGTCATCCGTGACGCCGGGTTGCGCGCCCGCGCCGACTACGAACACCAGTTGACGCTGGCCGGCGATCCGCATGGCATCTACGGCCGCTTCCCGCCCGCCCACTGGGCCGTCATGCCGGTGCGGGCGCTCCCACCGCGATGGTGATCTCCGGGTGCTGCGCGGGGTCGAGCCACTGCAGTACCGACCGCATCTGATCACGGCCGATCGCGACGCAGCCCCACGTCGGCTCACCGTCGGTGACGTGCAGGAAGATGCCCGCGGAGCGGCCGGGCACACGCTCCGGGTTGTGGTCGATCAGCACCGCGTAGTCGTAGATCTCCCCGGAGTCGTAAAGGTTTTCCGCGTCCTCGGAGTCGATCTCGGCGGCGTGTACGTGGGTGTTGTACGTCGGCGAATCCACGTCCTCGTCCCACCAGTCCTCGTCGGTCGCCACGAAGTACGGCATGCGGGTGCCGGGGTTCTCGCTGCGCCCGAACGCCTGCCCGAGCGGGAACGTGCCCACCGGGGTCCGGAACACGTCGTCTGCCGGGGCGCCGACCCCGAGCCGGCCGAGATCGGCAGGCGTGGGGCCCAGCACCACGCGCCAGCGTCCGTCGACCCGCTCGTAGGTCGTCAGCTCCCCGACGGGCGAATCCGGTTCCGGCGCGCTGACGACGATGCGCTGCGCCGACGCGTCGCCGGGGGGTCCGGCTGCGGCACCGCCGGCGGTGCCGGTCGCCAGGATCATCAGCAGCGGAGCGACCGTCAGTTTGCCCAGCACACCGTCGAACGTACGCGCGCTCAGACCTTCGGGCAGTAGAAGTGCGGGTCGTCGCGGTACTCGACCGGCGGAAGGTTGCGCGCCGGCGTCTCCACCAGCGGCGCGTCGACGGGCAGGCGGCCACGCGCGCGATCCCACGCCGAGCGTTTACGCGGGTGCATCAACATCCGCTTCGGCATCAGCCGGGTGCTCAGGTAGACCGCGCGACCGAAGAGTCTGTGCAGCCGCTCCTGCCGGGGCGACCACGAGTACCCCATCAACTCGCGCACCGGCGGGTCGTAGAGGCCGACCGTCGCGAAGTTGAAGAACCGCTGCATCACGGCGATGTTGAGCCGCCACAGCCCGTCCGGCAGCCAGTCGAGCGACGGGTGCTTGGGCATCGTCGAGAGGTCCATCACCTCGCGGGAAGCCCAGTTGTCCTCCAACACGTTGCGGCACATGTGGTCCCAGTACCGCTCGAAGTCCTCCCAGCTTGCGGGCACCGGCCGCATGCTCATGCCGTACATCCGGTACCAGGTGACGTGCTCGTCGAAGAGCTGACGCTTCTGCGCGTCGGTCAGTCCGCCGCCGACCCATTCGGCCGCCAGCAGCGTGGACTTGAAGAACGTGGCGTGCGCCCAGTAGAAGACGTCAGGGTTCAGCGCGCTGTACCGCCGGCCCTGCTCGTCGACGCCCTTGATGCCGATGTGGTAATCGCGGACCTCCGCCCCGGTGCGCGGCGCCCGGTCTCCGTCGAAGACCACCCCGCCGATGGGGTACACCGACCGGAACAGCCGGGGCATGCGCTCGAGGAAGAAGATCGAGTGCTGCGCCACCGCGGCGCCGAGCTGCGGATGCATGTTCTGCATGGAGCCCGCCCACGGGCCCTGCAGCATGCCCGTCCACTGCCCGAAGTACTTCCACGTCAGCGAGTCGGGGCCCAGTGCTGCAGGCAGGTCGTCGTAGCCGCCGGTGACCGGGCAGCCGGTGGCGACCGGTGTGTCGGCAGCGGACTCGCTGGTCACCGGGCAAGTGGCGGACGTATCTTGAGTCACTGTTCGCGCTACCCCAATTCTGACTACATGCGTTGTCAAAACGGAGTCTAGGAGGACCGTGTCGTCCGGTCAACGGCGGGGCAGATGGTCGGGCGTTCCCGTACGGGAGCGCCCCGCGCTGCGCCGCGACGATCTGATCGCCGCCGGCATCGAGCTGCTGGGCAGCCCGGGCGGTCCGAACCTCACGGTGCGGGCTGCATGCCGCGCCGCGGGACTGACCGAGCGCTACTTCTACGAGAGCTTCACCGATCGGGACGACTACGTCGCCGCGGTGTACGACGAGGTCGGCAGCGCGGCGATGGCGACGCTGGCGAAATCGGAGAGCATGCGGGACGCGGTCGAGCGATTCGTCGCGATGATGGTCGACGATCCGGCGCGGGGCCGCGTCCTGCTGCTCGCCCCGGAAGCCGAGCCGGTGCTGGCCCGCTCGGGAGCGCGGTGGATGCCGAACTTCATCGAGCTGCTGCAGCAGAACCTGACCCGCATCACGGACCCGACCACCCAGGCGATGGTTGCCACCGGGCTGATCGGGGCACTCACTGCTCTGTTCACCGCGTACCTGGACGGCCGTCTCTCCGCCACGCGGGAGCAGTTCATCGACCATTGCGCGGAGCTGCTGCTGCAGGCCGCCACGCGCTGAATCGCTGCGCGTGTGAGCTCCGGCGCGGCGACTTGAATGTCACCGGCGTACACAGATATATTGAGTGCAACTACGAGGTACAGATAATCGGAGGTGTCATGGCCAAGGATCTGACAGATCTGCAGCTGCTGACCGAACTGGAGCCCGTCGTCGAGCCCCTGGTCAACCGGCACATGAAGATGAAGAAGGACTGGAACCCCCACGACTTCATCCCGTGGTCCGACGGCAAGAACTACTACGCCCTCGGCGGCCAGGACTGGGACATCGAACAGTCGAAGCTCTCCGAAGTGGCGCGGGTCGCGATGCTGACGAACCTGCTCACCGAGGACAACCTGCCGTCTTATCACCGCGAGATCGCGATGAACTTCAGCATGGACGGGCCGTGGGGCTTCTGGGTCAACCGGTGGACCGCTGAGGAGAACCGGCACGGCATCGCGCTGCGCGACTACCTCGTCGTCACCCGCAACGTCGACCCCGTCGAGCTGGAGATGCTGCGCGTCGAGCAGATGACCCGCGGCTTCTCCCCCGGCCAGAACCAGCAGGGCGGTCTCGAGCTGTTCGCCGAGAGCCTGTTCGACTCGGTCATCTACGTGACGTTCCAGGAGCTCGCCACCCGCGTCTCGCACCGCAACACCGGCAAGGCCTGCGACGACCCGATCGCCGATCAGCTGCTGCAGCGCGTCTCCGCCGACGAGAACCTGCACATGATCTTCTACCGCGACGTCTCCGAAGCCGGCTTCGAGATCGCCCCCGACCAGGCGATGAAGTCGCTGCACAAGGTGCTGCGCAACTTCAAGATGCCCGGATACACGATCCCCGACTTCCGCCGGCGCGCGGTCACCATTGCCTCCGGCGGTGTCTACGACCCGCGTATCCACCTCGAGGACATCGTGATGCCGGTGCTCAAGAAGTGGCGCATCTTCGAGCGTGAGGACTTCAACGGCGAGAGCGCCAAGATGCGTGACGATCTCGGCCTTCTCGTCGAGGAACTGCAGGAGGCCGTCGACAAGTTCGAGGTCGCCAAACAGCGTCGCGAGGAGCGGCTGCGTCAGATGGCGGAGAAGAAGGCCGCCAAGGCTCAGCTGGTGGGATCATCGACGTCGTAGCACCCAACTCGTCCCGAGCGGCCCGGTCCCTGCGGATCGGGCCGTTCGACCTTCGCAGCCCGGTCGTCCTCGCCCCGATGGCTGGGGTGACCAACGTCGCCTTCCGGACGCTCTGCCGAGAACTCGAGCTCGCCCGCGCCGGCACCGTCAGCGGACTGTACGTCTGCGAGATGGTGACCGCCCGCGCGCTCGTCGAGCGGCATCCGGTCACGATGCACATGACCACATTCGCGCCCGCGGAATCGCCGCGGTCGCTGCAGCTCTACACCGTCGACCCGGTCAACACCTATGCCGCGGCCAAGATGATCGTCGACGAGAACCTCGCCGACCACATCGACATGAACTTCGGCTGCCCGGTCCCCAAGGTGACCCGCCGCGGCGGCGGCGCCGCCCTGCCCTACAAGCGGCGGCTGTTCGGTCAGATCGTCGCAGCCGCGGTCAAAGCCACCGAAGGCACCGACGTTCCCGTCACCGTCAAGTTCCGCATCGGCATCGACGACGAGCACCACACCCACCTCGATGCCGGGCGGATCGCCGCCGAGGAGGGCGCTGCAGCCGTCGCGCTGCACGCCCGCACAGCCGCGCAGCGCTACTCCGGGACCGCCGACTGGGAACAGATCACCGCGCTCAAAGCGCACGTCACCGGTATTCCGGTGCTCGGAAACGGTGATATCTTCGACGCTCGTGACGCGCTGGCCATGATGGCCGCGACAGGCTGCGACGGTGTCGTGATCGGCCGGGGCTGCCTGGGGCGGCCATGGCTGTTCGCCGAGTTGTCCGCCGCCTTCAACGACGAGACACCGGCGACCCCGCCCACCCTGGGCGAGGTGGCGTCGATCATTCGTCGACACGGCGAGCTGCTCGCTGCGCACTTCGGAGAGGACAAAGGGATGCGCGACATGCGCAAACACGTGGCGTGGTATCTGCACGGGTTCCCCGCGGGAGCCGACCTGCGCCGGTCGTTGGCGCTGGTCAAGACCATCGCCGAGCTGGACGACCTGCTCGGCGAGCTCGATCCCGACGTGCCCTTCCCCGCCGCCGCAAATGGCCCGCGCGGGCGCCAGGGGTCGGCGGCATCGGTGTCACTGCCGCAGAACTGGCTCGACGATCCCGACGACTGCGCGGTCCCCATCGGCGCCGACGTGATGCATTCAGGCGGCTGACCGGCTGCTTGACATGTGTCTCGAGTGGATATCGATCGTCGGCTGACGCCCTCCGTCGGCTAGCTCTCTCTCAGGATGTCTCAGTACGATGAGATGCCAATGTGCCCGGCCCCGAACACGGGGGCGGGACCAGTGTGTATTGAGTTGGGGATGGCGCTCACCCGAGGTGTGTGTCGCCGCCATCGAGACGCCCGCGGAGCAGTGGGAGCTGAAAGGCCGGTAGACGATGAGTGACGGTGATCACGCCACTCCCGGCCGCCCGGATTCCGACGATCCCGACCGCGACAACGAATGGCTTACCCGATCGTCGCGGCCCGCACCAGGCGCCGCGCCGTGGGAGCGCGGAACCGATCCCGCTGACGAGGACACCGCGACCCCTCGCCGGGACGACGAATCCGCGCCGATCACCGTCGCCGACCTGATCGCCAAGATCCACGGCGAAGACGCGCCGATCCCGGAGCCCACCCGCCGCCACCGCGCCGAGCCAGAGGCCGAGCCGGAACCCGAGCCGGAGCCGGAACTCGAACCCGAGCCCTACCCCGCCGACGAGTTCGACACCACGATCCTGCCCGCCCTGGACCCCAGGCCCTCGGAGCTGCCGAACCTGACGGCCACACCGGCGGCGGCGCCCGAGGACCCGACGGCAGACCGGCCACGGCACAACCGCAGCGTCATCGCCGGGCGGGTCGTCGCAGCGCTGGTCGCGGTGCTGGCCCTGGTGCTGACGGGCGGCGCCTGGCAGTGGCAGTCGTCCAAGAACAACCTGCTCAACCGGGTCTCGGCGCTCGACCCGGACTCCCGCGACATCGTCGACCCCAATGCGCAGTTCGGCGACGAGAATTTCCTGATCGTCGGCACCGACACGCGCATCGGCGACAACAGCGAGATGGGCGCAGGCACCACCGAAGACGCTGCCGGGGCCCGCTCGGACACGGTGATGCTGGTCAACATCCCGGCGAACCGTAAGCGCGTGGTCGCGGTGTCCTTCCCCCGCGACCTGAAGATCGAACCGATGAAGTGCGAGGTCTGGAATCCCGAGACCCGCCAGTACGGGCCGATCTACGACGAGGACACCGAATCCTGGGGTCCCGAAGAGGCGTACACCGAATACAAGCTGAACTCCGCATTCGCCGTCGGCGGACCCAAATGCCTGGTGAAGGTCATCCAGAAGCTGTCGGGTCTGCACGTCAACCGGTTCATGGCCGTCGACTTCGCCGGCTTCTCCAAGATGGTCGACGCGCTCGGCGGTGTCGAGGTGTGCAGTTCGACGCCGATCGAGGACTACGAGCTGGGCACGGTGCTGGCCACCGCGGGCCGCCAAGTCGTCGACGGGCACACGGCCCTGAACTACGTGCGAGCCCGGCAGGTGACCACCGAGACCAACGGTGACTACGGGCGCATCAAACGCCAGCAGCGGTTCCTGTCGTCGTTGCTGCGGTCGCTGATCTCCAAGGACACGTTCTTCTCCTTGTCGAAGCTCAACAACGTCGTGAACATGTTCATCAACGACAGTTACGTCGACAACCTCGACACCAAGGACCTGGTCGACCTCGGTCAGTCCGTGCAGGGCGTCAACGCGGGCCGGATCACGTTCGTCACCGTGCCGACGGTCGGCTACCCCGACGAGTACGGCAACGAGATCCCCCGCACCGATGACATGCGCGCGTTGTTCGACGCCATCATCAACGACGACCCGCTGCCCGAGGAACGCAACGCCGACAACACCCCGGTCCCCGGCGCTCCAGCGTCGCCGACCAACGGCGCACCCGCAGCGCCGGCGCCGACGGATGGCGAGGTCGTCGAGGCCGTGGCGACCAACCCCGCCGACGTGACCGTGCGGGTGTCGAACTCGACCTCCGAAACCGGTCTGGCCTCCGACGCCGCGGACGCGCTGCGGACCCACGGCTTCGTCATCACCGATCCCGACGACTATCCCGGCCCGCTCGACCACACCACCGTGTTCTTCTCCCCCGGTAACGAGGAGGCGGCTGCGACCGTGGCATCGTCGTTCCCCGACCCGACGATCGAGCGATCCAGCGGACTCGGCGACGTCGTACAGGTCGTCCTGGGCAAGGACTACTCGTCTGTCGGCGCGCCGATTCCCAGCGGCGCCACCGTCAAGGTGCACGTACTGCGCGGGTCCAAGAACACCGCCAGCGCGCTGCCCGAGGACCTGACCGTGACCAACGCCGCGGACACATCCTGCGAATAGCAGGCGGCATTCACCTGGCGTTCACCCCGCGGCTCGTGACGATCTGTGCAGGTAACCCGTAGGCTTTTGGTCATGCGTACCGCTTACCACGAGCAGCTCGAAGGCCTCAGCGCCCAGCTCGGCGAGATGTGCGGACTCGCGGGTGCTGCCATGGAGCGCGCCACGCAAGCCCTGCTGCAAGCCGACCTCGCCCTCGCCGAGCAGGTGATCACCGACCACGAACAAATCGTCTCGATGAGCGTGCGAGCCGAGGAGAGCGCGTTCGTGCTGCTGGCGCTGCAAGCCCCGGTCGCCGGCGACCTTCGCGCGATCGTCAGCTCGATCCAGATCGTGGCCGACGTCGACCGGATGGGTGCGCTGGCCCTCCACGTCGCCAAGATCGCCCGGCGCCGTCATCCTCAGCACGCGCTGCCCGAAGAGGTCAACGGCTACTTCGCCGAAATGGGCCGCGTCGCAGTCGAACTCGGCCAGAGCGCCCGAGAGGTGTTGGTATCGCGTGATCCGGAGAAGGCGGCGCGCATCCGCGAAGAGGACGACGCGATGGACGACCTGCATCGTCACCTGTTCACCGTGCTGATGGACCGCGAATGGCGCTACGGCGTGGCCGCGGCGGTCGACGTGACACTGTTGGGCCGCTTCTACGAGCGCTTCGCCGACCACGCCGTGGAGATCGCACGCCGCGTCATCTTCCAGGTGACGGGGCAGTCGCCCGACGAAGCGGAGCTGCCGGCCTCCCGCTGAGGCCCCGCGCGAGTACTCCCCGCGAGCAGACGCAAAATCGCCCCATTTCGCGAGAGATGGGGCGATTTCGTGTCTGTTGGCCGGGTCTGCTGACGGGAGGAGGCCCCGGCAAGCCTCAGCCGAAGCGGCCGGAGATGTAGTCCTCGGTCGCCTTCTGCGTCGGATTCGAGAAGATCTTCTCGGTGTCGTCGATCTCGATGAGCTTGCCCGGCTTGCCCGTCGCCTCGAGGTTGAAGAACGCCGTCTGATCGCTCACGCGGGCGGCCTGCTGCATGTTGTGGGTGACGATCACGATCGTGAAGTCCTGCTTCAGCTCGGCGATGAGGTCCTCGATCGCCAGCGTCGAGATCGGGTCCAGCGCGGAGCACGGCTCGTCCATCAGCAGCACGTCGGGCTGCACGGCGATCGCCCGGGCGATGCAGAGCCGCTGCTGCTGCCCGCCGGAGAGCCCGCCGCCGGGCTTGTCCAGCCGGTCCTTCACCTCGGTCCACAGGTTCGCGCCCTTGAGGGAGCGCTCAGCCACCTCGTCGAGGGTCTTCTTGTTGCGCACGCCCTGCAACTTGAGTCCCGCCACCACGTTGTCACGAATCGACATGGTGGGGAACGGATTCGGCCGCTGGAACACCATGCCGATGGTCTTGCGCACACCGACCGGGTCGACGCCGGCGCCGTAGATGTCCTCACCGTCGAGCAGGACCGAGCCTTCGACGCGCGCGCCCGGGATGACTTCGTGCATCCGGTTGAGCGTGCGCAGCACCGTCGACTTGCCACAGCCCGAGGGTCCGATGAACGCCGTGACGCTGCGCGGCGGCACCGACATCGACACGTCGGCGACGGCGTGGAAGGCGCCGTAGTAGATGTTGACGTCTTTCAGATCGAGACGCTTGGCCACGGTGTTGTCTCCTAGACCTTCTTGGGGGAAAAGAACTTGGCGATGAATCGAGCGCCGACGTTGAGCAGCGCGATGACGATGATCAACGTCAACGCCGCGCCCCACATTCGGTCGGTGGGAACCGGATTGGCGCCGGCCCCGGCGGAGGTCTGGTCGTACATCATGCCGGGCAGCGACCCCATGAACCCGCTGAACATGTCGAAGTTGATGGCCTGCGAGTAGCCCACCAGGATCAGCAGCGGAGCCGTCTCACCCATCACGCGGGCCAGGGACAGCAGGATGCCGGTGACGATCCCCGACATCGCAGTCGGGATCACGATGGCCGCGATCGTCTTCCATTTCGGCACGCCCAGTGCGTAACTCGCCTCGCGGAGATCCATCGGGACGATGCGCAGCATCTCCTCGGTGGAGCGCACGATGACCGGAATCATCAACAGCACCAAGGCAAGCGACACGGCGATACCCGACCGCTCGAACCCCAACGTCGCCACCCACAGCGCGTAGATGAACAGCGCCGCGACGATCGACGGCACACCGGTGAGGATGTCGACCATGAACGTGGTGAGCTTGCCCAATCTGGTGCCGCCGCCGTACTCGACGAGATAGATACCGACGAACACGCCGATCGGGATCGAGATCACCGCGCACACCGCGGCCTGCAGGAGGCTGCCGACGATCGCGTGATAGGCGCCGCCGCCGGCGGCGAACGCTGTCATGCCCGCCTGGGAGTTCATCCACCACGTGCTGGAGGTGATCACGCCGATCCCCTTGGCCACCACGGTGTAGAGCACCCAGAGCAGCGGCACCAGGGCCACGACGACCGAGGCCGTCACCAGGACGGTCGCCACGGTGTTGGTGACCTTGCGGCGTGTGCTGACGCCCTGGAACGTCGGAGCTTTGACGGGGCGGTCCAGCGTCGGCGAACTCATGATGCAGACCGGTCCTTTCCGGAGACCGCGGCGCGGGCCAGCGAATTCACCACGAAGGTCAGGATGAACAGCACGAGGCCGGCCGCGATGTAGGCGCCCGCCTTGTACTGGTCGTTGAATTCCGATGCGGCAGCGGCGATCTTGCTGGCGAACGTGTAGCCGGCATCGAACAGCGTCCAGCCGAACTCGGACTGTGTGCCGCGCAGGATGATCAGCAGGGCGATCGTCTCACCGAGCGCGCGACCCAGGCCGAGCATCGCGCCGCTGATGTATCCCGACATCCCGAACGGAAGCACGGTGGTGCGCACCACCTCCCAGCGCGTCGCGCCGAGTGCCAGCGCCGCCTCGATCTGTCCGCGCGGCGTCTGGACGAACACCTCGCGCGTGACAGCGGTGATGATCGGAAGGATCATCACCCCCAACACGATTCCGGCGGTGAAGATCGTGCCGCCGCCGGCGACCGAGGCGTTGCCCGTCCCGAACAGGAAGAACCAAGCCCCGACGTTTTCGTTGAGCCACAACGCGACCGGCCTGATCACCGGCGCGAGCACGTAGAGGCCCCACACGCCGTAGATGATCGACGGCACCGCGGCGAGCAGATCCACCATGTAGGCGAGCGGACCGACCACCCGCTTGGGCGCGTAGTTCGTCAGATAAATCGCGATACCCAACGCGATCGGCATGGCCAGGACCAGTGCGAACACCGACACGAACACGGTGACCTGCAACAGGTCCAGGATGCCGAACTGCATGGCCGAGGTGTCGGTGGTGATCCAGTTCCCGCCGTACAGGAAGAAGTTCTGCTCGTTGCGCGCCAGCGCGGGGATCGCCCGCCAGAGCAGGAAGAACCCGATCGCGGCGATGATCGCGACGATCAGAACGCCTGAGCCCTCGGCCAGTCCGCGGAAGATCCGGTCGCCCAGGCGCACCACGCCGTTGCGCGAAGGGTCAGTGGAGATCGGCGTCGGCTCGGGGTGGGGTGCGGCCAGGGCCTCACCCGACCCCGCGCCCGTCGGATTGGGGATAGTCACAGAAGTTCCGTCAGAACCCTTCTCGATACTGTTGAACGTCATCGGTGTCTGGCACCCATCCTCGCCTCGAACTCGTTACCGCGCCAGCGAACAGGGGTTACTTGATGGCGTCGATGGACGTCAGCAGCCGCTCCTTGAACTGCTCGGGCAGCGGCACGTAGCCGGCGCTCGACAGTCCGCCCTGGCCGTCGTTGGCGGCCACGGTCAAAAACGACTTGACCGCCGCAGAGGTGTCCGCGTCGTACCCGGCCGAGCAGACGATCTCGTAGGTGGCCAGCACCAGCGGGTAGGCCCCGGCTTCCTTGGTCCCGTACAGCGAGTTCAGGTCGAGGGTCAGGTCGTTGCCCTCGGCGGCGAACTTCGCGGCGTCGATCGCCTTGCCTGCGGTCTCGTCGGTCAGCTCGACCGCGCCGGCACCGGTGTCGATCTGGGCGTACTTCAGCCCCGCCTGCTGGGCGAAGCCCTTCTCGACGTAGCCGATCGAGCCGGGCGTGGCCTGCACGGCCTGCGTGACGCCCGCGGACTTCGAGGCGCCCTCACCGGCGCCGCCCTGGAACTCGCTGCCGGCGTCCTTGGTCCAGGACTCGGGTGCGGCGGCCTTCAGGTACTTCTGGAAGTTGTCGGTGGTGCCCGAGGAGTCGGAGCGGTAGATCGGGGTGATCGCGGTGTCCGGCAGGGTCGCACCGCTGTTCAGCGCCGCGATCGCCGGGTCGTTCCACTTGGTGATCTGGCCCTGGAAGATCTTGGCCAGGGTGTCGCCGTTGAGCACCAGCTTGTCGACGCCGTCGAGGTTGTAGGCCATCGCGATGGGCCCGAACACCAGGGGCAGGTTCCACGCCGGGTTGCCACCGCAGCGCTGCGCGGCAGCGGCGATCTGGTCGCCCGAGAGCGCCGAATCCGAACCGGCGAAGTCGACGGTCTTGGCGATGAACTGCTCACGGCCCGCGCCGGAACCGGTCGGGTTGTAGGACAGGTTCTTGCCCTGGCACTTCTGGCCCCAGACCTGATTGAACAGGGCGACGGCATTCTGCTGAGCGGTCGAACCTTCGGCGGTCAGTGAGTTCTTGCCACCGCAGTCGGCGGGGGCTGAGCTGCTTCCCGACGCGGTCTGCGAGCCCGAGCCTGCCGCCGGCGCGTTGTTGTCGCTGCCGCATCCGGCGAGGGTGATCGCGGCGACCGCCGCGACCGAGACCGTCGTGCCGAACGTCTTGCCGATGCTCCTGCGCTTCACTGATCCCACTTTCGTCATCCACGTGTGTCGGCGGCCGGTGCGGCTCCGAGCTCACTCGGGAAGCTATGCGGCGGTAGTTGACGCATTGGGGATGACGAGTGAACGAGAGGTGAACAGGTACAGCGATTTCACAGGTGATCGGCCGTGCGGCGGCTGTAGGCCGCATCGACGATTGCGACCTCGAAACCCAATCGTCGGTAGGTCTTCACCGCGGCGGTGTTGTCCGATTCGACGTAGAGCATCACCTCGGCGTCGCGGCCGGGGACGGCCAGTCGGTCGGCGAGGTGGTGCAGGCCGGTGAGGGTGAGCGCGGCGCCCAGGCCGCGGCCCTGCGCGGACGGGTCGACGCCCACCACGTACACCTCCCCCAAAGTGTCGGAATGTGTTTTGGTCCAATGGAATCCGAGAAGTTCACCACTGGTCTCGTCGTAGGCCAGGAACAGCCCAGCCGGGTCGAACCAGGATTCGGTCCGCCGTTCGGCGATGTCGGCGTCGGTCCAGCCGCCCTGTTCGGGGTGCCAGGCGAACGCGGCGTTGTTCACCCGCAGGAGGTCGGCGTCGTCGGCCGGGCCGGAGTAGGTGGTGATCCGCACGCCTTCCGGCGCTGGCGTCGGGGGCAGGTCGGCCAGGCTCCGTCGCATCTGCCACAGCTCGCGCACCACGACGAGGTCGAGAGCGTGGGCGGTGGCTCGGGCCGGCGCGAGGTTGCCGTGGGCCCAGATGCGGGTGTCTTCCCCGCCGGCGGGCAGGCCGACGTCGATCATCTCCGTGCCGATACCGCGCCGCCGGGCCTCGGGGTGCACGACGAGCTCGGCCATCGCCGGAGCGTCGTCGCCGGCGGGCGCCAGATTGAGATAACCCTGCACACCGCCGGCGTCCTCGGCGAGCAGGTGCCGGGTGCGATCGTGGGCCAGTTCGCGGAGGACCTGATCACCGACGGGGGCGATCCCGTCGTGCTGCGCAGCCGCGGAGATGAGATCGCGGACGAGGTGCTGTTGGTGGTCGGAGAGCCGCTCGCGCCAGCCGACCGTCGTCACGTTCTGCGCAGAGCGTCGGCGGGCGCTCCGGGGACGTCGGCGTGATCCAGACCGTCCATGTCGGTGACGTCCTCGTCGTAGGGGTCTTCGTCCATGTCCTCAGCCAGGTCGGCATCCGCGGCCGGGGGACGCCCCCGGGCGGGGCGGACGGCCTTGTAGCCGACGTTGCGCACCGTGCCGATCAGCGACTCGTACTCGGTGCCCAGCTTGGCGCGCAGGCGTCGGACGTGCACGTCGACCGTGCGGGTGCCGCCGAAGAAGTCGTAGCCCCACACTTCCTGCAGCAACTGCGCCCGGGTGAACACCCTGCCCGCGTGCTGAGCGAGGTACTTCAGCAGCTCGAATTCCTTGTAGGTGAGGTCGAGCGGGCGACCACGCAAGCGGGCCGTGTACGTCCCCTCGTCGATCACCAGTTCCCCGAGGCTGATCTTGCCCACGTTCTCCTGGTTGGCCATCCCGCCTCGGCGGCCGACGAGCAGCCGCAACCGGGCATCGATCTCTGCGGGGCCGGTGCTGGGCAGCAGGATCTCGTCCAAGCCCCACTCCACGTTGACGGCGACGAGGCCGCCTTCGTTGACGACGGCGACGACGGGAACGGCCGTTCCGGTGGTGCCGAGGAGCCGGCACAGGCCGCGCGCGGCAGCCAGGTCGGTGCGGGCGTCGACGATCGCCACATCCGCGGTTCCGGCTTCCAGCAAAGACGACACTTCGGTGGGCGCCGTCCGCACATTGTGCGCCAGAAGCGACAACGAGGGCAGGACGGATTCGGGATGCGGGTCAACAGTCAGTAGTAGTAGGTCCAACTGTCCCCTCCAGCGCCGTGGAGATCATCTGAGACCTCGCCGGTACGCCTTTGTCGCGCGGTGACTTCCCAGATTCATGTCTGACATACGTCCGTTACTCGGCCGATGGTTTCCTAACGATAGCGTGCCACCTGCTCTTAAGCCGCGCCGAACGGGAGACGGCGATGTCGTGGGCAACAATGTCGGCGTGCGCAGGTTCGTCGTCGGTGCCATCGCCACGCTGGTCGTGGTCCTCCTCGGTGCGCTCGGAGCAGATTTCGGAACCGCGATCTATGCCGAATACCGCCTGGCCAGAAGCGTGCGCACGGCTGCAGACCTCCAGTGGGACCCCTCCGTGGCGATCCTCGGCTTCCCTTTCCTGACCCAGGCGGCCGATCACCACTACAGCGAAGTGGAGATCAAGGCCAGTGGCGTTGATCACGCCGTGGTCGGCAAGGCCTCGCTGGAGGCGACCCTTCATTCGGTGGATCTGGGCGATTCCTGGCTGATCGGCCCGGACGCAACGCTGCCCGTGGGCAAGGTGGAAAGCCGCATCATCATCGACTCCACCCACGTCGGCCGTTTCATGGGAATCCCCGATCTGCTGGTGGAAGCGCCCACCCGGGAGACCAACGATTCGACCGGCGGAACGACCGAGTCCGGCATTTCCAGCAACAAGGGCGTCGTCTTCACCGGCACCCCACGCCAGGCGGGTGTCGACGAGCGCGTGAGCATCGCCGTCGACCTGTCGGTGACCGGACCCGCCAAGACGACGTTGACGGTGACCGCGACCGGAGTGCTGACCGGACCAGGCACAGCCGATCAGGACGTCCCGGCCGACAAGCTGGCGGCGGTGCTGGCCGCGTTCTCCACCGAGCTGCCCGGACAGAAGCTGCCGTTCGGGATCGCGCCGACCAGCGAGGGCGCCCGCGGCTCCGACGTGATCATCGAGGGCATCGCCGAGGGAGTAACGGTGCCCCTTGACGAGTTCAGATTGTCATGAGCTCTTCGTGGATGGCCGTGATCGCGGTGCTGATCGTTGCGATCGGCCTCGCGGTCGTCGTCGGCCGGCTGCTCAACCGGCGCGCGGGCGTGATGACGGCGACCGAGGATGCGCCTGCGGTGGACACCAGCGAGTTGGGTCTTTCGGGCACCGGACCGACGATCGTGCACTTCGGGGCGGTGTGGTGCGGTCCGTGCGCGGGGGTGCGCCGCGTCGTCGACCAGGTGTGCGCGGGACTGCCCGAAGTCGCCCACGTGGAGATCGACATGGACGCCAATCCCGAAGCCGCCCGCCGCCTTTCCGTGCTGTCTCTACCGACGACGTTCGTGTTCGACGCCGAGGGGCGGCAGCGGTATCGGGCGTCCGGCGTGCCGACGGCCGCTGACCTGCGGTCCGCGCTGTTGCCGCTGTTGGCTTGATCACCCTGTCATTCGGTAAGCTGTCAGCCGTGCCATCCCGTTTCGAGCTCCGGCTCACCAAGCGCCGCGCAGTCGATCTGTGCCGCGTCGCGGGTTGTTGCTGTTGTTGTCGTAGCTGCTGAGTAGCTGCGCGGTCCTTCGCGTCGCACTCTCCGGCGGTCTCGTCGCGAGCCGCACCAGCCAGTCCAGACAACAGGAGTATTTCTATGTCGCACGTGTCGAACACCACGCAGAACCGCGTACCGGACCAGGTCGACGTCCGCGGTCCGCGCTTCGTTGCGTGGGTCACCACCGCCGTCCTGGTCGCCACCTTGCTCGTGTCGACCGTCAGCACCACGCTCGCCGCGGCGCTGCTCGCCGCCCAGGCGGTCGCGTTCGCCGTTGGCGCCACGCTCGGTCCGAGGCGGCACCCCTACGGGGCGCTGTTCGCGCGTCTCGTCGCACCGCGCCTGGGACCCGTCACGCAGCGGGAACCGGTCCCTCCGCTGAAGTTCGCCCAAGCGCTTGGCCTGGTATTCGCCGCAGTCGGTGTTGCCGCCTTCGTCGCCGGGCTGCCGACGCTCGGGCTGGTGGCCACCGGGTTCGCCCTGGCCGCAGCATTTCTCAACGCAGCCTTCGGCATCTGCCTTGGCTGCCAGCTCTATCCGTTGTTCCTCCGCCTCATACCCACTCATTCGTAGTCGAAAGGATCTCCTCCATGGCACGCTCCGACGTCCTGGTCACAGCAGACTGGGCCGAGAGCAATCTCGACGCGCCGAACACCGTTTTCGTCGAGGTCGACGAAGACACCAGCGCGTACGACACCGGGCACATCCCGGGCGCGATCCGGCTCGACTGGAAGACTGATCTGCAGGATCCGGTCAAGCGCGACTTCGTCGACCAGCAGCAGTTCTCGAAGCTGTTGTCGGACAAGGGAATCAGCAATGACGACACCGTGGTGCTCTATGGTGGCAACAACAACTGGTTCGCCGCCTACGCCTACTGGTACTTCAAGCTGTACGGCCATGAGGACGTCAAGCTGCTCGACGGCGGCCGCAAGAAGTGGGAGCTCGACGCCCGCCCGCTGTCCACGGACACGGTGACCCGCGAGAGCACCAGCTACACCGCCAAGGAACCGGACACGAGCATCCGCGCGTTCCGTGACGAGGTCATCGCCGCGATCGGCACCAAGAACCTGGTCGACGTGCGCTCTCCTGACGAGTTCTCCGGGAAGATCCTGGCGCCGGCGCACCTGCCGCAGGAGCAGAGCCAGCGTGCCGGGCACATCCCGTCGGCCATCAACGTGCCGTGGAGCAAGGCGGCCAACGAGGACGGCACCTTCAAGTCCGACGAGGACCTGACCAAGCTCTACGCCGACGCCGGCCTGGACGGCGAGAAGGAGACCATCGCCTACTGCCGCATCGGGGAGCGCTCGTCGCACACCTGGTTCGTGCTGCAGGAACTGTTGGGCCACAAGAACGTCAAGAACTACGACGGCAGTTGGACGGAATATGGCTCCCTGGTGGGCGCCCCGATCGAGTTGGGAAGTTGATATGTGCTCTGCACCGAAGCAAGGACTGACGTTGCCCGCGAGCGTCGACCTGGAGAAGGAAACGGTCATCACCGGCCGTGTGGTGGACGGTTCGGGTCAGGCCGTCGGCGGAGCGTTCGTGCGGCTTCTCGACAGCTCTGACGAGTTCACCGCCGAGGTCGTCGCGTCGGCGACCGGTGACTTCCGGTTCTTCGCCGCGCCGGGCACATGGACGCTGCGCGCGCTGTCGAAGGTCGGCAACGGCGATGCGACCGTGGCGCCCTCGGGCGCCGGGATCCACGAGGTCGACGTCAAGGTCGCGTGACGACGTAGGAGTCGCGCCATCAGGCACCGCGTAGATCGTGACGACGGGAGTCGCGCCCCTCGGGGCGCGACTCCCTGGCAAGTCCCTCTTGATCTTGCTGTGAAAGTCCTGCGCGATTAGCTGATGTCGGCGACGATAGGTGCACTGCCCGCGTACCCGCGTAGGCCACCACCTTCGAGGACCCGACAATGAAGATCACCATCGCCTTTGCTGCGGCCGCGGCGTTCGCCTCGGTTGCCTTGATCAGCGCGCCTGCCGCTCTCGCGGATCCCGAAGGCGATTTCCTGACGGTGATCGGCAAGGGCGGCATCACCTGGCCCTCGGACAAGACCCAGCAGGTGCTCGACACCGGCCGCGCGGTCTGTCAGGACTGGGAGAACGGCGCCACGTTCGAGCAAGAAGTCGCCGATCTGACCAGCGTCACCGACTGGTCCGACTATCAGGCCGGTTACTTCGTCGGGGCGGCCACCGGCGCCTTCTGCCCCGAATGGGAGAGCAAGGTCAGCTGATTCCAGCTGACCGCTGAGCGGAAGCTAGACTCTCCCCCGTGGTGCTGTTCTACGAACTTCTGCTCGTCGCGGCCGTCGTGGTGATCACGTGGTTCGCGCTGTATGCGCTGTACCGGCTGATCACCGACGAGTCGTGACCTCTGGCGACGAGGCGGTCGCCGCTGCTGCCGAGCGCGCCCGGCAGACCGCCACGCGCAACATTCCGTCGTTCGGCGACCTTCCGGTACCCGCCGACACGGCCAACCTGCGTGAAGGCGCCGATCTCGACGATCGCCTACTGGCCCTGCTGCCTCTGGTCGGGGTGTGGCGCGGCGAAGGTGAGGGGCGCGGTTCGCACGGCGATTACCGGTTCGGACAGCAGATCGTGGTGTCCCACGACGGCGCCGACTACCTGAACTGGGAAGCGCGCTCCTGGCGGCTGACGGACGACGGCGAGTACGACGGCCAGACGCTGCGGGAGACGGGTTTCTGGCGTTTCGTCGACGATCCCGGCGATCCGGGTGAATCGCAGGCCATCGAGCTGCTGCTGGCGCACTCTGCGGGCTACGTGGAGTTGTTCTACGGCCGGCCGCTCAACCAGTCGTCGTGGGAGCTGGTCACCGACGCGTTGGCGAGGAGCAAGTCCGGGATTCTCGTGGGCGGCGCGAAGCGGCTGTACGGGATCGTCGACGGCGGCGATCTGGCCTATGTCGAAGAGCGGGTCGACGCGGACGGCGGCCTCGTTCCGCATTTGTCCGCCCGCCTGGCTCGGTTCGTCGGTTAGTGCGGCGCGCGACGGCCGCGGCGGTGTGCGCGGCAGGCATGGCCTTGGCGTACTCCACGGCGTGCTCATCCCCTGCCCAGCAGCAGCCCGCCCCGTCGTCGACCACGGTGTCGCCCAGCGTCGGGCATGGGTCGTTGGCGTACTGCCTGAGCCAGCACGGGATGCCGAGCGCACCTGGGCCGATGACCGGCCCGCCGGCCGGTGTGAATCCGGCGACGTGGGAAGCCGCGATGAAGGAGTGTTCGTCGCTGGCCCCGGGTCCAGCCGGCTAGATATCCGGTCCGCGGCTGCACTCGCCTCGTCGCCTACGACAACTTAGTGCACGTCGCGCCGCGTGTGCCGGTTCAGCGCAACCCATTTCGCGGGCTGACACATGACGATGTTCAACCGATCCGCAAGTTGCCTGTTCCCGCGGTCAGCGTGGTCTACCATCCCACGAATGCGGGGAGGCGGCGTCAAATGGTGGCGGTAGTCCCCGGTTTAATCATGGTGTTGTTGCGGGCGCCGCAGGCCGTCGCCTCCCGAGGGATGTTAGAAGCCGTGCTCGACGCGCTCACCGAGGCCGAGCGAATTGCGGTGCGTGCGGTGAGGGCGCACCTCGCCGAACTGGATCCTCCGCCCGTCACCGACTCGGCCACCGATCTCGCGATCGACGAGCCGCTGACGACGCCATCCGCATTGCTGCGCGCGCTTCTCGCACAGTCGATAGACCTTCGGCCCGTAGAGAGCCGAACAGCACTTCACATCGCGATCTTGCAGAACCTGGTGCCCGACGAGGCACGCATCCTGGCGGCGTTGTCCGATGGCACGGCCTATCCCGTGATCGACGTCTTCGAACCGACCCTGGGTACCAGTAGCCCGGTCGTTCTGATGAACGCCTCCACAGTCGGACGCGCGGCGGGGGTCGCCCTGCCCCACCACACGCCGTTGTACGTCACCCGCCTCGTCCATGCCGGATTGGCCGAGATCGGGCCGGAGGGTGGGTCGGCGATGCACGACGACTACGAGATGTTGCTCACCGACAGTGCGGTCAACGCCGCGATGTTCCGTGCACGACGCGGGATCCGCTCGGCGCGGGTGCTGCGCAGAACGGTCCGGATCAGCGATCTGGGCAGCGAACTGTGGGAGGCAGCGACGTGACCGCCATGTTGGACAACGCATTCACCCATCCGTGGTGGGTGTACGTCATGATCCCCCTCGGCGCGGCGCTGGTGGGGTGGGCGACGAAAATTCTGGCGCTCAAGATGATGTTCTATCCGGTCGAGTTCAAAGGCATCAAGCCCTATCTCGGCTGGCAGGGGCAGATTCCAAAGCGAGCGCCGAAAATGGCTGCCGTCGCGGTTGATTCACTCACGTCCGGCATCATCAAACCGGAGGAGATGTTCGACCGGATCGATCCTGAGGAGATGGCCGCGGAGCTGTCGGAGCCGCTGCATGCAACCGCGGCCGACATCGTCGACACGATGATGATGGCAATGCAGCCGCAGGTTTGGCGCGCCACCCCGGACCAGGTCAAAGACCTCATCGTGGCCAACGTCGACAAGCGCATCCCCTCGCTGGCGCGCGACATGTTCGACGAACTGCGCGGTCGGGTCGACCAGATCTTCGATATCAAGCACATGGTCGTGACGAACCTCGTCCGCGACAAGGTCAAGCTGAACAACGTCTTCCAGGACATCGGCCGATCGGCGTTCCGCTTTCTGGTGCGCGCAGGTCTGTGGTTCGGCTTCATCATCGGACTGGTCCAGGTCGTCGTTTTCGGCGTGACGGGCTGGACCTGGACCCTGCCCCTGTTCGGACTGATCACCGGCGGCCTGACCGACTATGTGGCGCTGCAGATGATCTTCCGTCCGCTGCAGCGTCGCACCGTTTTCCCTGGCA
Source organism: Mycobacterium sp. IDUB_1 (assembly GCF_055419625.1). NCBI lineage: Bacteria > Bacillati > Actinomycetota > Actinomycetes > Mycobacteriales > Mycobacteriaceae > Mycobacterium > Mycobacterium sp. IDUB_1. The sequence goes on along the minus strand of NZ_JBVAYA010000002.1, from coordinate 152,864 downwards.
TCAAGTGGCAGGGCGTATTCCAGGCCGAACGCGACGACGTGATCCGCGGCTACGCGGGGCTCATGGCCCGAGAGATCTTCACCCCGCAGGCGATCATGGAGAGCATGCTGACCGGCCCGATGTCGGACAAGTTCTACGACATCATCGACGGCGAGGTCCGTAAGACCATCGACAATCAACTGGGGCCGGCGGTCAGGGTGATCAACTTGGTCGGGAGCCGGCAGTACCAGGAGATGAAGCGCGACGTCGCGGCCGCGGTGATCGCCACGCTGCCTGAGACATCCAGCTACATGGAGGGTTACCTGCGGGAGCGGCTTGCGCTGGAGGAGACGATGATCGAGAAGATGAAGGATCTCGATTCTCAGGCCTACGAGAACCTTCTGCGGCCGGCGTTCAAGGACGACGAATGGATAATCGTCGTGCTGGGCGCAGCCCTTGGATTCGTCTTCGGACATCTGCAGGCCGAACTGATCCTCCTGCTCGCCTGACGTGGATAGCCGGCCCCAGAAACGGAGCAGCCCCCGAGCCGTTGTCCTCGGTCGGACTCAACCGAGGGGCTCGGGGGCCGGGTGGCCGCGGGGAATTCGCCAGCGCGCGCAGTAGGCGTCAAGCGCTCCCCGGCGCTGCTAGCTCGCAGCCACCTCACATGTCCATAAGTCAATCAATTTGTCGGACCACCTCCTTCCCTGTGTACAGGCGAAGGTACTCGCGCTCCGGCTGCGCGACAAGGGAATTACTCTGTCAGCGATCGCTGAGGATGGCGGCGTCGACCAGAGCAGCGACGTCGGCGGCCATCGGTGCAGGAGCCAGCGCAGTGCCGTCCAGGGTGTGTACACGCGCCGCCAGCGTGATGCTCGATACCAGCCACACCCCCTGTGCGGTCAACAGATCGGCGGGCCTCAGGGCCTGGTAGTCGCAGTCGTAGCCGGCCGTGCGCGCCACCTCGAACAGCGCCCGCTGCGTGGTGCCGCGCAGGATCGGATACCAGGGCGGTGGCGTCAGCAGGCAGGGCCGGCCGTCGTCGGAGGTCGTGGCGATGACGACAGTCGAGCGGGGGCCTTCGAGGACGTTGCCGTCGGTGCTGACGAAGATGACGTCGCCGGCACCGTTCCGCTCGGCGTGGCGCAGGGCGGCCATGTTGACGGCGTAGGACAGCGTCTTGGCTCCGGCGACGAGCCACGGCATGCTCTCGTCAGCGTTCGAGGCGAGGCCGCGGTCGAGCGTCAGCGCGGCCACGCCGGCGCGGCGAGCCTCGGCCACACGCGGGGCCAGCGGGCCGATGGTCGCGTAGGAGGTTCCGGTCGGCTCGCTTTCCCTGCCGCGGCTGTACACCAGGCGCAGCACGCCTTCGTCGCCGCCGCCGGTGAGCCATCGGGTCACGGCCTGGTCGATCGCAGACCTCCACGCCGGCAGGTCGGGGGCGGGCAGGTCCATCAGGTGCGCCGAGTGCGTGAGTCGCGCGAGATGCGCCTCGAGCAGGCAGGGTCTGCCCTCGCGGATCAGCAGCGTCTCGAAGATCCCGTCGCCGCGCACCGCGGCGAGGTCGTCGGCGTGCAGCAGCGGCGCAGACGGATCGACGACGCCGGCGTCGAGGGAGACCACCACGCTGAGTCCGGCCATGGGGCATCAGCGTAGCCGCGCGCGTGAACCGCCGGCTCGTAGAGTTGAGGTATGTCTTCCCACACCTCCGCGGTTCCCGCGCCCGAGAACGGACCCGATTCCGGCGCGGTCTGGCATCACGGCGATCCGCTGGGTGAGCAGCGCGCGGCCGCCCAGGGTGCGATCGTGGTGGACCGGTCGCACCGGGCCGTACTGAAACTCACCGGAGCGGAGCGCAGGAGCTGGCTGCACACCATTTCCAGCCAGCACGTCAGCGATCTCCCCGACGGTGCGGTGACGGAGAATCTCAGTCTCGACGGGCAGGGGCGTGTCGAAGATCACTGGCTGCAGACGCAGCTCGACGGCGTCACGATCCTCGACACCGAACCGTGGCGTGGCGAGCCGCTGTTGACCTTCCTGCGCAGGATGGTCTTCTGGGCCGACGTGGTCGTGGAGCCCGCGGACCTTGCGGTGTTGTCGCTGGTGGGCCCCGCGGTGGCCGAGACAGCGGTCCTCGAGGCGATCGGGGTGCCGGCGTTGCCGGTCCCCGGTACGGCCGTCGCATTGCCGGACGGCGGCTTCCTGCGCGCGCTGCCGGGCGCCACCGACGAGGTCGACCTCGTCGTGCCGCGTGATCAGGCGGCAGCGTATCTGCAGCGGCTGGAGGCGGCCGGCGTGCGCCGCGCCGGGGTGTGGGCGTACGAAGCGCATCGGGTGGCGGCGCTGCAGCCGCGCCTGGGCGTGGACACCGACGAGCGCACGATCCCGCACGAGGTGGGGTGGATCGGATCGGCGGTGCATTTGGACAAGGGGTGCTACCGGGGCCAGGAGACCGTCGCGCGGGTGCACAACCTCGGCAAGCCGCCGCGCATGCTCGTGCTGCTGCATCTCGACGGTGCCGGTGATCGGCCGGAGACGGGCGACCCGGTGCTGGCCGGTGGCCGCACCGTGGGCCGGCTGGGCACCGTGGTCGAGCACGTCGACGAGGGGCCGATCGCGCTGGCGCTGCTCAAGCGTGGCCTCACGGCGGACACCGAGCTGGTGACCGGCGGCGAGGTGGCGGTGTCGGCGGCCATCGATCCCGATTCCCTGCCGGCCGCCGATGTGGCGGGAGCAGGCAGGTTGGCGGTCGACCGGCTGCGGGGCGCCGCGCGGTGACCGAGCCAAAACGGGGCCTGCCAGCGCTGCGGCGTTCGGCACGGTAAAGTGTCAGCAGGACAATAGACACACTCAGATCGGAGCCGCCTAGCAATTAGGCCGCTCCGTTATTGCGCGAGGGGGTTCCCCCATGGGCCGCGGCCGGGCAAAGGCAAAGCAGACCAAGGTTGCTCGTGAGCTCAAGTACAGCTCACCGCAGACTGATTTCGAGCGGCTCCAGCGCGAGCTGGCCGGTGGTGACGACGACCGCCTCGGCGGTGACGTCCCATCGGACGATCGCTGGGTAGACGAGGACGACTGGCGGCCCTAGCCGCCGGTGTGTCCCACGCCCCTGGTCAGAATCGGGGGTGTTGGCCCACGAGCACCGCTCGTGACGCGTCCTTGCTGCCCTTCTCGATAGTTCCGAGGGTCCAGCAGCTCAGGTGACGAGCGGTCAGTACGGCCAATGCGCGGTCGGTGTCCTCCGGCGCGACAACGGCCACCATCCCGACGCCCATGTTGAACGTCTTCTCCATTTCGACGCGTTCGATGCGGCCGCGCTGGGCGATCATGGCGAACACGGGTGCTGGTGTCCAGGTACCGCGGTCCAGATGGGCGACCAGACCGGGCGGGATGACCCGTTCCAGGTTTCCGGCCAGTCCACCGCCGGTGACGTGGCAGAACGTGCGCACCTGCGTTTCGGCGGCCAGCGCCAGACAGTCCTTGGCGTAGATGCGCGTGGGCTCCAGCAGCTCTTCGCCGAGGGTGCGGCCGAACTCTTCGACGTGGCCGGCCAGGTTCATGTGGTCGATCTCCAGCAGCACGTGCCGGGCCAGGGAGTACCCGTTGGAGTGCAGGCCGGTCGACGCCATCGCGATGACCACGTCGCCGGGGCGGACACGGTCAGGGCCCAGCACGTCGTCGGCCTCGACGACGCCGATGCCGGTCGCGGAGATGTCGTAGTGGTCCGGCGCCATCAGGCCGGGATGCTCTGCCGTCTCACCGCCGAGAAGCGCGCATCCGGCCGCGACGCAGCCCTCCGCGATGCCGCCCACCAGCTCGGCGACGCGTTCGGGGACGGTGCGCCCGACGGCGATGTAGTCCTGCAGGAACAGCGGTTCGGCTCCGCACACCACGAGGTCGTCGACCACCATCGCGACGAGGTCGATGCCCACGGTGTCGTGCTTGTCCATCGCCTGGGCTACGGCGAGCTTGGTGCCGACGCCGTCGGTCGAAGAGGCGAGCAGTGGTTCGCGGTAGCCGCCGCGGAGGGCGAACAGGCCGGCGAACCCGCCGAGGCCACCCAGGACCTCGGGTCGGGTGGCCTTTTTGGCGAGGGGTTTGAACAGCTCGACGGCGCGGTCGCCTGCTTCGATGTCGACCCCTGCCGACGCGTAGGAAATGCCGTGTTGTTCGGCGCGATCGGTCATCGGCCATAAGGCTACCGCTCGGCGACCGTGGCCGGTACGTCGCCGGCCGACGTGTGCGGTCTTGCACTCGTGGTGGTCTCTGCCGTGCGACCCTGACGACCGTGGCACGAATGCGGCGATGGTGTGCGGTGGTGCCGGCGATCGCCGCACTGGCCGCGGTGGTGGTCACTCCGGGCGCAGCGGGGGCAACGCCCGGTGTCGGTGTCGACGCCGTCACTCTGTCGGATTCGACGGCCGAAGGCAGCCACTATGTCGCCAAGCTGCTGACGATCGCCCCGGGTGGGGGCACTGGCTGGCATTACCACCCGGGCAACGTGTTCGGGGTGGTGCGTTCCGGCACGCTGACCCACTATTCCGCGGACTGCTCGGTCGACGGGGTTTACCCCACCGGGTCGACGACCACGGAGCGCAGCGGCCCGGGGTACGTGCACGCCGGCCGCAACGACGGTCCGGACCCGCTGGTCATGTGGGTGCTGTACGCGAACCCGGCGGATCCGCCGGACCTCGCGCTCGTCGTCGACGCGCCCGATCCGGGCTGCGCGCTTCCCGGTTCCGGTTGATTCGGCTGTTACGGGGCATCCAGCTACGCATCGGCACCGAAGACCTTGTGAGTGTCGGCGACGAACGGAGTGCTGGTGTCGGCTGAGCAGATCAAGTCCCTGGTGACGGGTGCGACCGGGTACATCGGCGGGCTGTTGGTGCCCGAGCTGCTCGGGCGGGGTCATGTGGTGAGGGCGATGGCGCGCAAGCCGGCGAAGCTGGACACCGCGCCGTGGCGCGGCCAGGTCGAGGTGGTAACGGGCGATCTGACCAAGCGGGAATCGTTGGTGGCGGCGTTCGACGGGATGGACGTCGTCTACTACCTGGTGCATTCGATGGGCACGTCCAAGGATTTCGTCGCCGAGGAGGCCGAATCGGCGCGCAATGTGGTGGCCGCGGCCGAGAAGGCGGGTGTGCGCCGCATTGTGTATCTGAGCGGTCTGCATCCCGAGGGTGCCGACCTGTCGCGCCACTTGGGGTCGCGGGTCGAGGTCGGGGAGATCCTGCTGGCCTCGTCGATCGAGACGGTGGTGTTGCAGGCAGGCATCGTGATCGGGTCGGGTTCGGCGTCCTTCGAGATGGTGCGTCACCTCACCGACAGGTTGCCGGTGATGACGACGCCGAAGTGGGTGCACAACAAGATCCAGCCGATCTCGATCGACGACGTGCTGTACTACCTCGCCGAAGCGGCCGGCGCGGATGTGCCGGAGTCGCGCACGTGGGATGTGGGCGGGCCCGACGTCATGGAGTACGGGGATGCGATGCAGACCTACGCCGATGTCGCGGGTCTGCGCCGGCGCGTGATGGTGGTGCTGCCGTTCTTGACGCCGACGATCGCGAGTCTGTGGGTGGGTCTGGTGACGCCGATCAAGGCGGGCTTGGCGCGTCCTTTGGTGGAGTCGTTGGAATGCGACGCGATCTGCCACGAGCGGGACATCGACGCGGTGATCCCGCCGCCGGCGGCCGGGTTGACCTCCTACCGCGATGCCGTGGTGGCCGCGTTGAAAGAGGATCACACCGGACGCAGGCACCTGCTGCGCTTCAGTAAGGTTACTGCGCCGCAGTGATTTTCGACGCCGGAGGCGTCAACGGCAGCACGACGCCGGAGGCGTCAAGGCCGACGAAGCGCCGAGGCGTTGTCGTTCTCCGGCGTGAGCGGGATGCCGCTGCGCGCCGCGGTGGCGAGCATGTGCTCGATCACGTTCTTGCCGAGCGCGGTCTCGCCGGGCAGTTCGATCGGGTAGTTGCCGTCGAAGCAGGCCGAGCACAGACGCGTTGCGGGCTGCTCGGTGGCCGAGATCATGCCCTGCTGGGAGATGTAGGCCAGGGTGTCGGCGCCGATCGCGTGGCGGACCGCGTCGAGCATCTCCTCGCCGGCGCCGTCGGCGTTCGCCGCGTTGGCGATCAGCTCGGCCGGGGTCGCGAAGTCGATGCCGTAGAAGCAGGGCCATTTCACCGGCGGGGAGGCGATCCGCACGTGCACCTCGACGGCGCCCGCCTCGCGCAGCATCCGGATCAGGGCGCGCTGGGTGTTGCCGCGGACGATGGAGTCGTCGACGACGATGAGCCGCTTACCGCGGATCACGTCTTTGAGCGGATTGAGCTTGAGCCGGATACCGAGCTGACGGATGGTCTGGGACGGCTGGATGAAGGTACGGCCGACGTAGGCGTTCTTCATCAGGCCCTGGCCGTAGGGGATGCCGGATTCCTGGGCGTAACCGACAGCGGCCGGCGTCCCCGACTCGGGCACGCCGATCACGAGGTCGGCGTCGACGGCGCTCTCGCGCGCGAGCCGGCGGCCGATGTCGACGCGGGTCGCGTGCACTGAGCGGCCGACGAGGGTGCTGTCGGGCCGGGCCAGGTAGACGTACTCGAACACGCAGCCCTTGGGTGTGGGATTGGCGAACCGGGCGGACCGCACGCCGTCGGCGTCGATGGCGAGCAGCTCGCCGGGTTCGATGTCACGCACGAAGGACGCGCCGACGATGTCGAGAGCGGCGGTCTCCGAGGCGACCACCCAGCCGCGGTCGAGCCGGCCGAGAGACAGCGGACGCACGCCGTAAGGGTCGCGCGCGGCGTACAGGGTGTTCTCGTCCATGAAGGTCAAGCAGAAGGCGCCGCGCACCGTCGGCAGCAGCTCCAGCGCGGCCTGTTCGAGCGAGGAGTCCGCCGCGCCGTGCGCCAGCAACGCGCCGAGGATGTCGGAGTCGGTGGTGGCCGCCACCGTGCCGCGGTTGCCCATCAGGCCTTCGTCGCGGGCCCGCGCGGCCAACTCGGCGGTGTTGACGAGGTTGCCGTTGTGCCCCAGCGCGACGCCGGTACCCGCAGCGGTGTTACGGAACACCGGCTGGGCGTTCTCCCACGTGGTGGAGCCGGTGGTGGAGTACCGGCAGTGTCCGACGGCGACGTGCCCGGGCATCGCGGCGAGCGTCTGCTCGTCGAAGACCTGACTCACCAGACCGAGATCCTTGAAGACCAGCACCTGTGAGCCATCGGCCACCGCGATGCCCGCTGCTTCCTGGCCCCTGTGCTGCAGGGCATACAGGCCGTAGTACGTGAGTTTGGCCACTTCCTCGCCGGGTGCCCAGACTCCGAAGACTCCGCACTCTTCTCGAGGCTCGTTCTCTTGCTGCTCGGGCTGCTCGGCGGTCACGATCGTCGCTGCTCCCTAGGGGCGGTGGGTGACGGCCGTCAGTCTACGGTGAACCGAGGCCAAACGCGGAATCTCGCCGCGCCGTACACGTCAACCACCCTGAGCGCGCGCCGATTCCCCTGTCACTGCGGCAGCGCGACGATCGGTAGCGCCGCCGCGATCTCGCGAGCTCGTGAGCCGGACAGCGCGATCGCACCGGCAGCGGCCGCGTCGTCGAGGGTGCACAGCCCGGTGGCGAGCAACAGCCAGGTGCGGGGGTCCGTTTCGACGATGTTGGGCGGGTTGCCGCGGGTGTGGCGTGGCCCGTCGACACACTGGACCGCGACGAACGGCGGAACTCTGACTTCGACGGATGCACCGGGCGCCACGGCCGCGAGCGTTCTGGCCGTTGCGCGCACCGCTTCCGCCAGCTGGGGGCGCGGCGGGGCTTCGGCGTGCTCATCGCGCAGCCACTGCGCCACCGCCGCCACGGCGGCGCGGGTCTTTTCCGGATCGGCAGCACGGCGAACGGCCATGATCTAGGTTCTCAAAGTGTCTGTAGCCCGGGACGCACCGCCCTATCGGCGGCTGGGCGCGCTGATGCTCGTGGCGATCGCTGTCCTCGGCGCAGCGCTCTTCCTGCAGTTCCGGGGTGACTTCACGGCGTCGTCGACGGTCACCCTCGTCTCTGACCGGGCCGGGCTGGTCGTCGAACGCGGCGCCAAGGTCACGTTCAACGGGGTGGAGATCGGCCGGGTGGCGCAGATCGTGCCCGATCCCGCCGGCGCCCGCCTCACGTTGGACGTCGATCCCGACCTGATGACCGTCATCCCCGCCAACGCGGGGGCCCAGATCAGGGCGACGACGGTGTTCGGCAACAAGTACATCTCGCTGATGTCGCCGCAAAAGCCTGCGGCACAACGACTTTCCGACGGAAGCGTGCTACAGGCCGCGGCGGTGACGACGGAGTTCAACACATTGTTCGAGACGGTCACCGAGATCGCCGAGCAGGTCGATCCGGTGAAGCTGAACCAGACGCTGAACGCGACCGCCGAGGCGTTGCACGGGCTGGGCAACCGCTTCGGCGCGTCCCTGGAGGACGGCAACCGCATCCTCACGGAATTCGACGACCTGATGCCTCAGTGGCGCTCGGATGTCCGCGCCCTCATGTCCCTTGCCGACATCTACGCCGATGCCGCGCCGGATCTGTTGGACGGGCTCACCGCGGCAGTCACCACCGCGCGCACGGTGAACGCGCGGTCGGCCGACATCGACGCCGCGTTGATGGCGGCGGTCGGCTTCGCGGAGCCGGCGACCGCGGCGTTCGATCGCGGCGGCCCCTACCTGATCCGGGGCGCGGCCGACCTGCTGCCCACCTCGAAGCTGCTCGACGACTACCGCGGCATGATGTTCTGCACGATTCGCAACTACGCCGAGGTGGCCCCGGAGATCACCCGGGTCCTGGGCGGCGACAACGGCTATTCGCTGCGCTCGGCGGGCACCATCACCGGGGCCGGTAATCCGTTCGTCTACCCGGACAATCTGCCCCGGGTCAATGCGCGGGGCGGCCCCGAGGGCCGGCCCGGCTGCTGGCAGAAGATCACCCGTGAGCTGTGGCCGAATCCGTATCTGGTGATGGACACCGGCTTCAACCTGGCGCCCTACAACCACCTGGACCTGGGCCAGCCGCTGCTCGTCGACTACGTCTGGGGCAGGCAGGTCGGCGAGAACACGATCAATCCCTGACCTGGCGCGAAAACACCACCGCCGCAACGGCTCCGGATTCGTTGACAGCCAGGTGGGCCAGCATCGGCGCCGCCAGGCTGCCCGACCTGTCCCGCAGCCAGGAGAAGACCCAGCCCGCCGCCCCGGTGATGAGCACCGTGCCAGGCACCGATTCGCCGGCGGCGCGAGCGTCCGGAACATGGGAGAGGCCGAACACCGCGGCGGTGAACCAGCGTCCGCCGGCGACGCCGAACGCACGTGCCGCCGTGGAGCCCAGCGCAGCGCGGTAGCCCGCCTCCTCCGACCACACGGTGCCGAGCGGGATCTGCAGCAGCAGCCACCTCGCGGGCGACGAAGGCGGTGTGCGCGCGGCGATTCCCACGCGCACCGGAGCCAGTGTCGTCGAAAGTGCGACTGCTGCAACGACAAAGCCGCCCGCGGCACTCCCCCACCGCAGCCCGCGCAGCAGGGCGGGCGGACGCAGACCGAGCGGGGCGCCGGTCGACATCACGGCGGCGGTGCCGAGCAGCAGGTGCGGAGCAGGATTCCAGCGCCGTGGAATCCGCGGGGCCACCAGACTCCACCCCAGGAGTATGCCGGCGAGCGAGAGTGCTTGGCGGCGTTCGCCCTTCACTGACCATCCTCGGACTCGGTGCGTTGCATCGCGGCCCGGATGCGTTCGGTGTCCGACGGTGTCCACCCGGGAGGTGGCGCCACTGCTGCCCACCCGTCGAGGATGAAGTCGCCGTAGTTGTGGCCGTGCCCGCCGGGCACCGAGGAGGCGTTGGTCATATCGGCGGCGACCTGCCAGAACGTGATGATCGGGTACCACCGCATGGAGGCCGTCCGATCTCGGCCTGGCGGTTCGGCCAGCCAGTCGGGCCGGCTGAACAGGAGGTCCTGCGACCACCACACGATCGGGTCCGAGGGGTGTTGCAGGAACAGCACTCTGGTGCCCTCCCACGGTTCGGCGGCGTCGCGGGCGATCTGAGCCGCGTCGTTGCCCATCGAGAACCGCACGGTGCGGCCGTTGTCGTAGCGGGGGTGCACTTCGGGGGTGCCGGGATCACGGCGGACCGTGATCGCGTGCCACAGTGAGCTCGCGTTGGGCGGTCCTACCCACAGCACAGACGAGAAACCCATGCGGGAGATGTCGGGCAGCCAGTCGAACGCGCCCTGACCGGCCATCGAGCCCAGGCTTTCGCCGTACAGCAGCAGCTGCGGGCGGCGCTGCGGAGGCAGTTTCGCCCAGCGGTCGTGGATGGCGTCGATCATCAGCCGGCCGAATTCCACCGACTTGCGCTGATCGCCGATGAACGAAATCCAGCTCGGCAGAAAGGAGTACTGCGATCCGACGATCGCGGTGTCGCCGTTGTACATCATCTCCAGCGACCGCGCGGCGATCGGATTGATCCATCCGGTGCCGGTGGTGGGGGCGATCACGAGCACTTTGCGGTCGAAGGCGCCGCTGCGTTCGAGTTCGCTCAGCAGCACCGCCATCCTGGCCTGGTCGTCGTCTGCGGTCTCCAGCCCGACGTAGACCCGGACCGGTTCTCTCGCCGGCCTGCCGTTGATGGCGGTGAGCTCGGCGGCGCTCGGCCCGGTGGCCACGAAGCTGCGGCCCTGGTAGCCCAGGGTGTCCCAGGGCGCGAACGACTCTGGGCTACCCGATCTTTCCGGCGCCTGCGGCTGGCTGATACCGGCCATGGTGGTGGCGTTCTGGGGCTGGAAGACCCGATTGGCGCCGGCCAGGAACCCGCGCAGCAGCACACCGTTGACCAGCGTGATCACCAGCACCACGACGATCGCGGTGCCGATGAACAGGGCGAGTTCGTCGGAGATGCGCCAACGCCGGATCAGGTAGCGCGCGAGCGTGCGGATCAGGTCGATGAGCGCGCGGGTGATCGCAACGCAGAGGCCACCGATGACCGCGGCGAGCACCAGGGTTCGCAGATAGCTCGCGGTGCTGGGGCCGGGCAGGCCCATCAGCGCCGACACCTGGCGCTGCCAGCCCGCCGCCGGGATCACCATCAGCACGCAGGCCAGCAGCGACAGCACCACAGTGCCCGTCTTGAGCGCCGAGGACACCGTGAGCGACGGCGGCCACCAGGAGCGGCCGGCGAGGACGAACCGGCGCACCATCCGCGCGAGAAAGACTCCGATTCCGTAGCCGATCGCGGCGTTGACGCCGCCGATCAGCCCTTGGAACAGCCAGTCGCGCGGCAGCAAAGAGGGTGTCAGCGACAGGCAGAAGAACAGCGCGGCGAATGCGATGCCGGTGAAGTCCAACCGCAGCAGGCCCCACGCCCAGACGTAGAGGGGGTGTTTGGTGGACTCCCGAGAGGTCACCCGAACAACCCGGGCAACACACCTTCCGACGTCTGCCGCAGCTCCTGCAGGGTGACCGTGAACAGCCCTTGCACCTCGACGGAGGGCTCACCGCCGTCGGGGCCCTGGTCGACGACGCCGACGCGGGTGGCCGGCAACCCGCGGGCCTCGCACATCGCGGTGAATCTGCTCTCCTCGGTGCGCGGCACCGCCACCAGGACGCGGCCCGCCGACTCGGAGAACAGGTAGACGAATGGGTCCGATCCGTCGGGAAGGATGAGGCGGCAGCCGGTTTCGCCGGTCAGCGCGCCTTCGACGGCCGCCTGCATCAGACCGCCCTCCGACAGATCATGGGCCGCCGAGACCAGACCGTCGCGGGAGGCGGCGGTCAGCACCTCGGCCAGCAGCCGTTCGCGTTCGAGGTCGACACGGGGTGGTACGCCGCCGAGGTGGTCGGCGGTGACCTGCGCCCAGATGGAGCCGTCGAACTCGTCGTGGGTGTCGCCGAGCAGGATCAGCGACTCGCCCGGTTCGGTGCCGAATCCGGTGGGGATGCGCCGCTTCACGTCGTCGATGACGCCGAGGATGCCGACGACCGGGGTCGGCAGGATCGGCGTCGTGCCGGTCTGGTTGTAGAAGCTGACGTTGCCGCCCGTGACCGGAATACCCAGTGCCGCAGCGCCATCGGCGAGACCGCGGACAGCTTGGGAGAACTGCCACATCACGCCCGGATCCTCGGGTGAGCCGAAGTTCAGGCAGTTGGTGACGGCGACGGGCGTGGCGCCGGTGACCGCGACGTTGCGGTACGCCTCGGCCAGGGCCAGCTGGGCACCCGCGTAGGGATCGAGCGCGGTGTAGCGGCCGGACGCGTCGGTGGAGATCGCGATTCCGCGGCCGGTCTCCTCGTCGACGCGCAGCACTCCGCCGTCGGCGTTCTCGGCCAGCACGGTGTTGCCCCGCACGTAGCGGTCGTACTGCTCGGTGATGAACGCCCGGCTGCACAGGTGCGGACTGCCGATCATCGCCAGCAGCGTCGAGCGCAGCTCGTCGCCGGTCGCGGGCCGCGGCAGCGTCGCGGAGGTGTCGGCATTGAGCGCGTCCTGGGTGTCGGGACGCTGCACGGGCCGTTCGTAGACCGGTCCCTCGTGGGCGACGGTACGCGGCGGAACGTCGACGACAGTCGCACCGTGCCAGGTGATTTCGAGTCGGTCGCCGTCGGTCACCTCGCCGATCACGGTGGCCAGCACGTCCCACTTGCGGCACACGGCGAGGAACGCGTCGACGTTCTCGGGGGTCACCACCGCGCACATGCGTTCCTGCGACTCGCTGGACAGGATCTCCGCGGGGGTCATGTTGGCCGCACGCAGCGGCACCCGATCCAGCTCGACGCGCATTCCGCCGTCGCCCGCCGACGCCAATTCCGATGTCGCGCAGGACAATCCGGCGCCGCCCAGGTCCTGGATACCCACCACGAGGTCGGCGGCGTAGAGCTCGAGGCAGCACTCGATGAGCACCTTCTCGGTGAACGGATCGCCCACCTGCACGCTGGGCAGCTTCTTCCTGCCTGCGCCGGATTCGTCACCACCGAAGGTCTCTGACGCCAGCACCGACACCCCGCCGATACCGTCGAGGCCGGTGCGCGCGCCGAACAGGATGATCTTGTTGCCCGCACCTGAGGCAAAGGCGAGTTTGAGGTCCTCGGTCCGGAGCACGCCGACGCACAGCGCGTTGACCAGTGGGTTGCCGGAGTAGCTCGCGTCGAACACGGTCTCGCCGCCGATGTTGGGCAGTCCGAGCGAGTTGCCGTAGCCGCCGACACCGCGCACCACACCGTCGAGCACGCGGCGCGTGTCGGGGGCGTCGGCGGCGCCGAAGCGGAGCTGATCCATCACCGCGACCGGGCGGGCGCCCATCGCCATGATGTCGCGGACGATGCCTCCGACGCCGGTGGCCGCGCCCTGGTACGGCTCGATGTAGGAGGGGTGGTTGTGGGACTCGACCTTGAACGTCGCCGCCCAGCCGTCGCCGATGTCGACGACGCCGGCGTTCTCCCCGATGCCTGCGAGCATCGCCTCGCGCATCTTCGCGGTGGTCGTCTCCCCGAAGTACCGCAGATGCACCTTCGAGGACTTGTACGAGCAGTGCTCACTCCACATCACCGAGTACATCGCGAGTTCGGCGTCGGTGGGGCGACGACCGAGGATCTCGCGGATCCGCGCGTACTCGTCGTCCTTGAGGCCGAGCTCGCGGAACGGCTGCGGCTGATCGGGGGTGGAAGCGGCGTGGTCGACCGTGTCGACTTCGTGGGTGAGCCCGGACGTCACGCCCGACAGTCTAGTTCGCGGCCTGCGACAAGCGTGCCGCGGCGGACGGCGCGATCAACCCGTGGATGACGACGCTGCCCAGCACCACCACCACCATGACGGCCAGCGCGTCGTGCTCTTCGGCCCCGTCGAGCACGTTGTAGGCCAGCAGGCCGAACACGACGGTCGACGTTCCGCGCGGACCCAGCCAGGCCAACATCATCCGTTCCCGCCAGGAGAACCGCGATCGCAGCATCGCCAGCGCGACAGGAACCACCCGCACCACGGTCAGTGCCAGCAGACAGAAAACCACCGTCTGCCAGGACACTCCACGTTCGACGGCGAGGACGGCGACGGCGCCCACGACGAACCACATGATCGCCGAGAGCAGGAACCCGATGTCGTCGACGAACTCCAGTTCCTCGTGCCAGGACGAGGTGTGTCGCAGATAGTGGAACGCGATCCCGCAGACGAACGCCGAGACGAACCCGTTGCCGTCGAACGCGAGGCTCAGCCCGTAGGCCAGCATCGGCGCAGTGACCAAGATCATCCGCACGCTCTGGTCCGTCATCCAGCGGCGCCGGGTGGCGCCGTTGATGGCGAGCGCGAGCAGCGCACCGACAGCGCCACCGACGACGATCGCGGTCAGGGCCTGGGGCACGGCCGACCCCAGTGCGCGCAGCGGTGTCTCGGTGCGCAGGTCCCCGCCAGCCAGGGCCAGCGCGAAGATGAACACCGGGGCGACGATGCCGTCGTTGTAGCCGGCTTCGACGTTGAGGACGTTGCGCACCCGCTCCGGCACCCGTGCGTCGCGCAGGATCGTCGCCGCGGGCGCGAAATCGGTCGGCACCACCGTGCAGGCGATGACCAGCAGCACGGCGAAGGACAGCTCGGGCAGCATCCACGCCCCGAGCAGCACCGACAATCCGAGGCTCAGGGGCATGGCGAGGAACAGCACGCGCAGGGCCGCGCGGGGCTCCCGGCCGAACAGCCCGCCGCGGACGTCGGTGGCATCGACGAACAGCAGCACCGCGAGGATGATCTCGGCGCCGTGCTGGGCGACGTCGGCGTTGAGCGCGACGGCCAGCGCGTCGGAGGTGGTGAAGCCCGCAGCCACGCCGGCCAGGATCAACACGATCGGCGCCGTCACCCGGGCCCGTTCGAGCCGGCCCGCGCCGAGCGCCCATGCGGCGAACACCGCCGCGAAGGCGATCAGCGAGATCAGCACACGGCGATCTTGCCAGCGGTCACCCGTCCGCGACGCAGAACGCGTTGCCGTCGGGGTCGGCGAGAACCACCCAGTCGAACTCGGGGCCGAAGCTGTGCCGCCCGGTCTCCCGCGCGCCCAGTTCGACCAGGCGCTTCACCTCGGCGTCCTTGTCGGCGGCGTGCAGGTCTAGGTGCACCCTGTTCTTGCCGGGCGTCGGGTCGGGCACCTTCTGGAATCCCAAGGTGGGGCCGTCGTCCTGCGCGACCATGACGAATTCGCCTGGCGCAACGGCATTCACCTCGCTGCCGAGCGCCTGGGCCCACCAGCCGGCCAGCGCGTCGGGATCCGAACAGTCGAAGGTGATCATCGCGACATCGAGTGACATGTCGCAGACCCTAGGTCAGGCGGGTGACAAGAACGCCGCGAGCGCGGCCGAGTAGTCCGCGACGTCTGCGGCGCCCATGACTTCGCGCGCCGAGTGCATGGCCAACTGCGCGGCGCCCACGTCGACGGTCGGAATGCCGGTGCGCGCGGCGGTCATCGGTCCGATCGTCGAGCCGCAGGGCAGGTCGGCCCGGTGCTCATAGCGCTGCAGCGGGACCCCGGCCTGCTCGCACGCCAGCGCGAACGCCGCAGCGGTCCGTCCGTCGGTGGCGTAGCGCAGGTTGGGTTGCACCTTGAGTACGGGCCCGGCGTTGACCTCGATCAGGTGGCCGGGTTCGTGGCGCTCCGGATAGTTGGGATGGGTGGCGTGCGCCATGTCGCCGGAGGCGACCATCGAGGTCGAGCAGCGACGCAGGAAGTCTTCCCGGCCGCCACCGGCGGCCAGGGTGATCCGCTCGAGCACCGTCAGCAGCAGATCGGACTGCGCGCCGTGATCGGATTGCGAGCCGACCTCCTCGTGGTCGAAAAGCACCAGGACCGGGATCACGGTCGACGCCGGTGCCGCAAGAAACGCCTCCAGCCCGGCGTAACAGGTCGCCTGGTTGTCCAGGCGCGGCGCGCTGACGAATTCGTTCTCGACGCCGGTCAGCCGCGAGGGGGTCAGGTCGTGGGTCATCAGGTCGAAGCCGAGCACCGCGTCGGCATCGACGTCGACCTGCCCGGCGACGTAGTCGAGGAACGAGCGCGGCCCGCCGATCCCCCAGACCGCGTTCACGTGCCGCTGCGGGTTCAGCTCGACACCCTTGCGGTCCTCGGAGAGATGGATGGCCAGCTGCGGGACACGCAGGATCGGGTCGTCGATGCGCACGAGGACGTCTTCGGCGGAGGTGCCGGTGCGGACGGAGAGGCGGCCGCTGAGGCCGAGGTCGCGGTCTAGCCAGGAGTTCAGCCATGCGCCGCCGTAGGGCTGCAGCGCCACTACCTGGCAGCCTGCGACGGTCCGGTCCGGATGCTGCTTGACCCGCAGGTTCGGGCTGTCGGTGTGCGCGCCGACGATGCGGAACGGCTGGTGGGGTTCGCCCGTCGAGCGCCAGGCGATCAGGGACCCGGCGCGGATGACGAAGAAGTCGCCCTCGCCGGTCCACGCGTCGCGCTCGGACAGTTCGGTGAAACCGGCGTCGAGGAGCCGCGCGGCGGCGGTCCGGCAGGCGTGGAACGGCGACGGAGACGCGTCGATGAATGCGCAGAGGTCTTCAGCACGTGCCGACATGGTTGCCCATCTTCGTCGATCGTCGGTACTGATCATGATCTAGGGTCGCTGTGTGCCCGCCCCTCTCCCGCAGCCGGTGCTCGCGCCGCTGACCCCGGCGGCGATCTTTCTCGTCGCGACCATCGACGAGGGCGGCGAGCAGGCGGTGCACGACGCGCTGGGCGACATCGCGGGGCTGGTGCGCGCGATCGGCTTCCGCGACCCGAGCAAGCACCTGTCGGTGGTCACGTCGATCGGCTCCGAGGCGTGGGATCGGCTGTTCTCCGGCCCCCGGCCGGCCGAACTGCATCCGTTCGTCGCACTCGACGGAGGCCGGCACCAGGCCCCGTCCACACCGGGCGATCTGCTGTTCCACATCCGCGCGGAGACGATGGACGTCTGCTTCGAGCTGGCGACCAAGATCGTCGCCGCGATGGGTCCGATCACCATTGTCGACGAGACGCACGGCTTCCGGTTCTTCGACAACCGTGACCTTCTCGGATTCGTCGACGGCACCGAGAACCCCGACGGTCCGCTGGCTGACTCCGCGACGCGGATCGGTGACGAGGACCCTGATTTCGCGGGCGGTTGCTATGTGCACGTTCAGAAGTACCTGCACGACATGGCCTCGTGGAATGCGCTGTCCACCGAGGAACAGGAGCAGGTGATCGGCCGCACCAAACTCGACGACATCGAGCTCGACGACGCGGTCAAGCCCGCGAATTCGCATGTGGCGCTCAACGTGATCGAAGACGCCGACGGCACCGAACTGAAGATCGTGCGGCACAACATGCCGTTCGGGCAGATCGGGCGCGGCGAGTTCGGCACCTACTTCATCGGATACTCCCGCTCGGCCGCGGTCACCGAACGCATGCTGAGCAACATGTTCATCGGTTCGCCGCCCGGCACCACCGATCACATCCTGGAGTTCTCGACGGCGATCACGGGGTCGCTGTTCTTCACTCCGATCCAGGACTTCCTCGACGACCCACCCCCACTTCCTGTTTCGGCACCGGAGCGCTCCACCGGGTCTCTGGCCATCGGCAGCCTGAAAGGACAACCGCAATGAACAACCTGTACCGGGAGCTGGCTCCGATCACCGACGCCGCGTGGGGCGAGATCGAGCACGAGGCGACGCGAACGTTCAAGCGGCACATCGCGGGACGTCGCGTGGTGGACGTCAGCGAGCCCGGCGGTGCGGTGACGGCGGCGGTGAGCACAGGCCACCTGATCGACGTGGTGACACCGGGTGACGGGGTGATCGCGCATCTGCGTGAGGCGCGTCCGCTGGTTCGGCTGCGAGTTCCGTTCAGCGTCAAGCGGATCGACGTCGACGACGTCGAGCGCGGCTCGCAGGACTCGGACTGGGACCCGGTCAAGGAGGCGGCCCGCAAGCTGGCCTTCGCCGAGGACAGGGCGATCTTCGAGGGCTACGGCGCGGCGTCGATCAGCGGAATCCGCAAGTGCAGTTCCAATCCGGCGCTATCGCTGCCCGAGGACCCGCGCGAGATCCCCGACGTGATCGCCCGCGCGGTGAGCGCGCTGCGGTTAGCGGGAGTCGACGGGCCGTATGCGGTGCTGCTGTCGGCTGAGGTGTACACCCGGGTCGCCGAGACGACGGCCCACGGCTATCCGATCCTCGAGCACATCAACCGCCTGGTCGACGGTGACATCATCTGGGCCCCCGCGATCGACGGTGCGTTCGTGTTGTCCACGCGTGGCGGCGATTTCGACCTGCAACTGGGCACCGACGTCGCGATCGGATACCTGGCCCACGACGCCGAGACGGTGCAACTGTACCTGGAGGAGACGCTGACGTTCCTCTGCTACACCGCCGAAGCCTCGGTCGCCCTGACCCCATAGCCCGTCCGGCGAGCGCGCGAGTCTGCACGCAACACGCCGCCGCAATATGGCGTCTCACGCACGCTCGCGACCCGTCGACAGGGAGCCCTGAGCACACTCGTTTACCAAAACTCTGGCACGCGCGCGCAGTGGCTGATAGCTTTTGACAGCTGCTTGAATGCGCAAGGAGCTGGGGGAACAGCTTCGCACCACTCAACCGCGGGTGAACACACCTGCGGTTCAGGCCGCATGCGAGCAAAGTGTCGGGTCGACTAGGTGGGGGAATCTGTGCGTCGTACATCGTTGGGACGTGTCGGGGTTGCGGCGGCTGCGATGAGCTTGGGGGTGGTGTCACCACTGGTGGCGAATGCGGCCACACCGACCAAGCCGACGTCGGGAAACCTCTCGATTTCGATCAACGGTGAGGTCAAGCATCAAGAAGGACGGGCCCTTGCCGTGTCCACCGGTGCCGACTCTTTCGCCCTCGCCATCGGCCTGGGAGCCGAAGCGACGCTCTCCAGCGGCGACTCGCGCGCCGAGGCAAACGGTGACGGCACCCGGGTCATCCTCGACGGGACCGGCAATGCCGTCCGCGCGATCGGCGACAGGGTGACCGTGCTCGTGACTGGCGACAACAATAAAGTCCTGAACAACGGAGACTTCTCGTACTCGCAAATCACCGGAGACGGCAACTCCGTCGGCATCAACTCGCAGGGGTTCCACATGACCCTCACCGGAGACTCAAATGTGGTGTCGGTCGTCGGCTACAACCTCCGCCAGGTCTTCTGGACCTTCAGTGACGGGCGCGTCTGCTGGAGCCCGGGCTGCGTCTCCGGCTCGTCCGCCGCAGCACGAGACCGGGTCGGCTCCCCCGCCCCTCTCGTCGCCGCCGATCAACGAGTTCGCCTGTTCGGCAACGGGGCCGACGCCGCACAGGACTGCACCGGCGACGCCTGCAACGGTGGTGCCGGCGGCCTGCTCTGGGGCAACGGTGGTGACGGCGGTCGAGGCGGAACCCTAGCGGGCAAGGGCGGCAAGGGCGGAGACGCCAACGACGATTTCACGACCGCAGGCAACGGCGGTGATGCAGGGCTGTACGGAACCGGGGGTGACGGCGGCAGCGCCGGCGAGGCCGATGACGGGACCGGCGGCAACGGGGGCAGGGGTGGTCGCCTCGGAGGCAACGGCGGCGACGGCGGCCAAGGCGGAAGCTACTACGGCACGGGAGGCGACGGCGGCGACGCCGGCTCTCGCGGTGACGGCGGCGAGGGTGGCGCGGCCGGATCGGAGACAGCGAACGGTGCGTACGGCGGCGACGGCGGTAGCGGCGGCTCGGTGTCCGGCCAGGGCGGCCGTGGCGGCAACGCCTACGCAGCATCGACAGCAGTGGCCGGTTGGGGCGGCGACGCACTCGGTGTCGGGCGCGGCGGCAACGGGGGCAACGCCTACGCCGTCGACCCCGACAACGGGGTGGCCGTCGGCGGCGACGGAGGTGACGGCGGTCGTGTCGGCAACGGCGGCATCGGTGGCACCGGCCGTGGCATCTACGCGGGTGTCGGTGGCGACGGCGGCAACGGCGGCACCCGGTCCGGCAACGGCGGCTTCGGCGGCGCGGGCATTGGCGATTCAGAACTCGGCATCGGAGGCGGCGGCGACGGCGGCGACGCCGGCCGACAGGGCAACGGGGGCAGAGGCGGGCGAGGCGACGGCGGATCAGGGTCCGGCGGTGCCGGCGGCCACGGAGGAAGCCGCACGGGTGACGGTGGGGACGGCGGCGACGGCAGCGACAACGGCGGCAATGGCGGTAACGCCGGAGAACGCGGGAACGGCGGCGACGGTGGCGATACGGGCGCCGCAGGCACGCCAGGCACCGGCGGCAAAGGTGGCTCGAAGTCGGGCAGTGACGGCAAAAACGGCACCGCCTCCGACGACTAACCCCCGGCCGCGAGCGTACGTGTCTGCACGCAAAACGCCGCTCTAATGTGGCATTTCGCGCACGCTCACGGGGGCTCAGAGAGTCAGACGGCGCCAATTGATCGCGAAGGCGTTGCGCCGCGCGCCCGTCGGTCAATTCCTCACGGGCCTCGGGATGGCGCCAGTAGAACTGCACCAGATTCCGCAATGCAACACCGCCGGGGGTGTAGGCAGAGGCCGTGAACGACAACACCGTGCCATCCGACAGGATGAACACAATCGCACTCGGCGGGGACTTCTTCGGTTGAGGCGCTTGTGAAGTCACGTCCTCCACCGAAGACCAATCAGCCGATCGCGGGCGCCAACCCTCCAGGAATTCGAACCCTTGCTCGGTTAGCCGTAGACGACTCATACTGCCGCGGCGCAGGTTTCGCCACAACATCGGCGCGATCCCTACCACGAGGAAAGACGCCGTGAAGGGCAGGGCATAGCGCATGTTCGGTGGGACCGGAATCGCGAGGCGCCCCGCGGGAAGAAGTATCAAAATCAGTACCGAAGACATGAGGGCACCGGCCATACCCACCTGTAGGGGAGTCTCGATCCCTCGATCAGGCAAGAACGTCGTTCCGTCACCAGCGGAGTGCACGCGTGGCTTCACCCGGCCAGGAACGTTCTTGAAAGCGGGAATGACGAACCCCAGGCAGAAGATCGATCCCCCCAGCGCCACCAGCCCGCTCGGCACCTCTCCGCCCAGAAAGTAGTGAACTGCCACGAATGAGATGAAAACTCCGAGGCCGCCCAGCCAAGAAAACGCAAGAATCTTTTTGCCCCGCGAATGCATCAGCGGCACACTACATTGCCGATGATGCCGCCGAGATAGCCGAACGTCCAGCTACCGATGGCGTCTCCGGCGGCCGCGGCCCACGGTACCAACGCCGGCGCCTCGGCCGACGCCGCGGCGAGCGCCCCACCAGTCGCATAGCCTCCGGCAATTCCCGCCGTCCCCGAGATAGCAGCCACGCACGCATCCTGAAATGTCTTCGCAGTGACCGTGTCATACAGGGCGGTCGCGACCCCGAGAGCGGGGCCGCCGTATTTGCCTGCCTTGCCGAGGTTTTCGACGGACTCCTCGGTCAGCATGGGAATGCCGCGCTCTGCCTGCTTCTCCAAGCCGGTCAGCACACCTCCGGTGACGGTGATGACGGGGTGGGTGAAGAACTCGTCGGGCAGGACTCCGTGTCGCCCATCGCCTGTCGTAACGCCACCAGAAGTCTTGCCATCAGCGGATCTCGTCATCGTCACCTCGGTGCCGTCCCTGAATTTGATGGAGGTGTACTGGGTTCCGTCGTAGGACATCCTGTCTTGTGAATAGGTGCTCGAGATGAGATTGCCGTCCTTGTCGTAGTATTCGTCCTCGACACTGGGCAGCATGTCGCCCCACTCATAGATCTCGTGTCGGCTGCCGTCCATCATCGTCAGCGTCCGTCGGTACTGACCGTCTTCGGTCTCCCACTCTTTGTAGTCCCTCACAGTTTGCGCTATGTCGTTGTCACGCAACACTCCTTGCTGCACGATCCCGGTCAATGACATGGGGTTGGGCACCTCGTCACCGGGCGCCACAAAGCCTGATGTCGGATCGAGCCGACGCATGTCACCAGGCCCCGGCATGGCGAAGCCAAAACGCTCACCGGCCGATTGCACTTTGCGGGCTGTGCCCGCGTCGGCCTCACCAACGGCCGTCAACAGACGGTTGATCGCCGCCTGCTCCGCTTTGGCCTGAGCCTGCAGCGCAGCCGCTTTCTCCGCGGACACACGCGCCGGTTTGATCAGCACGACCCACATGTCGTTGACCGACAACTCTCCCCGGTCGACCTCGTCGGCGTGGTTCAGCAGCGCGGTGCGGGCCGTACCGATCGTTCCCGCTCCGTGCGACAACGCCTGGGCGACTGCCTCGGCGTAGTGCTTGAACGTCGAAGCCTTGTCCGTGGCCCGGGTGAACATCGCGGCCGCCGCCTTGTGCGATGCGCCACTCCACTGCTCGGCAGCGGGCATGCGGTCGACGCCGTCGTCGAGGTCGCGAACCGCTGCGTACACCGACTCCCCCGCTTTCGACAGCGTGTCGGCAGCCGCCCTCATCGAATCTGGGCGCCAGCCTTGAAGGCGGGACCGGGATGGCAGCATTGATCAGAACAGCTTGTCGAAGGAGCCGGCCAACGCGGTGTCCTCAACCTGGAACGTGTCGCCCGCCCCGCGTACAGCGACTCCCATCTTCGTGACGTTGGTGGCAATCGCTTCCGCAAGCGTCGTCATGTGCGCACCCACCAACCGCATCGCCCACTGCGTCGTCGACCCGGGAAGTCCGTCCGCGGACGTAGACGCCGTGTGCCCTGCGTTGACGGCTTTGATGGCGCTTGAGGCTTCCTCCACCTGTCCCGCGAAGGCCCGCAACACCTCTGGATCAACCAGCACGGAACAACGCTAACGCACAGTGCAGGGGTGCCCGCGCACCGAAATGTGCACGCTAGTACCGACGCGGAACCGTCCACGGGCGCCCGAACTCGAGGTTGAACGAATCGGGATCGAACGGGCTGTCTCCGCCCGCAGGAAAGCTCGTCAACTCCCCGAACACCACTCGTCCGTCCACGTCGTACAGGTCGACCCTGACGAAATCCGTTTCCGCACCCAGCTTTTCGGCAACGTCGATCATCTCGGACAGACGAACAGGCCGAATAATCTCGACGTCAGCGCACGGCGCGCTGCCGCGTAGCGCGAGGTGCTTCCACTCTGCCGTGAAGAAATCCTGGGTGCGCGAACCGAATCGGCCCCTGTCCACCTGAACGAACCTGCACACGCCGTGGAAGACGAAGAACTTGTAGTCGTCCGGCACCGAGCCGTCACCAGCGGCGAGCATCTCTTCGACGATCACCCGCCGCGGAACGCGCCCGTACACCCACTCCCGGTTCGGCCCTTGGCCGTAGAGCTGCGCCAACCAGCCCGTCGCAATGCGGATCAGATCGGATAGCGGCGCCGCCTCCGGCCGCACATGCGAGTACACCCAACTGTGCGGCTCGGTCGGCAGCCGTGCCGCAGGCGACGCTCGATCGGAAACGACGATCGCCGCCCCGCTGCCGTGGGTCGGTTTCACGACATAGGCGCTCGGTAACGCGATGTCGCGCAACGCTTCCGGATCGTCGACGATCGCGTACACCCGCGGGAGGTAGCGGTCACCCACGACGCCAGCGACGTATGCGCGTACCGCAGCCTTGTCGGCGAACGTGACGATCAGGGGGCGGTGGTCGCGCAGCATCTTGTACCGCACCTTCTCGCGGAACGTGCGTGGGTTCCGCGTCCGCCACAGGCGCACCGCGCGCACCAATCGGCTGCGTTCGCGCCAGCGGACGGGCACCGGGGTCAGGAGACCAGAATCGCGTCCAGCGCCGAGTAGAACATGCCGAGCCCGTCGTCGGACGGACCGGTCAGCGCCTCGGTGGCGTGCTCGGGGTGCGGCATCAGGCCGACCACGCGGCCATTGGCCGAGCTGATACCGGCGATGTCGCGCATCGAGCCGTTGATGTTCTCCCGGTACCGGAAGACCACCCGACCCTCACCTTCGAGTTCGTCGAGTACTTCGTTGCTGGCGACGTACCGGCCTTCGCCGGACTTCAACGGCACCAGCAGATCCGCGCCCTGTTCGTAGCGCGTCGACCACGCGGACGTGTTCGATGCGACCTCGAGCCACACGTCGCGGCAGACGAAGTGCAGACCGATGTTGCGGGTGAGCGCACCGGGCAGCAGGCCGGCTTCGCACAACACCTGGAAGCCGTTGCAGATCCCCAGGACGGGCATCCCACGCTCGGCTGCGGCCACCACCTCGCCCATCACCGGCGCGAAGCGCGCGATCGCACCGCATCGCAGGTAGTCGCCGTAGGAGAAGCCGCCGGGCACGATCACGGCGTCCACGCCTTTGAGGTCGGCGTCGGCGTGCCACAGGTTCACCGCCTCGCCGCCGGCCAGGCGCACCGCCCGGGCCGCGTCGATGTCGTCGAGCGTGCCGGGGAACGTGATCACGCCCACTCGGGTCATGCGCCGTCCTCCCGGGTGACCGTCCAGTCCTCGATCACGGTGTTGGCGAGCAGCGATTCGGCGATCGCGGCGAGCTT
The DNA here is from genome assembly GCF_055419625.1 of Mycobacterium sp. IDUB_1. Taxonomy (NCBI): domain Bacteria; kingdom Bacillati; phylum Actinomycetota; class Actinomycetes; order Mycobacteriales; family Mycobacteriaceae; genus Mycobacterium; species Mycobacterium sp. IDUB_1. Next base: position 128,411 of record NZ_JBVAYA010000002.1, on the reverse strand, counting down.
CTCGTCGTCGACCGCGTCGTCGACCTCGAGCTCGAAGCGCTTGCCCTGCCGCACATCTGAGATGCCGTCGAAGCCGAGCCGACCCAGGGCGCCGACGATCGCCTGCCCCTGCGGGTCGAGGATCTCGGTCTTCGGCATGACGTGAACCACCACTTTTGCCACGCGGTCACTCTACCTGCGACGACCTCAAGCCCGCCTCACCGGCACGAGCCCAGGTAGGCGGCGCACAGCGGCGCCGCCATCGTCTCGAAGACCTGCGCGTCCGGCACCGCACGCCACTCGACCCGCGCGGGCAGCGTGGTCCATAGTGCGACCTCGACGATGGTGCTGTTGGCCGGGTCCGCCAGCAGGTAGAGGTGCATGACTCGGCTACCGGTCTCGCTGATCACGGCGGCGATTCGGTCCACCTCGTTGGTGGTCAGTGACGGAGACACCCCATCCCCGCAGGTCGCCAGGGCGATGCGCGCCTTCTCCAGCACTTCGAGTGCGGTCTGGCCGCCGGTGACGGTGTCCCCGCGCCAGTGGAGGACCTGCACCTGCAGGTTCCACTGACCGTCCGGATTGGGCACCGTGGCGCGCGCGGCGACGGCGTAACGGCGCGGATCGGATGATGAGTCCGGGGTGACGCACCATGACTCGAATTCAAACCGGGGTGCCGGGGCGGTGACCGCCAGACCGGGCAGCGTCGGCCATCGGTAGATCGAGGCCAACGGCAACGAACTCGGCTCGACCCACGCTGAATCCGGGATCGCGTCGCAGGTGGGCGGGCAGAATCCCGGCACCGCATGCGCCCCGCCGGGCGCCAAGAACACCCCCGAGAACGCCACTACCAGTGTGAGCATCCACCGCATCCGCACTACCCCCGCTCCCCTGTGCGCGCCAGACTATAGGCATGCAGCTCACACACTTCGGCCATTCCTGCCTGTTGGCGAGCTTTTCTGACGGTGCTCAGCCCGGTGGCGACACGACGATCCTGTTCGATCCGGGCAATTTCTCCCACGGCTTCGAGGGCATCACTGGGTTGTCGGCGATCCTGATCACCCATCAGCATCCCGATCACGCCGACCCCGAGCGGCTGCCCGCGCTGGTGGAGGCCAATCCGCAGGCCGCGCTGTACGCCGATCCGCAGACCGCGGCGCAGTTGGGCGAGCCGTGGCGGGCCGTGCACGTCGGGGACACGCTCTCGATCGGGCATCTCAGCGTGCGCGGGGTGGGCGGTCGACACGCGGTGATCCACCCGGAGATCCCGGTGATCGACAACATCTCCTATCTCGTGGGTGACGACGGGCACGCGGCCCGGTTGATGCACCCGGGTGATGCGCTGTTCGTTCCGGACGAGCCGGTCGACGTGCTCGCCACCCCGGCGGCCGCGCCGTGGATGAAGATCTCCGAAGCCGTGGACTATCTGCGTGCAGTGAATCCGACGCACGCGGTGCCGATCCATCAGGCGATCGTCGACCCCATCGCGCGGCCGATCTTCTACGGCCGGCTCAAGGAGATGACGAACGCCGACTTCCAGGTCCTCGAGCCGGAGAGCGGCACCGAGTTCTGAGTGTGGGAGGAAAAGCCTGCCAGCTGGGAGGATTCCGGTCCTGGCCGTGAGATGACACGGCGACCACGCTGGGTGTCATGCGACGACATCTGCACAATCCGGTGCTGCCCACCGCCGCCGCGCTGGCTGCCGCCATGGGCGTCGGGCGATTCGTGTACACCCCGATCCTGCCGCTGATGACAGCGCAGGCTGGTCTGACGGCCCAGGACGCCGGGCACCTGGCGACGGCCAACTACGTCGGGTATCTGGCCGGCGCAGTGGCCACCACGCTGTCCTCACGGCTCGCGCGTTCCGGGGCAGCGTGCCGAACGGGGCTGATCGCCATCGTGATCAGCCTGGCCGCGATGCCGATGACCACGCAGCTGCTGGTGTGGTTGTCGGCACGTGCCATCGCAGGGTTCGCCAGCGCGGTGGTCTTCGTCGTCGCGGTCAACGCGCTGCTGGAGCGGCTGCCGGAGAAAGCCGGGTGGGGGTTCGGCGGGGTGGGTGTCGGTATCGCGCTCTCCTCGGCGTTGGTCCTCGCCCTGCCGACGAACGACTGGCACACCGCCTGGTGGACGGCAGCCTGCCTGGCCGCGCTGTTGGGGGTCGCCGGGTGGTCGGTACACCCGCAGCGCGACTCGCACAAAGCCCACCCGGACGCGCACACGCATCGAGCCGGCAGCACTCGATTCCTGCTCCTGTTCACCGGATACACGTTGGAGGGCGTCGGCTACATCATCGCCGGAACCTTCCTGGTGGCTGCGGTCGCCGAGCACTCTCCCGGTGCGCTCGGCGCCGGCGCCTGGCTGGTGGTCGGGCTGGCCGCCGTCCCGTCGGCGGCTCTGTGGGCGCGACTGGGAACGCGGCTCGGCCAACCCGCGATGCTGACCGCCGCGCTGACCGTGCAGGCCGTCGGTATCGCGCTGGCCTGTCTCGGTACCGGCCCGGCCAGCCTGCTCGGCGCCTTGCTGTTCGGTGGCACCTTCATCGGCGTGAGCACGCTGGCGGTGGCCGAGGGACGACTGCTGGGGATCCGTTCGGCGGTGGCGCTGTTGACCGTCGGCTACTCCGTCGGGCAGATCGCCGGACCGCTGCTGGTGGCGCCGCTGACGGCGGACGGGTACCGGACGGCGCTCGCGGTGTCGGCGATCACCGTGTCAGCGGCCGCGCTGGCCACCGCCGCGGTGTGGCTCCGTGGCAGGCACCCACGTACCCGGTTCGTCGACAGTCAGATCGCCAGTGTCACGGGTGAATTCGTCGACGACGGCGCGCACTGCAGGTCGGTCTTCTCCCGAACGCCACACCAGTGACCACGTCCACAACGGGGTCGGCTGGATCACCGCACGTCGCACGAGGTCTCGAGGAGCGGGATCGCGCTGCCCCCTCGGGTTGACGAGAACGGGCCGGCGCAGACGGCGGACGTGTTCGAAGAACGTCGGGCCGGTGAGTCCACCGTCGTCGGTGCGTACGACGCGTACGCCGGTGGTCTCGGCGAGTTCTTCGGCGTACCGGTTCCACGACGACCAACTCGCGGTGTCGCTGTCCACCAGTACGACGGTGTCGGAGACCGACACCGGCGATTCGTCGGTTCCGAGGCACAGGGCCTGCAAGCGATCGATGCCGACGAGCCGGGCCTGCAGCGACAGCGCAGCGAGATCGTCGCTCTGGACCCAGCAGATCGCCAGGTCGAGGACGCCATCGGCCACGCGCGCGGCCTGGGTGTGCGAGGGCAGCACCCACGTGTCCACCCGCAGCTGCGCGACACCGGCCGCGCGTTCGACCCAGTCAGTCGGACACCAGTTGACCCACCCGATCCGGACCGGTTCCGACACGGCCAAACCTGTTGCGCGTCTGCGTAATGCGTCGGCCTGATCGATCAGTGCACGCGCGTCGGCCACGAGTGCTGCGCCGGCCGGGGTCAGCGCGACGGATCGGCGGTCGCGGTCGAACAGCTGGACTCTCAGATCGCGTTCGAGCGCCTTGATCTGCTGGGAGAGCGACGGACCCGCGATACGCAGCCGTTCGGCCGCCCTGCCGAAGTTCAGTTCCTCGGCCACGGCGACGAAGTAGCGCAACTGACGCAGCTCCACCTTCGGCAGCGTAATAGCCAGCTCCTCTCAGCAACGAGGAAACCGGTCCTGCCCCGAGGACATGGACGGCGCCGACGCCACGTTGAGCAGGACATGACAAACACGTCTCCAGTAGCAGTCATCACCGGCGCCTCCCAGGGCATCGGAGCGGCGCTCGTCGCCGGATACCGCCGGCTCGGCTACGCCGTCGTCGCCAACTCGCGCACCATCTCCCCCAGTGCCGATCCCATGGTCCTGGCCGTGCCGGGCGACATCGCCCAGCCGGGCGTCGGGGCCGACCTCGTCGACGCCGCACTCGCCCGTTTCGGGCGGGTGGACACCGTCGTCAACAACGCGGGCATCTTCATTGCCAAACCGTTCACGGAGTACACAGACGCCGACTTCGACGCGGTGGTCGGGGTGAACACCCGAGGGTTCTTCGAAGTCACCCGGGCCGCCGTCGCGGCGATGATCGAGCACGGTGGGCACGTCGTGAACATCTCGACGAGCCTCGTCGATCAGGCCGACAAGCAGGTCCCGTCGGTCCTCGCGTCCTTGACGAAAGGAGGACTGGACGCCGCGACCAGATCGCTGGCCATCGAGTTCGCCGAGCGGAGCATCCGGGTCAATGCCGTGGCCCTGGGCACCATCGACACACCGATGCACGATCCGTCGACGCACGACTTCCTCGCCGCGCTGCAGCCGGTCGGCCGACTCGGAACCCTCGACGATGTGGTCGACGCCGTGATGTATTTGGAAAAGGCAGGATTCGTCACCGGGGAGATCCTGCACGTCGACGGAGGACAAAGTGCCGGACACTGACGACGACGCTGACCACGACATCCTGTGCGCCGTCCTCGACGAGTGGCAGGCCGGGATCGACGCACACGATGGCGATCGGGTTGCCGCGCTGTTCTCCGAGGACGCTGTCTTCCAGGGGCTGGCCCCCTACACGGTGGGCCGCGACGGGGTGCGGCGCTACTACGACGGGCAACCCTTCGGTATGACGGTCCGCTACCGCGTCGACGAAGTCCGTCGCCCCGCCGAGCGGGTGGTGCTCGGCTACGGCTCCGCCGACTTCCACCGGCCCGACGGCACGGTGGTCGCGCTGAGGCTCGGTGTGGCGCTGACCCTCGGGACCGACGGCTGGCGTATCCAGCAGTACCAGGTCAGCGCGACACCGGTGTGACCGGCCGGTACTGCTGTGCGAGCTGCACCCGCGAGGACACACCCAGTTTCGCGTAGACGTGCGTGAGATGGGTCTGCACCGTGCGCGGTGACACGAACAGCCGCTTACCGATGTCCTTGTTGGTCAATCCTTCTGCGACCAGACGGACCACGTCGACTTCGGCACGGGTCAATGCCGACCACCCGGACGACGCACGACGGCGACGCCCGCGACCGCGCAACGCATAGGCGATGATCTCATCGGGCGTCAGGGCCATCCCTTCAGCCCACAATGTGTCGAACTCATTGTCAGACAAGGTATCTCGACACGCCTGCTCGGCGCCCTCGAAGTTGGGCCGAAAGTGCGGCCAGCGGACTTCTCCCGACCGCTCACGCGCCCCGTTCGCACCACCCAGCAGTCGGACAGCCACCGTCGACTCCCCGTTGTCGGCGAGCACGCGGGCCAGACACTCCAGTATGTCGGGTAAGCGCAGATAGGCCCGGAACGACGCCACGACGGTCAGTGCAGCACAGAGGTCGTCGAGGGCACTAGCCGGCCGGCCCTCCGCGAGGGCGATCAGCGCACGTCCCAGCAGTGCCGGCGCCTGGAAGTAGCCGGGAACGCAGGCGACCGCCTCATCCACCCACCGATGGGCGGCGGTGACGTCGCCGGTGGCGAGCAGAGCCAACGGCATCGGATTGGCAGATCGAACGTAGGCCTCCCGCAGTGGATTCGTATTGGCCCACGCGGTTTCGCAGGCCTCCAGAGCTCTTTCACCGTCACCGGTGAGCAGTGCGATCTGCGCGTCCACGGTGTAGACCGTGTCAGCGAAGAGGCCCCCGGCGTCCTGCGACGCCGCTATCGCCTCCGCCGCGATCGCGGATGCGGTGTAGCGGTCACCGGCGTGGCTTGCAAGCCCAGCCCGCCCGACGAGCCAGAAGAGCTTTGTGACCGGGTCCTCGCAGGCGACACCGGAATCGAACTCACCGAACGCAGACTGCGCCTCGGCCAGCCTGCCCTGATGCCAGAGCGCCACCCCCAGCCAGATGCGGCCGTGCGCCGCGAAGAAATGGTCGCCCACGTCCTCCGCCGCCACCGCGCCCGCCACCGCGGCTTCTTCGGCTGCGACGGGATCGCCTGCGAAGACTTTGGTGATGGCCTCCATGATGCGGATGGGGCCGATCTGTTCTCGGTGACCAGAAATCTCGGCCAGCTCGGTCGCTTCGGTGAGGCACGCGTGCGCCCGCGCGAGGTCGTAGAACGTCACCATCCCGCAGGCCAGCAGAGCGCGTGACACCAGGGCGGCATTGCCGAGGTCACGCGCACAAGCCAGCGCCTCCCATGCACGCTCCTCGTCGACTGGCACGGCCACCGCGGCAGCCAAGATGGCGTGATCCACGACGCCGCGCACCCACAGGTCGGCGGGCACCGCGCCCCGACAGAGCGGGTCCTCGAGCAAGGCGGTCAGCGCAACCACCCCCTCGTTCTGTCGCCCGCGGCGGAACCACAGGTCGTGCAGGGAGGTCACCAGTTCCAGGCTCGCGACGAAGTCGTGGTTCTCGCGGCTCCACATGAAGGCCGCCCGCAGGTTGTCGATCTCACGCTCCGCCCACGCGATCAGCTGCAGGCGTCCGGGGGCATCGGTCGACTCGAGATGCTTTGCCACGGAGGAATAATGGTCTCGATGCCGTGTCCGGACGCTGTCCGCTTCACCGGACTCGCCGAGCTTTTCGAGTGCGTACTGGCGCACCGTCTCGAGAAGCCGATAGCGCATCGCACCGTCGTTGTCTTCCGCGATCACCAGCGACTTGTCCACCAGAAGCGACAGCAGATCCAGCACGTGCACGCGCTCGATGCCAGAGTCGACGCCGCCGCCCGCACCCACTGCCTCTGCCGCATCGAGGTCGAACCCGTTCATGAACACCGAAAGCCGCTGCAGCAGGGTGCGTTCCAGATCGGTCAACAGTGCATGCGACCATTCGACAGACGCTCGCAACGTTTGCTGACGTCGTACCGCCGAGCGCGCGCCGCCCGTCAGCAGCCGGAACCGATCATGGAGGCCGTCCCGGATCTGCATCGGAGTGAGTGTCCGGACACGTGCGGCCGCGAGTTCCACGGCCAGTGGCATGCCGTCGAGGCGGCGGCAGATCTCTGTCACCACATCCGACGAACCCTCGACGAGGCGAAAGTCCGGTCTCGCCCGTTGTGCGCGGTCGACGAACAGCTCCACCGCTTCGGTGTCGAAGGGCAACGAGGGGACGCGCCACACCACCTCGCCGGTGAAGCCGAGGGGTTCGCGACTGGTGGCCAGGACCGTGACGCCTGGGCAGCGCTCGATGAGCGTGGCCACCAACTCGCTGCAGGCGTCCAGCAGATGCTCGCAGTTGTCGAGGGCGAGCAGTATCCGTCGCTCACCGCAGAACGTGACGAGGGTGTCGGCGGCCGAGCGGCCAGGCTGATCGGGTAGACCCACCGTCCGCGCGACCGCCAGCGGCGCAACGCGAGAATCGGTCAACGACGCGAGATCCACCCACCACACGCCGTCGGTGAACACCGGCACGACGTCTGCTGCGACCTCGAGGGCGATCCGCGTCTTCCCCACCCCGCCGGCGCCGGTCAACGTGACGAGTCGGTTGCTCGTCACGAGATCGACCACTTCTGCCTTTTCGCCACTCCGGCCGACAAAAGTCGTCAGGGGTCTGGGGAGCCGCTGGGATGTGCTGGTGGTCGCACGCAGGGGCGCGAACTCGTTGCACAGGTCGGGGTGGCAGAGCTGGATGACCCGCTCGGGGCGAGGAAGGTCGCGCAGCAGGTGGGTGCCCAGATCGTTCAGCCAGACACCGGCGGGCAGGTGATCGACGACCATCGCTTCGGTTGCCGACGAGATGACCGTCTGACCACCATGCGCCAGATCTCGCAGGCGGGCGGTGCGATTGATGGTGGGCCCGACGTAGTTTCCTTCGTCGCGCAGTTCGACCTCACCGGTGTGCACACCGATGCGGAGCCGCAACGGCGCCAGCGGTGCGCGCTGGAGGTCCACCGCGCAGGCGACGGCGTCGCTGGCCCGGTCGAACGCGAGGACGAAGCTGTCACCTTCCCCCTGCTCCACCGGTCGGACGCCTCGATGAACACCGGTGAGGTCCCGCAGCACCTCGTCGAGCAGGGCGATCGCCGGTTTGATCTGGTCGGGCTGGGTCTCCCAGAGCCGTGTCGACCCCTCGACGTCTGCCAGCAACAGCGTCACGGTTCCGGTCGGCAGCTCGGTCACGCCAGGTTCGCCCCACTCAGTCGCGCTCATGCTAATCAGCGTGTGACGTCTGTGCAGGGCTTTACATCAGCATAAGGGCGTATATCTAGCGCACGTCGCGGGCTGCGGCACGGCCGGCGGCGCGTCCGGAGAACACGCAGCCGCCGAGGAACGTGCCCTCCAGCGAGCGGTACCCGTGCACCCCGCCGCCGCCGAAACCGGCGGCCTCACCGGCGGCGTACAGCCCGGGCACCGCGGCGCCGTCCGCCCCCAGGGCCCGGGAGTCGAGATCGGTTTGCAGGCCGCCCAACGACTTTCGGGTCAAAATGTGCAGCTTCACCGCGATCAGCGGGCCGGCCTTGGGGTCGGTCAGCCGGTGCGGCGCGACGACGCGGCTCACCCGGTCGGGCAGGTAGGCGCGCGCCCCACGGATCGCGGTGATCTGGCTGTCCTTGGTGAACTTGTTCGTCACCTCCCGGTCGCGTGCGGTCACCTCGGCCTCGACCGTCGCGAAGTCCAGCGGCACCACGTCGGGCACCGCGTTCATCTTCGCCACCAGCTCACCCAGCGTGTCGGCGGTGACGAAGTCGACGCCCTTGTCGACGAACGCGTGCACCGGCGCGGGGCCCTTGCGACCGCGCTCGAGGACCAGGCGCACGCTGCGACCGGTCAGGTCCGGATTCTGCTCCTGCCCGGAGAGGCCGAACTCCTTGTCGATGATGCGCTTGTTCAGGACAAACCAGGTGTAGTCCTGTCCGGTCTGGCAGATGTACTCCAGCGTGCCGAGGGTGTCGAAGCCCGGATACAGCGGGACCGGCAATCGCCGGCCAGTGGCGTCGAGCCACAGCGACGACGGGCCGGGCAGGATGCGGATTCCGTGGCGCGCCCAGATCGGGTCGTAGTTGGTGATGCCCTCGGTGTAGTGCCACATCCGGTCGCTGTTGATCATGTGGGCGCCGGCCGCCGTGGCGATCCCGAGCATCCGCCCGTCCACGTGCTCGGGCACACCGCTGAGGAGCTGCTCGGGGACCCGACCCATCCGGGCCGGCCAGTTCGCCCGCACCAGGTCGTGGTTGCCGCCGATGCCTCCGCTGGCGACGATGACCGCCTGAGCGCGAAACGCGAACTCGCCGACGCTGTTTCGTGACGACGGGGCGCCACGAACCGCGGATGACGACTCCAGCACCTCACCGCGTACCCCGACGACGGCACCGTTCTCGACGATGAGCTCGTCCACGCGGTGACGGTGGGCGAAACGCACCCGCGGCCCGGTGAGCCTGTGCGCGAAGATCTCGACCAGACCGGGCCCGGTGCCCCAGGTGATGTGGAACCGGGGCACGGAGTTGCCGTGGCCTTGGGCGCCGTAGCCGCCGCGCTCGGCCCATCCGACGAGCGGGAAGACCTTGAGCCCCCGGTCTCCCAACCAGCGGCGCTTCTCGCCGGCTGCGAAGTCGACGTAGGCGTGCGCCCACTGCTTCGGCCAGTGGTCCTCGGGGCGGTCGAAGCCGGCGGTGCCCAGCCAGTCCTGCAGCGCCAGCTCGTGACTGTCCCGGATGCCCAGGCGCCGCTGCTCGGGACTGTCGACGAAGAAGAGCCCGCCGAAGGACCAGAACGCCTGGCCGCCGACGTTGGCGGCGTTCTCCTGGTCGACGATGAGCACGCGACGGCCCCGCTCGACCAGCTCGCATGCCGCGACCAGACCAGCAAGGCCGGCGCCGACCACGATGACGTCAGCATCATCTGCCATGCGGCCAATGTAGCGAGCGGAACCCCTCAGGCGGCGTCGGACAGCGCTTCCGGGGTGCGCCACGCGTACACAGTGGGTGCGCAGCCGTGCATCAACGCCAGGTCGGCGGCGTCGAGCATGGCCTGCCGGGGACCGGGCCGGCGCAGATGTCGCGCGGCGACCGCGACCCGGACGATGCCGCCTCGGCGGGCGGTGCGCTCGGCGGCGAGCACGACGGTGCGGCACCACCACGGTTCCGTCAGGAATCCCTCACCGATGCCGAGCACTCGCCCTCGCTCCGTCGTACCGCGGACCAGATCGGTGATGCCGCCCAGCCCTGCCATCACCCGAAATCCATTGCGCGGCAACGCGGTTATGGCACCGTCGGAGACGTTCCAGCCGGGCGCGGCGAACAATCGGGTGCGCAGCCCGAGATGTTCGAGGACCCGGTCGGCCGCCATCAATCTCAGGTTGGCTTCGTGCGCGGGCAGCGTCGCGAACTCCCCGCGCCGCGCTTTGGTGGCGGCCTCGTCGTAGCCGTGCAGCACGATCGCGTCACCGGCGTCACGGCGCCGGCCGAGCCATTCGACGGTACTGGGATCACGGTCGAGCCGGTACCCGCCTTTCAGCCGTGGCGCCACCAGAAACGATGCCGGCACGCCGCGCCGCGCGAGCTGCCCGTGGAATGCCGCGACGTCGTCGATGGTGCGGTCGCTGACTCCGGAGATCGAGACGATCAGTTGTCCTGCCACTGCAGCAGTGTCGCAACGTCAGGTGTCACGATGGACAACTCCACGACTCGTGTTGCTGAACTATGGCGGCTACCCGAGGAGGCGCTCGATCGCCGCGATGACCTCCGGCGCGTCGGGTGCGGTTCGGGGCCGGAACCGTGCGACCACCTCGCCGCCGGGCGCGAGCAGGAACTTCTCGAAGTTCCACTGCACGTCACCTGCCTCGCCGCTGCCGTCGGGGGTCTCGGTCAGCGTTGCGTAGAGCGGATGCCGGTCGGGCCCGTTGACGTCGGTCTTGGCCAGCAGCGGGAACGTCACACCGTACGTCGTCGAGCAGAACGTCTGGATCTCTTCGGCGGTGCCGGGCTCCTGTCCCATGAACTGGTTGCAGGGCACCCCGATCACCGTCAGACCGCGGTCGCGGTAGTCCTTGACGAGTTGCTCCAGAGCGCTGTAGTGCGGCGTGAGGCCGCACTTGGAGGCGACGTTGACCACCAGCGCGGCGCCGCCGGCCAATTCACCCAGCGTGGTGGTTTCGCCGTCGAGAGTGGTGAGGGCAGTGTCAGTGATGCTCATGGAGCCGACGCTACGTCGGCTCCCCGCAATCCCGCCACATCGAGCATCCACGCGTACTGGAATGCGGTCTCTTTCCAGCGTTCGTAGCGTCCGCTGATGCCTCCGTGACCGGCGTTCATCTCGGTCTTCAGCAGCACGCGGGCTCCGTCGCTGTCGGGGTCGAGCTGCGCGTGACGCAGCGCGGCCACCCACTTCGCGGGTTCGACGTAGTAGACGCGGGTGTCGTTGAGCGACGTCATCGCCAGGATCGCGGGATAGCGCTTGGCTTCGACGTTCTCGTACGGCGCGTAGGACTTCATGTACCGATAGACCTCGGCATCATCGAGGGGGTTGCCCCATTCGTCCCACTCGGTGACCGTCAGCGGTAGCGACGGATCGAGGATCGTGGTGAGCGGATCGACGAACGGCACGGCGGCCAGGATGCCGGCGAACAGGTCGGGCGCCATGTTGGCGACCGCGCCCATCAGCAGGCCTCCCGCGCTGCCGCCGTAGGCCACCATCGTCTCGGCTGTCGTGACGCCTGTGTCGACGAGATGCTTTCCCGCGGAGATGAAGTCGGTGAACGTGTTCCGCTTCTCCAGCAGCTTGCCGTGCTCGTACCACGGCCTGCCCAGTTCGCCGCCGCCGCGTACGTGTGCGACCGCGTACACCATGCCGCGGTCGAGCAGTGAGAGCCGGGCGATCGAGAACCGCGGGTCCTCGCACGATTCGTAGGCGCCGTAGCCGTAGAGCAGCAGCGGTGCGGGCGTGCTGACACCGACCCGGTGGATGATCGACAACGGCACGCGCGCACCGTCTTCGGCGATCGCCCAGTCTCGGCGTTCGACGTACTCCTCGGGCCGGTAGTCGCCGAGCACCGGTTGCTCGCGCAGCAGAACTCGCTCACCGGTGGTCAGGTCGAGGTCGTAGATCCGTACCGGCGTGACGAACGATGTCGACCCGATCCGCAAGCGCGGCGCCGACCAGTTGGGGTTGGCGGACAGCCCCACCGACATCAGTTCGGAGTCGAAGCTCACCTCGCGCGCCTCACCGTAGCCGCGACCCTGTAGGGGCCACAGTTGAATCCGCGGCAGCGCCTCGCTGCGGTAGCTCACCACCAGCAGATCGGCGAACGCGTCGACGGCATCGAGGCGGACATCGTCACGATGTTCGATCAGGGTGCGCGTGGCCGACAGGTCGGCGACTGGCGCCTCGACAAGAGTGAAGTTCTCCGCACCGTCGTTGTGCAGGATCAGGAACCGGTCCTCGTCGGCGACGACGGCGTGTTCGACGGAGTACTCGACACCGTCGCGACGGGGCCACACGATGGTGAAGTCCGCGTCCGCGTCGGCCGCGTCGGCGTAACGCATCTCGGAGGTGATCGCGCTGCCCGCCGCGATCATCACGTACCGGTTGCTGCGTGTGCGCCCGCAGGCTACCCAGAACCGTTCGTCCGGTTCGTGATACACCTTCTCGGCGGGCAGGCCGGCGCCCAGCCGGTGTCGCCACACGGTGTCGGGCCGCCATGCGTCGTCGACGGTCACGTAGTAGACGGTCTTGTTGTCGGCAGCCCAGGTGGCCCCGGCGCCGATCCCGACGATCTCATCGTCGTAACGCTCTCCGGTCCGTAAATCCTTGAACCGCAACGTGTATCGCTCATCCCCGACGACGTCGACGGAATAGGCGAGCACGTTGCCGTCGACGCTGACGCTGGCGGCACCGAGGGAGAAGAAGTCGTGCCCTTCGGCTTCAACGTTCTCGTCGAGCAGGACCTGCTCCCCCGGGATGTCGGCGTCTTCGGTCAGGTGCGGCGGCGTCCAGTCGTCAGGATCGGTGACAGGGCACCGGCAGTGCACGCCGTACTGCTTGCCGGCGAAGCTGCGTCCGTAGTACCACCAGTCGCCGCGCCGCGTCGGCACCGACAGATCGGTCTCCTTGGTGCGGGCCTTGATCTCGTCGAAGATCGACTGCCGCAGCGGAGCCAGATCTGCGGTGACGTGCTCGGTGAAGGCGTTCTCCGCTTCGAGGAGGTCGATCACCTCGGCGCTGTCCTTCTCCCGCAGCCACTCGTAGGGGTCGACGAACACGTCACCGTGGTGCTCTCGTCGATGCTCGACACGTTTCGCCACCGGCGGCTTCACCGCTGTCCTCCGATCCAGTCCGCGAAGCTTCGACCCGAAATGCGTTCGTAGGCTTCGATGTATCGTGCTCGGGTCGCCTCGACGATGTCCGACGGCAACGGCGGTGGCGGTCGGTCGCCGTGCCGGTCCCATCCCGAGTCCGGGCCGGTGAGCCAGTTGCGGACGAATTGCTTGTCGAAACTGTTCTGCACGGCACCTTCGGTGTAGTCGTCGGCGCGCCAGTAGCGCGACGAGTCGGGGGTGAACACCTCGTCGGCGAGGGTCAGCACACCGTCGGCGTCGACCCCGAACTCGAACTTGGTGTCGGCGACGATGATGCCTGTGGTGAGTGCGTGCTCGGCGCCGTGGCGGTAGGTCTGCAAGGTCAGGTCGCGCAGCTCCTCGGCCCGTGCGCTGCCGACGAGGTCGACGACGTCGTCGTAGCTGATGTTGACGTCGTGGTCGCCCAGGTCGGCCTTGGTCGCCGGGGTGAACAGCGCCTCGGCGAAGCGGCTGGCCTCCATCAGACCCGGGGGCAGGTCGATCCCGCAGACGCTGCCGGTCTTCTGGTAGTCGATCAGCCCCGAGCCGGTCAGGTAGCCACGCGCGACGGCCTCCACGGGCAGCATGTCGAGTTGGCGCACCAGCAGCGCGCGGCCCAGCACGTCCTCGGGGATCCGCGGATCGTCGGGCGGGCCGGCGAGATGGTTGGGTACCGGCAGGAAGTCGAAGAAGAACACGCTCATCGCGGTGAGGATGCGGCCCTTGTCCGGGATCTGACTGTCGAGGATGTAGTCGTAGGCCGAGATGCGGTCGGTCGCGACGAACAGCAGGTGTCCCTCGTCGACCCGGTAGAGCTCACGAACCTTGCCGCTGGCCAGGTGCTGGTAGTCGGACAGAGCGGGACGCATCGGGTCAGCCTATCGGGCCATCGTGGGCGCTCTGTGTGCTGTGATCGATCGCATGAAATCGCGGTGGGTTCCCTATGCCACGACGCCGGCGCGGCTGCTGCGGCAGTTGTTCAGCGACGTCGTCATCGTCGCCTGGACCACCGTCTGGGTGTTCGTCGGCCTGGCGGTGCACTCGGCCGTGGCGGTGATCGCCGAGTTCGGCTACCAGGTGCAGAGCGGCGCCAACGGTGTGGCGGGCAATCTCGACTCGGCCGGCAACAGCGCCGGCGACGTGCCGCTCATCGGCGACTCGCTCGCCAAACCGCTCAGCGCGGCCGGTGACGCCGCCAGGGAGATCGCCGGGGCAGGCCAGTCGCTCGGTGTGACCGCGGGGTGGCTGGCCTGGCTGTTGGCGCTGGCGGTGGCCGCTCCCCCGATCCTGGCGCTGATGATGCCGTGGCTGTTTCTGCGGGTGCGGTTCTTCCGTCGTCAGTGGACCGCGGTGACACTGGCGTCGACGCTCGCCGGCGAGGAGCTGCTCGCGCTGCGGGCGCTGGCCAACCGTCCGCTGCCCAAGCTCGCCGCCGTCACCGCCGACCCGGTCGGTGCGTGGCGCAGCCAGGATCGGGCGGCGATCCGCGGGCTGGCGGCCCTCGAGTTGCGGGCGACGGGCATCCGGGCCACGAGCTTTCGAGCCCCGGATTAACGCAGGAACCGGCGCAGCGTCGCACCGAACGGATGCCGCACGGTGAGGGAGCCGAACCGCACCTTGCCCGTCACGACGAGATGCAAACCGGTCGCCGTCGGGGCGGTCGGCACCTTCACCGACAACGACGAACCGACGTTGTTCAGGCCGTTGAGGTCCGCGGTGGCGCCGTCGGGCAGGATCATGTCGGTGGAGCTGCAGTAGTCGTCGACGTCGATGCGCACCACCGGACCCGGCACCACGGCGGAGGTGAAATCGAGCGTCGTCGAACACATCCGGGTGATCACCCGAAGATGCGGCGGCACGGTCCACTGGCCTTTACGGGTGATGCTCGACATCCGACTGCGCACCTCCTCGGGTGCTGAAGCCGGCACCGGTTGACGGCGCACGTGAGGCAGGTCCGCGATCACCGTGTCCAGTTCACCGCGGGTGCGCGCGGCCAGCGCGACATCGGCGCGCTCGCTGTATTCGTCGAGTGTCAGCATGCCGTGGCCCACCGCCTGCTCGAGGATCTGCATCACCGCAGTGCGATCGGCGTCGGACGCTCTCATGTCCGGAGTCACTACTCCATCACTACCATCAGGTGCCGCAGACCTGTGTGCCGATTGCTTCTCGTCCACTCCGCCGGCGCGGCCAGCCGCATGGCCGAGAACCGGCTCAGCAGTTCGGAGAAGATCACCCGCAGCTCCAGCCGGGCCAGGTTGGCGCCCAGGCAGTAGTGCACGCCCTGCCCGAAACCCAGGTGAGGGTTGGGTTTTCGGGCCACGTCGAACCGGTCAGGGTCGGCGAACACCGCCGCGTCGCGGTTGGCCGACCCTTCCCACACCAGAACCTTCTGCCCGGCGTCGATGTGGTGATCACCCAGTGTCGTCGGTCGGGTCGTGGTGCGGCGCTTCGACGGCGAGGGAGAAGTCCACCGGACCATCTCCTCGATCGCCGTCGGCAGTGCGGCCGGCTCGGCACGCACGGCGGCGTACGCGGCCGGGTTCTCGATGAGCGCGAGCAGCCCGCCGGCGATCGCGTTGCGGGTGGTCTCTGCCCCGGCGCTGAAGAGCAGGCTGAAGAACAGATAGCTTTCCAGGTCGGACAGCTCGGGGTCGGTGGAGTTGACCACCACCGACAGCATGTCATCGCTGGGCGCGGCCCTTTTCGCGGCGATCAGCTCCTGACCGTAGGCGAACATCCGGGAGCCGGCCTCCTCGACGGAGAGCCGTGAGATGGTGGCGCTGCGGGCGTCGCCGAAGTCGAAGCTCGGTTCGATGGCTTCGAACAACCAATGCCGTTCGGTCTCCGGCACGCCCAGCAGGATGCAGATCATCTGCATCGGGATCTCGGCCGCGATCTCGGTGACCACGTCCACCGGCTCGCCCGGCCGGACGGCGTCCAGCAGCCGGCGAGCCCGCACCCGCAGGTCGTCCTCGACGCGTCGGATCATCCG
The DNA here is from genome assembly GCF_055419625.1 of Mycobacterium sp. IDUB_1. NCBI lineage: Bacteria > Bacillati > Actinomycetota > Actinomycetes > Mycobacteriales > Mycobacteriaceae > Mycobacterium > Mycobacterium sp. IDUB_1. The sequence goes on along the minus strand of NZ_JBVAYA010000002.1, from coordinate 112,227 downwards.
CGGCGTCAAGCCGGAACTGACGAGACGGCGCACCGAGGCGTGGCGCGGGTCGTCCATCATGTTGAGCAGCTGACCGGCGATCGGCAGGTCCTGCAGGAGGGTGCCGCCGAAGGGCCGGTCACCACCGGTCACCGACGAGTAGGTGTCCGGATCGCGCAGCACGGCAAGGGTTTCCGCATGGGTGGCCACCGACCAGAAACCCTCGCCGTCGGGGGTGTTCTCGGTCGGCGGGTGCCAGTACACGGGGGCGTGCTCGCGGTGGCGCGTGAACAGCTGGTGGGGAAAGCCCGCGGCGAAGTTGTCGAGATCGGTGAGGTCGATCCCGCGCCACCCAGAAGTCGAAGCGTCCGCGGGTGCCGTCACAGAATGGCGCCCGAGGTGTAGTCGGCCGCGCCCGGATAGCGCGCGACGAGATCGTCGACGGCGGCGATGACCCGGTCCACCTGATCGGCGGCCGCGCCGGTGAAGGCCGCCTTGTCGGCCAGCGCGCCGTCGAGGGCAGAGCGGTCCAGGGGCAGCCGCGGGTCGGCGGCCAGCCGGTCCAGCAGGTCGGGTTCCGCGCCGCGCTCGCGCATCGCCAGCGCCACCGCGACGGCGTGCTCCTTGATCACCTCGTGCGCGGTCTCGCGGCCCACGCCGGCGCGCACCGCGGCGATCAGGATGCGCGTCGTCGCCAGGAACGGCAGGTAGCGGTCGAGCTCGCGCTGGATCACCGCCGGGTACGCACCGAATTCGTCGAGCACGGTGAGGAACGTCTCGGTCTGCCCGTCGATGGCGAAGAACGCATCGGGCAGCGCGACACGGCGTACCACCGAGCAGAACACGTCACCCTCGTTCCACTGCGCGCCGGCCAATTCCGCGGCCATGGAGGCATATCCGCGCAGGATCACCTGCAGCCCGTTGACCCGCTCGCAGCTGCGGGTGTTCATCTTGTGCGGCATCGCCGACGAGCCCACCTGGCCGGGCGCGAAGCCTTCGGTGACCAGTTCGTGGCCGGCCATCAGGCGGATGGTGTGCGCGAACGACGACGGGCCGGCGCCGAGTTGCACGAGTGCGGACACCACGTCGTGGTCGAGGGAGCGCGGGTACACCTGGCCGACGCTGGTCAGGATGTCGGTGAAGCCGAGGAACTGTGCGACCCGCGTCTCGAGGTCGGCCAGTCGGGCGGTGTCGCCGTCGAACAGGTCGAGCATGTCCTGGGCGGTGCCCATCGGCCCCTTGATGCCGCGCAACGGATAGCGGGCGATGAGTTCGGAGATGCGGCGCAGTGCGACCAGCGTCTCCTCGGCGGCGGAGGCGAACCGCTTGCCCAGCGTGGTGGCCTGGGCTGCGACGTTGTGGCTGCGGCCGGCCATCACGAGGTCGCGGTAGAGCGCGGCCCGCTCGGCGAGCCGGGCGGCGACGGCGATGCCGCGCGCATGGACGAGTTCCAGCGACCGCCGGATCTGCATCTGTTCGACGTTCTCGGTGAGGTCGCGGCTGGTCATGCCTTTGTGCACGTGCTCGTGGCCGGCGAGTGCGTTGAACTCCTCGATGCGGGCCTTGACGTCGTGGCGTGTGACCCGTTCCCGCGCCGCGATGGAGTCGAGGTCGACGTTCTCCAGGACGCGCTCGTAGTCGTCGACCACACCGGCAGGGACCTCGACGCCGAGTTCGGCCTGCGCCCGCAGCACGGCCAGCCACAGCCGACGCTCGGCGACGATCTTGGCTTCCGGCGACCAGATCGCGACCATCTCCTCGCTGGCGTAGCGATGGGCCAGGACATCGGGAATCGACGCGCGGTTGCTCACGGCCCAACAGCCTATCGGGCACAGTAGGGGCCATGTATTTCGTCGGTCTGGACCTGGCGTGGGGCCAGCGCAAACCCACCGGTGTCGCCATCGTCGACGACGCCGGCAGGCTGGTGGCGGCGTCGGCGGCCACCGACGACGCGAGCATCCGCTCGATGGTCGCGCCGTATGTGGGGGGCGAGTGCGTGGTGGGCATCGACGCTCCGATCGTGGTGCGCAATCCGACCGGCCAGCGGCCGGCCGAGCGGGCGCTCAATGCCGACTTCGCGAAGTTCCAGGCCGGCGCGCATCCGTCGAACATGGGCAAGCCGGAGTTCGCGGACGGGACGAGGGCGGGGCGGCTCGCCGAGGCCCTCGATCTGGACATCGATCCGCGCGGCCACGCGCCGCGCCGCGCGCTCGAGGTGTATCCGCACGCGGCCACGGTGGCGTTGTTCCGGCTGGGCCGCACGCTGAAATACAAGGCGAAGCCCGGCCGTTCGGTGGCGCAGCTGCAGGCCGAGCTGCTGCGGTTGATGGATCTCGTCGAGGGGCTGGCGACCGCGGAGCCCTCGCTGCGAGTGGCGGACTCCCCCGACTGGGCGCGGTTGCGGGTGAACGCCGAAAGTGCCGAACGCAAAAGCGAATTGCGTCGCGTGGAAGATCCCGTCGACGCCGTCGTCTGCGCCTACGTGGCGCTCTACGCCGCCCGCCGTCCCGAGGGGTTGACCTTCTACGGCGACGCCGAGACCGGATGCATCGTGACGCCGACGTTGCCGTCGGACCTGACACCCGCCCCGCCCGAGCCGACACCCGGGGTTGTGCACGAGGCGATCGCGACCTACACGCAGCGGCGCCCGCAGCTGGTGGCTTCCACCACGCGGTACCTGACGATGGTGACGGCGCTCCTCGACGACGCGGGCATCGACTATCTGAGCGTGACGGCGCGCACCAAGTCGGTGGCGTCGTTCGCCGCCAAGGCCGACCGGCACGTGGACGGGCGCCGGCTGTACGCCGATCCGCTCTCGGAGATCACCGATCAGATCGGCCTGCGGGTGATCACGTATCTGCGCGACGACGTCGCCGCGGTCGCGCGTCTGCTCGGCCAGGAGATGCAGCTGCTCGACGATCGCGACATGGGGGTGGAAACCGCCAGCGAGGGCCGGTGGGGGTATGCCAGCCGGCATCTGCTGCTGGCCACCGAGGGTGAGCAGCAGCCGGCATCGGTGCAGGTGCGCACGATCCTGCAGCACGCGTGGGCGGAGTTCGAGCACGACGTCCGCTACAAGGGCTCGATCCCCGAGGAGGACGCCCCCGACCTGGATCGGCGGTTCACCCTCGCCGCGGGCCTGCTGGAGCTCGCCGACCGCGAGTTCTCGGCGATCCGGGAGCGGCTGCGGTCGACCACGCCGGCCGAACGGCCGCAGAGCGCCGGTGAGGCGGGCATTCCGACGCCGGTGCTGGCCACGTATCTCGCCAACCGCTTCCCCGACGCCGGCTGGTCACGCACCGACCACTACGGCTGGATGGCCGGCCTGCTCCTCGATCTCGGCATCGACTCGATCGACGAGGTCGACGCTGCGCTGGCCAGGGTCGACACCGACGCGGTCAACGCCGCGATGGACTATCGCTTCCCGCCGGGTGCGGTGCGGCGTCTCGATGACGCACTGCTGGCGGCGTACGGCAGGCGCTACATCGACCTGCCCGGCAATTCACATCGAATCCAGTTGCTGGAGAACAGGTCCGAACGTCTGACCTGAGGCGCTCACACCGCGAGCATGCCGCGCAGCCAGTCGTGGAAGGCTCCGATGTGGTGCTCGCTGGGCACCAGCACGCCGCCGGCGCGGTACACCCGCGAATTCATCGCCGGCTGGCACCGTTCGGCCGCTTCGAAGTCCTGGCTGTTGACCCGGTGGAACAGTTCCACCGAATGGCTGACGTCACGACCGGATTCGACGACGTCAGGCAGGTACAGCCAGTCGCACTCGACCACGGTGCGGTCGGCGGCCACCGGGAACATCCGGTGCACGATCACATGGTCGGGCACCAGGTTCACGAACACCTGCGGGCGCACCGTGATCGCGTAGTAGCGGCGGTCCTGCTCTGGTGTGACGCCGGGGATGTGATCCAGACCTTCGGAGCCGTCGATCGTGAAACCCTGGACATCCTCGCCGAATTCGGCGCCGTGTCCGACGTAGTACTGGGCTGCGTAACCATCGGCGAACTCGGGCAACACCTCGGTCAGTTCGGGGTGGATGGTGGCACAGTGGTAGCACTCCATGAAGTTCTCGACGATCAACTTCCAGTTGGCCTTGACGTCGTAGACGATGCGGCGGCCCACGCTCAGCTCGGCGATGCCGTAGCCGTCGATCGACTCCAGGTCGCCCAGGCGATCGACGATCTCCTGCATCACCGTGTCCTCGAAGGACGGCGGCTCGTCGGCCAGACACACCCACACGTATCCCAGCCATTCGCGCACGGCGATCTTTCGCAGCCCGTACTCGACCCTGTCGATGTCGGGCATCTTGGTCAGGTTCGGGGCGGCGATAAGCTTGCCGTCCAGATCGTATGTCCATGCGTGATAAGGACATTGGAATGCCCGTCGCACCTCGCCGCCGTGCTCGGTGCACAGTTGAGCCCCGCGGTGACGGCAGACGTTGAAAAACGCGTTGACCGCTCCCGTGCGTGATCTGGTGACCAGGACGCTCTCACGGCCCACCTGGACCGTCTTGAAGGCACCGGGCTTGTCCAGATCCGAGGAGCGCACCACACAGAACCACATGGCCTCGAAGATCTTCTGCTGCTCGAGCGCGAAGACCTCGGGGTCGGTGTAGTAGTGGCCGGCCAGCGTGGAGATGAGGCTCTCGGGTAGTTGAGGCGCCGCTTCGAACGTGGTCATGGGACTCCTGAGAATGAGGCGGGACTGCAAGTATCAGACGGCAACCGGAGGTGCCGCGAGTTGGCGGCGCCAACGGGTGAACAGCTTGGGCTGGTCCACGCCGAGCACGGCGACCAGCTGCCCGGCACGCCGGTAGGTGGCGAGGAAACTGCCGCTTTCGCAGCTGCCCACTTCGATGGTGACCTCGTCGTCGGGAAGTGCGTTGCCCGCGAACTGGATCCGCGAGCCGTACTGATCAGACCAGAAGTACGGCGCCTTGACGGCGGTGCCGCAGTCGAGCCCGCCTGACAGGAGCGCGGCGACGGCGATCGCGGGCCGCTCGAGTGCGCCCGTCCAGTGCTCGACGCGACGCGCGACGCCGGTCGACGCGTCGTGCCAGGCCGCGCAGTCACCGACTGCGACGACGTTGGGGATGTTCGTCTGGCCGCTGGGGCCGCAGATGACGCCGTTGCCGAGGTCCAGGCCGCTGCCCTGGAGCCATTCGATGTTCGGGATTCCGCCGATGCCGACGACAACGACGTCGGCCGGCAGGTGGCGACCGTCGGCCAGGTCCACTCCGGTGACCCGGTCCACACAGTCGGAGTCGCGCGGCGCGCGTTTCTGCCCGGTCAGGCCCGCCACCCCGACGCCGCAGATCAGTGTCGTGCCGTGGGCGGCGTGCGCCTGCGCGACGACCGCGCCCAGGCGCGCGCCGAGTTGCACCTGCAACGGTGTCGGCGCGGCCTCGACGACGGTCACGTTCATACCGAGTTTTCTTGCGGTGGAGGCGACCTCGGCTCCGATGAAGCCCGCGCCGATCACGACCATCTGACCGCCTGGTCGCAGTTCCGAGCGCAGCGCGATCGCGTCGTCGATGGTGCGGATGACATGGATTCCGGCCATCGCCTCGCAGCCGGGCCAGCGCCGGGCGCGCGATCCAGTGGCGATCACGAACCCGTCGGCGTGCACGCGGCGTCCGTCGGCGAGTTCGACGGTGTTCGAGGTGGTGTCGAGTGCGGTCGCGGCCGAGCCGAGCAACCACTCGGCGGCCAGGTCGTCGGTGTCTTCGAGGCTCAGGTCCTCCTCGGTCACGACGCCGGCGAGGAAATCCTTCGACAGCGGCGGGCGGTCGTACGGCCGCCGGGCCTCGTCGCCGATGACGGTGATACGGCCCGTGAACCCTTGTGCGCGCAGGGCTCTGACGGCCGACAGGCCGGCCAGCGATGCTCCGATGACGGCGATGTGCTGCATCATTGCCCCTGGCCGAGACGCGCGCGGATGTCGGGCGGGAGGTTGGGCTTCTCGGTGCTGAGCTCGACGCGGATCATGCCGTCGTCGATGACGACGGTGTGGGTGCGCACGGGCAGTTTGGCGGGAGGCGCGTCGACGGCCCCGGTACGCAGGTTGAAGCGCGACGCGTGCAGCGGGCATTCGACCTCACAGCCTTCGAGCCATCCGTCGGCCAGTGAGGCATCCTGATGCGAGCACGTGTCGTCGATGGCGAAGACCTCGCCACTTTCGGTGCGGAAGACGGCAATCGGCGGGTCCGCGACGACGCGGACCGACTCGCCCGGCGGCAGGTCGGAAAGCGGGCAGACGTCGAGCATGTGTTGCCTTCCTGTTTCGGTTAGATGACGCGTATTAAGGAACGCAATTCGTAATACGCAACAGTGTGTGGGCCGTCACAGACCTTGTCAAGCCGAACGGGGGCATCTCTCACTGTGAGTTTCCTGACCCTCTTCCGACGATGAAAGCACTGGTCGCCGCATCATGCGGGCCATGCGGCGACCAGTCCCGTCGACACTCGTTCTAGGGGGTCGGGTCGGGAACCCGCGTCTCGTCGGGGACGGCCGTTTTCTCCAGATCGGCCATCATCGGATCTCGCGTGACGTCGAGGAACAACGACACGCACATGCCGATCATCACGAGCACGAACGGCGCGGCCACGATGATCGTCATCGTCTGCAGGCCGTTGAGCGCGTCGTTGCCGCCGGCCCACAGCATCAGCACGGCGACCGCACCGGTGCTCAGGCCCCAGAATGCGACCACCCACCGCGAGGGATACACCGAGCCGCTCTGCGAGAGCGTGCCCATCACCATCGACGCGGCGTCGGCACCCGAGACGAAGAAGATCGCGACCAGCGCCATCACCAGGAGGGAGGACAGACCGGCCAGGGGCATGTGGCTCAGCAACCCGAACAGTGTGGACTCGGGCTCGCCGCTGCCGAAGATGTCCTCACCGTCGCGCTGCAACCCGATTCCCGCTCCGCCGAAAATGACGAACCACAGCAGGCTGACGGTGGTCGGGATCAGGATCACGCCGACGACGAACTGCCGGATGGTGCGGCCCCGGCTGATCCGCGCGAGGAACATGCCGACGAACGGCGTCCAGCTGATCCACCACGCCCAGTAGAAGATGGTCCACGAGGAGAGCCACTTCTCGGTGTCGCCGCCGGCTTCGGCGGAGCGGGCCGACATGGCCGCGAGATTGGCGAGATAGTCACCCAGCGCCGTCGGCAGCAGATTGAGGATCAGCACTGTGGGGCCGACGACGAAGACGAAGACGGCCAGGATGAGCGCCAGCACCATGTTGATGTTGGACAGCCATTGGATGCCGCGCGACACTCCGGAGACCGCGGACGCGACGAAGGCGAGGGTGAGCAGCGCCACCACGGCCACGAGCAGCAGCGTGCCCGCCTTGCCAACCCAGCCGAGAACCTCGATGCCCGAACCGATTTGGAGTGCACCGAGGCCGAGCGACGCCGCGGTACCGAACATGGTCGCGAAGATCGCGAGGATGTCGATGGTCTTGCCGACCGGCCCTTCGATGCGTTTGCGGCCGAAAATCGGGATGAATGACGCGCTGATCAGCTGGCGACGACCCATGCGATAGCTGCCGTAGGCAATGGACAGGCCGACCACCGCGTACATCGACCACGGGTGGAAGCCCCAGTGGAACAGGGCCGTGGCGAGCGCGGTGCCGGCCTTGGAGTCGGCCAGCCCGGGCGGCGGGTTGACGAAGTGGGTCAGCGGTTCGGTCACGCCCCAGAAGATCAGCCCGATCCCCATGCCTGCACTGAACATCATCGCGACCCAGCTCACGGTGTTGAACTCGGGCTTCTCACCGTCTTTGCCGAGCGGAATCCGGCCGTAGCGGCTCAGCGCCAGCCAGGCGGCGAACAACACGAAACAGCTGGCGGAAACGATGAACACCCAGCCCATGTTGCTGACCACCCAGCTCAGGATCGCCGACATCGTCGCGCTGAACGGCGCGGGGGCCAGCAGACCCCAGGCGAGGATGGCGACGACGATCAGTGCCGTGACGCCGAAGACCACCTTGTCGGTGACCGGCGGCCGCTGACACAGTGGGACCTCGTCCTCGTGACCGGGAGGTATCGGCGCACCGGGCCCCGGAAACGTGTGGTGCAGCTTGGCTTTCAGCTCGTCAGCGTCGAGCTGATGTTCATGTTGTGCAGTCACCTTTGTCACTCCCGACCAGTCCTGAACGCGTGTGACGAAAGCCACACTCGTGATATATTAGAACGCGGCGCAGTGATACACCACCCGGTCGAGCGAAATTTACCGAGGGAAACGTGCTGGAAACGCTGCGGGCGTCAGCCCCGATAGCCCATGCGTTCGGAAACCGAGGCCGCCGCGGCGACGACTGCCGGAACCACCTCGCGGGCGCGGGCGTCGTCGAGTCGATACACCGGGCCCGAAACGCTCAGCGCGGCGATGACGATGCCGGCGTGATCCCGGATCGGTGCCGCCACGGCGGTCAGCCCGTGTTCCAGCTCCTCGGTGGACACCACGTAGCCGTCGGCCGCGATCACCGCCAGTTGGCGTTCGAGCTCGTCGAGGGACGTGACCGTGCGGTCGGTGTATCGGGTCAGGCGGGCCTCGGAGAGGACATCGCGGCGCGCTTCTGCAGACATGTGGGCCAGCAGGATCTTGCCGCTGGAGGTGGCGTGCAGTGGGGTCAGCTCGCCGACCCAGTTGTGGCTGCCGACCGACCGCGGACCGCGGGCCTGATCGACGTTGACGGCGTAGTGCGACCGCAGCACCGCGATGTTGACGGTCTCCCCCAGCTCGACGGCCAGTCGCTCACAGATCTCCCGGCCCTGCTGGGTGATGTCGAGCTGGCCGGACACCGCGTTGGACAGGCGCAGCAGGCCGAAGCCGAGACGGTACTTGCCCCGATCGTGCGCCTGCTCGACCAGCTCGTGGTCTTCCAGCGCCGACAGCAGCCGCGACACCGTGGATTTGTGCACGCCGATCTCGTTGGCGAGTTCGGTGACGCCGACCTCGCCGAGGCGGGCCAGGATCTCGAGCACGGACACTGCGCGGTCGACGGACTGCACACCTCCGCCCGAGTCGGAGCTCCCGCTGCTCATCGCAGCGACACTACCGGGGCGGGGACGGTGCCCTCATGGCGCGCTGCCGAAGATCGCAGCGGTCCAGACGTGGGTGAGCGAGCGATGCACGTCGTCGGCAGTGTCGAGACCGTAGCCGCGCAGGAATCGCTCCAGAACGCGTTCGTTGAGCGAGAGCAGTGAATGCGCGAGATCTCGCGAGGAACACCCCGCTTCGTGCCCGCGGTGCTCGTCGATGTAGGCCGCCACGAAGTCCTCGTAGCGGGTCAGCCACGATTCCCAGATGGCTCGCGTGTCGGCATTGGCGTCCCGGGCGTCGAGCATCGCCTGAAAACTGTTGCGCTGTGCGACCCAGGACTCGACGGTGTGCAACAGAACTCGCGAGAGGTTCTCGCGGGGGTCGCCGCTTCCACCCAGAACTTCAGCGGCATCGCTGATCTGAGCATCGAAGATGCCGGCCAGCAGATGCGTCACGGCCTCGTTCTTGCTGCTGAAGTAGAAGTAGAACGCCGACCTCGCCAGCCCGGCTTCGCCGGCGACGTCGGCCACCGAGACCTCGGCCAGTGACTGCCTGTCGAGTCGGTGCGCGAGGGCGGCCAGCAGCCTGGATCTGCGTTCTTCCCCGCGCGGCTGCGGACGCTGTGTGCTGCGTCCCGACGGCCGCGCCTCCGAATCAACGGCCGTGCGATCAACGGCCATGCGATCAACGGCCATGCGTCGACGCCTGCGGGATGCGGCCGGTGAGCCTCACGGGGCCCTGCCGCGCCGCCCGGCGGGCGCCTGCCGGGAGTTCCCGCTTGCGCATGTCGCGCTCGTAGTCGAAGTAGTCCACCTGCTGCGTGTGCCGCGGCCGATCCGCGAAATGGCCGATGTACTTGCGCTCGTCGGCAGCGATGGTCGCGTGCATCTCGCGGATCGACGGCGGTCGATAGGTTCCGCCGAGGTAGGCCGCGGCCATGCGGGCCTGGCATTCGACGAACGGGAACAACGTGGGCAGCGCCTGGGCGAAGCCCACGAAGATCAGGTCGTCGAGCTCGGGCTTGAGTATCCGCTTGTACAGGGGCAGCTTGTTGTTCGGGGCGCTGAGGAAGTCGGGATCGAAGAACGGGAACGTGATGTTGTAGCCCGTGGCGTAGATGATGACGTCGGCCTGCACCGACGATCCGTCGACGAAGTGCACCGTGTCGCCGTCGAGGCGTTCGATGTTCGGCTTGGCGACGGCGTCGCCCGCGCCCAGTCGCATCAGCAGTTCGGCCGACTGCGTCGGATGTGCCTCCAGGAAGTGATGATTGGGCGTGGGCAGTCCGTAATGCTCGGGGTTGCCGAAGAGCAACCGGGGAACCGGCCGCATCAGGCGGCGCTGCCACGACAGCGGAATGACCGGCAATGTCCTGGCGATCTTGTCCGCGGTCACGCCGAAGACGTACTTCGGCACCACCCAGGCGCCCGAGCGGGTGGACAGGTAGACCGTGTTCTGCCATGCCTTCTGGGACAGTTCGGAGACGACGTCGGCCGCGGAGTTCCCGATTCCGACGACGATGATGCGCTTGCCCTTGAGGTCCAGGGGCTCGGTCGGGTCGATGTAGGCGTGCGAGTGGATGGTCTCGCCGTCGAAGTGGCCGGGGAAGTCGGGGAATCTCGGGTCCCAGTGGTGACCGTTGGCGACCACCAACGCGTCGTAGTCGCGGCTGCGGCCATCGCTGGTGTCGATGCGCCACCCGCCGCCCGGGTAGCGGTGTGCGTGCTGGACCGCGGTGTCGAAGCTGATCCGTTGCCGCAGACCGAAGGCGTCGGTGTAGTCGTCGAGGTAGTCCTTGATCTGGGAGTGGTGCGGATAGTCCGGCAGGCTCGGGTCCATCGGGAAATCCTTGAAGCACAGCAGATCCCGTGATGTGTCGATGTGCAGCGAGCGGTACGCGCTCGAGTGCCCGTTCGGGTTGCGGAATGCCCAGTTGCCGCCGACCCGGTCGGACGCTTCGAAGCAGTCGAAGTCGACGCCGGCGTCCTGCAGGTTCTTGGCGGTGGTGAGGCCGCTGATGCCGGCTCCGATGATCGCGGTGCGCGGTGTGCTGTGCATGTCGCTCCTGAGGGGATTGTGGCGTCGCTCACGCTCTCCGGACAACCTACGGAGAAAACCTGACAGCAGTCAAGATTTTGATGGGCAATTTCTACGGCGCGTTCGAATACTTGCCCGGCTCCCCGCACAGGTTGACCACCGATGTCCGGCACTTTAGGTTGGTATATCAGTTGTTGATCAATCATCAAGGAGTGGCCACGCACATGGGATCCCCTCGCGTCGTGATCATCGGTGCCGGCATCGTCGGCACCAACCTGGCCGATGAGCTGACCGCCCGCGGCTGGGACCGCGTGACGGTCCTGGATCAGGGGCCGCTCCCGCTGACCGGCGGATCGTCGTCGCACGCGCCGGGCCTGGTGTTCCAGACCAACTCCTCGAAGACCATGACGACGTTCGCGTCGTACACGGTGGAGAAGTTCCTCGCGCTCGACGTCGACGGCGCGTGGTGCTTCAACCAGGTCGGCGGCCTCGAGGTAGCGACCACCGAGGATCGGCTCGCCGAGCTGCATCGCCGCCACGGCTGGGCCACTGCGTGGGGAGTGGGCGCGCGGGTCATCGACCCGCAGGAGTGCGCCAAGCTCCATCCGTTGCTCGATCCCGCACGCGTCCTCGGCGGGCTGTACGTCGAGACCGACGGACTGGCCAAGGCGTCGCGGGTCGTCGTCGCCCTCGCCCGGCGCGCGCAGAGTCGCGGTGCCGAATTCCGTGGCTCGACGAAGGTGGTCGGGATCGAACACAGCGGAGGCAAGGTCACCGGCGTCGCGACGACGACAGGGACGGTGCCCGCCGACATCGTGGTGTCCTGCGGCGGATTCTGGGGACCCGAACTGGGCGCGCTCGTCGGTATGGAAGTGCCCCTGCTTCCCCTGGCACACCAGTACGTGAAGACCCACCAGATCCCCGAGCTGGCCGGGCGCAACACCGAGGCCTCCGAGGCCGGCTTCCCGATCCTGCGCCATCAGGACCAGGACCTGTACTTCCGCGAGCACGTCGACCGCCTCGGCATCGGATCGTATGCTCACCGGCCGATGCCGGTGGATCTGCGCGAGCTTCCCGACGGTGAGATCACCTCGGACGCAATGCCGTCGATGCTGGCGTTCACCGAGCAGGATTTCGCGCCGGCTTGGGAGCAGAGCAAGCTCCTGCTGCCCTGTCTGCAGACTGCGACCATCGATTCGGGCTTCAACGGGATCTTCTCGTTCACCCCCGACGGCGCTCCGTTGGTCGGTGAATCGCCGGACGTCGCCGGATTCTGGATCGCCGAGGCGGTCTGGGTGACGCACTCGGCCGGTGTCGCGCGCGCCGTCGCGCAACTGCTGGTCGACGGCCGGTCCGAGGTCGCGCTGAACGGCTGCGACGTGCATCGCTTCGAAGAGGTGCAGCTCGACCCCGATTACGTCAGCGAGACCTCCCAGCAGAACTTCGTCGAGGTCTACGACATCCTGCATCCGTTGCAGCCCAAGGAATCCCCCCGCGATCTGCGTGTCAGTCCGTTTCACACGCGCCAGAAGGAACTCGGGGCGGTGTTCCTGGAGGCGGCCGGCTGGGAACGGCCGCACTGGTTCGAGTCCAATGCCGACCTCGTCGCCGAGCTGCCCGCGCAATGGCAACCGCCGCAGCGTGATCGGTGGGCAGGCATGTTCCATTCGCCGATCGCCGCCGCGGAAGCATGGCGCACCCGGACGGCCGTCGCCCTCTACGACATGACGCCGTTGAAGCGCCTGGAGGTCACCGGACCCGGCGCCCTGGCGCTGCTGGAGCGGCTCACCACAGGCAAGATGGACAAGTCGGTCGGATCGGTCACCTACACACTGATGCTCGACGCCGCCGGCGGTGTGCGCAGCGACGTCACGGTCGCCCGCCTGGCGGCCGACACCTTCCAGATCGGCGTCAACGGCAACCTCGACCTCGACTACGTCCGCCGTCAGGCCGACGACAGCGTGGTCGTGCGGGACATCACCGGCGGCACCTGCTGCATCGGCGTCTGGGGGCCTCTCGCCCGCGATCTGGTGTCGGCACTGAGCCACGACGATTTCTCCAACGAGGGCTTCAAGTACTTCCGGTGCAAGCAGGTTCGCATCGCCGGTGTGCCGGTGACCGCGATGCGGCTGTCCTACGTCGGTGAACTCGGGTGGGAGCTCTACACGACCGCCGAACACGGTCTGCGACTGTGGGATGCGCTGTGGGCGCAGGGCCAGCGCCACGGGGTGATCGCGGCGGGCCGGGCCGCGTTCAACAGCCTGCGCATGGAGAAGGGGTACCGCTCCTGGGGTACCGACATGACCACCGAACACAACCCCTACGAGGCCGGTCTCGGTTTCGCCGTCCGCCCGCAGAAGGACGGCTACCTCGGATACGAGGCACTCGCGGGCGCCTCCGACGACACCGTCGAGCGTCGGCTGGTCTGCCTGACCGTCGACGACGGCCAGTCGGTCGTCCTCGGTTCCGAACCGGTGCTGCTCGATGGTGAGCCGGCCGGCTACATCACCAGCGCGGCGTTCGGGCACACGGTCGGCACCCCGATCGCCTATGCCTGGCTGCCCGCATCGGTGACCGTCGGAACTCCTGTGGAGATCGCGTACTTCGACCGTCGGGTGGCGGCCACCGTCGTGGCCGAACCGCTCGTCGATCCCGAGATGGCGAAGACTCGCTCATGACACAGACATTCACGTTGACGCTGAGCTGCCCGCAGCGGCCCGGCATCGTGCACGCCGTGAGCTCGTTCCTGTTCTCCCGCCGCTACGACATCGCCGAACACCAGCAGTTCGACGACGACGTGAGCCAGTCGTTCTTCCTGCGCACCACGTTCTGCTGCCCCGACGACGGAGTGGACGCGGCCACTCTGGTCAACCAGTTCTCCTCGGTAGCAGCAGGTTTCGACATGACATTCCGGATCGACGGCACGCGACCGCCACGGGTGCTGGTGATGGTGTCGAAGCTCGGGCACTGCCTCAACGACCTCATCTTCCGTTGGCGTGCAGGGACTCTCGGTGGCGAGTTGATCGCGGTCGTGTCCAATCACGAGGTGCTGCGACCGATGGCCGAGGCCGCCGGCCTGCCGTTCGTGCACATCCCGGTGACGCCGAGCACCAAACCCGAGGCCGAAGCCGAACTCATGCACGTGGTCGAGGACATGGACGCCGAGGTCGTGGTGCTGGCGCGCTACATGCAGGTGCTCTCCGACGAGACGTGCACCGCGCTACGGGGCCGCGCCATCAACATCCACCACTCGTTCCTGCCCGGTTTCAAGGGCGCCAAGCCCTATCACCAGGCCTACGACCGCGGGGTGAAGATGGTCGGCGCGACGGCCCACTACGTGACCCCGGATCTGGACGAGGGCCCGATCATCGAGCAGGAAGTCATCCGGATCGACCACTCCTACAACCCCGCTCGGCTCGCGACAGTCGGGCAGGATGCCGAGGCGCTCGCACTCTCCCGGGCCGTGCGCTGGCATTGCGAGAACCGGGTGCTGCTCCACGGTCACCGCACCGTGGTGTTCCGCTGACGGTCAGACGACCCGATAGTCACACGACGGCACGGACCGCTTCTTCGAACCCGGTGACGTGAGCCAGCGCGATGGCGGCTGCCGCATCGCCATCGCCCCCGGCGATGGTCCGCAGCAGGGCGGTGTGTTCGCCGACGTGGTGGGCGACGACCGTGAGCCGGTCGAGGAACAGGCAGAAGATCCGGGTGGCCAGGTTGTCGTAGCGGATCAGGACGTCTTCCAGATGTGGGTTGCCCGCGGCGGTGTAGATGGCGCGGTGCACGCGCAGATCCCAACGCATGAGTTCGCGGCGATCGATGGTGGCGATCTCGAGGGCCTCGGTCTGGTCGGCGAGTTCGAGCAGGTGCGTGCGCATCGAGGCCGATGCGTTCTCGGCGGCGGTGCGGGCGGCGACCGGTTCGAGGTTGACCCGGATCTGCGAAATGTGGCGCAGGTCAGCGACATCCACACCTGTGGCGAACGTGCCGCGGCGCGGGAAGGAGATGACGAGCCGGTCGGCTTCGAGGCGCTTGAGGGCTTCCCGCACCGGCGTGCGGCCCAGCCCCAGGCTCGCGGCCAGCTCGCTCTCCACGATCGCCTCGTTGGGCCGGATGTCCAGCATGATCAGTTTGTCCTGGATGATCAGGTAGGCCTGATCGGCCAGCGACAACGCGGCGAGATCGACCTCGCCGAGCGACTCCACTCCGACAACCGTCACCGACACAATCCTTTCGCTGGTGCGCCGATGATATATCAGTGTTTCGCCGACGTTACCGCAACACCGTCACAGCAACGCGCGGATGGCCTGCTCGAAACCGGTGACGTGCGACAGCGTCAGCGCAGACGCAGTCTCACTGTCACCGGCGACGATCGCGTCCAACAGAGCGATGTGTTCGCGGACGTGGGTGACGACGTCCGGGAGCCGGTCGAGGAACAGACACCAGATCCGGGTGGCGTGGGCGTCGAGGCTCACCAGCACCGCCTCGAGATGAGGATTCTGCGCCGCGCGATAGATCTCCCGGTGCACGCGCACATCGTGGCGCAGCACCTCCCGCGGATCGTCGGAGTCGCCGATCTGCTGGATACTGTCGGCGAGACCGGCCAGTGTGCGACGCGACTCCGGCGTGGCCACTCGCGCGGCGCGCGCGGCGGCCAACGGCTCCAAATGGTTTCGGATCTCCGAGATGTCGGCCAGGTCCTTCATGTCGACCGCGGTCGCGAACGTCCCGCGCCGCGGGTACGCGACCACCAACCGGTCCCGCTCGAGCCGTTTGAGCGCGTCGCGCACGGGGGTGCGACCGACTCCGAGTTCGGCGCCGAGCCGGTCGTCGTTGATGGGTTCGCCTGGCCTGATGTCGAGCATCACCAGTCGTTCCCGCACCGCTTCGTAGACACGGTCGGCCGTGCTCTCGACACCGGCGTCGGCGTCGCCGGCTGTCACCACCGATGAAGTCATGACCGCTCCTCTGCGCGCTGTTGACGTGGACGCGAACTGATCCTAATCTATCCGACAGTTGATATATTAGTCACGTATCAATCAAGCCAGAAGGGCCACCATGACCGTCGACACCGCTACCCCGGCCTCGGCCCACGGCGCCAATCCGATTCTGGGCGAAACCCTGGCCACCATCGATCATGAAGTGCACGAGGCGATTTCGGCGGAACTGGCACGCCAGCAGAACACGCTGGAGATGATCGCCAGCGAGAACTTCGCCCCGCTCGCCGTCATGGCTGCCCAGGGTTCGGTGTTGACGAACAAGTACGCCGAAGGCTATCCCGGTCGGCGGTACTACGGCGGGTGCGAGCACGTCGACGTCATCGAGCAGCTCGCGATCGACCGGCTCACGAGCCTGTTCGGCGCGTCCTACGCCAACGTCCAACCGCATTCCGGCGCGCAGGCCAACGCAGCCGTGATGGCCGCGCTGCTCACTCCCGGCGACACCATCCTCGGGCTGACCCTGGCCCACGGCGGCCATCTCACCCACGGCATGAAGCTGAACTTCTCCGGCAAGCTCTACGATGTCGCGGCCTATCAGGTGGCCGAACATGACCATCGGATCGACATGGCCGAGGTGGAGCGGCTGGCCCACGAGCGCCGGCCGAAGCTGATCCTCGCCGGCTGGTCGGCCTATCCGCGGCACCTCGACTTCGCCGAGTTCCGGCGCATCGCCGACGACGTCGGCGCCTACCTGATGGTCGACATGGCCCACTTCGCCGGCCTGGTGGCGGCCGGCCTGCACCCGTCCCCCGTACCGCACGCCCACGTGGTCACCTCGACCACGCACAAGACACTCGGCGGCCCCCGCGGCGGTGTCATCATGACCAACGACGAGGCGTTGGCCAAGAAGATCAATTCCGCTGTCTTCCCCGGCCAGCAGGGCGGCCCCCTCGAGCACGTCATCGCCGCCAAAGCCGTGTCATTCCTGCTCGCCGCGCAGCCGGAGTTCCGTGAGCGCCAGGAACGGACGCTGGCGGGCGCCGCGATCCTCGCCGATCGCCTGCTGCAGAAGGATTCGCGCGCGGCCGGCATCAACGTGGTGTCCGGCGGCACCGACGTCCACCTGGTGCTGGTGGATCTGCGCGATTCCGAGCTGGACGGAAAGCAGGCCGAGGACCGGCTGCACCGAGTCGGAATCACCGTGAATCGCAACGCCGTTCCCTTTGATCCGCGGCCGCCGATGATCAGTTCCGGTGTGCGAATCGGGACCGCGGCGCTGGCCACCCGCGGATTCGATCTCGACGGCTTCACCGAGGTCGCCGACGTCATCGCCGCGGCGCTGCGCCCCGAGGCCGACGACGCCGATCTCGACGCACTGCGCGCCCGTGTCGACGTGCTGGCGCGCCGCTTCCCGCTGTACCCCGAGCTGACGGAGACCGCACTGTGACATCACACGCGACGACATCACACGCGACGACATCACTTTCCACCCCTCCTGGCGCGCACCTACCCGACCATCCCGAATTCCTCTGGCGGACACCCGAACCGAAGAAGACCTACGACGTCGTCATCGTCGGCGGAGGTGGACACGGCCTCGCGACGGCACACTACCTGGCCAAGAACCACGGCATCACCAACGTCGCCGTGCTCGAGCGCGGCTGGCTGGCCGGTGGCAACATGGCCCGCAACACCACGCTGATCCGCTCCAACTATCTGTGGGACGAGAGCGCCCAGATCTATGAGCACGCACTCAAGCTCTGGGAGACCCTCGAAGAGGACCTGGACTATCCGATCCTGTTCAGCCAGCGCGGTGTTCTCAACCTCGCCCACAGCCTGCAGGACGTGCGCGACAGCGTGCGCCGCGTCGAGGCCAACAAGCTCAACGGCATCGATGCCCAGTGGGTGGACCCTGACGAGGTCAAGAAGCTCTGCCCGATCGTCAACGTGTCCAGCGAGATTCGCTATCCGGTGCTCGGCGCGACCTACCAGCCCCGGGCCGGGATCGCCAAACACGACTACGTCGCCTGGGGTTTCGCCCGGCGCGCCGATCAGGCCGGAATCGACATCATCCAGAACTGCGAGGTCATCGGTTTCGAGACCGACGGTGACCGGGTGACCGCAGTGCGCACCACCCAGGGCACCATCGGGGCGGGCCGGGTCGCCCTGTGCGCGGCCGGACACACCTCGACGCTGACCGACATGCTCGGCATCCGCACACCGCTGCAGAGCCACCCGCTGCAGGCTCTGGTCTCCGAGCTGCTGGAGCCGGTGCACCCGACGATCGTGATGTCGAATGCGGTGCACGTCTACGTCTCCCAGGCGCACAAGGGCGAACTCGTGATGGGCGCAGGCATCGACTCCTACAACGGGTACGGTCAGCGCGGCGCCTTCCACGTGATCGAGCGCCAGATGGCCGCCGCCGTCGAACTGTTCCCGGTGTTCGCCCGGGCCCATCTGCTGCGCACCTGGGCGGGCATCGTGGATGTCTGCCCGGATGCCTCCCCCATCGTCGGGCGCACGCCCTTCGAGAACCTCTACCTCAATGCCGGTTGGGGCACAGGCGGTTTCAAAGCCACCCCCGGAATCGGGTGGTGCTTGGCCGACACCCTCGCCACCGGCGAACCGCACGACTTCATCGCACCGTTCAGCCTCGACCGGTTCGTCACCGGCGCGCTGGTCGACGAACACGGCGCCGCGGGCGTCGCACACTGACGAAAGGTAAGCGACCCCATGCAACTCATCGAATGCCCGTCGTGCGGGCCCCGCGAGGAAACCGAGTTCCATTACGGGGGGCAAGCACACATCGCCTACCCCGAAGACCCCCAGGCGCTGACCGACGAACAGTGGGCGCACTTCGTGTTCTTCCGCGACAACCCCAAGGGACTGTTCGCCGAAAGGTGGTGCCACAGCCACGGGTGCCGCCGCTGGTTCAACGCCGTGCGTGACACCGCCACCTACCGATTCCAGCGGACCTACCGCCTGGACGAGCCGAAGCCGACGATTCGATGACTTCATCATGTGATTCATTCCGCACCGCCGCGGGCGGTCGCATCGACCGCGACACCGCCCTCACGTTCACCTTCAACGACCGGGAGTACACCGGACACACCGGTGACACACTCGCCTCGGCCCTGCTCGCCCACGGTGTGCACCAGGTGGCCACGAGCATCAAACTCGGTCGCCCACGAGGCTTCACGGCCGCGTGGGCCGAGGACACCGGCGGCCTCGTCCAGGTCGAGCACCCATTCCCCGAGCCCATGCTGCTGGCGACCACCGTCGAATTGTTCGATGGCCTTGTCGCGCGCGGACTTCCGGGCCAGGGCCGGCTCGCCGAGATCCCCGACACCGCAAAGTACGACAGCACCCATGTGCACACCGACCTCCTCGTCGTCGGCGCCGGGCCGGCCGGGCTCGCGGCCGCACTGACCGCAGCCCGAGCCGGGGCGCGGGTCGTGCTGATCGACGAGCAGAGCGAAGCCGGTGGCTCCCTGCTCGGTTCTGCCGACGAGATCGCCGGTACGCCGGCACTGGACTGGGTCGCCGAGGCCGTCGCCGAACTCGCCGCCTATCCCGATGTGCTGCACTTGCAGCGCACCACCGCGTTCGGGCACTACGACGACGGGTTCGTGCTGGCGCTGCAACGGCGTACCGACCACCTCGGCGCCGAGGCGCCGGCCGGGATCAGCAGGCAGCGGGTGTGGCGGGTCCGCGCGCGCCACGTCCTCGTCGCGGCGGGCGCGCACGAGCGTCCGGTCGTGTTCACCGACAACGACCGCCCAGGCATCATGCTGGCCGCCTCCGCGCGGACGTTCCTGCACCGGTTCGGGGTGAAGGTCGGTGAGCAGCCGGTCGTGTTCACCACCAACGACAGCGCCTACCGGTCGGCGTTCGACCTGCACGACGCCGGAGTGAGCATCGTCGCGATCGTGGACGCGCGCGACGAGGTGAGCGCTCCGCTGCGCGATGCCTGTGCGGCGCGGGGTATTTCGCTTCACCCCGGTTCTGTGGTCACCGGCACCCGGGGTGATTCTCGCGTCACCCACGCCGTCGTCGGCCGGCCCGACGACGACACCGACGCCACGCTCATTCCGTGTGACGTGCTGTTGGTCAGCGGTGGCTGGAATCCCGCGGTGCACCTGTTCAGCCAGGCCCGCGGCACGCTGCGCTACGACGACACGCTCGGTGCTTTCGTCCCCGGTGAGCGTCTCGACGGGATCAGTGTCGCCGGCGCGGCCGACGGCGTGTTCGACCTTCCCGGGTGTGTACGCAGCGGACGAGAGGCCGCGGCGGCCGCCGTCACCGCACTGGGCCTGACCACTTCAGCGGAGCCCTTTGCCGCAGAAGCGGACCCCAGCGAGCCGCAGGCACCTGCCGCGGTGCTGTGGTACGTGCCCGATCCGTCGTCGGCGACGCGGCAGTTCGTCGACGTGCAGCGCGATGCCACCGTCGCCGATCTGGTCCGTGCCGTCGGCGCGGGGATGCGCTCGATGGAACACATCAAGCGCTACACGACCATCGGCACCGCACACGACCAGGGCAAGACCTCGGGTGTGGTGGCATCGGGCATCGTGTCGGCATTGCTGGGGACGCCGGTGGAGACGCTCGGTGTGACGACGTTCCGGCCGCCGTACACGCCGGTCGCGTTCGCCGCGCTGGCCGGCCGGGACCGCGGCAGCCTTTACGACCCGGAGCGGGTGACGGCGGTACACGACTGGCATGTCGCCGCCGGCGCCGTCTTCGAGGACGTCGGCATGTGGAAGCGGCCCCGCTACTACCCGCATCCCGGCGAGAGCATGGATACCGCGGTGCTGCGCGAATGTGCCGCTGTGCGAACCGGAGTCGGCATTCTCGACGGTTCCACGCTGGGCAAGATCGACGTGCAGGGCCCCGACGCCGGTGAGTTCCTCGACCTGCTCTACACGAACATGATGAGCACGCTCAAAGTCGGCATGGTCCGCTACGGCGTGATGTGCGGCGTCGACGGCATGGTCATCGACGACGGCACCGTGATGCGTCTTGCCGAGGACCGGTACATGGCGTTCACCACCACAGGCGGGGCGGCACGCATCCTCGACTGGATGGAGGAGTGGTTGCAGACCGAGTGGCCGAATCTGCGGGTCCGGCTGACGTCGGTGACCGAGCAGTGGCACACGTTCCCGGTCGTCGGCCCGAAGTCCCGCGACGTGGTCGGCGCGGTGTTCGGCGACCTCGATGTCAGTAACGACGCCTTCCCGTTCATGGCGTGGCGCGACACCGCCATCGACGGTGTGCACGTGCGCGTCGCCCGAGTCAGCTTCTCCGGTGAGCTGGCCTACGAGGTCAACGTCATGGGCTGGTACGCAACGGCGTTGTGGGAGAAGCTGATCGAGGCCGGCGAGCGGTACGGCATCACGCCGTACGGTACCGAGACGATGCACGTGCTGCGCGCCGAGAAGGGCTACCCGATCATCGGGCAGGACACCGACGGGACGATCACCCCACAGGATCTGGGCATGGCGTGGGCGGTGTCGAAGAAGAAGCCGGACTTCATCGGGAAGCGGTCTTTCACCCGCCGGGAGAACCTGGACCCACTGCGCAAGCAGTTCGTCGGGCTGCTACCCACCGATGCGGACACGGTCCTGCCGGAGGGTGCGCAGATCATCGAGTTCGCCGAGGACGGCCAGCTGCCCGCGCCGCCGGTGCCGATGCTCGGTCACGTCACGTCGAGCTATCGCAGCGCCGAACTCGGGCGCCCGTTCGCCCTGGCTCTGGTCAAGGGCGGTCGCGACCGCATCGGAGAAACCCTGCACGTCCCGGTCGACGGCACGCTGGTGCCCGTCGAAGTGACCGGTTCGGTTCTCGTCGATCCTGAAGGAGCTCGCCGCGATGGCTGACACCCTGACCCGCCGCAGTCCGCTGCGCTCCCACGAGTCGCGGCTGGCCGCGCTGCCTGCCTCGGCGGCGGTGACCGAGGAACCGTTCTTCACGATGGTGGACCTGTGGGTCGATCCGGTCGGCCCCGGGGGCACCGCCGCCGCGCACGTCCTGGGTGTCGACGCGCTGCCGACGGCACCGTCGACCGTCGTCGACGGACCCGATGGGTCGGTGATCTGGCTGGGTCCGCAGGAGTGGCTGGCCGTCTCGGCCACCCGCGGCGGCGAGGACCTGGAGGCCGCGCTGCGCGACGCCGTGAGCAGCCACGGTGGTGCGGCGGTGGACGTTTCGGCTCAGCGCACCTCGGTGCGGCTGCGCGGCGCCCACGCCCGGGCGCTGTTGGCCAAGGGGTGCTCGCTCGATCTGCACCCCCGGGTGTTCGGGCCGGGCAGCGCCGCGCAGACGATGCTCGGGCACGCCGGGGTGGTGCTGATGCCGATGAGCGACGACGCCACGGACTATCGCATCATCGTGCGGTCGTCGTTCGCGCGCTATCTGGCGGACTGGTTGATCGACGCCGCCGAAGAGTTCACCGCGTAGTTCTCCGCCCAAACCGACGTTTGGGCGGGAAAGTGCGAGTAGACCACGCCATTGCGTCGATTTCGGCGAGACGATGTGAGGTATTCTCGGCGAGATCTGAAATCTCAGACGACGCGCGTCGTGTACGAGGAGTCCGCATGCCGAGTCCCCTCCTGTCCGACCGGGCCTACGACGCCATCCGCGACAAGATCGTCTCGCTGCAGATCGCCCCGGGCGCCCCGATCGAAGAAGAACAGCTGGCGGCCGAGCTCGGCGTCGGCCGGACCCCCGTCCGCGAGGCGATCAAACGGCTCGCCTACCGCAAGCTGGTCGTCATCTATCCGCGCAGCGGCAGCTACGCGGCCGACCTGGATCTCGCGGATCTCGAGGCGATCTGCGACATCCGCGAACGCCTCGAAGGGCTGGCTGCAGAACGTGCCGCCACCGAGGCCCGCTACGAGGAGCGCCAGGAACTGCAGTCGCTGCTCGACGACATCAACGCCTGCACCGATCACGAGAAGCTACTCGAGCTCGACGTGCTCACCCACCGCGCGATCCACCGGATGGCCCACAACCCGTATCTGCTCGACACTCTCACCCAGAGCCTCGACCTGTCGCTGCGCATGTGGAACCTGGCCAAGGAGCGGCTGCCCGACCTCGATCACCACGTGCACGGTCAGACCGAGGTGCTCACCGCGATCCTGGACCGCAACGCCACGCGCGCCCGCAAGCTCGCCGAAGCGCACGTGCGCGAGTTCGAAGACGGCATCCGCGCGATGTTCTGACCGGTCAGGTCCGGCGCTGCAATCTCACCGTGATCGCCTTGGACACAGGGGTGTTCGATCTTCTCGCCACATGATCCAACGGAACCAACGGGTTGGTCTCGGGATAGTAGGCCGCCGCGTTACCCCGAGGCGTCGGGTACGGCACCAACCGGAAGTCGTCGGCGCGCCGCTCCTCGACACCGCCGTCGGGCAACAGCCATTCGGACACCAGGTCCACTCTGTCACCCGCGGCGAAGCCGGCCTCGGCGATGTCGTCGGGATGGCAGAAGACCACGCGCCGACCCCCTTTGACGCCTCGGTACCGGTCGTCGAGGCCGTAGATCGTGGTGTTGTACTGATCGTGGCTGCGCATCGTCTGAAGAATCAACCGGCCCGTCGGCACTGGAAGCCAATGCAGATCGTTGACCACGAAGTTGGCCTTGCCGGTGTCTGTCGCGAACCGGCGTTCGTCGCGCGGCGGGTGAGGCAGCACGAACCCGTCGGGCTCTCGCACCTTCCTGTTGAAATCGTCGAACCCGGGCACGACACGCGCGATGGCGCTCCGAATCCTGTCGTAGTCGGCGGCGAACTCCGCCCACGGCACACGGTGGTCACCGCCCAACAGCGCCGTGGCCAGTCCGCACACGATCGCCACCTCGCTGCGCAGGTGCTCACTGGCCGGGGTGAGGCCGCCGCGGGACAGATGCACCACCGACATCGAATCCTCAACCGTCACAACCTGATTGCGTCCGCCGGACAGGTCCTTGTCTGTCCTGCCCAGCGACGGCAGGATCAGCGCGGTGCGCCCGCCGACAAGGTGTGAGCGATTCAGTTTCGTCGACACCTGCACGGTCAGAGAGCAGCGGCGCATGGCGGCCTCGGTGACCTCGGTGTCGGGGGTGGCGGCCACGAAGTTGCCGCCCATCGCCATGAACACCGACACGCGGCCGTCACGCATCGCACGAATCGTGTCGACAGAGTCGTACCCGTGCCGCCGCGGGCTGGTGATGCCGAACTCGGTGTCCAGCGCATCCAGGAAGCTCTCGGGCGACCTCTCCCAGATTCCCATCGTCCGGTCGCCCTGCACGTTCGAGTGCCCGCGCACCGGACACACTCCGGCACCCGGTTTGCCCATCATTCCCTGCATCAGAAGCAGATTCGTGGCGTCGGAGATCGTGGCCACGCCATGGGTCTGCTGGGTCAGCCCCATGGCCCAGCAGATGATGGTCTTCTTCGACTCGATCAGCGCCGCGGCGGTCGCGTCGAGCTGAGCGCGGGTCAGCCCGGTCGCTTCGAGCACGGTGTCCAGATCGACCTCGCGCACGTGTTCGGCCCACGCCTTGAAGCCGGCGCAGTGGTCAGCGATGAACGCGGCATCGAGCACCGTGCCCGGAGCGCGGTCCTCGGCCTCCAGCAGGAGTCGCGCCAATCCCTGGAACAGCGCCTGGTCGCCGCCGATGCGGATCTGCAGGAAGTCGTCGGCGATCACGACGCCGTCGCCCATCACCCCGTGCACTTTCTGCGGGTCTTTGAACCGCAGAAGTCCGGCTTCCGGGAGCGGATTGATCGCAATCACCCTCGCGCCGTTGGCTTTTGCCTTCTCCAGCACCGAGAGCATGCGCGGGTGGTTGGTGCCGGGATTCTGACCGGCGATCAGGATCAGGTCGGCGTTCTCGAGGTCGGGCACGGACACCGACCCCTTGCCGATTCCGATGCTCTCCTGCAGCGCGGTGCCCGACGATTCGTGGCACATGTTCGAGCAGTCCGGCATGTTGTTGGTGCCGAAGCTGCGGATCATCAGCTGGTAGACGAACGCCGCCTCGTTCGAGGTGCGGCCCGACGTGTAGAACGCCGCCTGGTCGGGTGAATCGAGCGCGCGCAGTTCGTCGGCGATCAGGGTGAACGCGGCGTCCCAGTCGATCGGTTCGTAGTGCGTGGCGCCGGGCCGCAGCACCATCGGGTGCGTGAGGCGGCCCTGCTGGCCCAGCCAGTAGTCGGTGTGCTCGGACAGCTCTGCGACGGAGTGTGCGGCGAAGAAGTCCGGGCCGACCCGGCGTTTGGTGGCTTCCTCGGCGACCGCTTTGGCGCCGTTCTCGCAGAACTCGGCGTGCTTGCGGTGTCCGGGCGTCTCCGGCCACGCGCATCCAGGGCAGTCGAAGCCGTTCCGCTGGTTCAGCGCGACCAGGGTGCGTACGGTCCGGACGGCGCCCATCTGCTCGATACCGCGCCGCAATGAGACCAGGACGGCGGGAACTCCCGCGGCGTAGGTCTTCTCACCGGTCACGACGACGTCTTTCTCGTCGATGTCTTCGTCGATGCCGTCGGCCATGTCTTTGACCGTACTCAGTGACCGCGCGCGATCCACTCGGCAAGGTGCGGCGCCTCCGCACCGATCGTGGTGTGGTCGCCGTGACCGGTGTGCACACGGGTGTCCTCGGGCAGCGTCAGCAGCGAGTCACGGATGGAGTCGATGATGGTTGCGAAGTCACTGTAGGACCGGCCGGTGGCGCCCGGGCCGCCCTGGAACAGGGTGTCCCCGGAGAAGAGAGCACCGGCTTCCGGGAGGTACAGGCACACGGAGCCGGGAGAGTGGCCGGGGGTGTGGATGACCTGGATGTCGCTGCCCGCCAACCGAATCCGTTGGTCGCCGGAGATCGAGGCGTAGGTCGCCTCGGGGTGCGACATCGTCCACAGCACGTCGTCGCCGGGGTGCAGCAGGACCGGGGCGTCGAGCTCGGCGCCCAGGGTGGGCGCGACGGTCACGTGGTCGTCGTGGCCGTGGGTGACGACGACGGCGACGACGTGGCGGCCGTCGACCGCGTCGATGATCTGCGGTGCGGTGTGTGCGGCGTCGACGACGACGACCTCGTCGTCGTCACCGACCACCCACACGTTGTTGTCGACTTCCCAGGTGCCTCCGTCGAGGCTGAACGTTCCGGAGGTGACGACGCGGTCGATACGCAGTCCGCCGCTCACAGGACCACCACCGAGCGCAGCACCTCTCCCTTGTGCATGGTGTGGAACGCGTCTTCGACCTCGTCCAGTTTGATCCGCTCGGAGACGAAGCGTTCCAGCGGCAGCCGGCCCTGCTGGTAGAGGTCGACCAGCGTGGGGAAATCACGCTCGGGCAGGCAGTCGCCGTACCACGACGACTTCAACGATCCACCGCGGGAGAAGAAGTCGACGAGCGGCATCTCGAGAGTCATGTCCGGTGTGGGTACCCCGACCAGCACGACGGTGCCGGCGAGGTCGCGAGCGTAGAACGCCTGACGCCACGTCTCGGGACGCCCGACGGCGTCGATGACGACGTCGGCGCCGAAGCCACCGGTCAGCTCCTGCACCGCGGTCACTATGTCGACCGCAGTCGCGTCGACGGCGTGCGTGGCGCCGAGTTCGCGCGCCCACTCGAGCTTGCGGGCGTCGCGGTCGATCGCGATGATCGTGCGGGCACCGGCCAGCCGCGCCCCCATGATCGCCGCGTCGCCCACTCCGCCGCAGCCGATGACGGCGACCGAGTCGCCGCGTGAGACGTTGCCCGTGTTGACTGCGGCACCGAGGCCGGCCATGACGCCGCACCCGAGCAGCCCGACGACGGCGGGATCGGCGTCGGCGTCGACCTTCGTGCACTGTCCGGCATGCACGAGTGTCTTCTCGGCGAACGCGCCGATACCCAAGGCGGGGGTCAGCTCGGTGCCGTCGGTCAGCGTCATCTTCTGGGTGGCGTTGAAGGTGTCGAAGCAGTACTGCGGACGGCCGCGCTTGCACGCGCGGCACTGGCCGCACACGGCCCGCCAGTTGAGGACGACGAAGTCGCCGACGGCGACTGAGCTCACGCCGGCACCGATCTGCTCCACCACTCCGGCAGCTTCATGGCCGAGCAGGAACGGGAACTCGTCGTTGATGCCGCCTTCGCGGTAGGTCAGGTCGGTGTGGCAGACCCCGCAGGCCTGCACCCGCACGACGACCTCGCCGGGTCCGGGGTCCGGGATCGTGATGTCGACGACCTCGACGGGGGCGCCTTTGGCGCGGGCGATGACTCCTCGGACCTGCTGCGGCATAGGGGAACTCCTCACAAATGATCGGCTGGGGGTTTACAGAGCGATGCAGAGCCGGAAGGCGTCGTACACCGCGGCGTGGATGTTGCGGCTGGCCACTGCGTCGCCGATCCGGAACAGCTGATAGCGGCCCTGCGGGTTGCGGATGACGTGCTGCGGGCGCAGATCGAGCAGTGCCTGCTGGTCGACTTCGCCGGCGTTCGTGGAACCGGGGATCAGTTCGAAATACAGGTCGTCCTGCGGCAGGGTTCCGTGCTCGACGACGACCTGATCCACGACGCGCTGCCGCGTGGCGTGCGCGTATTCGTTGTAGAGGTCCACTTCGAGGCGGCCGCCCTTGCGCCGCAACCCGGTGACACGCTCGTTGAGCGTCACCCGCACGTCGTGCTCGGCGAACGCCTTGAAGTAACCGGGGTAGTTCACCCCGCCCACATCGGGTGCCAATGTGCGCTCCGGCGTGACGAATTCGACCTCGACGCCGCTGCGCGCGACCATCTCGGCGGCATCCATCCCGGGGTGACCGCCGTTGTCGTCGTAGAACAGCACGCTGCCACGGGGGCGTACGGCCCCGCACAGGACGTCCCAGGCATCGGTCACCAGAGACGATCCCTCACTGAGGAATTCGGTGTTGGGCAGGCCACCGGTGGCCACCACCACGATGTCGGGTTCCTCGGCCAGCACGTCGTCGGCCTCGGCGTAGGCGTTGGTGCGGATGTCGACGTCGAGCAGCTTGCACTCGGCGAGCCGCCAGTCGACGATGCTGATCAGGTCACGTCGGCGGGGCGCCGAGGCGGCGAGCCGGATCTGTCCACCCGGAGCGTCGGCCGCCTCGAACACGACGACCTTGTGTCCCCGCTCGCCGAGTACCCGGGCCGCCTCCAGACCGGCCGGGCCGCCGCCAATGACGACCGCCCTGCGCGGGGCGCCCGTGGCCGCGGGGACGTGGTGCGGCATCCGGTCCTCGCGCCCGGTGGAGGCGTTGTGCACGCATTTCGCGTCGCGCGCCTGGTAGATCTCGTCGAGGCAGTAGCTCGCTCCGACACAGGGCCGGATGCGATCTTCCTCTCCGGCACGAATTTTCGCGACGATGTGCGGATCGGCGATGTGGGCGCGGGTCATGCCGACGAGGTCGATCAAGCCGTCGCGGATCGCGTGCCGGGCCGTCGCGACATCGTTGATGCGGGCGGCGTGCATGACCGGGATCTGCAGGGCCGCCTTCACCTGGCCGGCGAACTCGAGGTGCGGAGCGACCGGGGTGCCCATCGGCGGAATGACCCGGGACAACGCCTCATCGCTGGCCATGTATCCCTTGATCACGCTGATGAAGTCGATGCCCTCGGCCACCAGGAGCTTGGCGATCTCGACTCCCTCGGAGTACTGCAGTCCGCCGTCGATGTCCTCGTCGAGCGACATCCGGATGCCGACCGCGAAGTCGGGACCGGCGGCCTCCCGTACGGCGCGAATCACCTTGAGCGGGAACCGCAGCCGGTTCTCGATGCTGCCCATCCCGTACTCGTCGTCGCGTCGGTTGGTCAGGGGGGACCAGAAGGAGTCGAAAAGGTGTGTGTACGCCTCGATCTCGATGCCGTCGAGACCGGCTTCGCGGCACCGAGCCGTCGCGTCGGCGTAGGCCTTGACGATGCGGTCGAGGTCCCATTCCTCGGCGACCTTCGGGAAGGCGCGGTGCGCGGGTTCGCGGATCGCCGAGGGAGCGATGACGGGGAGCCAGTCACCGTCGTAATTGCTGGTACGGCGGCCGAGGTGGGTGATCTGGCACATGACGGCGGCGCCGTTCTCGTGCACGCCGTAGGCCAGCTCGCTCAGCCATGGCACGATCTCGTCCTTGTAGAGATGCAGGTTGCCGAAGGCGGCCGGGCTGTCGGGCGCCACGACAGCGGATCCGCCCATCATCGTCAGACCGATCCCGCCCTTGGCCTTCTCCTCGTGGTATAGGCGGTAGCGGCGCTTCGGCATGCCGTCTTCGGTGTAGGACGGCTCATGCGACGTGCTCACGACACGATTACGCAGCGTCGTGTTCTTCAGCGTGAAGGGCTGCAGGAGGGGATCGATGAGCTGCGTCATCGCGCACCAGCTTTCTGACATTTCAGAGGAATTATCTAACACCTCAGCTTCACAGCAAGGTATGCCACCGAACGCTTCGGGTCAAGGGCAAAAGCCCACCTTGAGCGCGCCCTTGACGCGCTGACCAGGCTGACCTACGGTTGACGCCGGAACTCATATATCAGTATGCGATCAGACGGACGGAGAGCGAGCATGACGATCAGCGTGTTCGACCTCTTTTCCGTCGGCATCGGACCCTCGAGTTCGCACACGGTCGGCCCGATGCGGGCCGCCGCCCTCTTCGTCGAGGATCTGCAGACCATGGGGGCCATCGACACGGTCGCCGACGTACGAGGCGATCTGTACGGGTCGCTCGCGGCCACCGGCGCCGGGCACGGCACGTTCACCGCGGTCCTCCTCGGTCTCGAAGGCCATCGGCCGGACGAGATTCGTTCCGAGGAGATGGAACGTCGCGTCGAGGAGATGCGCGCGACCGGCATGATCTCGCTGGGCGGATCTCGCCCCATCCGGCTGACCGAGCAGGACCTCACGCTGCGCCCGCTGACGATCCTTCCGTTCCATCCCAACGGAATGACGCTCACCGCGCTCGACGCGCAGGGCCGGGAGCTGCATCGCCAGACCTACTTCTCCGTCGGCGGCGGCTTCGTCGTCACCGAGGCCGAGACCCTCGACGCGGCACCCCGGACCGCCGACCCCCGGTCGCTGGCGTTCGGGTCGGCAAAGCAACTCCTCGAACTCTGCCGGCGGCACGAGTGCAGCATCAGCGATCTCATGCTGGCCGTGGAGACCGATACGCGTCCACAGGACGAGATCCGGCGCAGGTTGCTGCACATCCGCGACGTCATGGTCGAGTGCGAGAAGCGCGGCGTCAGCCGTGCCGGCTATCTGCCCGGGACTCTGCGCGTCCGCCGACGCGCCAAAGACTGGTACGACCGTCTCACCGCCGAAGACCCCGACCGGTTACCCGAATTCGCCCAGGACTGGGTCAATCTCGTGGCTCTGGCCGTCAACGAAGAGAACGCGTCCGGAGGGCGGATCGTCACCGCACCCACCAATGGCGCCGCCGGCATCGTGCCCGCCGTGCTGCACTACGCGGTGCACTACACCGAGCGCGGCAGGCAGGATCCCGACGGCACCGCTGTGCGCTTCCTGCTGGCAGCAGGGGCCATCGGCTCGCTGTACAAGGAGCGCGCCTCGATCTCCGGAGCCGAGGTCGGCTGCCAGGGCGAGGTCGGCTCGGCAGCATCGATGGCAGCCGCCGGGCTGGCCGAGATCCTCGGCGGCACAACGGAACAGGTGGAGAACGCCGCGGAGATCGCGATGGAGCACAGCCTGGGCCTCACGTGCGATCCCATCGGGGGCCTGGTGCAGATCCCGTGCATCGAGCGCAATGCGATCTCGGCGGGCAAGGCCATCAACGCCGCCAGGATGGCGCTGCGCGGTGACGGCTCGCATCACGTGACGCTCGATCAGGTCATCGAGACGATGCGCACCACCGGGGCCGACATGCACGCCAAGTACAAAGAGACCTCCACCGGAGGCCTGGCCGTCAACGTGCCCGTGAACTACGTCGAGTGTTGAGGTGAAACAGATGCACCTGGATTGGTACGACCGCGAGATCCTCACCTTCGTGATGGATCAACCCGCCGACCGGCCACTGTCCGATGCGGGCTGCCGCAGCCGGTTCGGCATCACCCCCGGCGCGGTGATGCGCCGGTTCGGCGCCGTCGTCGACGTGTACCTCTCGGCACATCTAGCGCTGGCGCCCGCCGATCAACATCTGCTCGACCGCGCCGCCGCCCGCAGGCCCCACCCCGCGGCGGTCTGACTCAGTCGTCCGGCCCGGCTCCCAGATGCGTCGGATCGCCGATGCGGGCATCGCGAATGCCGAGCTGGCGGTTGATCAGCTGGGTGACGAAGAACAGCACCACACCGAGCGCGACGAGCGCGCCGGCCACGACGTACTGCTGGACGGGGCGGCCGGACAGCGGCGTCACCAGATACAGCGAGACGAGGAAGCCGATGACCGGCAGGATCGTCGGGGTCTTGAAATGCCCGCCCGCCTCGCGCACGTCACGCCGCAGCACCAGCACCGCCACGTTGACCACCGCGAACACCGCGAGCAGGAGCAGGCTCGTGGTCCCGCCGAGCACCGAGATCGCGTTGCTGCTGGCGAAGGCGCTCACGTAGAGGATCAGGCCGAACGCGATCACCGTGGTGAACAGGATCGCCACCCACGGCGAACGGCGCGTGGGATGCACGGTTCCCAGCACCGGAGGCAGCACATGCTGACGGGCCATGCCGTAGATCAGCCGGCTCGCCATCAGCATGTTGATCAGTGCGGTGTTCGAGACCGCGAACATCGTCATGAACGGCAGGATCGAGTCGATCGGCAACCCGGGTGCACCGGCCTTGACGACCTCGACCAGCGGGGTGTCACTGGCCTCCAGCTCGCCGATCGGCACCAGCGCCACTGCGACGATCGACACGAGGATGTAGACGACCCCGGCGATCGACAGCCCCGACAGCAGGATCTTCGGGAACGTCTTCACCGGGTCCTTGGTCTCCTCGGCCATGTTGACCGAGTCCTCGAAACCGACCATCGCGAAGAAGGCCAGCGACGTCGCGGCGGTCACCGCCAGGAACGTGTTCTTGTCCTCGGCGGTCTCGAACGCGACGATGCGGGAGAAGTCGACGTCGGCACTGTTGGTGAACGCCCACAGGCCGACGAGGATCACGACCACCAGGCCGGTGATCTCGACGATCGTCAGGACGACGTTGAGCTTGACGCTCTCCCCCACCCCGCGAAAGTTGATGGCGGCCAAGGCGGCCATGAAGCCCAGAGCCAGCAGGGCCACGCCGAGTTTGGAGGGATCGACGTCGATCCCGGTGAAGAAGTTCGCGGCGAATGCCCTGGAAGCCGTTGAGGCCGAGGTGATTCCGGAACACATGACGACGAAGGCGACCAGGAAGGTCACGAAGTGGATGCCGAAGGCCTTGTGCGCATAGAGCGCCGCGCCGGCAGCTTGCGGATACTTCGTCACCAACTCGAGGTAGCTGAACGCGGTGATCGTCGCGACGCCGAACGCGACGAGGAACGGAAGCCATGCTGCACCACCGACTTCGGCGGCGACGTCTCCGACGAGTGCGTACACGCCGGTGCCGAGGATGTCCCCGACCACGAACAGCAGCAGCAGGCCCGGCCCCATCACCCGCTTCAACTCAGGCTGTTGAGTCTCCTGACCGGTCATCGCCTCCGCCATGCGCCTCCCCTGTCTCTCGCTCGATCCACCCATCTTCGGTCACGGCGCCCCGCGGCGCAGAGGCTACGCGTAGGGAGCCAGCACGTCGATCACGTCGATCAACGTGGCGCGGGCCGTGGCGCGTGGTCCCTCGCCGTCCGCGACGAGCGCGGCCACCACCGCCCCGTCGACGGCGCACACCAGCGCTGTCAGCAACTCCGGGTGCACCGAGCGTCCGCACCGTTCGACGACCGCGACCACCGCATCGGTGCGGTGTTTGAGGATCCTGCGCTGGATGTCGCGCAGGTTGGGCTGGCGCGCGCAGGCGATCAGCCGCTCGTAGCGTGAGATCAGCTGCTCGCTCACCTGTTCCCGGCTGTCACCGACGAGGAGATCGACGAGGATGTCGGCCGTCGATTCCGGGCCTCGCCGGCGTCGCGAGAGGTCCGCCACCCTGTTCTCGAGGTCCTGGGTCTCCAGCACGCCGACGTATTCGACAGCGTGGGCGATCAGGTCATCCAGCGAAGAAAAGTAGTACGTCGTCGAGGCCAGCGGCAGCCCGGCCCGACGCGCGACCGCACGATGCCGCACCGCGTCGAAGCCGCCCTCGCACAGCAGGTCGGCAGCGGCGCTGACCAGCGCATACCGCCGACGTTCTCCCTTGGGAGTGACTGCTGCCGTCACGCCTAGCATCGTGCCAGTCACGGGGGTACGGCATCGGGCTTTCGGCAATTCACTCAGGCACCGATGGCATGATGTCGCGCATGCCGACGATCAGCCGGCGGGCGATGCTCGGGCTCGGGTGCCGAGCCGGACTCGTGACCGCAGCAGGAGCGACCGCAGTGTCCGCGTTGACCCGGGCCGTGGTGTCAGCCGCGCCGCCCGCCGCGGCTCCGACCTATGCCTCCGGTACGTTCGCCTCCGCCGCCCGGGGCGGCGCGCCGACGAACTGGATCATCGTCCGTCCGCCCGGCCAGACCGCTCCGCTGCGCGCGGTGATCCTGCTTCACGGCAAGGACAGCAGTGCCGCGACGGTCATGTCGATGGGCGCCGAACAGTTCCTCGCCGACGCGGTGGCCGCGGGTGTGCCGCCGTTCGCGTTGGCCGCCGTCGACGGCGGCAACGGCTACTGGCATCGCCGCGCCTCCGGGGACGATCCGGGTGCGATGGTGCTCGACGAATTCCTGCCGCTGCTCGCCGGGCAGGGCCTCGACACCTCCCGGGTCGGTTTCCTCGGGTGGTCGATGGGCGGCTACGGCGCCCTGCTGCTGGGCGCGCGCCTCGGCGCACCGCGCACCGCGGCGATCTGTGCGGTCAGCCCGGCGCTGTGGACATCTGCCGGGGCAGCGGCCCCGGGCGCGTTCGACGGTGCGGCCGACTACGAGGCCAACAGCGTATGGGGGCTGCCAGGGCTCACCGGCATCCCGTTGCGCATCGACATCGGCAACGACGATCCGTTCGCATCGGCGACCCGGCAGTTCATCAGCCAGTTGCCCAACCCGCCCGCCGGCGGATTCTCCCCCGGTGGCCACAACGCCGAGTTCTGGTCGTCGCAGCTCAGCTCCGAGCTGACCTGGATGGCACCGCTGCTGACGGCCTAGAGGGCGATCTCCCCCTGGGCTGCAGCAAGCCCGATGTCGGTGCGGAAGTGGCTGCCCGGCAAGCGGATCGAGTCGATGATCGCGTAGGCCGACGCGCGCGCGGCCGCCAGGTCGGTACCGGTGCCCACCACGGAGAGCACGCGTCCGCCGGACGACACCACCGCACCGTCGTCGCGGCGCGCGGTGCCGGCGTGCAGCACGCCGTCCGCGTCGGCGCCGGTGATGACGTCACCGACCCGGGGCCTGCCGGGGTAGTTCTCGGCCGCGATGACGACGGTGACCGCGGCGCCGTCACGCCAGCGCGGCTCCGGCGTATCGGCCAGCTGGCCCGTGGCCACCGCCATCAGCAGCGCTGACAGCGGGGAGTCGAGCAGGGCGAGCACGGCCTGGGTCTCGGGATCGCCGAAGCGACAGTTGAATTCGACGACGGCCGGGCCCTGCGACGTGATCGCCAGACCGGCGTACAGCAGTCCGGAGAACGCACTGCCGCGCCGAACCAGTTCCGCGGCAACGGGTGTGACGACCTCGTCGACGATGCGCCTGGTCATGTCGGCGGGCAGCCACGGCAGCGGGGTGTAGGCACCCATCCCTCCCGTGTTGGGCCCGGTGTCCCCGTCGCCGACCCGCTTCGAGTCCTGCGCAGGCAGCAGCGGCACCACGGTGTCGCCGTCGACGAGGCAGAACAATGACACCTCGGGGCCGTCGAGGAACGATTCGAGCAGCACCGGGTGGCCCGCCTCGAGCAGGCTGGCCGCGTGCGCGCGGGCCGTGTCGCGATCGCCGGTGACGACAACGCCCTTGCCTGCCGCGAGCCCGTCGTCCTTGACCACCCAGGCGTGTTCGCCTGCGGGCGGACCGAAGCGGTCCAGCGCGGCGTCGAGATGGCCGGGGTTGTCGACGATCTCACTGGTCGCGGTGCGCACCCCGGCCGCGGTCATCACATCTTTGGCGAACGCCTTGGAGCCCTCGATGCGCGCCGCGTCCCGGGTGGGGCCGAAGCAGGCGATACCGGCGGCGCGTACGGCGTCGGCCACACCGAGGACGAGCGGCACCTCCGGACCGATGACCACCAGGTCCGCTCCCACCCGGCGGGCGAGCGCGACGACCTCGTCGGCCGAGGTCACGTCGACGTCGTACTGATCGGCGACCGCGGCGGTGCCGGCATTGCCGGGCGCGACCGACAGCGCCTCCACCCCGGGGTCTCGGCGCAGTGCAAGCAGCAGCGCGTGTTCACGGGCTCCGGAACCGATCACCAGGACGTGCACAGGTCAACACCCTAATCGCCCGGCCCAGCCGCCGACACACGGCTGATCATACAGATGGCCGCATAGGTGTATGGTCGGGTGAAAGTGCCGTACGTCACACCCGGAGGTCTGCCATGACGAGCTGCCCGTTCCTACCGACCGGATACGACTTCACCGACCCGGACGTGCTGGTCCGCGGCCTGCCGGTGCGCGAGTTCGCCGAGCTGCGCGCGACCGCGCCGGTGTGGTGGAACGCCCAGCAGGAGTCGGTGTTCGACGACGGCGGCTACTGGGTGATCACGCGGCACGCCGACATCAAGGCGATCTCACGCGACGGCGACCTGTGGTCGACCAACCGCAAGGGCGCGGTCATGCGGCTGCCCGACGGGGTGACCGGTGATCAGCTGGAGCTGACCAAGGCGCTGCTGATCAACCACGACGCACCCGAGCACACCCGGTTGCGCAAGATCGTGTCGCGGCTGTTCACCCCGCGGGCCATCGCGTCGCTGGAGGAGAAGCTGGCCGGGGCCGCCCGCGAGATCGTCGCGGCGGCCGCCGAGAAGGGCAGCGGCGACTTCGTCGGTGACATCGCGATGTCGCTGCCGCTGCAGGCGATAGCCGACCTCATCGGCGTACCGGAAGCCGACCGCGAGAAGCTGTTCGACTGGACCAACGCGATCATGAACACCGACGATCCGGATTTCCAGGCCGACCACGTTGCCGCCAACGCCGAACTGATGGGTTACGCGTACGCGATGGCCGAGGAGCGCCGTCGCTGCCCCGCCGACGACATCGTCACCCGGCTGGTGCAGGCCGACCTCGACGGTGAAGCGATGTCGGACGTCGAGTTCGCGTTCTTCGTCATCCTGCTTGCGGTGGCGGGCAACGAGACCACCCGCAATGCGATGACGCACGGGATGAACGCGTTCCTGGAGAACCCGGACCAGTGGGACCTCTTCGTGCGGGACCGCCCGCAGACCGCGGTCGACGAGATCATCCGCTGGGCCACCCCCGTGCACTGCTTCCAGCGCACGGCGACCTCCGATGTCGAGCTCGGCGGCACGCTGATCCGCGAGGGGCAACGGGTCGGACTGTTCTACAGCTCCGCGAATTTCGACGAGGAGGTCTTCGACCGGCCCTTCGACTTCGACATCCTCCGCGACCCCAATCCGCACCTGGCCTTCGGCGGCAACGGCGCCCACTACTGCATCGGCGCCAACCTGGCCCGCATGGAGATCAAGCTGATCTTCGACCAGGTCGCCGAGCAGATTCCCGACATCACCAAACTGGCCGAACCGCAACGCCTGCGGTCAGGGTGGATCAACGGGGTCAAGGAGATGCGGGTCGCGTATCGCTGACGGTGGTTAAGGTGCGTTCGTGCGCACCCACGGTTGGTCAGGAGCCAAACCGGCCTCCGACGAGGAGGCCATGGGTCGGATCCTGGCCGCGGCGGGCAAGGCCATCGAGGATCACGGCGCCGACTTCTCCATCTCCGACGTCGCCCGCTCGGTCGGGGTGACCCGGCAGACGGTGTATCGGTACTTCCCCAGCACCGAGGCGCTGCTGGTCGCGGCAGCAGTCCGCACCGTCGACGGATTCCTGCAGCGGCTGGCGGTGCATGTCGCCGGCATCACCGATCCGGCCGACGCCGTCACCGAGGCCGTCGCCACCGCCCTGGAGTGGTTGCCCGACGAGAAGTACATCGGGCTGCTACTGGTGCCGGGCGGCACGACGCACGCCGAGTCGGTGACCTCCGACGTAGCGCTGCAGTTCGGCCGCCACATGATCGGCCGGCTCGACGTCGACTGGGCGGCACGCGGTTACGGCGATGACGATCTCGACGAGCTCGCCGAACACCTGCTGAGGGTGATCCAGTCCTTCGTGATCGACCCGGGCCGTCCCCCTCGTCGCGACGCGGCGCTGCGCGCCTACATGCGGCGGTGGGTGGGCGGAGCGCTGCGCGCTACACCACAGTCAGCGGCAGCGACCGCCTCGGCTGGAACTCGAAAGAAGCTCCCCCACTGATCTTGACGACCGCCACCTCGCCCAGCTCGCGGGCGGGGGTGTCGCGGCGGACCACCTGCGCGGTCCAATCCGTGCGGGTGCCCGACACCTCCACGTCGAGGTGCGGATCGACGGCGGCGACCGCGGCCTGCAGGGGGCGACGCTCGTCGGGATGCACCAGTGCCACCCAGGCGCCGTCCTCATGCGCCGCTGACCGCTGCACGTGCACCGTGTCCGGACCGAAGTCGGCCTCCACGTAGGCGGCGGGATTCAGCAGCGGGTGCAGCCGCAGCATCGCGACCGCGCCGTCGATGCCGTCGGGCAGGGCCAGCGCACGGTGGACGCGCTCGGCCGCCAGACCCGCGACCCCGGTGAGCTGCTTGGTACAGATCTCGGTGGCCAGCGCCTGATCGGCGCCGGCCCGGGCGCCCACCGCGATCACGAACGACAGGTTGAGCAGGTGCATCTGTAGACACACCTCGTCGGCGATGCGCACCAGCGCCGAGTGGGAGAACGCGCGGAAGTCGAAGTCCGACAACAGGTCTCCGGCGTAATCCCCGCTTCCCTCGTCGGCGGGGTCGATGGGGTCGAGTTCGGTGCGCGCCGCCCGGGTGCGCGCGATGACCTCGAGCACCGGATGGTCGGCGACCTCGGGGTGGGAGTCGTCGATGTTCACCGTCCACGCGCAGTGCGGGTGACGATCGGCGGGGGTCCGTGGCGGCCGGTGGATAGGACGGATCTGCGCCCTGCGGTTCGTGGCCACCGCGGTCGCGTCGAACGTGGGGTCCTCGATGTCGTGGCACATGCCGCGCACGTAGTCCTCCCCCATCGGCTCCACGTCGAGCAGCGCCCCGCAGTGGTCGAGGTGGAACTCACCGTGCCAGCGATCGTGCACCGTGTAGCGGAAGTCCATGAACTGTGGCGGCGCACCGATGTCGAGCTGCAGACCCTTGAAGATGGTGACGACGTCGGTGCCCTCGTAGTGCAGCGCCTTCTGCATCCGGCGGGTGTAGATCGGGCTCGCGCCCATCCACTCCTCGATGGCGATCTCGAGCATCGCCTCGCGTCCGAAATTGCTGATACACCAGGCCATTCCGGAGCGGTCGATCATCTGCCCGATGAGCAGCAACTCGGGCACCAGGACGGCGAGCTGCTCGCGGGACAGGTCGGCGAACCTACTACTCATGCGGAGTGCTCCCGGAATGCATCTGTACCGCTGCCTCCATGTTCGCCTTCTTGTCGTCGGCCTGACCTGCCTGGGCGGCCTTGCGGCGCTGCTTGGCGACCTTGGTCACCACGCCGTCGAACTTGGAGCCGAGCGGAAAACCCAGATAGTGCGTCAAGAAGATCGCCATCTCCTTGAGCTCGTCTTCAGTGAGCTCCTCGTTGGCCAACGCCGCGTTGGCCTGGATCTCGGCGAGATCGGTGATCCCGAGCGCGGTCACCACCGTCAGCGTCATGATGCGCTTGTCGCGCATCGACAGACCCGGCCGCGTCCAGATCGTGCCGAACAGGTGGTCCGCGGTCAGGGCGAAGTAGTCGCCCGGCATGTCGGGCATCTCCCAGCCGTAGACCTCGTTCATCTTGTCCAGGCCCCTGCGGCGCAGCTCATCCATGTCGGTCACTCCTGTGCTGTCGGATTCGGTTGCGGCAGGCCCAAACCGGCCGCCATGTCACGCAGGGCGATCTGTGCCATCGGGAGGTCCACGCCGACAGCATCGCCCATCTTGAGCGCCAGCCGCAGGTCCTTGTCGGCGAGCCCGCGGGTGTGGACGAACATGTCGTGGAGCCAGTGGTCGGCGGGCAGCGGGCCGAGATCGTCGCGGACCATGATCGCGCCCGGGCCCCCGCTCTGCGCGTCACTGTGCCGGACCACCCGGCCCAGCTTCTGCAGATCGATTCCGGCCGCCTCGGCGAGCCTCTGCGCTTCGAATGCGGCCGCGAACCCGACGAACGTCAGCATGTTGCGGGCCACCTTCATCCGCGTGCCCGCGCCGGGTTCACCTGCGCGGACCACCATCGACGCCCACCGCTTGAAGACGGGCTTGACGATCTCGTAGGAGGTGTCGTCGGCGCCCACCATCACCGCCAGTTCGCCGCTGGCCGCAGCCGCGGCACCGCCGCTGACCGGTGCGTCGACGATACGAATCTGCCTGTCGCGCAGTTTCTCCGCCAGCTCGGGAGCGGTGTCGGGTTCGATCGTCGAGTGGATCGCGATGACGGTCCCGGGGCGCGCGTGATCGGCGAGCTCAGCGACGACGTGACGGACCTGCGCGTCGGTCAGGACCGTGACGCTGATGACGTCGGCCTGCGCCACACCCGCGATGTCGTCGGCGGTGGTGGCGCCCCTCTCGGCGAAGGGTGCCATCGCCTCGGCCCGCACGTCGTACACGGTGAGCCCGCCGGGCCAGCCGACCAGCCGCTGAGCCATGGGCGCACCCTGATTGCCCAGGCCGATGTAGCCCAGCGAAGGTTCGGTCATGAGCGGATGATCTGTCCGCCGTCGACGTTGAAGATCTGTCCGGTGATCCACTTCGCCTGATCCGACAGCAAGAACAGACACATGCCGACGAGGTCGTCGGGCTGGCCCATCCTCGACAGCGGGATGTTCTTGACGATGTCGGCGACCATCTCCTGCGGCGTGGTGGTGCGGTTGGCCTCGGTGTCGATCGGGCCGGGCGCGATCGCGTTGATGCGGATGTTCTGCCCACCCAGCTCGCGGGACAGCTGTTGGGTCAGACCGTTGACGCCCACCTTCGCCAGCCCGTAGAAGTTCGCGTACAGCCATGCGGCAGTCGATGACTGGTTGACGATCGCACCACCGCCGCGCTTGGCCATCTTGCGGTACACCGCTCGGGTGCACCACAGCGCGCCGTCGAGGTTCACGCTCATGAACTTGCGGTAGTACTCCGGGTCGACGGTGACCAGGAAGTCCAGCTTCATGCCGCCGAAGATCGCGGCGTTGTTGACCAGGTAGTCGATGCCGCCGAAGTGCGACAGCGTCTGTGCCGCCATCTCTTTCGCCGATTCCGGATCGGATACGTCGACGCGCACCGCCAGCGCGTTGCCACCCTCTCCGGCGATGCCGTCGGCGACCTTCTGTGCGCCCTCGGTGTTGATGTCTGCGACCACGACCGCCGCTCCTTCGCGGGCCAGCGCCTCGGCATATGCCTGGCCGATGCCGCCGCCGGCACCCGTGACGATCGCGACCTTGTCCTGGAACTGATCTCCGTAAAGACCCATGCGCATGCCCTCCGCTTTCTCTTCGATTCGCTGCTCAGACCGCGGTGGCGATCGCCTTGGTCTCGAGGTACTCCTCGAAACCGGCGAGCCCCATCTCCCGGCCGATACCGGACTGCTTGTAGCCGCCGAACGGCATGTCGGCCGAGTACCAGACCCCGCCGTTGACGTTGACGGTGCCCACGCGCATCCGCGCGGCGATGGCGGCGGCACGGTCCTCGTCTCCGGAGAAGACCGTGCCGGAGAGCCCGTAGGGCGAGTCGTTGGCGATGCGCACGGCGTCGTCGTCACCGTCGTGAGCGATGACGGTGAGCACCGGGCCGAAGATCTCCTCGCGCGCCACCGTCGCAGTGTTGTCCAATCCGGCGATCACCGTCGGCTCGATGAAGTAGCCGACGTCGCGGTCCGCGGGACGTCCACCGCCGCAGGCGAATCGGCCGCCCTCGGCGATCGCCGCGTCCAGATAGCCCTGCACCCGGTCGCGTTGGCGTTCGGAGATCACCGGACCACAGATGGTGCTGGACTTGTTCGGGTCGCCGGGCTTGAGTCCACCCATGGTGGCCGCCGCGGCCTCGACCGCCTCGTCGTACCGGTCGCGCGGGACCACGAGCCGGGTGGTGATCGCGCAGCCCTGGCCGGCGTGCATGGACGCGGTGAACGCCGCCATCGAGCACGCGCCGGCCAGGTCGGCGTCGTCGAGGACCAGGAATGCCGACTTGCCGCCGAGCTCAAGGAACACCTTCTTCAGCGTCGCGGCGCTGTCGGACATCACCGCGCGCCCGGTCGCGGTGGAGCCGGTGAACGACACCATGTCCACGCGGGGGTCACGGGACAGCAGCGCGCCGACGCCGTGGTCGCTGGAGGTGACGATGTTGATGACTCCCGCCGGGAAGTCGGTGTGCTCGGTGATCAGTTCACCGAGGATCGCGGCGGCCCAGGGGGTGTCGGGAGCGGGCTTGAGCACCAACGTGTTTCCCGCGGCCAGCGCCGGGCCGACCTTGGCCAGGTTGATCTGGTGCGGGAAGTTCCACGGCGTGACCGCGCCGACGACGCCGACGGCCTCGCGCGCGACGGTGCGCCTGGTCTTGATGCCCATGGGTGCCGCGATACCGAGATCCGTTGTCCAGGAGTAGGACTCGGCGGTGTCGGCGCAGAAGCTGAGGTCCTCCACGGGACCCTCGAGCTGGGCCGCGGCGGTGAGCATGCGGGGGGCACCGACTTCGGTGATCGTCAGCTCGCGCAACTCGTCGATGTGCTCGCGCATGGCCTGCTGCAATTGACGCAGGCACCGCACACGCAGGTCGGTGTCTGTCGACCAGCCGGTC
The DNA here is from genome assembly GCF_055419625.1 of Mycobacterium sp. IDUB_1. Classification (NCBI taxonomy): domain Bacteria; kingdom Bacillati; phylum Actinomycetota; class Actinomycetes; order Mycobacteriales; family Mycobacteriaceae; genus Mycobacterium; species Mycobacterium sp. IDUB_1. The sequence continues at coordinate 70,219 of NZ_JBVAYA010000002.1, read as the reverse complement.
TCGTCGAACGCACGCCGGGCAGCAGCGATCGCGGCTCCCATGTCATCGGCCGTGGCGTCGGCGGCCACGCCGAGAACCTCTTCGGTGGCGGGATTGACCGTCGGGAAGACGCCGGCACCGCCGGCGACGAGTGCACCATCGATCAGCAGCCTGCTCTCACGGTCGGCCGAGATACCCATCCGCACTCCCTGTCTGCTTTCTGGACAGCTGTCTGACAAAGCCCTCCGACGCACCATAGCGTTGCGCTCGGCAGCAGGCAAGGACGCGCTGGCTGTCCGCGTCGATTCTGGCTTCTATCAGGTAATTTCATCGATCACTTGCCTGTGCGGACAGGATTCCGATACGTTGGACATGTGTCCAGCGATGCCGTCACCGCAATTACGACCGCGGACCGGACTCCCCGCCGCAACCGGCGACAGGAGGAGACCTTCCGCAAGGTGCTCGACGCCGGGCTGGTCATGCTGCGGGAGTCCTCGTACGCGGAGCTGACCGTGCGGGCAGTAGCTGCACGCGCGAAGGTGGCCCCGGCCACGGCGTACACGTACTTCTCGTCGAAGAACCATCTGATCGCGGAGATCTATCTCGACCTGGTCCGCCAGGTGGAGTCCTTCACCGACGTCAACGACCGGACCGCGGTCCGGGTCGAGAAGACGTTGCGCGCCATGGCGTTGACCGTCGCCGACGAGCCCGAGGTGGCGGCCGCCTGCACCACCGCCCTGCTGTCGGGCGGCGATCCCGCGGTCCGCGCGGTCCGGGACCGTATCGGCGCCGAGATCCACCGCCGCATCCGCTCCGCCGTCGGCCCCGATGCAGACCCCCGCACGCTGGCCGCACTGGAGATGACGTTCTTCGGCGCGCTGGTCAACGCCGGCAGCGGCGCCTTCACCTATCACCAGATTGCCGATCGCCTGAGTTACGTGGTGGGCCTCATCGTCGGAGACGAGTCATGACGACCAGCGAGATCCTGCTCGACCCCTACGACTACGCGTTCCACGAGGACCCGTACCCCTACTACCGTCGCCTGCGCGACGAGGCGCCGCTCTACCGCAACGACGAGCTGGGGTTCTGGGCGCTGTCACGCCACCAGGACGTGCTGACCGGATTCCGCAACAGCACATCGCTGTCCAACAAGTTCGGCGTCTCGTTGGATCCGGCGTCACGCGGTCCGCATGCGTCGAAGACCATGTCGTTCCTCGCCATGGACGATCCCGCCCATCTGCGGCTGCGCACGCTGGTCTCGAAAGGCTTCACGCCGCGCCGGATTCGTGAACTCGAACCCCGCGTCACCGAGATCGCGGTGCGCCACCTGGACACGATGCTCGAAAAGGCCGCCGCTGGTGAGACGGTCGACTACGTCGACGAGTTCGCCGGCAAGCTGCCGATGGACGTGATCTCCGAATTGATGGGTGTCCCCGAGGCCGACCGCGCGCAGGTGCGGGCGTGGGCCGACGGGGTCATGCACCGCGACGAGGGCGTGACGGATGTGCCGCCGGCGGCGATCGAGGCATCGCTGAATCTGATCGTCTACTACCAGGACATGGTCGCCCAGCGGCGCCGGGAACTCACCAACGATCTGACCTCGGCACTCCTGGAAGCCGAGATCGACGGGGATCGCCTCACCGACGACGAGATCCTCGGGTTCATGTTCCTGATGGTCATCGCCGGCAACGAGACCACCACCAAACTGCTTGCCAATGCGGCGTTCTGGGGGCATCGCAATCCCGATCAGTTGGAGCCCGTCTACGCCGACCTGAGCAGGGTGGCCCTGTGGGTCGAAGAGACACTGCGGTTCGACACCTCCAGCCAGATCCTGGCCCGCACCGTCGACGGCGAGCTCACGCTCCACGACACCGTGATTCCCGACGGTGACATCGTGCTGCTCCTGCCCGGCTCGGCACACCGCGACGAGCGCGTGTTCGACAGGCCCGACGATTTCGTCATCGGCCGCGAAATCGGTTCCAAGCTCATGAGTTTCGGCAGCGGTGCGCACTTCTGCCTGGGTGCCCACCTGGCACGCATGGAGGCCCGTGTCGCCTTGACCGAGCTGTTCGCCAGAATCCGCGGCTTCGAGGTGGACGAGGACAACGCCGTCCGCGTCCACTCGAGCAACGTTCGCGGGTTCGCCCACCTGCCCATCGACGTGAAAGTGCGCTGATGCCCCGTTTCGAACCTCTGCCCGCCCGCAGACCGGCGCTCGTCGCCGGCGCGTCCTCCGGTATCGGCGCCGCCACGGCCGTCGACCTGGCCTCGCGCGGCTTCCCCGTGGCGCTCGGTGCCCGCCGGGTGGAAAAGCTCGAGGAGATCGTCGGCCAGATCCGCGCCGACGGTGGTGAAGCGATCGCGGTCCATCTCGATGTCACCGATCCCGATTCGGTGAAGGCCTGTGTCGAGCAGACGACGTCCGAGCTCGGCGACATCGAGGTGTTGGTGGCCGGTGCGGGTGACACCTACTTCGGCAAGCTCGACTCGATCAGCACCGAGCAGTTCGAGTCGCAGGTGCAGATTCACCTGATCGGCGCCAACCGGGTGGCCGCCGCGGTGCTGCCGGGCATGCTGGAGCGCCAACGCGGTGATCTCATCTTCGTGGGATCCGATGTCGCGCTGCGGCAACGGCCGCACATGGGAGCCTACGGCGCGGCCAAGGCAGCGTTGGTCGCGATGGTGACGAACTACCAGATGGAGCTCGAGGGCACCGGGGTGCGCGCGTCCATCGTGCATCCGGGACCGACGAAGACGTCGATGGGCTGGAGCCTGCCGGCCGAGCTGATCGGGCCGGCACTGGAGGACTGGGCCAAGTGGGGGCAGGCCCGCCACGACTACTTCCTGCGCGCCGCTGATCTCGCACGCGCCATCACGTTCGTCGCCGAGACACCGCGCGGCGGTTTCATCGCGAACATGGAGCTGCAGCCGGAAGCGCCGCTGGCCCAGGCGAAGGACCGCCAGCGGCTCACGCTCAACGAGGAGAACCTCGCATGACCACGACCACGGCGGTCCCCCGCGTCTCGGGGGGCGAAGAGGAGCACGGCCACCTCGAGGAGTTCCGTACCGATCCGATCGGCCTGATGCAGCGGCTGCGCGACGAGTGCGGTGACGTCGGCTGGTTCCAGCTCGCCGGCAAGCAGGTCGTCATGCTCTCCGGCGCCGAGGCCAACGAGTTCTTCTTCCGGTCCAGCGACAGCGAGCTGAACCAGGCCGAGGCCTACCCGTTCATGACCCCGATCTTCGGTGAGGGCGTCGTGTTCGACGCCGACCCGGAACGGCGGGCGGAGATGTTGCACAACACCGCGTTACGTGGCGAGCAGATGAAGGGCCACGCCGCGACGATCGAGAACGAAGTCCGCCGGATGATCGAGAACTGGGGCGACGACGGCGAGATCGACCTGCTCGACTTCTTCGCTGAGCTGACCATCTACACCTCGACGGCGTGCCTGATCGGTCTCAAGTTCCGCAACCAGCTCGACTCGCGGTTCGCGAACTACTACCACCTTCTGGAGCGCGGCACCGATCCGCTCTGCTACGTCGACCCGTATCTGCCGATCGAGAGTTTCCGCATCCGCGACGAGGCGCGGGCCAGCCTGGTCGATCTGGTGCAGGAGGTCATGACCGGACGCATCGCCAACCCACCGACCGACAAGAGCGACCGCGACCTGCTCGACGTGCTGGTCTCGATCAAGGACGAGGAAGGCAATCCCCGGTTCTCGGCCAACGAGGTGACCGGCATGTTCATCTCGCTGATGTTCGCCGGCCACCACACCAGCTCGGGCACCTCGAGTTGGACCCTGATCGAGCTGCTGCGTCACCCCGAGTACTACGCGCAGGTGCAGCAGGAGCTCGACGACCTCTACGCCGATGGCCAGGAGGTGAGTTTCCATGCGCTGCGCCAGATTCCGAAGATCGACAACGCGCTCAAGGAGACACTGCGGCTGCATCCTCCGCTGATCATCCTGATGCGGGTGGCTCAGGACGAGTTCGAGGTGGCCGGCCATCCGATCCACAAGGGACAGATGGTCGCCGCCTCCCCCGCCATCTCGAACCGCATCGCCGAGGACTTCCCGAACCCCGACGACTTCGATCCCGACCGGTACGACAAGCCGCGCCAGGAAGACCTGATCAATCGGTGGACGTGGATCCCGTTCGGGGCCGGCAAGCATCGCTGTGTCGGCGCCGCCTTCGCCCAGATGCAGATCAAGGCGATCTTCTCGGTCCTGTTGCGCGAGTACGAGTTCGAGATGGCGCAGCCACCCGAGAGTTACCGCAACGACCATTCGAAAATGGTGGTGCAATTGGCCCGCCCGGCGACGGTGCGCTATCGCAGGCGAGTCGAGAAGGCCTGAACCCGTGGGTTGCTACCGGATAGAACTCGACGAAGACCTGTGCCAGGGGCACGCGATGTGCGAGCTGGAGGCACCGGATGTGTTCCGGGTCCCCAAACGCGGCGTGGTCGAGGTCCTCGATGCCCACCCCCCCGACGAGCTGCGCGATGCCGTGGAGCTGGCCGTCGAGATGTGCCCTACCCGAGCCCTTTCCATTACCGACCTAGAGGAGTGACGATGGCGTCCCGCGAACAACTGGAAGACTGGGTGCAGCGCTGGCTGGACGCCAACCGCGCCGCCGAGGCCGCCGGCGACTGGAAGCCGCTGGCCGAGTTCTACACCACCGACGCCACATACGGCTGGAACATCGGCCCCAAGGAAGACGTCATGTGCGTCAACAAGGACGAAATCCGGGACGTGGCACTGGGTCTGGAGATGGAAGGCCTGGAGAACTGGGTGTACGAGTACCAGAAGGTGCTCATCGACGACAAGCAGAACGAGATCGTCGGGTTCTGGAAGCAGATCGCCCACAAGAGCGATGGCTCGAGTGACGAGATCTACGGCATCGGCGGCAGCTGGTTCCGGCTCAACGATCAGCTGCTGATCGAGTGGCAGCGGGACTTCTTCGACTTCGGGCACGTGCAGAAGGCCTTCATGAAGCTGATCGAGTCCGGCGACCTCACGCCCACGATGCAGAAACGCATCGAGCGCTCCCTCGCCGGAGAGAAACTCCCCGGGTATTACCCGATCGGCGAGGCACCTGTCCCGATCTGGTGAGCACACCACCAAGCAGTTGCTTGGGGGCGGTGTGATGTGGCTAACTAGAGCCTCTAGTCTGGATTGCACGAGCACTCGTCGAAAGCAGGAGATATGAAGACCAAAGGCGCTCTGATCTGGGAGTTCAACCAGCCCTGGTCGATCGAGGAGATCGAGATCGGCGACCCCGTCAAGGACGAGGTCAAGATCCAGATGGAAGCCTCGGGCATGTGCCACTCGGACCATCACCTGGTCACCGGTGACATCCCGATGGCGGGCTTCCCGGTGCTCGGCGGACACGAGGGCGCCGGCATCGTCACCGAGGTCGGGCCGGGCGTCGAGGGCCTCGAGCCGGGCGACCACGTGGTGCTGTCCTTCATCCCCTCCTGCGGCTCCTGCCCCTCCTGTCAGGCGGGCATGCGCAACCTCTGCGACCTGGGGGCGATGCTGCTGCAGGGCACCGCGGTCTCGGACAACACCCACCGCATCCATGCGGTCAAGGACGGCACGCCCGTCATCCCGATGACGCTGCTGGGCACGTTCAGCCCGTACATGGTTGTCCACAAGAGCTCGGTGGTGAAGATCGACCCGTCGATCCCGTTCGAGGTGGCCTGCCTCGTGGGCTGCGGTGTCACCACCGGGTACGGCTCTGCCGTGCGCAGCGCGAACGTGCGCCCCGGCGACGACGTCGTGATCGCCGGTATCGGCGGTGTCGGCATGGGCGCCCTGCAGGGCGCGCTGAACGCGGGCGCCCGCAACATCTTCGCGATCGACCCCGTCGAGTGGAAGCGCGACCAGGCGCTCAAGTTCGGCGCCACGCACGCCTACCCGGACATCGGCGCCGCGATGATGGGCGTCGCCGAGACCACGCAGGGCCGGATGGCGTCGAAGACGATCATCACCACCGGTGAGCTCAAGGGCGAAGAGATCGACAACTACCTCAACATCACCGCCAAGGGCGGCACCTGCGTCGTCACCGCGGTCGCCAACATGGCCAGCTCCGACGTCACGCTGAACCTGTCCATGCTCACCCTGCTGCAGAAGAACCTGCAGGGCACCATCTTCGGCGGCGGTAACCCGCACTTCGACATCCCGCAGCTGCTGTCGATGTACAAGGCCGGGCGGCTGAACCTCGACGACATGGTGACCCGCCAGTACAAGCTCGAGCAGATCAACGACGGCTATCGGGACATGCTCGAGGGCAGGAACATCCGCGGCGTGATCCGCTACACCGACGCCGACCGGTAGGCCACCATGACCGAGACAGCGCTGGCACCGGTGGTCGCCGCGTCGCAGGCGTCGTGGCGCTGCGTGCAAAGCGGTGACCGCGACGGGTGGCTGGCCCTGATGTCCGACGACATCGTGATCGAGGACCCGATCGGGGAGGCCGTCACCAACCCCGACGGCACCGGGGTGCGCGGCAAGGAGGCGGTGGCCGCGTTCTTCGACGCGAACATCGGGCCCAACCGGCTCCGCGTCACCTGCGAGGAGACGTTCCCGTCCAGCAGTCCCCGCGAGATCGCGTACATCCTGGTGCTGGAGACCACGTTTCCCAACGGGTTCGTCGCGACGGTCCGAGGCGCGTTCACCTACCGGGTCGACGACGCCGGTCTGATCACCAACCTGCGCGGCTACTGGAACATGGACGCGATGACATTCACCGAAGCGGGAACCACGCATCAGCGCTGAGTTGTCCGGCCGCGCTGCCGTCGTCGTCGGCGGCACGCGCGGGATCGGGCGAGCCGTCGCTGCGCTTCTGTCCGAACTCGGCGCCGGTGTTGTCGTCAACGGCCGGGATCCTGATGCCGTCGACGAGGCCGCACGCAGCATTCCCGGCGCCGTCGGTTTCGCAGGCTCGCCCGCGGATCCCGCGACCGCGAACGCGTTGATCGGCGAGTGCGTACGGGAATTCGGCCGCATCGACATCCTGGTCAACTGCGCCGGCACGGCGGAGCCGGCCGGATCGTCGATCCTGTCCGTGACCGCCTCGCAGTTCCGGGATCTGATGGACGCCCACCTCGGCACGGTCTTCCACACGTGCCGGGCCGCCGCACCGCTGATGGTCGCGCAGCGCTCCGGGGCGATCGTCACCACGGGATCGTTCGCGTTCCTCGGCGACTACGGGGGCACCGGCTATCCGGCCGGCAAGGGGGCGGTGAACGGCCTGACGCTGGCCATCGCCGCCGAGCTCGCCGAACACGGGGTGCGCGCCAATGTGGTGTGCCCGGGAGCCAAGACCCGGCTCTCCAGCGGCCCCGACTACGAGGCGCACATCACCGAGCTCAACAGGCGTGGGCTGCTCGACGACATCAGCATGGCCGGAGCACTGGATGCTGCGCCGCCGGAGTACGCCGCCCCCACCTACGCCTACCTGGTGAGCGACCTGGCCGCCGACATCACGGGCCAGATCTTCATCGCCGCAGGCGGTTTCGTCGGTCGCTTCGGCCGGCCCACGCCGCAGATCGTGGCGTACCGCGACCACCACGACGCGCCGCCGTGGGCGATAGCGGAGATCGCCCGGAAAGTCTCGGAGCAGGTCAGGAGCTGACGCCGGGCAGCTCGTGGTCGCGATACTGCTTTCGCAGCTCGAGTTTGAGGATCTTGCCCGTCGCGGTGTGGGGCAGCTCGTCGACGAACACCACATCGTCGGGCAGCCACCACTTGGCGACCTCGTCGGCAAGGTAGTCGAGGATGTCTTCCCGGGTTGCGCTGTGGCCCTCGCGCAGCACGGCCACCAGCAGTGGCCGCTCCTGCCATTTCGGGTGCGGAACCCCGATCACCGCGGCCTCCGCGACCGCCGGGTGGCCGAGCGCGGCGTTCTCCAGGTCGATCGAGCTGACCCACTCGCCGCCGGACTTGATCACGTCCTTGGCGCGGTCGACCAGCTGCAGATAGCCGTCGGGGTCGATGGTCGCCACGTCGCCGGTCGGGAAGAACCCCTCGGCATCGAGCTTCTCCCCGCCCTCGCCCCGGTAGTAGCCGCTGGCGATCCACGGACCGCGCAGCCACACTTCACCGAAAGCCGTACCGTCCCAGGGCAATCGGTTGCCATCGTCGTCGACGATCTTCAACTCGACACCGCAGATCCCGCGCCCCTGTTTCAACAGGATCTGGTTCTTCTCGGCCTGCGGGAGCCCTTCGTGCTTGGGCAGCAGCCGGCCGATGACGCACAACGGGGAGGTCTCGGTCATGCCCCAGCCCTGCATGGCCTGCGCACCGAAGTCCCTGTCGAACCGCTCGATCATCGACAGCGGCAACGCCGCGCCGCCCGTGCCCGCGATACGCAGCCCGAGTTCGTGCGGGTCGATCTCGGGGTGGGCGTCGAGGTAGGAGAACAGCATCATCCACACCGTCGGAACGCCCTGGGATTGGTTCACCCCTTCGGCTTTCATCAACTGGTACACCGATTCACCGTCGAGGTGGGGGCCGGGCAACACCAGCTTGGCACCCACCATCGCCGCGGTGTAGGGGGTACCCCACGCGTTGGCGTGGAACATCGGCACCACGAGCAGGATCACCGACCCGCTGTGCACGTCGTTGGCGTCGCGCGCCGCGGCCATCAGGGTGTGCAGCATCGTCGAACGGTGGGAGTAGAGAACACCTTTCGGATTGCCGGTGGTACCGGAGGTGTAGCACAGCGACGACGCGCTACGCTCGTCGAACTCCGGCCAGTGGTGATGCGTGGACTGGCGCCCGATGACGTCCTGCCAGCACAGCAGCGCACCGTCGGGCAATCCGGGCACCTCGGGCATGTGGTCCCGGTCGGTCATCGCTACGTATGCGGTCACGGTGGTCAGCTCGGGTGCGATGTCGGCGACCAGCGACGCGAACGTGGTGTCGAAGAACAGGATTCGATCCTCGGCATGGTTGATGATGTAGACGATCTGCTCACGGAACAGCCGCGGGTTGACGGTGTGCATCACCGCGCCGGAACCCGAGACACCGAAGTACAGCGCGAGATGGCGGTCGCTGTTCCAGGCGAGCGTGGCAACCCGGTCCCCGGCGTCGATGCCCCACTCGGTCAGCGCGTTGGCCACCTGCTTGGACACCTCGCCGACTTCGCGCCACGAGGAGCGGCGCACAGTGCCCTTGGGGCCCTCGGGCACATGCGACACGATCTCCGCGTCCCCGTGGAACGCCGCGGCGTAGTCGATCAGCGACGAGATCAGCAATGGTCGGTCCTGCATCAAACCCAGCATCTGGCCAGGCTATGGAATGCTCGGTGCCATGGCGACCGTCTTCACCAAGATCATCAACGGCGAGCTGCCGGGCCGATTCGTCTACGAAGACGACGAGGTGGTGGCGTTCCTGACGATTCAGCCGATGACGCAGGGACACACGCTGGTGGTACCGCGCGCGGAGATCGACAATTGGCAGGACATCGACGCGCCCGTGTTCGCCCGCGTGATGGAAGTCTGCCAGCTGATCGGCAAGGCGGTGTGCACAGCGTTCGACACCGAGCGCTCCGGCGTCATCATCGCCGGTCTCGAGGTGCCGCATCTGCACGTGCACGTCTTCCCCGCACGTGACCTCGCGGACTTCGGCTTCGCGAACGTGGACAACGATCCGTCGCCGGAGTCGCTCGACGAGGCGCAGCGCCGCATCAAGGCGGCGCTGGCCGAACTCAGCTGATCGGGACGTCCACCGAGGCGGGCACCGTGCCCTCGGTGACCTCGGCAGCCTCCGCGATCCGCGGCAGGCTCACTCGGAACGCGCAGCCCTGCCCCGGCGCGGTGGTCACCCCTACTGTGCCGCCGTGGGCATAGACCAGCGAATCGACGATCGACAACCCGAGGCCCGTGCCGCCGCTGGCGCGAGCCCGCGACGAGTCGGCGCGATAGAAGCGTTCGAACACCCGCTGGGCGTCCTCGACGCTCATCCCCGGGCCCTGGTCGCGCACCTCGAGGACCGCGGAGTCCCCCTCGGTGCCGACCCGCACGGTCACCGCGGCCGTTTCGGGAGTGTGCTGCAGGGCGTTGGCGACCAGATTGGACAGCACCTGACGCAGTCGCGCCTCGTCGCCGAGAACCTCGGGGGTCCCCGGGCCGTCGAACACTTCCATGCGGATCGGCCGGCGCGGCGCGATCGACTGCGCGTCGTGCACGGCGTCGCTGGCCAGGGCGAGGAGGTCGACCCGGCGCTGCTCCAACGGCCTCTGCGCGTCGAGTCGGGCCAGCAGCAGCAGGTCTTCGACCAGCAGGCCCATCCGCCGCGATTCACTTTCGATGCGGCCCATCAGCATCTCGACGTCACGGGCCGCGCCCTGGCGATACAGCTCGGCGAAGCCACGGATCGTCGTCAGCGGGGTCCGCAGTTCGTGGCTGGCGTCGGTGATGAACCGGCGCATGCGTTCCTCGGATTCGCGGGCCTGGTCCGCCGACGACTCCGAGGACGCCAATGCCCGTTGGATCTGGGCGAGCATGCCGTTGAGCGCCAGGGAGAGCCGCCCGACCTCGGTGCGGGGGTCGCGCTCGGGAACGCGGCGGTCCAGCTGGCCCGCGGCGATGGCGGCGGCGGTCTGCTCGACCTCGGCGAGGGGACGCAGGCTTCGGTGCACGACGGCGTACCCGGCGATGCCGAGCACGATCAGCACCGCGACGCCGATGCCCATCTGCGCGGCGACCAGGGCCCGGGTCGTGGACTTCACGTCGGACAGGTCGATCGCGACGGTGGTGAGCTCACCGTCGGCTCCGGGCACCGTCATCGCGCGCCATTCGACCGGAGAGTCAGCTTTGCTTCCGACCGTGACCGGATCGGGTCCGACGTCGTTGTCAGCGGGCAAGGCGGGTTCGGCATCGCTGTCGTTGACTGCGACCCAGGCGCTGCCGCCGGGTTCGATGACCCGCACGTAGTAGTCCGACGGCGGCCTGCCGGTGTTAGGGCCCTGGTCCTCCGGATCGGCGGGTGACTGTCTGGGCACCTGGGCCCAGCCCCGGGAGGCGTCGCGCAACGTGTCGTCGACGCGGTTGATCAGCGTGTGGTGCATGATCGTCGTCACCGCGATACCCGAGGCAAGCAAACCACAGCCGACCAGCAGCAACGTCGCTGCGACCAGTCCTACCCGAAGCGGAATCCCGCGTCTGATGTGGGGCACATCCCCATTGTCACCGGGGTTCGCGAAGTACATACCCCACACCCCTCAGGGTGTGCAGCAGACGCTTGTCCCCGGTGTCGATCTTGCGGCGGAGATAGGACACGTAGGACTCGACGACGTTGACGTCGCCACCGAAGTCGTAGCGCCAGACGTGGTCGAGGATCTTCGGCTTCGACAGCACGGTGCCGGCGTTGATGATGAAGTACCGCAGCAGGGTGAATTCCGTGGGCGAGAGCGACACCGGCTCGCCGGCTTTCCACACTTCGTGGGTGTCCTCGTCGAGCTCGATGTCGGCGAACTTGAGCCGTGAGGTGCGCGGCTCCTGCACGCCGCCACCCGCACGGCGCAGGATCACCCGCAACCGGGCCACCACCTCTTCGAGGCTGAACGGCTTGGTCACGTAGTCGTCGCCGCCGAGGGTGAGTCCGGCGATCTTGTCCTGCAAGGAGTCGCGTGCGGTCAGGAACAGCGCCGGGGCCTCGATCCCATCGGCGCGCAGCCTGCGCAGCAGCCCGAACCCGTCCATACCGGGCATCATCACGTCCAGGATGATGGCGTCGGGGCGCATCTCGCGTGCGAGGTCGAGGGCGGCCGGACCGTTGGATGCCGTGTGCACCTCGAAGCCCTGGAACTTCAAGCTCACTGACAGCAGCTCGACGATGTTGGTCTCGTCATCGACCACGAGGATCCGAGCTTCGGGGACGCTTTCCTGCACTGGCATGGCCATGGTCCTCAGTTTCAACCCCTGGATTGGAAAAGTGCTGCACGCTCGCTGTGTGGTTCCTGTGAGTTCATTCTTGCGCTGTTCCTACACTGAGCGCATGAACCTCGGCAGATCCCTCAGCGATCTCGCATTGACGCCGGCACGGGTGGGTCTGGCCGTGGCCGATGCCGGGCTCGGGATGGCCAGCGGTGGCCTCGGCATCGCGCGCAAGGCGCTCGGTGAGCCCGGAAGTGGTGTCCGCCAGCCGCCGACCTCCTTCGCGGCGATGATCGGCGTCCAGGATGCCGTGGAGCGGGCCAACCGGCTCGCACGCCTGATGGACGAGGACCAGCCGCTGGGCCGGGCGCTGGCGCCGGGCGGGGCCCTGGACCGCCTGTTGCAGCCCGGCGGCGTCATCGACAGGCTGACGGCCCCCGGTGGCGCGTTGGAGCGGCTGACCGAGGACAACAGCGGGCTGATGCGTGCCATCGAGCCCGGCGGACTGGTCGATCAACTGCTCGCCGAGGACGGGCTGGTGGACAGACTGCTCGCCGAGGACGGGGTGGCCGAACGTCTGTTCGCCGAAGGCGGCGTCGTGGACACCCTCACCGCCCGCAACGGCCCACTCGAGCAGCTCGCGACGGTTGCGGACACATTGAACCGGTTGACCCCGGGTCTGGAAGCGCTGGAGCCGACGATCGAGGCGTTGCGTGAGGCCGTGATCGTGCTGAGTCAGGTGGTGAACCCGCTGAGCAACATCGCCGACCGCATCCCTCTGCCGGGACGCCGCCCGCGTGCCCGATTCATCGCGCGACCGGCGACGCCGCAGCGGGTGATCGATGTCGAAGAGTGAGGGCACAGCCGTTAAGCTGACCTTCCACGCCTCCTTAGCTCAGCGGTAGAGCAACGCTCTTGTAAAGCGTAGGTCGTCAGTTCAATCCTGACAGGGGGCTCCATGACGGGCGGTGAACGACCGCCGTCTCGCCAACCGGGTTTGCAGCGTCGCGGCATGACTCCGGAAAAGCCAACGATCACAGTCGCGAAACGATATCGGGGCCTTTACGCCCTTTTGCTGGCCGACTCCTGTGAGATGCGATTGAATGGCGCTACGTCGGGGGACGAGAGACCGGTTTCCAAAGGGGTTTTCTGTTGAGTTCCGCAGCGTATATCGGCCGTGTCGGCGCCTTGGCCGTCGCCCTGGGCATCGGGTCGGCGGTGTTCGCGGGGCAGGCGTGGGCCGATGACACCGCCTCGGCCTCGACGTCCTCGTCGGCTTCGTCGTCCCCGTCGTCGACCGAGAAGCCCTCGACCGCGGCGGGCCCCAAGGCCCGCACCACCCCGAGATCCGACCGCGCCGACAAGCCACGGCGGTTCGGCAAGCCCGACAAGACGGACGCATCCGATACGGCCGATCCCGCCGATTCGGTGACGACGACACAACCGACCACGAAGCCGACCACGAAGCGCACATCGAGGCCGACCTGGAGGAAGGCGGACAGCACCCCCGGGGCCACCCCCGGCTCGTCGGCGTCAACCGCTGCGACCGCCGACACCAACAAAGCGCCGTCGCGCTCCGCGCGACGCACCCAGGTCGTCTCCCCCGATCCGGCCGAACCGCCGCGCATCTCGTTGCGGTCGACGCTGCTGCGCCCGGCACCGGACACCGCCGTGCCCGCACAGCAGATCGACCGGCCGATCGACAGACCAGTCGTCAAGGCCGTCGTCGAAGTTGCCCGCAGCATGGTCGACTGGGCGCACCAGAAGGCTGACGCCGGCCAGGGCCAGACGGCACCGCCCCCGTTCCTGTTCGCACTGCTGTCGGTGGCACGGCGCGAGCTCGAGACGCTGTCGGCCGCACGCACCACCCGCGTCGCCACCTCGAGCCTGACCACCGACACCCCGCAGGCCGCCCCGCTGGCTGCCGCCGCGGTCACGCCGTACTCGCCGTGGCTGAACCCTCAGGTCAGCCCGTCGACCAACTTCGTCAGCTGGGTGACCGGCGGCTACTCCTACGGCGATCCGCTGAAGGCGAACACCGTCGACCGGTTCAGCGTGTGGGGCACCGACGTCGGCACCATGTGGGACAACGGCATGGTCGACGACCCGACCACCCCGTACAACGAGCACCAGGTGCTGATCGCCGTCGGCGACACCTTCAGCGGGCCCAACATGACGGGCCGGCACATCTTCAACACGCTGTTCCGCAGCTCGGACACCAATCTGAGCGACGGCATCACGATCCCCAACGGAGAATGGTTCACCGGCAACTACTTCGGCGGTGCACCGCTGGACGGTCCGGTGAACGCACGCCCGATCATCAATCCCGAGAAGTGGTTGCCGAGTTCGGTGACGATGATCCCGACCGCGGGTATCTCGGTCAACGTGCCAGTCACCAAGGACACGCCGTACGGCACCATTCAGTACGTCAGCTACATGTCGGTCAGTAAGTGGGGTTCGTCGGGTAAGTGGACCACCAACTACTCGGCGATGGGTTACTCGACGGACAACGGCGAGAACTTCACGATCGACCCGAAGAGCATTCGATACAACTCGTTCCTCAGCGGCAACAAGAACTTTCAGCAGTCGGCCTTCGTCAAGGGCGACGATGGCCTCATCTACGCGTACGGCACACCGAACGGCCGTCAGGGCGCGGCGTACCTGTCGCGTGTGGCGCCCGAGAACATCCTCGATCCCTCGAAGTACGAGTACTACAAGGCCGCCTCGAAGAGCTGGCTGGGCACCACGCCCGCCAGCTGGGTGAAGGGAAACCCGTCGGCAGCGACGGCGATCATCGGAAAGTCGGGCGGTTTCCTGGGTTTCACCAAACCCGGCTACACGGTCAGCGAAATGTCGGTGCAGTACAACGACTACCTGGACAAGTACATCGTGCTGTACGGCGACCAGAACAACAGCATCGTCATGCGGACCGCGGACACCCCCGAGGGCGCCTGGTCGGATGCCACCGTCCTGATGAGCCAGCAGTCCGGTGGCATCTACGCACCGATGCTGCACCCCTGGTCTCCGTCCACATTGGGCACCGGATCGGATCTGTACTTCAACCTCTCGCTCTGGTCGAGCTACAACGTGATGCTGATGCACACCGATCTGACCAAGGTGTAGCGAGTCCGCGGCGGGCATAGACTTCGCACGTGCGCGACGTGCTCGACGAGTTGCTGACCGTCTGGCGTGCCGGCGGTACCGCAGGCCTGTCGACGGTCGTCCGCACGATGAACTCCGCACCACGTCCGCCCGGCGCGGCCATGGTGGTGACCCCCGACGGCGCCGTCGCCGGCTCCGTCTCGGGCGGCTGCGTCGAAGCTGCGGTCTACGACGTGGCCGGTGACGTCATGGCGAGCGGCCGCACGCAGTTGCAGCGGTACGGCGTCAGCGACGACGAGGCCTTCGCTGTGGGGTTGACCTGCGGAGGCATCATCGATGTCTTCACCGAACCGGTGTCGCGCCAGACGTTTCCACAGTTGCAGGCCGTCGCTGACGACATCGCCGCTCACCGCGCGGTGGCGGTGGCCACCGTCATCGATCATCCCGACCCGCTGCGCCACGGGCGACGGATCGTCGTCGGGCCTGACTTCGCCGACGGCTCAGTGGGTTCCGAGCGCGCCGACGACGCGATCGTCGACGACGCCAGAGGCCTGCTGGCCGCGGGCCGCTCGGCCGTTCTGAGCTACGGACCGGACGGGCAGCGGCAAGAGACCGGGATGGAGGTCTTCGTCGCCAGTCACGCGCCTCGGCCGCGGATGATCATCGTCGGGGCCATCGACTTCGCCACCGCACTCGCCGCCCAGGCAACCCTGCTGGGCTACCGGGTCACCGTCTGCGATGCCCGGCCCGTATTCGCCACCGCGGCAAGGTTTCCCGCAGCCGACGACGTGGTGGTCGACTGGCCGCACCGCTACCTCGCCAGCGAGGCCGAGCGCGGCGCCCTCGACGCGCGGACCGCTATCTGCGTGCTCACCCACGATGCGAAGTTCGATGTCCCGGCGCTCGAGGTGGCGTTGCGGCTGCCCGAGATCGGCTACGTCGGCGTGATGGGATCGCGGCGCACCCACGAGGATCGGATGCGCCGCCTGCGGGACGCGGGTCTGACCGACGACGACTTGAGCCGACTGTCCAGCCCCATCGGGCTCGATCTCGGTGCCCGTACCCCCGAGGAGACGGCGGTGTCGATCGCCGCGGAGATCATCGCCTCCCGATGGGGCGGTGGGGGCCGGCCTCTGACCGAGACGCGCGGCCGCATCCACCACGACCAGGGCAACTAGTCCGGTACGACGCCGCGCAGACCGTCGGCACCGAAGACCGGTTCGAGCATCGCCGAGAAGTCTGGCCCGCGGCGCAGCATCATGCCGCCGTCGACATTGATCAGCTGTCCGGTGATGTAGCTGGACGCGTCGCTGAGCAGGAACACCGCCGCATTGGCGACGTCCTCGGCCTCACCGGGACGCGGCAGCGGCGTGGCTGCCGCGTAGTCGCCGCTCACCTCTGGCGACATGAAGATCGCCGCCACCAGGTCCGTGCGGATCAGGCCCGGCCGGATGCAGTTCACCCGCACCAGCGAGGGGCCGAGCTCGTCGGCGGCCAGCTGCATCAGGTGATCCACCCCCGCCTTGGACACGCCGTAGGCACCGAACCAGCGGTGGGTGTTGCTCGCCGCGATCGAAGAAATGCCGACGAACGATCCCCCGCCGCCGCGCACCATCGCCCGTGCCGAGTGCTTGAGCACGTAGAAGGTGCCGTTGATGTTGAGGTCGACCAGCCGCCGCCAGGCCTCGGAGTCGAGCTGGGTGATCGGGCCGATCGTGTCGCTGCCGCCGGCGCAGTGCACCACGCCGTCGAGCCGACCCGTCCACGCCGTCGCCGCATCGATCGTGCGGGCCACCTCGTCCTCGTTGGTGACGTCGCCGGGCTCGTAGCGCACCGCGCCGCCGATCTCCTCGACTGCCGCAGCCAGCTTGTCCGCATTGCGGCCCATCAACATCGCGTTGCCGCCTGCCGCCACGACCGCTGCGGCCACCCCCTTACCGATCCCGCTCCCCCCGCCGGTGACCAGCACCGTTCGGCCCGAGAGCATCGCATCAGAGAGCTGCATCCATGCACCTTTCACCACATCAAAACGAGAACGTGTTCTAGTTATACGCCACCGGGGCCGCCACGAACGGGTTTCGGCTCCCGGCCCCGCCATTGGCTAGAGTTGTGCCATGCCTGCCAAACCTGACCCTGCCGAGATCGGCGACGTCGAGCCCATCGCCGACAGCACCGAGCGCCAGGCGCGACGCGTGGTCGCCGCCTACGCCACCGACGCCGACGAATGCCGGGTGTTCCTGTCGATGCTCGGTATCGGACCGGCAAAGCTCGACGCGTAATGCCTGTTCCGGGCGGCGCAGAGGACCGCTCGGGCCCGGCCGCGTCGGCCGATTTCGTCGTCGTCGCGAACCGCCTCCCCATCGACATCGTCCGCCGGCCCGACGGTTCCACGGAGTACAAGCGCAGCCCGGGCGGACTGGTGACTGCGCTCGAGCCGCTTCTGCGTAAGCGCAGCGGCGCCTGGATCGGGTGGCCCGGCGTTCCCGAGGAGGCCGACGATCCGGACAGCTTCGATGAACCCATCGAGCAGGACGGCATGACGTTGGTTCCGGTACGGCTGTCCGCCGACGACGTCGCCGAATACTACGAGGGGTTCTCGAACGCGACCCTGTGGCCGCTGTATCACGACGTCATCGTCAAACCGATCTACCACCGGCAGTGGTGGGACCGTTACGTCGAGGTCAACCGCCGCTTCGCCGAGGCGACCGCACGGATCGCGGCCGAGGGCGCCACGGTGTGGGTGCAGGACTATCAGCTGCAGCTGGTCCCGAAGATGCTGCGCATGCTGCGGCCCGACCTGACCATCGGTTTCTTCCTGCACATCCCCTTCCCGCCGGTCGAACTGTTCATGCAGATGCCCTGGCGCACCGAGATCATCGAAGGTCTTCTCGGTGCCGACCTGGTCGGGTTCCACCTGCCCGGCGGTGCGCAGAACTTCCTGATCCTGTCGCGCAGGCTGGTGGGCGCCAACACCTCGCGCGGCAACGTCGGCGTCCGCTCCCGCTTCGGCGAGGTGTTCGTGGGCTTCCGCACCGTCAAGGTCGGCGCGTTCCCGATCTCGATCGACTCCGGCGATCTCGATCAGCAGGCGCGCACCCGCCGAATCCGACAGCGCGCCAGAGAGATTCGCGCCGAACTCGGTAACCCGCGCAAGGTGCTGCTCGGCGTCGACCGGCTGGACTACACCAAGGGGATCGACGTGCGGCTGCGGGCGTTCTCCGAGCTGCTCGACGAGGGCCGCATCGACCCGAACGACACCGTCCTGGTGCAGCTGGCCACGCCGAGCCGCGAGCGGGTGGAGAGCTACATCGCGATGCGGGAGGACATCGAGCGCCAGGTCGGCCACGTCAACGGCGAATACGGACAGGTCGGACACCCGGTGCTGCACTACCTGCATCGCCCCGTGCCCCGGGAAGACCTGATCGCGTTCTACGCCGCCGCCGACGTCATGCTGGTGACCCCGCTGCGCGACGGCATGAACCTGGTGGCCAAGGAGTACGTGGCGTGCCGCAGCGATCTCGGCGGAGCCCTGGTGTTGAGCGAATTCACCGGTGCCGCAGCCGAATTACGGCAGGCCTATCTGACCAACCCGCACCACCTGGAAGGCGTCAAGGATGCCATCGAGGCGGCGCTGACACAGACCCCGGAGGAGGGTCGGCGCAGGATGCGGGCGCTGCGTCGGCAGGTGCTGGCCCACGACGTGGACCGCTGGGCGCGGGCCTTTCTCGACGCGCTGGCCGACTCTAAATCGGCGTGATGTAGTTGATCAGCCACTTGCCGTCGATCTTCTGATAGTCGACACGTAGGCGGCTGCCGTCGTATATGGGCTGGCGGGACTTGTCGGTCACCGTGCGGTTCATGTAGACCATCACTGACGCCGAATTACGTTGCGCCTCCAGCACTCCCACGCCCACCACGTTCGCCTGGCTGACCAGCTGGCGGTCCCGTGCCTGCGGGATGATGTCCTTGGTCGCACGGTCCTCGAACTCGCGGCGGTAGTTGGGCGTCAGCAGGGGGTACACCTTGCCCAGGCTGCCCTCGACCGTCTGGTAGTCGTAACCGAAGACCTGGGGAATCTGTTGCTGGGCAAGCGGAGCCAGCTCGTCGCGCGCCGCCTGCTCGCCCTGCAACTGCACCCGGTCCCAGTACAGCCAGCCGCCGACGCCACCGAGCGCCACCACGCCGAGTGACAACAGCACGCCGATGGCGGCCAGCAGTCGCGCGGTCCACTTACCCATCAGTTGCCGCCGTCGGGGTATTTGAGGTCGTAGCCCGTCATGTGCCCGTTGTCGTCCTCGTGCACGATCACCCGCATGCGGTAGGGCTGCGACGGCTTGTTGGTGCCGTCGACGTCGGTCACCGTCACGCGAGCGGACACCAGCACCGCGGCGTTACCGCTGACTTGGTCGACCTTCTCGAGTGCGGCGCCGTTGATCACCGCCTCGGAGCTGGCGTTGGTGTCGCGGAAGATGGCCTTGAGGTTGTCGACGTTGTCGCCCTGGCTGAGCATGTCGCGCAGCGGTCCGCTCGTGCCGTTGACGAAGCGGTTCACACTGTCGTCGATGTCGTCCTGCGTGTAGCTGAACATGTTGACCACCAACTGCGAAGCCGTGTCGACGAACCGTTGGTCGCGGGCCAGCTGGGCCTCTTGGACCCGCTGCTGGTGCAGCATCCACGCCACCCCACCACCCAGCGCACCCGCTAACACGAGCAGGGTCAGCAGGGACACCAGCGCGACGAGGCCACGATTGGCCCGGCGACGTGGCGGCGGCGCCGCGGACGCCGAGCCCGGACGACGGACCGTGGTGGTGCCGGGGGCGTCGAGCACAACCGCCAAGGACTCCGGTTCGGCACCGGAGGCCGGCCCGGCGGCGCGGGAGGCGCGACGCCGCGGGGGCCGGCTCGCTTCACGCGGGCTAGCTTCTACCAACTCGTCCTGCCTATAGCTGCTTCGGGGCCAACATCAGATCGACCCAGTTCTCTGCAGGCGCCAGTTTGTCAGTTCCACCAGCGAACGTGCCAGTTCCGCCGGCAGGGTCGACGAACTTGCCGTTCTGGTCGTAGGTCGCCATCGCGGGTCCCGCGGCCTGCGGCGTGGGTCCACCCGGCTGCGGTACCGCCTCGGCGGGCAGCAGCGGGCCAGAGGGGGCAGCGGGAGCCCCGGGAGCGGGTGCCACTGCGGGTGGTGCTGCCGGTGCGGGAGCAGCCGGAGCGGGTGGCCCGGGTGGGGTACGGCCGTACGGCGGCACCACTTGATCCGGCGGCGCGAAGTACGGCCACGGCGGAGGAGGTGTTCCCGGCTCGTTCGGCGGCACCGGAAGCGGGAACGGTGCGTGCGGGGCAGGCCCGGGTCCAGGCACCGCGCCCGGGGGCAGCTGCACCACGGGCGGGCCGGGATCCGGGTCCACCTGCGGCGGGATGAAGGGGAACTTGTTGGGCGGCAGGATGTTGCGCCCATCCTCGATCGGTGTGCCCAGCGGGACCGGCGGCCCGCGCCACGGGTTCGTGCCGATCGGCACGTAACCCTTGGGGTCGCGGCACAGCTGGATCGTCGGGGCGCGCTTGCCCGGGAACTCCTGGCATGGATAGTTGCGCGCACCGCGCACCACCGAGGGATCGTTCTGCGGGGTCTTGCAGTACAGATCGGTCGGCAACTCGCGCAGCGTCGTGTCCGCGGGCGAGCGGATGGTCGTCGGCGGCAGGAAGCCGACCGAGCAGGTCGGCGGATCGTTGAGATGGACCTTGAAGTCGAGCTTGCCGCCCTCGTCGGCGGGCACGCCGCCGGCGACGGTGTTCAGGCCGGCCATCAGGGCGGGGAAGATCACAAGGGCCTGCTCGATCGACTTGTGATAGATCGCCCCGATCCGGCCCAGGTTGGCCAGATTCGCCGCGAGCATGGGGAAATTGGGGCGGATGCCCTCGAAGGTCTCGTTCGCGACGCCTGCGGCGCCCGGGGCGGTCTGCAGCAGCGTACGCAGCTGTGGGTCAGCGTTTGCGACCTCTCCGGTGAACCGGGCCAGCCCGTCGGCCAGAGACCGGATGTTGTCGCCGCTGGCTATCTGTGCGTCCAGGAACGGGCCGGCCTGGTCGATCAATTGGGTGGTCTGCCCGTAGTTGGCGTTGGCCTCGTCGACGAGAAGCCGCGCGGACTGGATCAGTCGGGCGAGCTCCGGCCCGGATCCGTTGAATGCCTTGAACGTTTCCCGCAGCAGGTCCTTGATCCGGCTGTTGCCGACGCTGCTGACCAGGGAGTCCGCCTGCTGGAGCAATCCGGCGATGTCCTGCCCGATCGCGGTGCGGCTCACCGGGATGTCCGCGCCGTTGCGCAGCTTGTCACCGGCGGGATCCTCAGGCGGCACCAGATCGACGTACTGTTCGCCGACGGCCGAGACGCTCTTGACGGTCGCGGTCACGTTGGCGGGCACCGGCGTTCCACTGTCGAGCCTCATGTGTGCGACGACGCCGTTGTCGGACAGGCCGATCGACTCCACCTGACCCACCGTGACACCGCGGTAGGTGACGTTGGCGTTCTGGTAGAGGCCGCCGCCCGCGGTGAAGTTGGCCGTCACCTGGTAGGAGTTCAACCCGATCGCCTCGGGCACCCGCAGATAGAAGATCGAGATCGCGCCGACGGTCAACACGGTCACGACCGCGAAGATCGACAGTTGGATCTTGGAGAGCCTGTCCAGCATCTACGGTGTCCCCTCGTGCTGGGTGGCCGTTCCCGGCGCGATCTTGAAGGGGTCGGCGGCCTGACCCGAAAGGTTGGCCAACTCGCCGGTCAGGAAGTCCGGGGGGTTGACGACCTCGTTGAGCCGCTTCATGTTCGGGTCGAGTCCGAGCGAGGTGGTGAACACCGTCTCGCCCAGGCGACGCAGGGTCAGGTCGAACGTGACGAACACGTTGAGGTAGTCGCCGCGGACGGCCTTGCGCAGATACTGATAGTGGAACGGGAACGTCGGAAGAAGCTCCAGGCTCTTGATGAGGTCGTCGGCGTTGTCGTTGAGCGACTTGACCACCGGGAACAGATCTTTCAGATCGGCGGCCAGGTCGACTTTGGTCTCGGCGAGAACCTTCGACCCCACCACGGCCAGTCGGCGCAGGGCGGTGAAGGTGTCGACGATGGTGGCCCGGTTGCGGTCCAGCACATCGAGTGCCGCGGGCAGCGTGTCCAGGGTGCGGCCCAGGCTGTCCTTGCTGCGCGCGAGGATGCCGGCGAAGCGGTCCAGTCCCTCGGCGGCAGAGATGATGTCATCGGTCTGCCGGTCCAGCGAGGACGTCAGCTCCGCCAGTCGCGGGATCAGATCGGTGAAGGTGCCTTGCCTGCCGACGACTGCGTTGTAGAACTCCTCGGTGATGTCCTGCAGCGCACCGAGATTGCCCTTGTTGACCACGACGCCGAGCGACGACAGCACCTCTTCGGTGGTCGGATAGCGACCGGTGCGGTCCAGCGGGATGTTCGAGCCGTTCTCCAACCGGCCGATCGGCTTCTCGGGGGGATCTGCCAACTCGACGTGCTGGGAGCCCAGCAGCGAGGTCTGCGCGACCTTCGCGATCGCGTTGGCGGGCAGATTGACGTCCTTTTCCAGCGACAGCTTCACCGCCGCGTAGAACGTCCCGTCGGGGCGCTGAACGGCATCGATGCCCGACACACTCCCCACGGTCACGTCGTTGACCATCACCGGTGAGTTCTGCGGCAGCGTCGCCACATCCGGCAACTCGACGGTGACGGTGTAGGAACCCTCGCCGTGACCCGCGGTGCCGGGCATGTCCAGCGAGTTCAACCCACCGAACTCGCACCCGGACACCAAGACCGTCAGGGTACCCAGCGCCAACACGGGACGGATGGCCTTGCGGATCATCAGTTCCCCCCCGTGGGAGCGGGTACGGGGCCCGGCGCGGGACCAGAACCCTGCGACGGCGCGGGACCGGGTGCCTGGCCCGAACCCTGGGTCGGCGCGGTCGGCGCGAACAGCGCAGCCAGATCCGCTCCACCGGGGGCGATCTGCGGCGGCGTCGTCCCCGGGGCGTTCTGCCACTGCAGGTACGGCACCGGAGTCTGGGCCTTGGCTTCCGTCTCCGGGGTGTCGTACTGGATCTGCCCCTTGTAGGCGGTGATGCTGTTGATCGGGTGGAACAGCAGCGGCGGGAAGTTCATCGCGATGCGCTTGAACACCGGACCCATTCGCTGGCGGCAGATCTCCGCGCGCTTGTAGTTGTCCGGGTTGGCGCCGATGTCGAAGGTGCCGCCGCAGATGAACTGCACCGGATTGGCGAAGTTCGGCAGCGTCAGCAGACCGCCGACGGTGCCCTGCGCCGGGTTGTAGATGTTGTAGAAGTTGGCCAGCCCGTTGGGCGTGATGTGCAGGATCTGCTCGATGTCGTCGCTGTGTTCGGTCAGCAGGTTGGTGAAGTCCGTCAGCTTGGCCACCTGGTCGATCAGTGCTTTGTTGTTCTCTCCCAGAAGGCCTTTGACGTCCGACAGCGCCTGGTTCAACGTGCCCAGCGTGTTGTCCAGATCGGCGGAGCTGTCGGCGAGTACCTGCGACACCGACGCGACGTGGTCGGTGAACTGCACGATCTGCTGGTTGCTGTTGGACAGCGCGTTGACGAGTACCTGCAGGTTGCGGATGGTGCCGAACAGGTCGGTTCGGGAGTCGCCGAGGCGCCCCGCGGTCTGGGACAGCTCGCGGATCGCCGACCGGAACGAATCCCCGTTGCCGTCAAGGGTGTCGGCAGCCTGGTCGACGAACGCCTTCAGTGGTCCCTGCACCGAGTTCTGTTGCGGCCCCAACTGACTACTCAGTTGCGTGAGTTGCTCTTTGACCTCGTCCCACTCCACCGGGACGGCGGTTCGATCGAGACCGATCTCGGCACCGTCGGCCATCACCGGGCCTCCGGTGTAGGCGGGCGCCAACTGGACGAATCGGGCCGCGACCAGGTTGGGCGAGATGATCAGCGCCTGCGCGTCAGCCGGGATCTTGACCCCGTCGTCGATGGATATCGTGATCTTGACGTCCTTGGCGCGCGGTTCGATCGAGTCGATGCGCCCCACCGGGACACCGATGACACGCACCTCGTCGCCGGAGTACAGGCCGACCGCCGACGGGAAGTAGGCGACCAGCTTGTTGCCACCACGCGACGGCCACACCAGATACACCGCCGACACCAGCGCGACGACGAGCACGGCCGCCAGTGCGATACGCAGCACGCGGCCCTTCGAGGAGGACGAATCTGGTTGCGTCATGGCGATTTCGGCCTGATGATCAGCCGCTCGGAGATGAATCCGCGCAGGTAGTCGGCAAGGCTGTCGGGCAGTTTGCCGGGCTGGAAGTAGGTGTCGAGCAGGACTTCGGACAGCGTGGCGGGCGGCAGACCGTAGAGGTTGATCTGGAATCCGGGGCCGGAGCCGACCACTTCACCGAGTGCGGTCGCATAGGGCGGCAGCCGCTTGAGCGCCTCACCGATGTGCTCGCGCCGTTCCAGCAAATTGTCCATCACCAGGTTCAGCTGCTTCAGTACCGGGCCGAACTCCCGCTTGTTGTCGGCCACGAAACCCGAGAGCTGTTGTGAGACATCGTCGATCCCACCGATGAGATTGCTGAGCGCCTGGCGGCGTTCGTCGAGAGCGGCGAACAGCATGTTCCCGTCGATGATGAGCTGGTTGACCTGGCCGGACCGCTGCGCCAGCGTGTCGGTGACCCGCTTGGCGTGGGTGAGCAGCTGCTCGAGGGCCTCGTCGCGCTTGTTCAGGCTCCGCGACAAGTTCGTGACACCGTCGAGGGCACCACGCAGCTGCGGCTTGGCATCGCGTAGCGAGTCGGTCAGCGTCTGCAGCGCCTGTTCGAACCGCGGCTTGTCCAGCTCGCTGGCGTTCTGCCCCAGATCCTGCAGCGCCGTGTTGAGCGTGTACGGAGTCGTGGTGCGGCCCACCGGGATCGATGTCACCGAACCGCCGCCCTTCGGCGTCACGGCCAACGACTTCTCGCCCAGCACGGTGTCGGTCTTGATCGCCACCAGCGACTGGTCGCCGACTCGGATCTTGCGGTCGACGGTGAATGTCACCTTCGCGGTGTCGCCGGCCAGCGCCACATTCTTGACCTTGCCGACGTTGATCCCCGAGACGTTGACGTCGTTACCCGGGGAGATGCCGCCGGCGTCGGTGAAGAACGCCTCGTACGGCTTGCCCTGCGGCATGAACGGGAGGTTGCTGTAGCCGAACGACACGAGGACCAGGCAGGTCACCAGCACGATGCCGAAGATGCCGGTGCGCAAGGGGTTTCCACCGTCAGGTCTAGCCATTCTCAGAGCACCTCCCCTTGGACGGATCCGGTGGGCCACCGAACGGGATCAGGATGTCGCTACCGGCGGGCCCGTTGATCTTCATGCGGATCGAGCAGTAGTAGATGTTGAAGAACGAGCCGTAGGCGCCGAGTGCGTTGAGCCGCAGGTAGTTCTCCGCGAGCGGCTCGATGACCTTGTTGATGTCGCCCTTGCGCTCGTCCATCCGCTGCGCCAGGGGCCGCACGTTCTCCAGCACACCCTGCAGCGGTCGGCGGCTCTTCTCCAGTGTCTCGGTCAGATCGTTGGTGGCCGAGGCGAGCGGGCCGATGGCGCCGGCGATCGGATCACGGCCCTGGGCCAGCCCGGTCAACACCTTCTGCAGTTTGTCGACGGTCGCGTCGAACTCGGCACCCTTCTCGTCGACCGTGCCGAGCACCGTGTTCAGGTGGGTGATCAGGTCTCCGATCAACTGATCACGCGCAGCTAGATCCTGGGTGAACGCGCTGGTAGAGGACAGCATCTGCGAGAGCGCGCCGCCCTGACCCTGCAGCAACTCGATGATCGCGTTGCTGACCTCGTTGATCTTCTGGCCGTCCAGGCCTTTGAAGACCGGCTTCAGTCCGCCGAGCAACGCATCCAGATCGAGGGCGGGAGCGGTGTTGGTGATGGTGCCACCGGGCGGGAGCTTCACCAGGTCCCCTGGGCCCGAGGCGATCTCGAGGTACCGGTCGCCCACCAGGTTTTCGTAGCGGACCAGCGCCTTGCTGGAGGTGTAGAGCTGATAGCGCTCGTTGAGGCTGAACGCGACGTCAACCGTGTTGTCGTCGTTGAGCTTGATGTCCTTGACCGCCCCGACGGGCACACCGGCGATGCGCACGTCCTGACCGGCCTTGAGCCGCGAGGCGTCGGTGAACGTCGCGTGATAGTCCTTGTCCGAACCGAAGCGGAACTCGCCGAACACCACGATCAGCATGCCGGCGACGAGCAGCATCACGACGGTGAAGACACCGACGTTGATCATGGTGCGGTCCTGCGCACCGAGTCTGCGCGCCACTAGAAGTCATCCCGTTCGGCGAAGGCCCCGTTGAACAGGAACTGCAGCGTCGAGGGTGCGTCGAACTGCAGCTCGGTGTTCGGCTGGTAGGGCACGTAGGCGTTGTCGGTCACGAGGAACGGTGAGTGATACCACGATCCGCCGAACTGCTTGCTCGGAGCGTCCGGCAAGCCGCGGCAGTTCGGACCGCCGGAGGCGTTGACGAGGGGCAGGCTCTCCGGATAGGTGTAGGCCGGCGAGCCGGGGATGAAGTTCGACGCCACGAACAGGCCCGGCCGGATACCGCCGATGATCGGCGCGAACCGGTCGATGCCGATCGAGATGCCCTTGAGCAGGCAGCCGAACTCCGGCGAGTAGTCGCCGAGCACCTTCAGCGGCGCCCGCAACCGCTGGACGGCGGCGATGAAATTGTCTGCCGCCGGTTCGAGGGTGTCGGCGGCGTTGTTGCCCAACCCGGTGGCCGCCAGCAGCGTCGCGTTCAAGTTGTCCTGCTCGTCGACCACCGTCTTGCTGACCGTCGGCGCGTTGTCGAGAATCGTCGCCAGATCCGGCGCAGCATCACCGTAGATGTTGGTGACGATCGCCGCCTTGCGGAAGTCGTCCTGCAGGGTCGGCAACTTCGGATTCAGCTGCTGCAGATAGTAATTGAGGCCCGACAGACCGGCGCCGAGGTCGTCACCGTGCCCGCGCAGACCCTCGGCCAGCGCCGACAACGTCGCGTTCAGATTGACCGGATCGATCTTGCCGAGCACGTCGGTCAACGTCTGGAACAGCGTGTTGACCTCGAGCTGAACGTCTTTGGCCTGCACTTGGGTACCCGGCCGCAGCGACGTCGAGTCCGGATTCTCGGGGGTCAGGAACTCCACCGACTTGGCACCGAAGATCGTGTTGCCGGCGATGCGGACCGGTGCATTGCTCGGGATGTAGCGCATGTCGTCGCTGCGGATGGCCAGCGTCAACTTGGCGTCCTGACCCGCGTAGTCGATCGATTCGACCTCGCCGACCTGGATGCCGCGGTACTTCACCTTCGCCTTGGTCTCCATCACCAGCCCGGCGCGTGGCGAGAGCACCGTCACCTTGTCGGTGGATGTGAAGGCCGCGGTGTAGGACAGGTACGTGAACACCACGGCGGCAAGCACCACCACAGCGAGAATCGCCGCAGCGATCCTCACGTGGGTGCGCTTTGCGTCACCGTTGGCCATTGAGCTGTCGTCCTATCCGGAGAGGTTGAAGTTGCCCGAGGCGCCGTAGACCGCCAGGGAGATGAACAGAACGATCGTCACCACGACGATCAGCGAGGTCCGCACGGCTTGGCCCACCGCGATGCCCACGCCGACCGGGCCTCCGGAGGCGTTGAAACCGTAGTAGGTGTGCACCAGCATGACCGCCACCGACATCACGATGGCCTGCAGGAAAGACCACAGCAGATCGCTGGGGACCAGAAAGGTGTTGAAATAGTGGTCGTACAAACCGGCGGACTGACCGTTGATGTAGACGGTGGTGAAGCGGGCGGCGAAGAACGCTGCGAGCACCGAGAGTGCGTAGAGCGGAACGATCGCGATCAGCCCGGCGATCAATCGGGTCGACACCAGATACGACACCGCATGCACGGCCATCGATTCCACGGCGTCGATCTCCTCGGCGACGCGCATCGCGCCGAGCTGGGCCGTGGCGCCCGCGCCGATGGTCGCCGCGAGCGCGATGCCCGCGATCACCGGCGCCACGATGCGCACGTTGAGGAAGGCCGACAGGAAGCCGGTGAGTGCCTCGATGCCGATGTTGCCCAGCGATGAGTAGCCCTGCACGGCGATGACGCCGCCAGAGGCCAGGGTCATGAACGCCGCGACGCCGACCGTTCCGCCGATCATCACGAGAGCGCCGGTGCCCATGGTCATCTCGGCGATGAGCCGGATCGTTTCCTTGCGGTATCTCGTGACCGCGTTGGGGATGTAGCGGACCGACTCGCCGTAGAACAACGCCTGCTCGCCCACGGTGTCGACGGTGCGCGGCACGACGCGGAACGCGCGCCGGAACCGGAGGGTGAGGTCATAGCTCATCAGAACGGTCTCTTCTTCGCGTGAACGCTCATCGGAGTCTTCTGCTCTTCGCGTAAACGCTCATCGCGCCAGCACCCTGACCCCGACCGCCGTCATGATCACGTTGATCACGAACAGACAGATGAACGCGTAGACCACGGTCTCGTTGACCGCGTTGCCAACGCCCTTGGGGCCGCCCTTGACCGTGAGGCCGCGGTAGCACCCCACCAGACCGGCGACGACACCGAACAGCAGAGCTTTGATCTCGGCCAGCACCAGCTCCCCGAGCCCGGTCAACACCGTCAGCCCGTTGATGAACGCACCGGGGTTGACGCCCTGCAGGAACACGGAGAACACGTAACCGCCGGCCAGACCGATCAGACAGACCAGGCCGTTGAGAAGCAGCGCCACGAACGTCGACGCCAGCACGCGGGGCACCACCAACCGCTGGATGGGGTCGATGCCCAGCACGCGCATGGCGTCTATCTCTTCGCGGATCGTGCGGGCCCCCAGGTCGGCACAGATGGCGGTCGCGCCGGCTCCGGCGACGACGAGCACCGTCACCACCGGCCCCAGCTGGGTGATGGTGCCGAACGCGGTGCCTGCGCCGGAGAGATCCGCGGCACCGATCTCGCGCAGCAGGATGTTCAGTGTGAAGGCCACCAGAACGGTGAAGGGGATCGCCACCAGCAGGGTGGGGACCAGGGAGACGCGCGCGATCATCCACGTCTGATCGAGGAATTCGCGGAACTGGAACGGTCGGCGGAAGGACTTGGCGAAAGTGTCCAAGGACATCTCGACGAACCCGCCCACGGCCCGCGCGGGCGCCGCAAGCTGTTCGATCAACCTGTGCTCCGATCTCGGTCCGAAGGTGTCGACACGTACGCCTGGCGAACTCTTACCGGGAAGCTGCCTGCGTGGGGTTCCCACCCCTGCACCCAGCGCTGTCTCCCGTGAGCCGGATCATACTAACTAGAACACGTTCGCAGTGTCAAAGAACGCTAATCGGCTGCATATTGTTATGTTCCCGCTGTTCAAGGCCGGTGTGACGTAGGTCATTCTAGAACACGTTCTACCTGCGGAGTGGCTGTGACAACAGAGACTGTCAGTCTCGGTCCCCAAGCCCCATCGCTGCGGAGAAGCCCTTCTCCGGATCACGATCAGCAAAGTATTCCTGCAAGCTCGCCGACAACGCGGACGGGTCCCACTCGTCGCCGTCGGCACTGAACTGCTTTTCGGCCGTCGGCGCCGCCAGGAGCGTCACCGTCGGACCATAGACGATGAACAGCTGTCCGTTGACGGCTTCGGCGGCAGGAGATGCGAGGAACCGCACGAGGTTCACGACGTGCTCGGGCGACAGGGGGTCCACCGCGCCGTCGGGCAACTCCGGTGCGTCACCGAAGACACCGGCCGTCATCGCCGTCCTGGCCCGCGGAGCGATCGCATTGGCCCGGACGCCGAAGCGCCCCAGCGCGCGCGCCGCCGACAGCGTCAGCGCCGTGATGCCCGCCTTCGCCGCGCCGTAATTGGGTTGACCGACGGGGCCCGACAGGCCGGCCTCCGACGAGGTGTTGATGATCCGGCCATAGACGGTGCCGTTCTTGTCGCCGTCCCCGGCCTGTTTGGCCTTCGACCGCCAGTAGGTGGCGGCGTTGCGCGTCAACAGGAAGTGCCCCCGCAGATGCACGTTGATGACCGCGTCCCACTCCTCGTCGGTCATGTTGAACAGGATGCGGTCGCGGGTGATACCGGCGTTGTTGACCACGATGGCCAGACCGCCGAGACCGTCGGCGGTCTCGACGAGCTCGTCGGCGGTGGAGCGCTCGCTGATGTCGCCGGCGACTGCTACTCCCTTGGCACCGACCTCGGCGATCTCGTCGAGAACATCGGAGCGGTCCAGCGCGGGCGCGATGTCATTGACCACCACCGTGGCCCCTGCCCGGGCGAGCCCGACGGCCTCGGCCCGGCCCAGCCCGGCGGCTGCCCCGGTGACGACCGCGACGCGTCCGGACAGATCGATGTCGGCTGCAGAAGATGTCACTTATGAATACCTCTAGTCGTGCCGGATGAGGGCGGCGCGGGGGCACTCGACGATGGCCTGATCGGCCACCGCCTCCTCGCCTTCGGGGACGGGGTCGGCCTTGACCACCGCGTAGTCCTCGTCATCGAGGTCGAACAGGTCGGGCGCTATTCCGACGCACACGGCGTTGCCCTCGCAACGGTCGCGATCCACTTCCACTCGCATGACTTCCTCCTGACGGTCTAGGGCTGTAGGCCGGTTCGCAGAGCACCCAGTGTGGCACCAGCCTGGACCCCAAGACTAGAACGTGTTACAACCGGGGAAGACCTGAGGTATCCAGACGGGCGTCCGGGACGGCACCGGGTACAGGCTCGCAGACTAGTGAGGATCGCGATGCGGATCGGCTACACCCCCGAGCAAGAGGAGCTGCGGCGCGAGCTGCGCGCGTACTTCTCGAAGCTGATGACCCCTGAGCGTGCCGAGGCACTGTC
This sequence comes from Mycobacterium sp. IDUB_1, assembly GCF_055419625.1. Classification (NCBI taxonomy): domain Bacteria; kingdom Bacillati; phylum Actinomycetota; class Actinomycetes; order Mycobacteriales; family Mycobacteriaceae; genus Mycobacterium; species Mycobacterium sp. IDUB_1. The sequence continues at coordinate 39,369 of NZ_JBVAYA010000002.1, read as the reverse complement.
GAGCAACGACGGCGAGATGGGACGCGGGAACGTGTACCGCGAGACCGTCGCCCAGATGGGCAAGGACGGCTGGCTGACGTTGTCGTGGCCGACGGAGTACGGCGGTCAGGCGCGGCCCCCGATGGACGGCCTGATCTTCAACGACGAGGCCGCCATCGCCAACGTGCCGGTGCCGTTCCTGACGATCAACAGCGTGGCGCCGACGATCATGGGATTCGGCAGCGACGAGCAGAAGAAGTTCTTTCTGCCCAAGATCGCCGCGGGCGAACTGCACTTCTCGATCGGCTACTCCGAACCCGGCGCTGGCACCGACCTGGCCTCCCTGCGCACGACCGCGGTGCGCGACGGTGACGAGTACGTGATCAACGGGCAGAAGATGTGGACGTCGCTGATTGCGTACGCCGACTATGTGTGGCTGGCCGCGCGCACCAATCCCGACGCCAAGAAGCACCGCGGTATCTCGATGCTGATCGTGTCGACGACGGCCGACGGTTTCTCCTGGACGCCGGTGCACACCGTCGCGGGCGTGGACACCAGCGCGACCTACTACCAGGATGTCCGCGTCCCGGTCAGCAGCCTCGTCGGTGAGGAGAACGCCGGTTGGAAGTTGGTGACCAACCAGCTGAACCATGAGCGGGTGGCGCTCGTCTCCGCGCAGCCGATCTTCGTCGCCCTCGGCGCGGTGCGCGAGTGGGCCCAGAACACCAAGGACGTGCACGGCAGCCGGCTCATCGACGCGCAATGGGTGCAGCTCAACCTCGCGCGGGTGCACGCCAAGGCCGAGGTGCTCAAGCTGATCAACTGGGAGCTCGCATCCACCGAGGACGCGGCGCCCTCCCCCGCCGACGCGTCGGCGGCCAAGGTGTACGGCACCGAGCTGGCCACCGAGGCCTACCGGCTGCTGATGGAGGTGATGGGCACCGCGGCGACGCTGCGTGCCGATTCCCCGGGCGCCCTGTTGCGCGGCCGGATCGAGCGGATGCACCGGTCCTGCCTGATCCTCACCTTCGGGGGCGGCACCAACGAGATTCAGCGAGACATCATCGGCATGGTGGCGCTCGGGCTGCCCCGCGTGAACCGATAAAGGAGACCTTCGACATGGATTTCTCGACGACTGAGGCCAGCGACGATCTCGGCGGCCTGGTTCGCACGATCACCGAGTCGGTGTGCACGCCCCAGCATCAGCGCGAGCTGGACGGGTTGGGGCCGCAGCAGGGCGGTCGGTTCGACGATGCCCTGTGGCGCAAACTGATCGACGCCGACATCCTGTCGACCACTGCACCGGAGGCGGTGGGCGGCGGCGGTTTCGGCGTGCTCGAGGAGGTGGCGGTACTCGTAGCGCTCGGACGCCAGCTCGCGGCCGTGCCGTACCTGGAGTCCGTTGTGCTGGGCGCGGGCGCCCTGACCAGATTCGGTTCCGACGCCGTCGCTCAGGAGTGGGCGGCGCCGGCCGTGCGCGGCGCGAAGATCCTCACGATCGCGCTCGACGGCGAGATGGGTGAGGGTCCGGTCCGGGCGCGCGCCGACGGTTCCACCGTCACGCTCACCGGAGCCCGAACGCTGGTGCCCTTCGGCCCGAAGGCCGACGCCTTCCTGGTGCCGGCCGAAACCGATTCCGGCATCGGCGTTTTCCTGGTCGCCGCGAGTGACAGCGGGTTGACCGTCACCGCACTGGACACCACGGGACACGGCAGTGTCGGAGCGCTCGATCTGCACGAGGTCACGGTGCCTGCGGATCGCCGCGTCGGCGGACCTGAGGTCGTGGACTGGCTCGTCAACCGCGGCGGTCTCGGCCGCAGCGCCTACCAGCTCGGCGTCGTGGAACGTGCGCTGGAGATGACCGCCGCCTACGCCCGGGAACGCGAGCAGTTCGACCGACCCATCGGCAGCTTCCAGGCGGTCTCGGCCCGGTTGGCCGACGGCTACATCGACATCAAGGGGCTGCGGCTCACCGTCACCCAGGCCGCATGGCGGGTGTCGGAAGATCTGCCCGCCGACATCGACGTGGCCAGTGCGGCGTTCTGGGCCGCCGAGGCGGGGCATCGGGTGGCCCACACCGCCGTTCACGTCCACGGCGGTGTCGGGATCGACACTGATCACCCGATCCACCGCTATTTCCTGGCCGCCAAGCAGACCGAATTCGCGATCGGCGGCGCGACCGGACAGTTACTGCGTATCGGCCGCGAACTGGCCGACACGCCGGCCTGAGACGCGGTGGGCGCCCCCGTCGCATCCACCGTCGCCGCCCTGCTCGCGCCGTTGGCCGACGTCCAGGACGGCGGCGTGCACGGCATCGATGGTTCCGGGCAGGTCTCGTTCGTCTCCTGGCGTGATCACCTTCGCGATGCCGCGGCCCTGGCTGCTGCCCTGCGCGCGCGCCTGGACCCGGATCGACCACCGCACATCGGAGTCCTCGCGGGGAACACACCGTTCTTCTCGCGGATGCTCGTCGCCGCGGCGATGTCGGGCATCGTCCCCGTCGGGTTGAACCCGACCCGACGCGGGGCGGCGCTGCAGCGCGACGTCGACCACGCCGACTGCCAGCTGGTACTGGCCGACCGCGACAGTGCCGTGCCGGGTATTGCGTCGATCGACGTCGAATCCTGTTCCTTCACTGCCGAACTGGACAGACACGCCGGAGCCGATGTCCGGTTCCGCGACGCCGCCCCCGACGACCTGTTCATGCTGATCTTCACCTCGGGTACCAGCGGGGATCCGAAGGCGGTGCGCTGCACACACGAAAAGGTCGCCCTCCCAGGACTGATGCTCGCCCAGCGATTCGGTCTGGGCCCGTCCGACACCTGCTATCTGTCGATGCCGCTGTTCCACTCCAACGCGATCATGGCCGGCTGGGCGCCCGCCGTTGCCGGCGGAGCCTCGATCGCGTTGCGGCGCAAGTTCTCCGCCTCACAGTTCCTTCCCGATGTCCGCCGAGTCGGCGCGACCTACGCCAACTACGTCGGCAAGCCGCTGTCCTACATCCTCGCCACACCCGAACGCAGCGACGACGCGGACAACCCGTTGCGAGTGGCCTACGGCAACGAAGGTGCGCCGCGGGATCTGAGCCGCTTCGCGCAGCGATTCGCCGTCGAGGTCGTCGACGGGTTCGGCTCGAGCGAGGGCGGCGTCTCGATCGCGCGCACCCCAGACACCCCTGAGGGCGCGTTGGGGCCTCTCGTCGGCGGGGTGACCATCGTCGACGTCGACACCGGGCTCGACTGCCCGCCCGGGGTGATCGGTGAGCTGGTCAACACCGAAGGGCCCGGTCAGTTCCGCGGCTACTACAACGATCCAGAGGCCGACGCCGATCGGTTGCGGGGCGGCGTCTACCACAGCGGCGACCTCGCCTACCGAGACGACCGCGGGTTCGCGTATTTCGCAGGCCGATTGGGCGATTGGTTGCGGGTCGACGGGGAGAACCTCGGTACCGCCCCGATCGAACGCATCCTGATGCGCTACCCGGGCGTGACCGAAGCCGTCGTCTACGCCATTCCCGACGATTCCGTCGGTGACCGGGTGATGGCAGCGCTGGTGCTGCCCGATCCTGCGGCGTTCCGACCGCAAGACTTCACCGAATTCCTCTGCGCCCAGGACGATCTGGGACCCAAACAATGGCCGGTGTACGTGCGGGTGGCCGCCGTCTTGCCGCGCACCGAGACGTTCAAGGTGATCAAACGGCAGCTGTCGGCCGAGGGTACCGACTGCGCCGATGCCGTGTTCGAGATCGTCCGGCCATGACCGGGCACGCCGACATCGCATCGATGCTGCTGGCACGATCAGGTGACACCCATCCCGGGTTGCGCACCCGAGAGCACACCTGGACCTGGGACGAGGTGGTGACGTGTTCGGCGGCCCGCGCAGCGCTGGCGAGTGCGCAGCGGTCCCGAATGACCGACGGCACACCGTGTCACATCGGGGTGCTGTTGGACAATGTGCCCGAATTCGTGTTCTGGCTCGGTGGTGCGGCGTTGGCCGGTGCGACCGTCGTCGGCCTCAATCCGACCCGCGGCGCGCAGGATCTGGCGGCAGACATCCGGCATGCCGACTGCGCGATGATCGTGACCGACACCGCGGGCGCGGACCGGCTGCACACCCTCGATCACGGCGTCGACGCCGAACGGATCTGGCGCGTCAATGACGAGCGATACCGGCACCTCGTCGACGAACACCGCGGCGCTGCCCACATGGCTGCCGCCGGTGTCGACGCGACGACACTCCTGCTGCTGTTGTTCACCTCCGGCACCACCGGCACGTCGAAGGCGGTGCGGTGCACGCAGGGTCGGCTGGCCCGCATCGCGTACTCGGCAACGGAGAAGTTCGGCCACCACCGTGGCGATGTGGACTACTGCTGCATGCCGTTGTTCCACGGCAACGCGCTGATGGCGCTGTGGGCGCCGGCCCTGGCCAACGGCGCCACGGTCTGCCTCACCCCCGCGTTCTCCGCGTCGGGCTTTCTGCCCGATGTGCGCTTCTTCGGCGCCACGTTCTTCACCTACGTCGGCAAGGCGCTCGCCTACCTGCTGGCCACCCCCGAGCTGCCCGACGACGCCGAGAACTCGCTGCAGCGGGGCTTCGGCACCGAGGCCTCACCGGAGGATCAGAAGGAATTCCGCCGCCGCTTCGGAGCGGAGCTGTTCGAGGGTTACGGCTCCAGCGAAGGCGGCGCGGTCGCCGCTCCCGATCCCACCGCGCCGCCGGGCTCCTTGGGCCGGCCTGCGCACTCCGACGTCGTCGTCATCGATCCCCAGACGTTACGGCCCTGTCCGGCAGCGGTACTCGACGACGCGCGCCGTGTCCTCAACGCCGGTGAGGCGGTCGGCGAGATCGTCGACCGGCGCGGCGCCCGTGACTTCGAGGGTTACTACCGCAACGACGCGGCCGAGGCCGAGCGCACCCGCAACGGGTGGTACTGGTCGGGCGACCTCGGTTATGTGGACACCGACGGGTTCCTGTACTTCGCGGGTCGGCGCGGTGACTGGATTCGCGTCGACGGCGAGAACATCTCGGCGCTGGCCATCGAACGGGTTCTACGCCGGCACCCAGACGTGATCGCGGCGGCGGTGTACGGCGTGCCTGATCCACGCTCCGGAGACCAGGTGATGGCAGCGGTGGAGGTGGCCGATCCGCAGACGTTCGACATCGAGGATTTTGCGCAGTTCCTCGGCGAGCACGAGGATCTGGGCGCCAAAGGTGTGCCTCGGTTGCTGCGAGTGTCGGCTGATCTCCCGGTGACAGGGTCGAACAAGGTGCTCAAGCGGGACCTGCAGGCGCAGCGATGGCACACCGATGAATCGGTGTACTCCTGGGCCGGACGGGGCCTGCCGGAGTATCACCTGATGACCGTCGCCGATCGAAACGCGCTCGATGCCGAGTTCGCCGCCCACGGAAGGGAACGCCATGTCTGACGGGAACTGGGACTCTGAGATCGACGTCATCGTCGCCGGGTCGGGCGCAGGCGGCGTCACAGGCGCCTACACCGCCGCCCGCGAAGGCCTCGACGTGCTGCTCGTGGAGGCCTCCGACAAATTCGGCGGCACCACGGCGTACTCGGGCGGCGGCGGAATGTGGTTCCCGTGCAACCCCGTTCTGCAGCGCGCCGGTTTCGGCGACGCACCGGATGACACGATCGATGATGCGCTCGAGTACTACAACGCCGTCGTCGGCGAGCGCACCCCGGCAACCCTGCGCGAGACCTACGTCCGCAGTGGCGCCCCGCTGATCGCCTACCTCGAAGCCGACGATCAGCTGAAGTTCTCGCTGCTGCCCTGGCCGGACTACTTTGGCCACGCACCGAAGGCACGCGCCGACGGCATGCGGCACATCGCTGCCAAGCCACTGAAAGTCGCTGCCGCACCTGATCTTCGCGAGTTGATCCGCGGGCCCCTCGACACCGACCGGCTCGGACATCCGCAGCCCGACGATTACTTCGTGGGTGGACGGGCTTTGATCGCCCGGTTCCTGATCGCGCTGCGTCGCTACCCCCACGCGCAGACCCGGCTGGGCACCGCGCTCACCGACCTCGTCGTCGAGGGCGATGCCGTTGTCGGCGCGATCGTGACCGACGCCAACGGAAGCCGCAGGATCCGCGCACGGCGGGGAGTGCTGCTGGCAGCCGGCGGATTCGAACACAACGACGCGATGCGGGAGCGCTACGGTGTGCCGGGCCGATCACGCGACACGATGGGGCCGCCGTCGAACCTCGGCCTGGCCCACCTGGCCGGTATGGCCGCCGGGGCCGACGTCGACCTGATGGATCAGGCGTGGTGGTCGCCAGGCCTGATGCATCCCGACGGAACAGCAGCATTCGCACTGTGGTTCACCGGCGGCATCTTCGTCGACGATCAGGGGAGGCGGTTCGTCAACGAGTCCGCCGCGTACGACCGGCTGGGCCGGGCAGTGCTCGACGCGATGGCCGACGGGTCGGTGACACTGCCCTACTGGATGGTCTACGACGATCGCGAGGGAGCCGCGCCGCCGGTCAAGGCGCCCAACGTGTCGATGGTGGAGACGCAGCGCTACGTGGACGCCGGATTGTGGCGCAGCGCCGGCACTCTCGAGGAGCTGGCGGATGCCATCGGCGTCCCCTCGGACTCTCTCGTCGCCACGGTGCGACGCTTCAACGAGTTCGCCCGCCGCGGGGTGGACGAGGATTTCGGTCGGGGCGACGAACCGTACGACCGGGCCTTCTCCGGCGGCGCGTCCCCGCTGCACACCATCGATCAGCCGCCGTTTCACGCCGCGGCCTTCGGTGTCTCCGATCTGGGTACCAAGGGCGGGTTGCGGACCGATGCGGCCGCCCGGGTGCTCGACACCGCCGGCGCGGTGATCCCCGGCCTGTACGCGGCGGGCAACACCATGGCCGCTCCCAGCGGAACCGCCTATCCCGGCGGCGGCAACCCCATCGGCACGTCCATGGTGTTCAGCCACCTCGCCGTGCGGGACATGACAGGAGACAGGACATGAACCAGCTGATCCGCGAGATCGACACCGGCACAACGCCCAAGCGCTTCGCCCGGGGCTGGCACTGCCTCGGCCTCGCCCAGGACTTCCGGGACGGAAAGCCGCACGGCATCAATGCGTTCGGCTCGCTGCTGGTGGTGTTCGCCGATTCCGCCGGCGACCTCAAGGTCCTCGACGGCTACTGCAGACACATGGGCGGCAACCTCGCCCAGGGCACCGTCAAGGGTGACGACATCGCGTGCCCGTTCCACGATTGGCGCTGGCGCGGCGACGGTCGATGCTCGCTGGTGCCCTACGCCAAGCGAACACCTCGGATGGCGCGCACCCGCGCATGGCTCACCACCGAGGTCAACGGGCAGCTGCTGGTGTGGCACGACCCGGAGGGCTCGACGCCCGATGCAGCCCTGACTCCGCCGACTATCGAGGGTTACGACGAGGGCCGCTGGTCGCCGTGGCAGTGGAGTTCGGTGCTGATCGAGGGATCGCACTGCCGCGAGATCGTCGACAACAACGTCGACATGGCGCACTTCTTCTACATCCACCACGCCTACCCGACGTACTTCAAGAACGTCATCGAGGGCCACACCGCCAGCCAGTACATGGAGTCCAAGCCCCGGCCCGACTACGTGGCCGACCCGGAAAAGCTTTGGGAGGGAACCTATCTGCGGTCCGAAGCCACGTACTTCGGGCCCGCGTACATGATCAACTGGCTGCACAACGACCTCGCGCCCGGTTTCACCGTCGAGGTGGCGCTGATCAACTGCCACTATCCGGTGACCCACGACTCCTTCATGCTGCAGTGGGGTGTGGCCGTGGCGGCGATGCCCGGCCTGCCCGCGGACAAGGCCGTCAAGCTGGCCGGAGCGATGAATCGCAGTTTCGGAGAAGGCTTCGGTGAAGACGTGGAGATCTGGAAGAACAAGTCCCGCATCGACAATCCGCTGCTGACCGAGGAAGACGGGCCGGTGTATCAGCACCGGCGCTGGTACGAGCAGTTCTACGTCGATGCCGCCGAGGTCACCCCCGACATGACCGACCGCTTCGAGCAGGAGGTCGACACCACCCACGCCTACGATCTGTGGCAGCAGGAGGTCGAGCAGAACCTGCGCGAATCGACGCAGTCGGGCTAACCCAGCAGGGACGGCACCAGCGCGTCGATCAGATGGGGGCCCGGCTCGGCGAACGCGTCGGCCAGCGCGGCGGCGAGTTCCTCGGCGGTACTCACTCGCCGGCCCGGCACCCCGAGACCCTCGGCGATCTGTACGAAATCGATTGCTGGCGAACCCAAGTCGAGGAGCTCGCGAGCCTTGGGGCCAGGGTCGGTGCCACTGGTCGCACCGACCCTCTGCAGCTCGATGCGCAGGATGTCGTACGCGCCATTGTCGAAGATCACCGTCGTCACGTCGAGGTTCTCGCGGGCGTGCGTCCACAGCGCCGAGATCGTGTACATCGCCGAACCGTCGGCTTGCAGGGCGAGGACGGGGCGGTGCGGCGCGGCGATCGCTGCGCCGATCGCCGCGGGCAGACCGTAACCGATGGCACCGCCGGTCAGCGTCAGGACGTCGTGGGCGGGCGCGCCGGCGGTGGCCGCGGCGATGCCCACGCCCGCGGTGTTCGACTCATCGACCAGGATCGCGTCGTCGGGCAGCAGAGCGCCGATCACAGCGGCCGCCGAGAACGCGGTGAGCTCCCCGCTGGGCACCTGGGGGCGCGCCGCGGACGCCGTTGACGCCGTCGTGCCGGGCGCCACGGCGTCGGCGAGACGTTCGAGGGCCTCTGCAGCTCCCCGGTGCGAGGCCAGCACGTGCACCGCGCAGCCGTCCGGTACCAGGTCGCTGGGCTTGTCCGGGTAGGCGAAGAACGACACCGGCGACGGCGCCCCGGCCAGGATCAGGTGCCGCGCGCCAGCCAGTTGTTCGGCGGCGGCTTCGGCGAGGTAGGCGAGCCGCTCGACAGCCGGCACGCCCGCGCCTCGCTGCAGCCGGGCGGGGAACGTCTCGCTCAGCACGGTCGCTCCGATGGCCTCACCGATGCGCACCGCGGCCGCGAGCCCCGGTCCGTGGGTGGCGTCGCCGCCGATGAGGAGCACGGTGCGTCCCCCCGACCGCAGCGCCGACTCCGCCCCGTCGAGAGTGCCGGTGTCGCCGTGTTCGAGCTCGACAGTCACGGTCGCATCACGTTCAGCGGCGGCCCCGTCGCTCCACGACACATCGGCGGGCAGGATCAGCGTCGATACCGCGCCACGCCGGGCAGCGTCGAGAGCAGCCACCGCGTCGGCGGCGACGTCGTCGGGACGCATCGTCCGGCGCACCCAGCCCGAGACAGTTCCGGCGACCGCGTCGATGTCGGATTCCAAAGGGGCGTCGTACTTCTTGTGGTACGTGGCGTGGTCGCCGACCACCACGACCATCGGGGTGTGCGCTCGGCGCGCGTTGTGCAGGTTGGCCAGGCCATTGCCCAGCCCCGGCCCCAGATGCAGGAGCACCGCGGCGGGCGTGCCGGCGATGCGCGCATAGCCGTCGGCGGCTCCGGTGGCGACACCCTCGAACAGCGTCAGCACTGCCCGCATGCCCTCGACAGTGTCGAGCGCGGCGACGAAGTGCATCTCGGATGTCCCGGGGTTGGCGAAGCAGATGTCCACGCCGGCATCGACGAGCGTGGTGAGCAGGGAATGCGCGCCGTTCACTCCTGCTTTATACGCCCGCTCAGCCCTCGCGGATGCCGTCGAGGCGTTTCGTCGCCTCGTCGAAGCCGCTGACCAGTTCGGCGATGATGTCGGCGACAGGCCGGATCTCGTTCATGCGGCCGACGATCTGGCCGACGGGCATCGCGACCGCCGAGGGATCAGAAGACTCGCTCATCCGCTGATGAGCCTCGCTGACGAGGATGTTCTGCAGCGGCATCGGCAGCGGCTCTGGTGCACCGTCGGCGTCCCAGGCGTCGGTCCAGCGGCTCTTGAGCAGGCGTGCCGGCTTGCCTGTGTAGATGCGGCGGCGCACGGTGTCGGCAGACGTGGCGTTCAGCATCGCTTCCTGGATCACCGATCGGCCCGAATCGAGGCGCACGCCGAGGTCGTATTCGGCCGAGGTGAGGAACGCCGAGCCCATCCAGACTCCCTGCGCGCCAAGGGCCAACGCCGCCGCGACCTGCCGTCCCGTCCCGATGCCGCCGGCCGCCAACACCGGGGTCTTGCCGTCCAGAGCATCGACGATCTCCGGCCAGAGCACCATCGACCCGATTTCCCCGGTGTGGCCCCCGGCCTCATGACCCTGGGCGACCACGATGTCGACGCCGTTCTCCGCATGCCGGAGAGCGTGTTTGGCGGAGCCTGCGAGCGCCGCGATCGGCACGCCGGCCTCGTGCACCTGGTCGATGACATCCTTGGGCGGGGAGCCCAGCGCGTTGGCGATCAGCTTGATCGGGTGCTTGAGCGCGACCTCGACGTGGCTGCGGGCCACTGAATGCAGCCACCCCAGAACACCTTCGGAGCGTTCCTCGTCGGCGGGCAGAGGCGGCACACCGAGATCGGCGAGCGTCTTGTCGACGAACTCGCGGTGCTGGGCGGGGATGAGCTTGTTGATGTCGACCGAGGTTCCCTCGGTCGGCACCTTGGCGGGCATGACGATGTCGACGCCGTAGGGCTTGCCGTCGGTGTTGGCGTCCATCCACTGCAGGACGTTCTCCAGATCCTCGGCGTCGTTGAACCGCACGCAGCCGAGTACGCCGAGGCCGCCGGCCTTTGTGACCGCCGCGGCGACCTTCTCCGACGGGGTGAATACGAAGATCGGGTACTCGATGCCGAAGCGATCGCAGAGTTCGGTTCTCATGTCTATTTCACCGCCGCATGTTTTTCGTGGACCTCGTCGGCCGGGCGCGCCTCGGTCACGTCCTTGGCCCATCGATAGTCGGGTTTTCCTGCAGGCGAACGCTTCACCTCGTCGACCAGCCACAGGCTGCGCGGCACCTTGTACCCGGCGATCTCGCTGCGCACGAATGCATCGAGATCGGCAAGCGTCGGCCTGCTGCCCTCGCGGGGATGCACGACAGCGGCCACGTGCTGTCCGAACCGGGGATCGGGCACGCCGACGACCAGCGCGTCGAACACGTCGGGATGGCCCTTGAGCGCGGCCTCCACCTCTTCGGGGTAGATCTTCTCGCCGCCGCTGTTGATCGACACCGAGCCGCGGCCCAGCATCGTCACGGTGCCGTCGGCCTCCACCTCGGCGTAGTCGCCCGGAATCGCGTACCGCACACCGTGATACGTACGGAATGTCTCAGCCGTCTTCTTCTCGTCCTTGAAGTATCCGACCGGGATGTGACCGCACTTGGCGATGATGCCGCGCTTGCCCGAACCCGGCTCGATCTCGTTGCCGTCCTCGTCGAGCACCTTGGTGTTCTTGTCGATCGTCACGCGCGGACCGCCGGTGTGCGACTGCCCCTTGGCCACCACGCTGGTACCGCCGAAACCCGTCTCCGACGAGCCGATCGAGTCGGTGATGATGCGGTTGGGCAGCAGCTCGAGGAACTTCTCCTTCAGGCTGGTCGAGAACAACGCGGCTGTGCTGGCGAGCAGGAACAGCGAGTCGAGGTCGTAGGTGTTGCCTGCATCCTGATGGGCAAGCAGGGCGTCGAGCAGGGGGCGAGCCATCGCGTCACCGGTGAAGAACAACAGGTTCACCTTGTGCTCGTGGATGGTGCGCCACACCGCGTCGGCGTCGAATTCCGGGACCAGCACGGTCGTCTGGCCCGAGAACAACGCCATCCAGGTGGCGGACTGCGTGGCGCCGTGGATCATCGGCGGGATCGGGTAGCGCACCATCGGGGGGTTCGCCGCCGCCTGCTGGGCCAGGCCGTACTCGTCGGCGATCGGCTCACCGGTGGCGAAGTCCGTGCCGCCGAACAGAACCCGGTAGATGTCCTCGTGGCGCCACATCACGCCCTTGGGGAATCCCGTCGTGCCGCCGGTGTAGAGGAGGTAGATGTCGTCCTCGCTGCGGGTTCCGAAGTCCCGCTCCGGCGAGCCCTGCTCCAGCGCCGAGTAGAACTCGACCCCGCCGTAGCGGCCGAAGTCGTCGTCGGTGCCGTCCTCGACGACCAGGATGGTCCGCACGTTGGGCGTCTCGGGCAGCACGTTGGCGACCCGGTCGGAGTACCGCCGCTCGTGGATGAGCGCGACCATGTCGGAGTTGTCGAACAGGTACTTCAGCTCGCCCTCGACATATCGGAAGTTGACGTTCACCAGGATCGCGCCGGCCTTGACGATTCCGAGCATGCCGATGACGATCTCGATGCGGTTGCGGCAGTACAGTCCGACCTTGTCGTCCTTCTTGACGCCTTGGTCGAGCAGGTAGTGGGCCAGCCGGTTGGCTTTCTCCTCGAGCTCGGCGTAGGTCAGCGTCTGGTCGCCCGAGATCAGGGCGACGCGGTCAGGCACGGCGTCGATGGCGTGCTCGGCGAGATCGGCGATGTTCAGGGCCACGCTTCTAAACTAGAACGTGTTACATTTTCAGACAAGTCTGTGGCAACGACGCTGGAAGGCGGCCTGATCTGTGAGTGACGCGCAGAATTCCGAGAAGCAGCCCGACTGCCTTGTTGAGCAGCGCGGACACACGCTGATCGTCACGATGAACCGGCCGCAGGCGCGCAATGCACTCTCCGGGGAAATGCTGGAGATCATGGTCGAGGCCTGGGATCGGGTGGACTCCGATCCGGAGATCCGCACCTGCATCCTGACCGGCGCGGGCGGTTATTTCTGCGCGGGCATGGACCTCAAAGCGGCATCGAAGAAGCCGCCGGGCGACTCGTTCAAGGACGGCAGCTACGACCCGTCGCGCATCGACGGTCTGCTCAAGGGTCGGCGGCTGACCAAGCCGTTGATCGCGGCCGTCGAAGGCCCCGCGATCGCCGGCGGCACCGAGATCCTGCAGGGCACCGATATCCGCATCGCCGGCGAGAGCGCCAAATTCGGCATCTCCGAGGCGAAGTGGAGCCTGTACCCGATGGGTGGTTCCGCGGTGCGCCTGGTGCGCCAGATTCCGTACACGATCGCGTGCGATCTGCTGCTGACCGGCCGCCACATCACCGCCGCCGAGGCTCTGTCGTACGGCTTGATCGGCTATGTCGTGCCCGACGGCGGCGCGCTGGACAAGGCGCTCGAGATCGCCGAGGTGATCAACAACAACGGCCCGCTCGCGGTGCAGGCGATCCTCAAGACCATCCGCGAGACCGAGGGCATGCACGAGGAAGAGGCTTTCAAGCCCGACACCGCCAACGGCATCCCGGTGTTCCTGTCCGAGGACGCCAAAGAGGGCCCTCTGGCATTCAAGGAGAAGCGGGCGCCGAACTTCCAGATGAAGTAGCCGAGCCGCGACTGTGCGGTGTCACCCGCGCCGCGGCAGGCGGATCGGGACCCACACTCGGCGGGTCAGGCTGGCTGGAGTATCTCGCATCGAGCTCCGCGTACGCCGCATCGAGGTCCTCGACGTCGAACATCACTGCGGCCGTCATACGTCCCGCGGCATCGACCTCGGCGATCGTGAACGTATCCGTGTGCGCCTGGCTCGACGCGACTCCCCTCTCTCCGAGGCTGGTCCGTGAGAGTACGAGTCGCTCACCCCTCACGGCGAGGACGGTGAACGTCACGTCAGTGAGACCGACTTCGGTGAAAGCCCGAAGATCCTCCAGCTCGGCGTCGCGCCCTTCCCGGACACCAGCCCCGATCACGCGACGGCGATCGTCCAGGGTGAAGTCGCTGTGGATTCTGTCGGTCATGGCTTCCCAATCACCGCTGGAGAAGCCCTCCACGAATCGCTCAATGGCTCGGCTCGCAAAGTTCTGTACAGCCATCGCGCCTGGCGCGTCCAGCTCGTCGAAATGGGTCAGAGCATCTGCGAGATCCCGCTCGTCGTAGAGCTCGCAGCGGCTGATCGCGTCGCCGTCGAACATCAAGAGCGCGACCTCCCTCCACTCGGCGGCGAACCCGTCCTGCGAGCTACCGCGCTCGTTGTGGGTGAAGACCGCGCCGCGAGCGGTCAGCCGGTGCACGGCCTCGATGCGGGTGCTGATGTCGGGGACGAGATTCCACGACGCACTGACATAGGAGTTCATGTCGCCGGGTGCCGATCCGACGCCCAGTCGATGATCGATGTTGATCCAGTCCGGCGTCGTCGTCGACAACTCATGCCGGTTGAACGCCGCGTATGCCTGGGTGACGAGCCACCAGATGTGCGCATACGGCGCGGCTTCCCCCGCCATGTATCGCGCGTCGAGTTCGACGAGGGCGGAATGCAAGTCCTCGCAGTCGAAAGTGACGCCCCTGGCAAAGAGATTGCCGGAATCTACCTCCACCACGCTCGCGACCTCGAATCCATATGCGTCTGAACGCGCGTCACCCGAGACCCGCTGTCGTACGAGCGCAAGCCGGTCACCGCGGGTTGCGATGACACTGGAGTCGACGTTCGTCACCCCGACGGCTGTCATGGCCTCCATATTGGCCACCACGGCCTCTGGGCCGTTCTGGACTCCACCGTTGACCACTCGACGCCGATCCTCGAGCGTAACGTCGTCAGCCATCAACTCGCGCATCGCGTCCCAGTCGTCTCGACGGAAAGCCGTCACCCAGCGGTCGTAGGTTCGGCTTGCGGAGTTCGCCAATTGCGCAGCTGGACTGATGAGCTCGTCGAAACGCTCGAGCGCAGCGTCGAGCGCATCATCGTCATACATCTCGCAACGGTCCAAGAGGCCGTCGACGACCGTCAGGATGTCGACGATTCGCCACTCGAGACGCAGCCCCTCCTGCGACGAGCTCGTTGCCACATGGGTGATCACTGCGCCAACGTCGTTCAGTCGGTGGACGGATTCTGTGTAGAGCAGATTGCTCTGCGTGTCGTGGAGAGCGACGGCCAGGTAAGCAAGCAAATCGCCCTCGCCGATCTTTGCAGCGGTCCGATGATCTACGTCGACGAAACAGTCTGTCGTCGCGGGGACTTCGCGCTGATTGAGTGCGGTGAACGCATTGGTGATGGTCGAATACGTTCGCGCGAACGGTGCAGCCTCGCCGGCCAGGTATCTCGCATCCAACTCGGCGATCGCGGCATCGAAATCGTCCACGTCGAACATCACCAGCCGCGCGAGCTGGTCTCCGGCGGTCCACTGCGCGACGCCGAACCACTCAGCGTGGAACGTTCCAGACCCTCGATCTGAACCGGACCACGCGACTCGCATGAGCACCAGATTCCCTCCCCTGGTGGCGATTTCATTCCAGTCCACATCGTTGAAACCGACGTCGGCGGCAGCCTTCAGCTCGAGGACCTCGGCATCTCGGCCTGTATGGCTTCCGCCGTTGACCGTTCGTCGACGGTCATCGAGAAAGAAGTCGTCAGCCAGCATCACCCGGACGGATTGCCAATCCCGGGCGAGGAAGCTCTGCCGAAAGCACTCCACCCAGTGGGTTTTCTTAGCGCCGGACTCGCGCGCATCCCGGTCGAGCCGATCGAATCTCTTGACCGCGGTGTCGAGGTCGTCCGCGTCGAACAGTTCGGTACCGGTGATGAGAACGCCATCGAGCGTCAGCAAGTTGACGTCACGCCACTCCGCCTCGAAGCCGTTGTGCGACAACCCCCTCGCGGCGTGCGTCACGACGGCACCTGTGTCGGTCAACCGGTGCACCGCGTCGACGTAGATCCTGGTGTCGGGTGAATCCGCCCACGCTGCCGACAGATACGCCACCATATCGCCCGGAGCGAACCCCGCACCTCGACGGTGGTCGATGCTCACCCAGCCCTCGGAGGTCGGGGCGATCTCGCGCCGGTTGAACGCGGCGTAGGCGTCGGCGACCGCGGACCACGCGTGCGTGAACCGCGCAGCCTCACCCGCCGAGTATCTCGCGTCGAGTTCGGCCATCGCGGCATCGAGGTCCTCGACATCGAACGCGACGAAACCCGTCAACTGAGAAGCCTCAGAGACCTCGACGAGGTGGAGTACGTCGACGGAGAAGGCATCCGGCCGGAGGTCGGGGCCCCAGAAGCGAGCGCGCAGCAGCGCCAGACGATTCCCTCGGGTGGCCAGAACCGTGGAACCTGAGTGCGTCACACCGAGATCGGCGATGACACCAACGTGTGCGAGCGCGGCGTCACGTCCGCCACGACCCGCTCCGACCACGCGACGGCGATCGTCGGCGACGAAACCGTCTGCCATGGTTTTGGCCAGGCCGATCCGGTCGCCTGTGACCATGCACGCGTTGAATTGTTTGTAGCAGTGGATCGCCGCATTCTCCGGAGAGTGCACCGAGCCGCCGAGTTCGGCCAACTGGTTCATGGCCGCATCGAGGTCGCCTGAATCGAAGAACACCTGACGAGCGATTCTCCCTTCACTATCCAAGCCTGCCAGCATCAGGAACTCATCGACCGGTGCGCCCTCATCTGTATCTTCGGCCTCCGCTGACAATCGGATCAAGGCGAACTCGTCACCGCGAACAGCGATGCACGACTGTCGATACCGGGTCAATCCGAGTTCGACGTATCGCTCCATTTCATGCCGCCACCGGTCGAAGGGCAGGCGACTACGGGGGACGCCGACGATCATCCGACGACTCTCGTAATCGATCGACGGCGCGAGGAGCTGCGCCACTTCATGCCACGCTCGACGTCGAACGGCGCCGACCATCTGCCTACCAGCTCGCGCACACGCGTTGCTCGGCTCGTCGCCGGCCACGACAGCTGAGGCAGACGAACCTGCACTCAGCTGTTCCCCGAGGAAGGCGCGCGCCTGATCAACCAGTGCTGCAGCGCCTTTGAGCTGGTAGAGATCGGCGGCCCGCTCCGCCGCGGCCCGAGCGCCCGACGCATCGCCCGCCGCGTCCAGCACCGCCGCCAGTGCCAGGCAGGCATCGCCGTGGTCGACCAGCGCATCCGTGCGCTCGGCGAGAGCGACTGCCTCCTCCGCCACTCGGCGAGCACCCACGGAGTCACCACTGTGAGCCAGCAGCTGCGCACGCACCGTGCGCCACGCGATCGATGCTTTCAGCGCATGGCCCGACAAGCGTTCACTCTCGCCACAGAGCCTGTCGGCGTCGTCGTCCTGCCCAAGGGCAAGACACGCCCGGGCGAGCAACGCCGCCGTCTCGGCCGTGTCCGCGTCCAACCGCATCCGACGAAATCCGAGGTAGGCCATACGCAGATGTCGTTGGGCTGCAATCGCATCGCCGGCAATCAGCTCCGCGATGCCCGCGAACTGCTCGACTTCGAGAACGGCGTGGCGCATGCCCAATTCGTCGAGACTGCGCCGCGCCGAGTCGATCAGTGCCCGAGCGGCGGCGGTCCGACCGCGCAGTGCGTCGAGCACTCCTTGACAGCGGGTCGACGCCGCCTCGACGACGGGCGATCCGGTGGTGATGCGAAGTAGTCGCACGACGTCGAGGCAACGGCCGCCTGCCCGTGGAACCGGGCTCGGGCCCCACAGGGCCGCCAACGGCGCGCCGGCCAAAACCGCGTTGACGCGCCGGTCGTCTCGCGCGCGTCGTGCAGCGGTCAGCGCTCGGTCCAACGCTGCCTCACAATCGCCCACTCTGCCCAACCGCCCCAGACATGTCGCACGCACGGTGTGCGCCTTGGCTTCACCGGCGGCATCGCCCAAACTGGCCAACACGGCGGCAGCGTCCGCGACATCTCCCTCGATCTCGTCGAGTCGCTCGGGCTCGGTCAGCATGGTCAACTGGCTTGCGAAGCATGTTCCCCACGCCCGCAGTCGATCAGAAGCCGAGGCGGTGGAACGTAATTGCGCCACCGCGCCGGCAGCTGATTCCACGTCACCGGCGGCGAGCAGTGCCTCGCACCGCGCGATCAGGAGTTCGGCCTGCTGCTCGACCATATCGGCCGGTTCATCGTCGAGTTCGTCCAGCGCATGTAGCGCCTTGTCGTAGAGGTCTGCAGCGCCTTCGTACGCCAGTCGCGCCATCGCCTGGTCCGCTGCCCGCCGGCAGTACTCGACCGCCTTGAGTGCGTTTCCTGCCCAGGCACATTCGTAGTAGTGGTAGGCGAGCTCGGCCAGAATCTCGTCATCGGCGCTCGTGCGGGCTTCCAGCGCCGAGCCGATCCTCTGATGCAATCGCATGCGTCGCACCGACGGAAGTTCGGCGAGCAGCGACTGCCGCACCAACGCGTGGTTGAAGCGGTAGCGTCCACTCGGTTCCTCGATCAGCAGGCCGGCCCGGGTTGCCTCGTCGAAAGCATCGACGAGATCTCGCTCGATCACGTGCTCGACGAGTTCGACGGCGAAGACACTTCCGACCACGGCTGCCGCGGCGAGCGCCGCGTTGGTCGCCTCCGGTAGCCGAGACAACCGGCGGCTCACGGCTTCTCGCACCCCCTGAGGCAGCGTTCCGGCATCCCAGCGGCCGCCGCTCTCGCCGACGTGACGCAGTGCCTCGATGAGGAAGAAGGGGTTCCCTCCGGTCACCGAGGCCAGAGCCCGGGCCAATTCTGCGTCGTCGTAGCCGGATTCAGCGACGTACGTGGTGACGTCACCCTCGTCGAGTCCATCGAGGGTCAGCCTGTCGGCGTGCCCGTCGCGATGCAGATCGGCGAGCATCGCGGCCAGCGGGTGGGAGCGGTCCAGATCGGTGTTGCGGTACGTGCCGACGATGTGGACACGGGCGTGGTCACCGAAACGGAGCAGATGTCGTAGCAGCAGCAGTGTCGATTTGGCAGCCCAGTGGAGGTCGTCGAGGACCATGACGATCGGTGCATCGCCCGAGGCGACGTTCAACAGGGCGACGACCGCGTCGAACAGTGCGTAGCGCTCGGTGTCCGGGTCCGCGCGCGGTGCTTCCGTGATGCCAGGGAGCATGTCGGCCACACCGGGAACCAACGGAAGCAGAGATTCGACACCGCGTACGGCACGCATGCGTTCGCCACCCAGGTAGGTGACCAGTGCGCGCAGGGCTTCGGCGAAGGGCTGATAGGGAGCACCGAGGTCCTCGTCGCAGCGTCCGTACACGACCACTGCGCCCATGTCATGGGCCTGACGGGACCATTCGCCTGCCAGCCGGGTCTTACCCACGCCGGGTTCGCCGGCGATCAGCGCTGCCCGCACCCCCTCGACCACCGTGGTCTGCCAGACCAACGCTAGCCGTTCGAGCTCCCCGCCCCGGCCGACGAACGGACCGGTTCCCGCGAGGGCGGTAGGTACCGCCGGCCGATCCAGCGGCACGGCGTTCGGGGCGAGGGCTGGGTCTTCGACCCCATGTCGGCACAACTCGAACACGTGCTCCGGCCGGGCGAGATTCTTCAGTGTCCGCATTCCGAGATCGGTCAACACGACGTCGTCACCCAGGGAGTCGATCACGAGTTCCGCGATGGCCCCCGAGCACAGCGTCTGGCCACCGGCGGCCAGCGATCTGAGCCGCGCGGCACGATTGACTGCGCGACCGAAATAGTCGCCGTCGCGGAACTCGGCCTCACCGGTGTGCAGGGCGATGCGGATTCGCATCGGCCGGGCGAGTGTCCATTTCTCCGAAGAGACGGCATCCTGTAAGGCGATCGCGGCCGCCGCGGCCGCCGACGGGCGGTCGAACACCGAGAACGTCGCATCGCCTTCCCCGCGTGTCTTGATCAGTCGCCCCCCGGCGAACGTGACGATCTGCTCGACCATCTCATCGTGGCGCGCCAACGCTGCCGCCATCCCGGGGGCATCCGCTTCCCATGCTGCTGTCGAACCTTCGATGTCGGTCAGGCAGAACGTGATCGCGCGAGTGACGACGGGGAACCGTTGCTCCACAGCTACGTCGAGCGACATGTCTTGGCCGACGATCTTGTTTTCCAGCCTGCGCAGTTCCGGACCCGGTTCGATGCCCAACTCCGCAGCGAGCAGGGTGCGGACACGTTGGAACGCCGCGAGCGCCTCCCCCTGCCGACCGGCGCGGTAGAGAGCGAGCATAAGTTGGCCCCAGCGACGCTCACGCAATGGCGCATCGGCGATGGCGGCTTCGAGCTCACCGATGAGCTCCGCCGCGCGGCCACTGGCGAGTTGAGCATCGGCGCGGTCCTCGACGAGCGCGGCGTGCCCCTCGATCCACCGCACCCGCTCCGCGTTGCCACGTCGCCCCTCGGGCAGTTCAGGTGCACCTCGCCACAACGCCAGTGCTTCGTCGAAGGATGCAGCCGCGGCTCCGACGTCACCGGCGGCCATGGCGTCGCGCCCACGCCGGACAGCCCTCTCGTAGACAAGCGCGTCGACCTCGATCGAACGGAGTGCCCACCCCTCACCCCGCGTCAGCACGATCCCATCGCCCAATGCTCGCCGCAGCGCAGATACGTGGGTCTGCAGTGCTTTGGCGGCAGTACGGGGCGGGTCCGGGCCCCAGAGCAGCTCCATGAGTGTCTCGGCCGGAACAACGGCGCCGCCGTACAACCCCAGCATCGCGAGCACGGCGCGGGGTTTGGCACCAGGAATCGGGACCGGTAGGCCGAACTGCCGGACCTGTAGAGGGCCGAGAACTCCCAGCTCCACCGGAGAAAGCGTACTCACACACCCACCCTGACGGGCGGGATTCAGCGCCTGGTCAAGATTGGGTAAAGGCCGTCGTGCCGCGAGTGTGCGGTGTCATTCGCGACGCGCCGCGGCAGGCGGATGGCGATGCACACTCGGCACGCGCTGGCTCCTAGTCGAGCACCTTCGCCGTCGGCGTGAACACGACCGGCATCGACTCCAGGCCGCTGACGAAGTTCGCCGGCCGCAGCGGCAGCATGCCCTCGTCGGCCAGCCGCAGATCCGGTAGCCGGGTCAGCACCTTGGTCATCATGATCTTCAGCTCGAGGCGCGCCAGCTGGTTGCCCAGGCAGAAGTGCGTGCCGAAGCCGAAAGCCAAGTGGCTGTTCGGGTTCCGGTCGATC
This sequence comes from Mycobacterium sp. IDUB_1, assembly GCF_055419625.1. Taxonomy (NCBI): domain Bacteria; kingdom Bacillati; phylum Actinomycetota; class Actinomycetes; order Mycobacteriales; family Mycobacteriaceae; genus Mycobacterium; species Mycobacterium sp. IDUB_1. The sequence goes on along the minus strand of NZ_JBVAYA010000002.1, from coordinate 18,520 downwards.
CGGAAGTTCTGCGGATCGCCGAACACCGACTCGTCGAAGTTGGCCGACTCGAACATCAGCATGATCTTCTCGCCGGCCGTCATCGACGTGCCGTGGAACTCGGTGTCCGCGGTCAGCGTCCGGCACATGTTCTTGACCGGGGACGTCCAGCGCAGCGTCTCCTCGATCGCACCCGGCAGCAGTTCCAGATCGGCACAGAGCCGCTGCCACTGATCCTGGTGCCGCAGCAGCTGTTCGGTGCCGCCGGACAACGTGTGCCGGGTGGTCTCGTCACCGCCGATGAGGATCAACAGCGTCTCGAAGACGATCTCGTCGTCGCTCATCTTCTGACCCTCGACCTCGGCGTTGACGAGCACCGAGAACAGGTCGTCGGTCGGGTTCGCGCGACGGTCGGCGATCACCTCCATCGTGAAGGCGGTATACGCGGCAAACGTCTCCATGAGCTTCTGGATCGTCTGCTCGTCGACCGTGGAGGACAGCCCGCACACCAGATCGTCGGACCACTCGAGCAGCTTGTCGCGCTCCTGCGGCAGCACTCCCAGCATGTCGCCGATGACGGCCATCGGCAGCGGAGCGGCGATGTCGCGGACGAAGTCGGCCTCTCCGCGCTCACACACCGCGTCGATCAGGGCGTCGCAGAGCCGCTCGATCGAGGGCACCTTGTCCATCACGCGCTTGCGGGTGAAGCCGGAATTGACGAGTTTGCGCCGCAGTATGTGCGCCGGGTCGTCCATGTCGATCATGTACGGCATGCCCGGCTGGTCGGGCCGGATTCCGCCTGTGCTGGAGAACAATTCGGGGTTGCGCTCCGCGTCCAGCACCGCCTGATACGTCGCCGCCGCGGCCAACCCGTTGCGGTCGCGGAACACAGGCTGGTTGGCCCGCATCCACGCGTACGCCTCTCGCGCGGCACGACCGTCGGCGTAGAAGTTGCCGTCGGCGAGGTCGACGTCGGGCTTGGCGGGGGCGATGGCAGTCACACGATCTCCTTGGCGTCGGCAAAGGTCATGTCCACGTTGGCAGCAGAACTGGAGACCAGGGCGCGTTTCGGCAACCCCAGTGCCGCGAGTTCGGCGGCATACGGGTGGGTGCCCAATCGGACGGTGACGCCTCCGGGCCGGTACCGCACCCCTGTCATCCGCATCTCCCCCGGCGTCTCCCGGATGACGCCGTCGGCGTAGGAGTACGTCGAATGCACCTGCGGACGCGCGGTGAACCGCTCGGGCACCGGCAGGCCCGGCGAGAAGTCCATCGAGATCACATGCGCCCCGTCGATGGTGACGTCGAATCCGTAGCGCCGGCCGTCGCGAGCCTCGGCCCAATTGTCCGCTCCGCGAACGGTGAAGTCTGCCATCACCTTCGGATAGCCCCAGATCGTGCGGCCCGCCTCCAGCGTGAACGACTGGTCGACGGGCAGGTGGTGTACGAACGCGCCCGCCGACTGCAGCGCAGCCAGGCCCTCGGCGTTCGAGCCCGGCGGGTTCACCATCACGTTGGTGCCGTACTCCCAGTACTGCCCGAGATCGGTGTCCTCGTAGCGCATCAGCATCAGCACGACCATCGCCCGGTTGCCCAGGAAGCGGCACACCCGCAGCCCGCTGTAGTCGATCATCCGCTGCGCAGCATCGGCGTCGACGACGAACATGGCGGTGTGCTGATGGGCGGTGCGCACGCGCACCGGCATGCTCAGCACTGTGCCCTGGATGGTGTGTTGGCTCACACCGCCAATCTAGAACGTGTTCTAGACAGTCAGCAAGATCTGTCTACACCAGCGCGGCGAGATCGCGGATCTGCTCGGCCGACCGGGCGCCGACGACCATCATCGTCACCCCTGCGGCCTCCCAGGCCTTGATCTGCTCCTGCACGTAGGCCAGATCCCCGACGATCGCGGAGTCGTCGACCAATTCGTCCGGAATGATCTTCGCCGCCTCGTCTTTCCGATCACTGCGGAACAGCTTCGTGACGTCGTCGACGACCTCTGCATAGCCCATGCGGCGGTACACGTCGGCGTGGAAGTTGGTGTCTTCGGCTCCCATACCGCCCATGTAGAGCGCCAGGTGCGGCTTCATCAGCTCCATGATCGCGGGCCGGTCATCGGTGACGACGACCTGCGCGGTCGCGCAGATCTCGAAGGTCTCCCGGGTGCGGCGCGCACCGGGCCGGGCGAAGCCCTCGTCGAGCCACTCGTTGTACATCGTGGCGATGCGCGGCGAGTAGAAGATCGGCAGCCACCCGTCGCAGATCTCGGCGGCCAGGGCGACGTTCTTGGGCCCTTCGGCGCCCAGCATGACGGGGATGTCGGCGCGCAGCGGATGGGTGATCGGCTTGAGATTCTTACCCAACCCGGTGGTGCCCTCACCGGTCAGCGGTAGCGGATAGTGCGGGCCGTCGCTGTGCACCGGGGCCTCGCGCGCCCAGACCTGGCGCAGGATGTCGACGTACTCGCGGGTGCGGGCCAGCGGCTTGGGGAACTTGGCGCCGTACCAGCCCTCGACGACCTGCGGGCCCGACACTCCCAGCCCGAGGATGTGTCTGCCGCCCGAGAGGTGGTCGAGCGTCAAGGCCGCCATCGCACACGCGGTCGGCGTGCGGGCCGACAGCTGAATGACCGAGGTGCCCAGCCGCATCCGGCTGGTCTCACGCCCCCACCACGCCAGCGGTGTGTACGCGTCGGAGCCCCACGCCTCGGCGGTGAACACCGTGTCGAAGCCGGCCTCCTCGGCAGCGGCCACGAGTTCTGCATGGTTCTCCGGGGGCTTCGCGCCCCAGTATCCGAGCTGCAATCCCAACTTCATGCGGTCGCCTCCACACCCGTCCTTGAAACCATTCTTAGAACCTGTTCTACTCGATGCCGTGACCACCAGCCAAAGCAGTCCGGTGCAGATCGATCCCCATGAGCCGCCGCTCTCGGCGCCGCTGAGGCTCTCATTCGACTACACCCGTTCAGTGGGACCACTCCTCGGCGAGTTCTTCACCGCTCTGCGCGAGCGACGCGTTGTCGGGGTGCGTGGCTCCGACGGTCGAGTCCACGTTCCGCCCGCTGAGTATGACCCTGTCACCTCCGAGCCCCTGACCGAGGTCGTCCCGGTGTCGAGCGTCGGCACGGTGCTGTCGTGGACGTGGCAGGCCCACCCGCTGGAGGGCCAACCGCTGGACCGACCGTTCGCGTGGGCGCTGATCCGCCTCGACGGCGCTGACACCGCTCTGCTGCACGCCGTCGCCGCCGACGGTCCCGACGCCGTCACCACCGGCGCCCGCGTGCACGTGCACTGGGCCGAAGAAACCGCCGGCGCTATCACCGATATCGCGTACTTCGAGCTCGGCGAGGAGGCGGAGGAGACGCCCGCCCCTGCCGAGGGGCTCGACCCGGTGACGATGGTGATCTCGCCGTCGTCGATCGAGATCCAGCACACCGCTTCGTTTCCCGAGAGCACGTTCCTGCGCGCACTCGAGCAGGGCACCCTGCTGGGAGCTCGTTCCGGCGATGACGGGAAGGTGTACTTCCCACCCAAGGAAGCGAATCCGGCTACCGGTCGACCGCTCGACCAGTTCGTCGAGCTGTCGGACAAGGGCACCGTCACGACGTTCGCGATCATCAACATTCCGTTCGCGGGGCAGCGCATCAAGCCTCCGTACGTCGCCGCCTACGTGCTGCTCGACGGGGCGGACATCCCGGTGCTGCATCTGGTGTCGGACATCGAGGCCGACAAGGTGCGGATGGGCATGCGCGTCGAAGCGGTGTGGAAGCCGCGCGATCAGTGGGGCCTCGGTATCGACAACATCGAGTACTTCCGGCCGACCGGCGAACCCGACGCCGACTACGACTCCTACAAGCATCACCTCTAAGGACACGCAATGACTGACGTAGCAGTGGTCGGGTTCGCGCACGCCCCGCACGTGCGCCGCACCGACGGCACCACCAACGGCGTCGAGATGTTGATGCCGTGTTTCGCCGAGATCTACGACGAGCTCGGCATCACGAAGTCCGACATCGGGTTCTGGTGCTCCGGATCATCGGATTACCTTGCCGGGCGCGCCTTCTCGTTCATCTCCGCGATCGACTCCATCGGCGCGGTGCCGCCCATCAACGAGTCACACGTCGAGATGGACGCAGCCTGGGCGCTGTATGAGGCCTACATCAAGATCCTCACCGGGCAGGTGGAGACGGCGCTGGTGTACGGCTTCGGCAAGTCCAGCGCGGGCACGCTGCGCCGGGTTCTGGCCCTGCAAACCGACCCGTACACCGTCGCTCCGCTCTGGCCGGACTCGGTCAGCATCGCCGGCCTGCAGGCCCGCCTCGGGCTGGACTCGAAGAAGTGGACTGCCGAGCAGATGGCCGAGGTCGCACTCGTTGCCCAAGCGGCGGGCCGGGTGGATCGGCTGCAGTCCGGCAGCAGCGTCGACGAGCTGCTCTCCCAGCCGTATTTCGCAGAACCGTTGCGGCGCCACGACATCGCTCCGATCACCGACGGTGCGTCGGCGATCGTCCTGGCCGCCGGCGACCGGGCTCGTGAGCTGCGTGAGCGGCCCGCCTGGATCACCGGTATCGAGCATCGCATCGAGACCCCGGTGCTGGGCGCCCGCGATCTGACCACGTCGCCGTCCACGGCGGCGTCGGCGCAGGCGGCCACCGGTGGGGACACCTCATCGATCGAGATCGCCGAGATCTATGCCCCGTTCAGCCATCAGCACCTGATCCTCAAAGAAGCCATCGGGCTGGGTGACTCGACGCGGATCAACCCGACCGGTGGTGCCCTAGCCGCCAACCCGATGTTCTCTGCCGGGCTGGAGCGGATCGGCGAGGCAGCCCGCCACATCTTCGCCGGTGAGGCCTCCCGGGTGCTGGCACACGCGACGAGTGGGCCTGCGCTGCAACAGAATCTGGTCGCCGTCCTGGAGGGGAAATAGCCATGGCCAAACATCTCGCGGCCGTCCTGGGGACGGGGCAGACCAAGTACGTGGCCAAGCGCACCGACGTGTCGATGAACGGATTGGTGCGCGAGGCCATCGACCGCGCGCTGGCCGATGCCGGGGTGACGTTCGCCGACATCGATGCTGTCGTGGTCGGCAAGGCGCCGGACTTCTTCGAGGGCGTCATGATGCCCGAGCTGTTCATGGTCGACGCCACGGGTGCGACGAACAAGCCGCTGATCCGAGTGCACACGGCGGGTTCTGTGGGCGGCTCGACGGCGATCGTGGCGGCGAGCCTTGTCCAGTCGGGCAAGTACCGGCGGGTGCTGACGATGGCGTGGGAGAAGCAGTCGGAGTCCAATGCCATGTGGGCGCTGAGCATTCCGGTGCCGTTCACCAAGCCCGTCGGCGCGGGAGCGGGCGGGTACTTCGCCCCGCACGTGCGTGCCTACATCCGCCGCTCGGGTGCACCGACACACATCGGCGCGATGGTCGCGGTCAAGGACCGACTCAACGCGGTCAAGAATCCGCTGGCGCATCTGCACCAGCCCGACATCACGCTGGAGAAGGTGATGTCCTCCCCGATGCTGTGGGATCCGATCCGCTACGACGAGACGTGCCCGTCGTCGGACGGGGCGGCCGCGATGGTGATCGGTGACGAGGCGAGCGCGGATGCCCGTGTCGCCGAGGGACATCCGGTGGCGTGGGTGCACGCCACCGCGTTGCGCACCGAGCCGCTGGCCTACGCCGGCCGTGATCAGGTCAATCCGCAGGCCAGCCGCGACGCGGCGGCGGCGCTGTGGAAGGCCGCCGGAATCACCAGCCCGATCGACGAGATCGACGTGGCCGAGGTGTACGTGCCGTTCTCCTGGTACGAGCCGATGTGGCTGGAGAGCCTGGGCTTCGCCCCCGAGGGCGAGGGCTGGAAGCTGACCGAGGCCGGCGAAACAGCCATCGGCGGGCGCATCCCGTTCAACCCGTCCGGCGGGGTGCTGTCGTCCAATCCGATCGGCGCGTCCGGCATGATCCGGTTCGCCGAGTCCGCCATCCAGGTGATGGGCAAGGGCGAAGACCACCAGGTCCCCGGCGCCCGCAAGGCTCTGGGACACGCGTACGGCGGTGGGGCGCAGTACTACTCGATGTGGGTGGTCTCCAGTGACAAACCCGCGGACAAGCCCGGCGCATGATGAAGTACACCTGCAGTGTGGCGATGGGGCCCATCGACCAGCTGATCGAGATCGCCCGCACTGCTGAAGAGGTCGGCTTCGACGCGATCGCGCTGCCCGATTCGCTGTTCTACATGGAGAAGCAGGCGGCGGACTATCCGTACACACCCGACGGTTCGCGGATGTGGGACGAGAACACCCCGTGGGTGGACCCGCTGATCGCCGCCGGCGCGATGGGTGCTGTCACGTCGACGCTGCGGTTCTACACCAACGTGATGAAGTTGGGTTCGCGCAATCCGCTGCTGCTGGCCCGTCAGGTCGGCTCGGTGGCGAATCTCACCGGCAACCGGTTCGGATTCGGCGTCGGAATCGGCTGGGCACCTGAGGAATTCGAATGGTGCGGAGTACCCTATGCCAAGCGCGGCAAGCGCGTCGACGAGATGATCGACGTCATCAAGCTGGTGCTGGGCGGCGGCATGGTCGAGTTCCATGGCGACTTCTACGATTTCGACCGGCTGCAGATGAGCCCCGCACCCAGTGAGCCGGTGCCGTTCTACGTCGGAGGCCACACCGACGTCGCGCTCAAACGTGCGGCTCGGGTCGGGGACGGCTGGACCAGCGCGATGATGACAGGCGCTCAACTCGCCGAGACCATCGGCACAATCGAAGCGCTGCGGGCCGAATACGGCCGCGCGGAGGGATCTTTCGAGTACCAGGCGGTCTGCATCGACAAGTTCGGCGTGGACGGGCACCGAGAGCTCGCCGAGGCCGGCGTCACCGACAATATCGTGATCCCCTGGGTGTTCGACGGATTGAATTTCGACGCCCCGATCGAGCAGAAGAAGGATTCACTGAAGCGCTTCGCCGACACCTATATCCACTCGGGGTGGCAGGACCGCTAGGAGCAGCCCGCCCACACCGCGTCGACCAGCGCGCGCACCCCGCGCTCGGACAGCGGCGGCATCCCCAACACCAACCGGTAGTAGGGCGGTGACACCAGCGCGTCGACCACCACCTCGATGTGGGTGTCTGCGGAAATCTCGCCGGCCGCCACTGCGTCGGTCAGCGCAGTGACCACGGCGCCGCGCCGCGGTTCGATCCACTGGGCCAGCAGGGCCGCCTGGATCGCGGGATCGGAGGCAGCCGCTGCGATCACGTTGCGCAGCAGGGCGCCGACGCCGGGGTCGGCCAGGATCGCGTTGAGCGCGCTGACGTGGTGGATGAGCGCCTCGACCGTGGTGCTGCCGGGCGGCCGCACGATCGACTCCCGCACGGATTCCAGCAGGCCTTCGAGAACGATCGCTGCAGCCGACGGCCACCACTTGTAGATCGTGGTTCGGCTGACCTCCGCACGACGGGCGATGGCGTCGATGGTCGCCGCGCCCGGGCCGCCCTCGGCAGCCAGTTCCGCTGCGGCAGTGAGGATGGCGCCACGCGCCGCCTCGCTGCGTGGACGTCCCCGGCGGGTGGCCATGGGTCAACCCTAGGGCTGCCGGACCCCGCTCATCATCACAGTGCCGATCTTCACGACGACCAGGCAACCGCCAGCCAGCACCGCACCCGCGCCGAACATCGCGGGGTAGGGCACTCCGACCCCATTGAGCAGTGACAGCACCGCGGGCACGCCGAAGCCCAGATAGCTCAGGCTGTAGAACACCGCCGTCAGGCCTGCAAGATCATCGGGGCCGGCGAGCCGTTGGATCTGCTGAAGGCCGGCCAGCAGCGCCATGCCATAGCCCGCACCCAGCACCGCCGCCGCGATCAGCGCCGTCGTCACGGTCAGCGCGGCGGCCGCCCAGGCCGCGCACAGCATGCCCGCGACCAACAGCAACAGCGCAGTCACCACACCGCGCGGACCGTCGGCGCCCAATGCGCGACCGGCCTGCTGCACGCCGAAACCGACACCGAGCGCGACGACGCACAGCAGTGCGGAGAACGCGATCGGCGCCTGCGCCACGTGCTCCGTCAGCAGCGCGGGCAGCACCGCGTACGCCGAACCCGCCGCCCCGAAGACCCAGGGAGCGACGGGCACCACAACGTAGAGGAAGCGCCGACGAGACGCGACCGGGATCGCCAGGTCCGCCCACCACGGCCCGACCGCATCGTGACGTTCGCGAGTCTCGGGCGCAACAGCCAGGACAGCTGCCGCGGCCAGCGCCAGGGCGGCGTTGCACGCATAGGAGAGCACCGTCGGCGCCGGCCCCCACTGCGCGAGCACGCCCGCCGCTGCCGCACCCAGCCCGAAACCCGCCGTCAGACTCATCGCCGCGCGCCGCGCCCCCGCGGTGCCGTCCCCGTAGGGCGGCGCGGACAGTTCCTTGAGCCAGCTGCCGCCCACGGCCATCGCCAGCCCGAGCGCAAGACCGCTGAACACGCGGCCGACGGCCAGGACGACGGCGGAGTCGGCGCCGACCGCCAGGATCAGCGAGCCCGCGGCGGCGAGCAGGGGTGCGGGGATCATCAGCGGGCGACGACCGAAGCGGTCCGAGAGCGGCCCGCCGACCAGCAGAGCCGGGACGATACCGAGCACGTAGGCGAACAGCAGCAGGTCGAGGGTCAGGCCCGAGAAGCCCTCCCCCGAGCGGTACATGACCAGCAGAGGGGTGAACTCGTTGCCGCCCCACGCGATCGCGAAGGTCGCGGCAGCGACGGCCAGCCAGCGCCGAGTTCCAGCGATTGGCGGGGCCTGATAAATAGTGGACACCGTGTGCACTATATCTGGCATGGTGCTGTCACGGCCACCGGGGTACCCGGGCTCGACGGCGGATTCAGGGTGAGATGCGCAACGTTTTCCGCTGGTGAGAGTCGACCGATTGCGCGACAGCGGCGAAAAACTGTAACGTGTTCTAATTCGAGCAAGATTGGGGAGGGCCCAGGTGAGCACCGACACGGCGGGAACCGCGAGCATTCGCGAGATCGACACCGGCACGCTGCCCGACCGCTTTGCGCGCGGCTGGCACTGCCTGGGGCCGGTGAAGGACTACCTCGACGGGAAGCCGCACGGCATCGAGATCTTCGGCACCATGCTGGTGGTCTTCGCCGACTCAGCGGGCGAGGTGAAGATCCTCGACGGCTACTGCCGCCACATGGGCGGGAACCTGTCCCAGGGCACGATCAAGGGCGACACCGTCGCCTGCCCGTTCCACGACTGGCGCTGGGGCGGTGACGGCAAGTGCAAGCTCGTGCCCTACGCCAAACGCACGCCGCGCCTGGCGCGCACTCGCGCCTGGCACACCGACGTCCGCGGCGGCCTGCTGTTCGTGTGGCACGACCACGAGGGCAACCCGCCGCAGGAAGAAGTGCGCATCCCCGAGATCACTGAGTGGGCCAGCGGTGAGTGGACCGACTGGAAGTGGAACTCGATGCTCATCGAGGGCAGCAACTGCCGCGAGATCATCGACAACGTCACCGACATGGCGCATTTCTTCTACATCCACTTCGGTCTGCCGACGTACTTCAAGAACGTCTTCGAGGGCCATATCGCGTCGCAGTATCTGCACAACGTGGGCCGGCCAGACATCAACGACATGGGCACCGCATACGGGGAGGCCAAGCTCGACTCCGAGGCCAGCTACTTCGGCCCGTCGTTCATGATCAACTGGCTGCACAACACCTACGGCGATTTCAAGGCCGAGTCGATCCTGATCAACTGCCACTATCCGGTGTCCCAGGACTCGTTCATGCTGCAGTGGGGCGTCATCGTCGAGAAGCCGAAAGGGTTGGACGACAAGACAACCGAGAAGCTGGCCGACGCGTTCACCGACGGGGTCAGTAAAGGCTTCCTGCAGGATGTGGAGATCTGGAAACACAAGACCCGCATCGACAATCCGCTGCTGGTCGAAGAAGACGGCGCGGTGTACCAGATGCGCCGGTGGTATCAGCAGTTCTACGTCGACGTCGCTGATGTGACGCCGGAGATGACAGACCGCTTCGAGATCGAGGTCGACACCACGGCTGCGGTGCAGAAGTGGAACGTCGAGGTCGAGGAGAACCTGAAGGCAAGGGACGCCGAGAAGCAGTCGACATGAGCGACACACCGGATGTGGACCGTCTCGCCAAGTCGATGCTGCTGTTGCACGGCCATGACGACGAGGATCACGAGCACGGTCATCCGGGGCAGGGCACCAACCGACATTGGGGTAAGGCACCGGATTTCGCGTCGGACCCTGAACGTGCCGCGGCGGTGCGTGCGAGCAGTCAGGCCGATCGCGAGCGCTACCTGAATTCAGGGCTGGCCTCGGTCGACTGCCGTTTCTGCCATGTCGCGGTGCGCGTCAAGAAGCTCGGGCCGGCGCACACGTCGGTGCAGTGGACGGCCGAGGCGACGCAGCGGTGCGCCCATTTCGCCGAGATCCGCAGTGCCGGCGGCGATCCAGCGCGCGAGCGAGCGTGCCCGCGACTGGCCGACAGCATCCGCCACGCCGTGGCCGAGGGGTGCCTCGAGGAATACTCGAGCGCCCCCTCCCCCGGCGACGGCTGACCCCGGCCTCTTCTCCCGCCCAAACCGACGTTTGGGCGGGTTTGTGCGAGTGGTTCTCGCCATTTCGTCGATCTCGGCATACGACCAACCGCTAACGGCGCCTGGGCGGGCCTGATGCCTGGGCGTCGCGTGCCCGTACCGAACACGACGAAATGGCGTGTTTCACTCGAACGACTGCGCCCAAACGTTGGTTTGGGCGCAGTTACAGGCCGGCGAAGTGGGCTTTGACCTGCTCTTCGGTCAGGCCGTAGTCAGCCAGTGAATACGTGTGCTTGGGAGCGCGCGGCCCCTGCTGGCTCTTCTCGTGCGTGTGCGCCACCGCCTGGCGTGCGTCGTCGGTGAACTCGATACCGAACGCCCGGTAGATGTCCTCCACGACCGCCACCGGATCCTTGATCAGGGCGAAGTAGTCGAGATCGTAGAACTGCGCCGGATCGTGCCTGGCCCGCTCGGCGCTGAACAACCGCAACCCGCGAGACCATGTCTCCAGCGAGTCCTCGCCGATGACCCTGCCGTGGAAGCTGTTCGACCACCCCTCGGTGGTGTGCTGCGCCAGCGAGCACATCGACGCCATGATCGTCTCCGCCGGCCGGTGACATTGGATCACCAGCGCGTCGGGATAGGTCGCGAACAGCGCATCCAACGCGAACAGATGGCTGGGATTCTTGAGTACCCAACGCTTCCCGACTTCGTTGAGCCCGATCAGCTGGAGGTTCTTGCGGTGCCGCTGGTACGGCTTCGTCCAGTCCTGCCGCGCCAGCCACTGCGAGTAGGTCGGCAGATGAGCCAGCGTCTCGTAACTCACCGAATGCAGAGACTGGCGTAGCAGCTGCCAGCACTCCTCCACCTCGTCGGCGGTCATGTAGTGCAGGCCGGTGTAGTCCGGATTCTCCGCGTGCGCCTTGGCGAACTGTGCATCCAGCTGTTGGAAGACCGGGTTCTGCGACCAGGTGTCGCGCGGCGGCCGGGGCTGCGGGAACTCGGCGAGCCACAGCTCCAGACCCTGATGACGAGGATCGGCGGCCAGTAACCGATGCACGACCGTGGTACCCGTACGGGGCAGTCCTGTGACGAAGATCGGCCGTTCGATCGGTACGTCGGCGTGCTCGGGGTACTGCGCAAAGGCCGCCTCCGACACCAGCCGGGCCACCAGTGCGTTGCGCACGAAGAACCGCTGCATCTTGCTGCCGAACTCGGTCAGGTCGGCGTCGCGCTGATAGGACTCGAGCAGGACGGCCAGAGCTTCGCGGTAATTGTCGTCGTCGCTGCCGAAATCATCGAGCCCGCAGGCCTTCACCGCCGAGGCATGCAGGTCCTCGACGGTGCCAACGTTGGTCCGGGAGGAAGAAGTCACGCCTTGTACTCCCCGCAGTTGACGTCCAGCGCCTGGCCGGTGATCCCACTGGACAGGTCGCTGGCCATGAACAGGATCGCCGAGGCCACCTCGTCTTCGGTGGGCAGCCGCTTGAGGTCGGAGTTCACCGCGGCGGCCTTGTAGATCTCATCGACCGTCGTGCCGTACTTGCCGGCCTGGTGCTCGAAGTAACCCTGCAGCGTTCCGCCCCAGATATAGCCCGGCAGAACAGAATTCACACGAATTCCCTGCTCGCCGAGTTCACTCGCCAGCGACTGCGACATGGCCAGCAGCGCTGACTTGGCCATCTTGTAGGCGCCCTGCTTGGGATCGGAGTGCCGCACCACCATCGAGTTCACGTTCACCACCGAACCGTTGGCCTCGGCCAGCGCCGGCGTCAGCCCCTGGATCAGCCGGAGCGCGCCGAGGACGGTGAGCTCGAACGTCTCCCGGATGTGGTCGAAGCTGGTCTTGCCCAACGGTTTCATCGACGGCACCTTGAACGCGTTGTTGATCAGCACGTCCACCCGACCAAAGGATTCGAGTGACTTCTCGACCAGGTTGGTGACCTGCGACTCGTCGGTGATGTCGGTGCCCACCGAGACCGCTCGTCTACCGATGCCCTCGATCTCCGCGGCGACGCCCTCGAGCCGCTCGACGGTGCGCGCTGCCAACACCAAGTCGGCGCCCTCCTGGGCACATCGACGCGCGAGCGTGGTGCCCAACGCCGGGCCGACGCCGCTGATGAGGACGACCTTGTTTTCGAGCATGCCCATCGTCAACCCACCATCCTGTAGCCGATCTGCTCCTGGCGCAGGGCGATTCGCGCCCGCCAGTCATCGGAAGAGATCACGTTGTCCCTGTGGTACGGCAGCGCGTCGGCGACGTCGTCGACGCCCATCACGGCCACTGTGGGACCGTCGGCCTCGGTCATCTGCCGTGACACCCGCTGCCACCGGAATTGCAGGTAACCCTTGCGGTGGCCGAGTGTTTCGACCCAGTTGGTCACCCCGGGGTTCGCATCGGAGACCACGATGCGGATGAAGCCGTCCGGATCCACCTGCGCCTGAGTGCCGTTCAACGAGGTCTGGTGATTGATGTAGTCCAGCGAGATGTACCAGAGGCTGCCCAGCTGGAAGCCCATGTAGGGCGCATCCGAGACCGGCACGGTGATCACCATGGCTTGGTCTGGGCCCAGGTCGAAGTGACCCACAGACGAGTACTGGGTGGCCAACCCGCCCGGGGTGAGCCGCGGCGGGACCATCGTGTTGACCGGCAGCGTGTCGTAGAACCACTGCGGGAACTGCAGCCAGGTCTTGACCCGCTGCACGAGTTGCTTGCCCGCGACCGCGAACCGTTTCTCGATCAGCTCGGGAGTCAGCGGCGGCGGCGCGGTTCCCGCGGTGTCGGTGCGCGCGATCGCCAACGTGCCGCGCTGTGCGGACCAGTCGTTGTAGACCTCGCGAATCACCAACTGCGCGGGCGACTTCGGGACCACGCGCCACTCGAAGGTACCGTCGGGCGCGATGTCGAGTTCGCGATCGTCGAACGCCGTCTCACTGTCGGGGACGTTGTCGTCGGTGTACTCGCCTCCGAGCATCTGGAAGCTGAGATCGGTTGTCGTGCCACGACGCCCGGTCACGACGTACTCACGGCCCGGCACCACGCGGGTTCCGAAGTACAGAGTGTCGGGGTTGTCGAGGCCCATCTTGGTGAACGGCCCGGTCCCGCTGTGCAGGAAGGGATGGTCCCGGTCGTAGTCGAACGCCACTTGCGTGCATGCCGCCACACATCCGGCGAAGTACTGCAGACCTTCGAGGAGGTCGGCTTCGGATTCGATGAACGGGGCGGCGACGACGAGCGCCTCGGCCTCGGCGATGGCGTCGATCAACGGCTGCGCGTGCACGACCCTGAAACTAGAACGCGTTCTAGCAGGAGTCAATATATCGACCGCAGCGTTCCATATATGTACCGTGCAGCATGTGGCCCCCACCCCTCGCCGCGTGTCGCCGCCGACCGACCGAGTCGTCGCGATCCTCGATTTCCTCGGTGCGCACCCGACGGAACGCTTCGGTGTCTCGGAACTGGCGCGGCGCCTCGGTCTGAGCAAGCCGACCTGCCTGGGCATCACGACCTCGCTCGCCGAGGCCGGCTATCTGGTGCGCGACGACACCGACAAGACCTACCGGCTGGGACCGTCGTTGATCACGCTCGGCCACCGGGCTCAGGAGGCGATGCGGGTCAGCCCGGCCGCACGCGACGAGCTGCGCCGCCTGTCGACGGGGTTCGGGGTCACCGCCGCGCTGTCGGCGGTGGTCGACGATCGGATCACCGTGCTCGACCTGGTCAGCCCGCCCGGCGCGCACCCGGGCGTCGAGGTGGGACAGAGCTATCCGTTCGCCCCGCCGGTCGGACTGATGTTCGTGCTGTGGGACGACCTCGCGGCGCAGGCCTGGTTGGCCAAGGAGCCGACGATCCCGCTGCGCACCGACACCCAGCGGCTGCACCGGGTGATCACCGCGTGCCGCGCGGACGGCTACCTGGTGGAACGACAAACCCCGGCGGGCCGGCGCTTGTACGCATTGATGGCCGGCATGTCCGCGACGCTGCCCGGCGAGTTGCGCGCCCTGCTCGGCGAACTGGTCTCCGACATCGGCGAGCGTGTGTCATTGCGAGAGGACAGGCGCGCGGGCCGTCACGACATCAGCGTGATCTCCGCCCCCGTGTTCGACCAGCATCAGCGTCAGGCCATGGTGGCCTCGATGCACATCGGTACGGCGTTGAGCGAGCGCGAGATCGGCGAACGGGCACGGGCAGTCGTGGCCGCCGCAGACGCGGTCACCGGCCAGCTCGGGGGGGTCCGACCCGGCCGCCTGCTGGTCACGACGTAGCGGCCAGCGCGAACGGCAGCACGTCGGAAGCGCCGGCCGCCCGTACGACGCGCGCGGCCATCGTCATCGTCCACCCGGTGTCCGTGCGGTCGTCGACGAGCAGCACCGGACTCTCGGGCAGCGCGTCGGGCTCCGACCATGCGCCGTACAGCGCCGCGACCCGGTACGCCGAGTTGGCCGCGCTGACCGGTCGATGATCGGGCGCGTAGCGCAGAGTGCCGAGGTCGGTGACCCGCCCCAGCTCGGCCAGCCGAACGCGCAGCGACGAGATCAGCAGCGGGTGCGTGGCCGAGTCGAGCGCCATCACTGCTGTCGGGCGTACCTTCCAGTCCCACGCCGCGAGCACCTTCACCGCCGCGCCCACCACGTCGTCGGGCACCTGGGCGTCCGGGCCGTCGAGCAGCGTACGAAGCCGTGCGCCCCACCCCAGATCCGTGAGCCGCCCGACCACGCGACCGGACGACGGCCCGTCGGTGATGCGGCCCGACAGCTCGATGCCCAGTTTGGCGAGCCCGGTCGGCCACTGCTTACGCGGCGCCAACTCGACCCCGGGCCGCATCAGCGCGGCGCGGGTCTGCTCGGCATCTGCGGCAGCGACATCGCCGCTGACGCGATCACCGGTGCAGTTGTCACAGCGGCCGCAGCGTTCGTCAGGGTTCAGCGTCGGATCGTCGAGCTGGCCGCGCAGAAACGCCATCCGGCAGCCCTGCGTCACCTGGTAGTCGAGCATGGCCTGCTGTTCGCGGCGGCGCGCCTCGTCGAGCGTCCGATAACGCTGCTCGTCGTACTCCCAGGGCACCCCGGTGCCGATCCAGCCACCTTTGACCCTGCGGACCGCGCCGTCGACGTCGAGGACCTTGAGCACCATCTCCAGCCGGGAACGGTTGAGGTCGACGAGCGGCTCCAGCGCCGCCGTCGACAGCGGACGCTGTCCATCCAGCTCGCGAATCACCTTGCGCACCAATTGTTCCGGCGGGAAGGCCAGCGATCCGAAGTACCGCCAGATATCGGCGTCCTCGTGGCCGGGCAACAGGATCACCTCGGCACGCTCGGTCGCACGTCCAGCGCGGCCAACCTGCTGGTAGTACGCGATCGGCGATGACGGCGCACCGAGGTGGACCACGAACCCCAGATCGGGCTTGTCGAACCCCATCCCCAACGCCGACGTGGCGATCAGCGCCTTGACGCGGTTTCCCAGCAGATCCGCTTCGAGCTGCTCCCGCTCGGCCGCCTCGGTGGAGCCCGTATAGGCCGCGACCGGATAGCCGCGCTCACGCAGCAGGGCGGCGACGTCGTGCGCCTGGGCGACGGTCAGCGTGTAGACGATGCCGGACCCGGGCAGCTCACCGAGGTGAGCGGCCAGCCAGGCCGCGCGCTGAGCGGGGTTGCCCGCGGTGACGACCGACAGGCGTAGTGACTCCCGGTCCAGACCGCCGCGCAGCACGAGCGTGTCGCGACCGCCGACGCCCAGCTGAGCGGCCACGTCGGCGACCACCCGGTCGTTCGCGGTGGCGGTCGTGGCGAGCACGGGAACGTCGCTGCCGAGGTCGGCGAGAAGAGTGCGGATGCGGCGGTAGTCGGGGCGGAAGTCGTGGCCCCAGTCCGAGACGCAGTGCGCCTCGTCCACGACGACGAGGCCCGCGTCGCGCGCGAGCTCCGGCAGCACCGCGTCGCGAAATTCGGGATTGTTCAACCGCTCCGGACTGACGAGCAGGACATCGAGATCGCCGTCGCGAACCCTTGCCTGAATACCGTCCCAGTCGGTCATGTTGCTCGAGTTGATGGTCGCGGCCCGCACCCCCGCCTTCTCCGCGGACGCCACCTGGTTGCGCATCAACGCCAGCAGGGGCGAGACGATGACCGTGGCACCGTGGCCGCTACGACGGAGCAGGGTGGCCGCGATGAAATAGACCGCCGACTTGCCCCAGCCGGTGCGCTGCACCACCAACGCCCGGCGCCGGTGCACCACCAGCGCCTCGATCGCCGTCCACTGGTCGTCACGCAGGCGCGCGCCCGGCCCGGCCAACTGCTCGAGGATCGCTTGCGCGTCGTTTCGGGTCACCATGGCCCCCATCGTGCCGTCAGCCGACGACAAGCCAGATAGCGGCGAAGTGGCACGCGGCCGCGGCGGCGGTGAAGGCGTGGAAGAACTCGTGATGGCCGAACGTCCTCGGCCACGGATTGGGCCATCGGAGCCCGTACAGCACGGCGCCGATGTTGTAGAGCACGCCTCCGGCGATCAGCAGCGCCACCACCACAGCGCCCGCGCCGTCGAGCAGTGTCCCGGCGAACCAGATCCCGACGTACCCGAGCATCAGATAGGGCGGCACCCCGACCCAGCGCGGCGCTGACGGCCAGCACAGCTTCAGGACGACACCCACTGCCGCCCCACTCCAGACGATCACCAGCACTTGCGCACCGATGTCGGGCGGCATCGCGAGCAACGCGAACGGCGTGTAGCTAGCGGCGATGAACACGAAGATCACCGAATGGTCGAGACGCATCATCCACTTCTCCGCAGGCAGTGATGCCCACGCCACCCGGTGGTATGTCGCACTGATGGTGAACATCGCCACGACGGCGCAGACGTACACCGCAGCCGACCAGAACACCTGAGGTGACGTCGCGATGGCGGCCGACTGCAGCAGGGCGAAGCCGCCGGCGGCGGCGAGCACTGCGCAAACGACGTGAATCCAGCCTCGGACGCGGGGAATGTCGGCGGTCGATAGGCCGTCGGTCAAGAAGACTCCGATGTCGCGAGCGGGCCGAACTTGCCGGGACGGACCGCACCGGCGCAGCCAGAGCGTAGCTTCCACACAGAAATTCACCGTGCCCACACGACGTGGACACGGTGAACATCTGAGAGAGCGGTCAGGTGGTCGGCATCTCCGGGGCTGCCGGCACTGCCGCCTCGCCCTCAGGCGCCGGCATCACGGGTACCTCAGGTGACTGCTCGGAGGCGCTCCACACCGCCTGAGCCACCGGCGTCGGCGCCAGCTTCACACCGCAGCGGTCAGAGAGCGCACTCACCGGCTCGTGAATCGCCTTGAGCTGGTCCTCGACCTGCGGGTTCTCCGCGAAGTAGGCCATGTACGCCTGGCTGACCTGCGGCTGCGGCTCGGCCGCGATCTTCGTCAGCGCCTCGTTGGCCTGCGGGTTCGCCGTCAGGAAAGCGCCCTCTGATGCGGCTGCGGTGCTGACCGTGCCGGCCACGGTGCTGGCCGTGCAGTCCTGGTCCTGTGCGGGCCCGGGCGCGGGCTGCGCATTGGCCACTGGGGCGATGATCGCCGCCGATCCGAAGGCGAGCAGGCCGCCGGCGAACATGCCGAACAGTCCACGGCGAACGGTGTTAGCGGTAGTCACGAAAAATCACTCCTTTGGGTCTGCGATCAAACAGTCGCACCCCCACTGCTAGCCGATCGCTCCCGATGCCAAACACCCCGCACCGTCGCCCAACTCACAACCCGCACCGTCCGCGCAGGTCAGATGGCCGGCAGAAAATCCCAAAAAAGTCAGTCCCGCGGCGTCGAGTGCACGGTGTCTGGTGTTCGCGTGGCAGAGTGTGCATTCGGCCGGGCTATGGGGACGCGGCGTCCATTTCGCGTTTGATTTCCAGGGCGATGTCGATCAGTTGGTCTTCTTGGCCGCCGATCAGCTTGCGCTGCCCGGCACGGTGCAGCAGCTGGTGCGCAGGCACCCCGTAGCGCTCGGACTGACG